>NZ_JBZFUK010000013.1:0-539 GCF_058314495.1 Streptococcus sp. ELY_86 | reverse complement strand
AGCCGGTGACGGCAAGCTAATCTCTGAAAGCCGATCTCAGTTCGGATTGGAGGCTGCAACTCGCCTCCATGAAGTCGGAATCGCTAGTAATCGCGGATCAGCACGCCGCGGTGAATACGTTCCCGGGCCTTGTACACACCGCCCGTCACACCACGAGAGTTTGTAACACCCGAAGTCGGTGAGGTAACCTTTAAGGGGCCAGCCGCCTAAGGTGGGATGGATGATTGGGGTGAAGTCGTAACAAGGTAGCCGTATCGGAAGGTGCGGCTGGATCACCTCCTTTCTAAGGAAAAGTAAGTTATGAGAACGTTAAGAAATCCGTATGAACATAGGGGTCTGACAAGAAATCCTGATTTCTTAGGCAGGACATCTTTTTCACAAGGATTTTAGTCCGAATACAATTACAACGGAAGCACTTGGCTACGTCTTGTTTAGTTTTGAGAGGGAAGAGGGGCCTTAGCTCAGCTGGGAGAGCGCCTGCTTTGCACGCAGGAGGTCAGCGGTTCGATCCCGCTAGGCTCCATTGGGATACAAAACCT
>NZ_JBZFUK010000012.1:0-1165 GCF_058314495.1 Streptococcus sp. ELY_86 | reverse complement strand
CCCGCATTGTAAAATGAAGTGCAACAGAAAAGACATGTTCGTCTGATATACTAGAATTCCCCAACTCAGTATAGAAAGCAGATGAACATGTCCACTAACCATTCTACCAAAAAATCTCGTTATTCTCACTTATCAGCTTCTGAGCGAGGCGAAATCAGTGCTTATTTGAAAATGGGGAAAAAGCCCGCTGAGATTGCACGTTTACTCAATCGTCACCGTTCTACCATTACTCGTGAGATTAAGCGTGGCACAGTAACGCAAGTTCAGGATAAGAATGGCAAACGGACTTATTATTCCTCCTATTTCGCTGATAGCGGTCAACGCGTCTACGAAGAAAATCGAAAGCGCAGTGTCTATCTGAAACTAGACCAATGCTCTCCGACTTTCTTTAACAAGCTTGAAGAAGCCGTAAAGGCCAAGATTCGTCGTCATAGTGTGGATACCTTTGTCCAAGAATACAAAGCGAAACATCCGGCAGAAATTGTACCTTCAACGAAGACAGTGTATCGCTACATTTTATCAGGTCTTATTTCTATCAAGCCAATCGATTTACCTAAGATGGTGAGCATCAGAAAACGGACTAGGACTAAAACCACGGTCAATAAGAAGACACTTGGAAAATCCATCGAAGAACGTCCAGAAACAGTTAACAACCGCTCTGAGTTTGGTCACTGGGAGATTGACTTGGTTCTTGGGAAAAAGACTAAGGGAGAGGCTGTCGTTATGACTTTGGTGGAACGTCAGACACGTTTTGCCTTAGCTTGTAAGTTGCCCAATAAGCAGGCAGAAACTATCAATAAGGCTGTTAAAGAACTCTTGGCTGAATATCCGATTTCTTCTATCACATCAGACAACGGTTCTGAATTCAGTCTTTTATCAGAGTTAGAAGATGTTGATATTTACTTTGCCCATCCTTATTCATCTCACGAAAGAGGGACAAATGAGAATTTCAATGGTCTTCTCAGGGAGTTTCTCCCTAAAGGGAAATCTCTCAATCCGCTGACTGATGAAGAACTCGCTCAATATCTCTCAGCTATTAACGAAAGACCTAGACGGCTTCACCGTTACAAAACTTCAAAATTTCTGTTTGGGCTAGCCCAAACAGCCTAAACAATGGCATCCTAGTCTATCCATGAACTTGTTGCACTTGACTTGACACTGTGCC
>NZ_JBZFUK010000011.1:0-1542 GCF_058314495.1 Streptococcus sp. ELY_86 | reverse complement strand
ATAAAAAGACAAACTATAAGAAAAGTCAATAGTTTTAGATGAATTTATATTTTGTTCCCATTATGAGTTTGAGAGTACACTAAAAAGCCTCTGAAACGCCTCATTTTTTCAAAGGTTAGGATAAGTCTAAGATTTTCGAGAATTATCTTACTTTATTTTCGTCAAAAGGGCTGTCGTATTTGAGCAGATAAAAGAGTATTCGGATAAGTTTCTTAGCGACATGAGTGACAGCGACATTGTAATGCTTCCCTTGGTCTAACTTAGTTCTGAGATAGGCTTTGAAGGCAGGGGAATAGCGTGCCGCTTTCTGTGCGGCTTGCAGGAGAGCCCATCGTAGGTGAGGCGATCCACGCTTGACCATTTTCCCTGATATGTCTATCTGCCCTGATTGGTAAATGGAGGGTTCTAGTCCAGCAAAAGCCTGAAGTTGCGCTGGATTGTCAAAGGTATGGATATTTCTGATTTCCGCTAGGATAACTGAGCCCAACCGATTACCGATACCTGACACAGTAGTGATGACCGAGTTGATCTCAGCCATCAGCTCATCGACTTGTTTTTCGGCTTTGGCGATGAGCCTGTTATAGTGCTGGATATTCTCAATGATTTCGAGGAGTTCAAACTCATGGGCAGGTGAAGTTGTCCCGATAGAGTTTGATGCGACTTTGAGAATATCCTGTATTTTAGGGACTGTTAATCGCTTAATGTCTATCAGTTGCTCAACCCCAGCGTCCAGCATTTTCTGAGGGCTGGGGTAGCGTGAGAGTAGCTCGTAGGCATAATCGGAATGCTCTCCAATGATTTTAGCCAACTCAGGAAAGATGATGTCCAGACAGCGAGTATATTGGACTTTCCAGTCGGACTGTTTCTTCTTGAGGCGATGGATATGTCTCGTCAGAATCTTCAACTCTTCTTGACAGCTATCGTGTCGAAACTGCTCACGGTTTGGATCTGATAATACCTTAAGTGCGATAACACGGGCATCTTTCTTATCTGTCTTGGTTTTACGAAGTGACAGTGACTTGGCAAACTCCTTGATAATCAGAGGGTTGTAAGTATAGACCGGATAGCCCTGTTCATGAAGGAAAGTTAAGAGATTACAGGCATAATGTCCGGTATCTTCAAGAGCGATGAGAGCGTCTTGGTTTAGCTGTTTCAGGGTATTGTCTAAGAGACTAAAACCAGCTCTGTTATTAGAGAAAGTGAGTGGTTTGAGGACATTGTTTCCTTGTTCGTTTAAGACGGATACATCATGTTTGTTTTTAGCGACATCAATGCCCACAAAAAGCATAGAGGTTACCTCCTAATATATATTGTATTCAAGCGCACTTGGTTATCCACGAACTTTTTGCCTTGTCACCTTACAGGAGATTAAACGTCTAGGCGTTATCAAACTCATTACCAATTGAAACAAAAAGCTGTGGTTAGAGCCTTTTCGAAATCGTCAAGCGATTGGAGAAGATTAACTAATCCACAGTGGCTTATTCCAAGTGTATCACTTGGGCTTTGGCAGTAGCTAACTGCACTAAATATAATATAAGGAGA
>NZ_JBZFUK010000010.1:0-21770 GCF_058314495.1 Streptococcus sp. ELY_86 | reverse complement strand
TTCAGTTTTCAAAGGGCTCTGTCGTGCTGTCTCCTAACGAGACAACTACTATATTCTATCAGCTCTTCCCACCTTTGTCAACTCCTTTTTTTAATTTTTTTGTCCTTCATTGCTTTAACTGCCTTTCTTCCCCATAACCGCGCGCTATCACGCCAGACAGCAAGCCAAAAGACTGGCAGTAAACAGTAAACATGCAGAGACCGCCCCGTCCTATGTTCAGGTGTCTGATAGAGATAATACTCTATAAAAAGGCATAGACAATACCAGCCTATGCTTTTCTCCGTTTTTTCTGATGGGTAACGAGGCCTTGTGGGGATACTTAGTTAAGAGACAAGATTAATTTATTGCCTCAACAAGAGCTCGAGCTATTTGTGATACGCTTTGGTAGCCTTCCTCAGAAACTTTTTTGGTGAGTGTTCCCCCTATACCGACTGCACAAGCACCGGCTTCTTTCCAATCTCTGATATTGCTGATTGTTATGCCCCCAGAAGGCATGAGTTTAATATCCGGAAGCGGGCCGTGTACAGCTTTAATAAAGTTCTTTCCTACAGTTTCACTGGGAAATAATTTTATTATCTTTGCTCCCATTTTTGTTGCCTTTACAATCTCTGTTACTGTAGCACATCCCGGACTATATTCAATATTATGTTTGTGAGCATACTCAGCTATTTCTTCCGAACAGTGCGGACTGACTAGAAATTTTGCTCCTGCCCTATCAGCCAGTTCTGCTTGATCACTATTCATGACAGTCCCCGCTCCAATGATAACCTGTTTATCTCTTTTATAATAATTTGTTAATTCTTCAATAACTTTATCTGCGTTTGGTGTTGAAAAGGTGATCTCAATATTTTTGATACCTCCGCGTACTGAATATTTAGCAATTTCAATAGCATCTTTCTCAGTTTTCCCGCGGATGACCGCGAAAAAATAGTTATTTAACAACTGTGCTGCAATCATATAAGCCTCCCTTAGTACTATTTAAAAATACTCTTATAAGCAGCTTTTAAATTTGGAAATACTCCTTGATATTTTTCTGAATCAGACAATGTTCGGCTCAACTCTTTAGAAACCAGATATACGTCAACTCCTGCATTTTGGGCAGCTTTCGCACCTGTCAAGGAATCTTCAAACGCAATAGCATCTTCAGGAAATTTACCAGCCAAACTAAGAACTTTCTTATATACATCTGGTGCCGGTTTTAAAAACTCAACTTGATCTCCTGTCACGACATAGTTAAAAAAGCAGCAGAGCTCTTTTGAGTTTAGAAGCTCATAAACACGTTGATTATTTGAAGAAGACGCAAGAGCAATTTGATAGCCGTCTTTTTTTAAAAGGCTCCCCATTTCTACTGCAAAATATGATGTCAGAACCTTATCTTCTGCCAATTTTTGATAAAAATAATCTTCTCGAATTTTCCTAACAGCTTGCAGCGTAGCCTCATCCAAAAACTTACCCATAGAGAGATTATTATCGTGAGCACTTTGACCAGCCATCGAATAGATAAACTCATCACTAACGCTGATGTCAAAGGTTTTAAATCCTTTTCTCCATCCTTCTGCATAGATTTTTTCAGAGTCAAAAAACAGTCCATCCATATCAAAAATCACTAATGACTTCTCTTGAACTTGTATTTTAGAACTCATCATCTTCATCTTTCTTTAAAGAATCACTGATATGCCAGATAGTTTCTCTTGAAGGTATGAACTGTTCCAGACTCTCAACGGCTGTTTCTATATCAGAACCTAAAATTTTATGGTTGAGAACTTCTAAAATCATAGGTAGATTGACATTGCTAACAACAAAAATCTTTGCAGCCTGCTCCTTGCTTAATTGTCTAACCGCAAGAACTGCTTGATTGTAAGGAGAAGCACCAATCAAATCAACAAAAACGATCACACCTTTTGCTAAATCTGATTTTTTAATTTTAGCAGATAGACGCTCTCCAAATGTCTCTACATTTTCCCCAGCTGACAGTTTTTCTGTTTGTATATCTGAAACATCTCCTAAAATAACAGCCAAGGCATCCTTAAAGCCTGCTGAAAGTTCGCCATGACTGGCAATAATAATATCCAACTGTTTCACCTCCTATATCTGATTCTTGGTTCAAAACCAAAGAGTTTTGTTAATCTGACTATAGATTGAATTTTTTCAAAACTTCATCCAGCGATGTTTTCGCCGCTGCCGGTGTCGCTTGAAAATAAATATCACTGACTTTATGATGTTCTTTTAAATCTTTTAGCAACTCTGCGTCTGCTTTGTTTAAATGAACTGATTTTGTCACTAAAATGTCATCATCACTCTTCTTAGCAATTCCGCCGATATTAAGCTCGGAAACAGGGATTCCATACTTCACTAAATCTGCAATTGTTTTTACAGTTTTAGCAATTAAAATACAGCTATACTCTTTAAATTTGTACTCATCCCAGTAGTATTTAGCTTTTTCTTCCGACATGACGATAGTTTTTTGTCCCGTTCTGTTGCCGGCACTTTTGTACAAATCCTTCATGAATTTATCTTGAGCAACGACATCATCAACAACAAAAATAGAATTTACACCATTGCGCTGAGACAAGGTTATCATGACCTGACCATGTATCAGACGCTCATCAACTCTTGCTAAATTAACATTTCCCATATTTCTTTTCCTTTTCTTCTTTGCATTATAAAATTCCAATTGCAGCCAAAAGAGCTAAAATAAGAGTCAGCCATAGCAATGATTGTGTAACTTTTAACCCCTTTTTAACATAGTATAAATAAACTCCTATGACTACAGCCAAAGGCAATAGCCCCGGAACAATTTTATCCAGCAAATCCTGAATAATAAATTCTTTACCTGAAAGTTTAAATTTCAAGCTGGAGGTTACTGTTACATAATTTCCTGCAAGAACTCCCATCATAAATAAACCTAAAATAGATAATAGATTAATGGCATTCTGCACTCCTGTACTGTGCATCAAACTTGTAGCATTACGTCCCAGAGAGAAGCCTTGCTTTGCAAAGAATAAACCAACGGATAATTGATAAATAGCAAAACAAATAAAAGGAAACAAGGCTCCTAGCGCATTACCTGACTGCGCCCATGGTACAGCAATAGCTATAAAAATATACTGTATGGTCCCAGAGTCAATAGCATCACCAATTCCTGCCAGAGCTCCCATCAGGCCTGCTTTTGTGTTATACATTAAGTCATCGCTCATTGTGATTTCTTCATGTTCACTTTCTTGTCGGGCTCGCTCTCTTTCCATAGAAGCCATAAGACCGGTTATAATGCCGCCGCCCCAAGTCAGCTGTGTATTAAAGAATAGTAATTGGCGTTCATAGGCCTCTCTTCTTTTTTCAGGATTTTTATATAGTTTATTTAAGACCGGCATCATTGCATATAGTAAAGAAGATGCTATATAACGATCAAATGAATGCGGAATTTCATTTGCAAAATGCCATCTTAGATAGGCTCTATTGACATCTTTTTGAGTAATTTCCTCAGGCTGATTAGTATTAGTCGTTTTACTGATAGTTGAAGTCATTTTATCTACCTCTCATTTAAAAATCATCATCGTCATCTTCCATATCGTTTGATGACTCCGAGGATCCAGCGGTCTGTGTGTTTGTTTTAGTAGCCATTACAAAAATCACGGCGACAATAGTTCCCAATATTGCATAGGTTACCATGGTCACATTGGAATCTTTAAGAATAACGCTGGCGAAATAGGCTAAAAAGAAGAAAACCAAATAATCTTTACGGCCGATAACATAAATCGTTGTTGCAATACCGATAGCTGCCAAACCGCCACCGACAACTTCCAAAACGTGTAAAATGACAGTTCCTTTTAAAGCAGCGATAACATCAGCAATAACTGGTGTTCCCCAATATAAGGCGACAAAAATCAAAGGAACAAACAAGATAAACGATGCCAAAGTTGGATATAAGATGATTGAACGTTTGATAGCCTTTTCGTCCATTTTTTCAACTGCACGATCGGTATATTTACCAAGAAAGGTATTCAGAAAGAAACGAAATTGATATAAATAACTGCCTAACAAGCCTACAGGAACTGCTACTGCAATAGTTGCCTGAGGCTTTAAATTACCTAATAGCGCGACCGGAACAGCAATTGCAGCTGCAACCGCTGGTTCAGAAGGCATAGATCCTCCCGGTGAGAATACTCCCATATAGATCAATTGCAGTGCTGCTGTAACAATCATGGCATGGTAGACATCTCCCATGACAAAGCCGCAGAATAAACCTGTCATGAGAAGCGAAAATCGCAGAGTCAACGTTGCACCGCCGCCCAGCCATCTGGACATAATAGCGGCAACCCATAAACCTATGGCTAAACTTTGAACAGCTGTTAAAGTTTCCATCTTTTTTCCTCCTATTTTTTACTTGTAATATAGTCTTCTAACTTCAAGAGTTTTTCTTTGAGAGCTTTTTTACTGGTATCCACTGGAATCAAGTGAACTTTTTCTTTACTATCCATAAAAGCCACTATATCGTTGATAACGCTTTCATTTTTAGGAAAAATTCCCATAGCAGTCAAGGAAGTCGGCAAATTCATCTCATGATAGTAAGGCAATAATTCATCAATAACATCCCATTTATCTTCAAGTGCTAACTGATAAAAAATACCGTAAGCAACTTTTTCACCATGCAAATAAGAATGACTTTCCGGAATATATTTAGCAATTCCGTCATGCACAGCATGAGCAGCTGCATTGCGTGCGTATTTATCACCTAGTCCTCCAACGAGACCTGCCATACCAAAAATAATTTCAGAACAACGGACGAATTCGTCTGTAACATTAACATTTTTCATGTCTTCAATAGCCTTGCTTCCGTCCCGCATAAGAATATCTTTCGCAATAAGAGCTGTGTAACGAGCCAACATCACAAAAGGTTCACTCTGTAAAAAAGTTTGCTGGGTTATCATATCACTCTCATACCATTTAGCCAGAGTATCTGCTATTCCGGCGATAAAATAATTAACAGGTGAATCAACAATCAATCTGGGATCAGCTAGTAAAAAACGAGCTTGTTGCAGAAAATGTTCTGTTTTTCCTTCAGCTTCTCCGCTCTCTTTACACATTACTGACAAAGGAGTCCATGGCGCACAGTTACTGGCTAAAGTAGATATAAGTCCGAAAGGTATATTAGCAATATTGCTGGCAAAACCCACAAGATCAGCAAGTTTTCCTCCGCCAACCCCTATAATAAAATCTATCCTTTCGCTCTTTGCCTTATCAACAACTAAATCTGCCCCATAGTAGCTGCATTCACCTGTATATTGATGAAATTGAAACTCAAAATCTAAACACTTTAGAAACGTAAGATAAGGTTTAGCCTTTTCCCAAGAGACTGTTCCATGGACTACCAGCACTCTTTTAGCCTGAGCAGAGTTAAGCAGTTTCTCGACATCCGTGATTGCATCTTCACTGTAACGATAATACTGCGGACCAACTTTAACCTTAAAATCGTTCAGCATTTCAACCCCCTCCTTTAATCCATGAACTTTCCGATTGAACACTGCGAACAGGTAATTTTCTTAAAGAAATATTTTCACAGTCTTCAACACATTTTTCTCCCATAGCCTCCAGACACTCCATTGTATAGGCTGAAGTATGCGGTGTAACAACAACATTGTCAAAGGCCAAATAAGGATGGTCAAAACGTCCGGGTTCAACTTCAAGAACATCAGTAGCAAAGCCAGCAATTTTCCCCGATTTTAATCCTTCAGTAATTGCCTCTTCTGAAACCAGTGCTCCTCGTGCAGAATTAGAAATATAAACATTATTTTTCATTTTGGCAACTTCATCTTTACCGATGAAATGATAGTTTTCTTCAGTTAAGTTGGCACACAGGCACAGGACATCTGACTGCGTTAAAATCGTGTTAAAATCAACTTTTTCAGCACCAAATTGCTCAATCTCTGCCCTTGAACGATAGGGATCATAAGCTAGTACTCGGCAGCGAAAGCCATTTCTCACTGTTTCAGCGACACAGCTCCCTGTATTGCCAAGACCAATAACGCCAACTATCTTATTGTAAAGTGTATGTCCGATAAACTGCGCCCGGTCCTCCCATTTATCATTCTTAACTCTCTGCTGTGCTTGACTGGTCTTACGCATAACGTTCAATAAATTAGTTATATTATTACCCGCAACAGCATCACGTTCTACCAGAGCCGGGACAAGAGAAACGATTGTTCCGTGGACTTTAGCAGCATTTAAGTCAACGTTGTTATAGCCAATCCCGTGACGCGAAATAAGCTTTAAATCATCCTTATATTCAAAAAACTCTTGGTTGAAAAACGGTGTTACACTGGCAATGATCATGTCATAACCGTCCAAAGCTGCCGCCAACTCTTTTCCAGACACCGTCTGCTCAAATCTAAAATAATCAACTTCACCAAGCGCCTTTAAACGGTCCATATGTTTCGGAAAAATTTTTCCAAAACTGCTGGAATTAACAATAGCAATCTTATGTTTCAGCATCTTATCTCCTCATTCTTTTAATTTTACAGCATGGCCTCCAAAGCCATGGCGCAGAGCCGCAACTACTTTATTTGAAAAACTGTCAGTCAGCTTACTTGAATTTCTGACAAACAAAGAATTAGCAATAACAGGAACAGGTACTTCCAGCTGCAAAGCCTCCTCAACGGTCCATTGCGCTTCGCCGTTGGTATCAATAACACCTTCAATCCTTTCTAGTTTAGCGTCATCCTTGAACTCTTCTCCAGCAATTTCCATCAGCCATGAACGAATGACAGACCCATGATTCCAAACATTAGCCACTTTTGTATAATCATAATTAAAGCCTGATGCTTCCAATACTGAAAAACCTTCTCCAATCGCCTGCATCATCCCATATTCAATACCGTTGTGAACCATCTTCAGATAGTGACCTGCAGATGGTTCAGGAACAAACAGACAGCCTCCTTCAATTGAAATAGCCTCAAAGAAATCCACTATATTATCAAAAACATCTTGCTCACCGCCAATCATCAAACAAGCTCCATACCGGGCACCAAAGACACCCCCAGAGGTTCCGCAGTCAATAAAACCAATATCCTTTTCCTTGAGAGAGTGGTAATTTCTTAAACTATCTTTAAAATTCGAATTACCGCTATCAATAACTATATCCCCTGCCTGCAAGTTCTCTTTTAGTCCGCCTATCAAGTGATTCGTTATTTCTCCTGCAGGCGTACTTAGAAGAATAATCTTCTTATTTTCCAATGATTCAATTAAAGCACCAAGCGAATCTGCCGTCTGAACCCCTGCTTTCTCCGCTTTTTTTCGGACCTGCAGGTCTTCATCGAATCCTATAGCACTCCAATCATGATCTTGAGCATTTAAGGCCAGATTAAATCCCATTTTGCCTAAGCCGATAATTCCAATCGTTTTCATAAATATGCTCCTTCTGCTTAAATCTACGTTTAGTATAAAATAAAAAATTTGTTTTGTAAATGTTATTTAGAAAAAATTTTTTTCTTTTGATTTTTACTTTCTTTTATCTTATAATTATTATCAAAAAGATGAGGATGGATACTCGCTTGAAAAATCAATACCTAAGCACCATTATTAATCGCCATAAGTATGAATTCAGCAATACAGATGAGCAAATCGCCAGATATTTTCTTTCCTTGGGTGATGATATTATCAATAAAACGATTGCTGTCTTATCGGAAGAAATCGGTGTCTCACAATCGTCTATCTTTACTTTTGTTAAAAAAATCGGTTTTAAAGGCTTCCAAAATTTTAAATTATCTGTCGCTTCAAATCTAAAAAAAGAAAGTTCTAATGACGGACCGGCCAATATTTTAACAAGTATCAATGATATTTCTGACTCAGATTCCAGTGCAGAAATTGCAGAAAAAGTTATTTATTCTAATATTCAATCGCTCTATTCCATCATCGAAACAATTCCTCAGATTCCTATCGATCAAATTATTAGTATTATTGAGCAGTCCAGAACTATTTATTTTATGGGAATCGGAGGCTCATCTATCCTAGCATGGGACAGCTATCATAAATTTTTAAGAACAAAATACAACTGCAGTTACATATTTGATTACCATATGCAGTTGAGTCAGGCTTCAAAATTAAACGAAAAGGACTGTGTCTTTTTGTTTTCACATTCGGGAGAGTCTATTCAAACGATTGAACTGGCTCGCGCTGTACACTCAAAAAAAGGAAAAATTATTTCTTTAACCGGCAATCCAAAATCAGAATTAGTAAAACTGTCAGATGAATGTGTTATCGTTAATTCACAGGATTCTTTATTTCGTGCTGAGTCTCTCACATCTCGGATATTGTATTTGACAATCTTAGATATCATTTATGTGAATTTGATGTTCAGAGACGAAGCGGCTAATACCCGCTCGTTGATGGATGTCCGCAACGCCTTGAAAATAACAAAAAACGGAAATATTATTACTTGGTAAAAAACACCGCATCTTTCTAATTTGAATTATGATATTTATCCTATCAACAAATAAAAAGAGCAATAAGAACCTAAATTTTATGATCTGGTTCCTATTGCTCTTTTTATATATAACAGCAGAGACTGCTTTTTACTGAACTTTAAATTCTTTTTGATAGGTTTTTGCTTCTTCTTCGGTTGACAAGACAAAATGTCCCGGAGTGATTTCTCGCATCTCACGCACTTGTCCGTCTAATTCATGGGCAGGATCGTAAACCTTGTGAACGCGTTTGCGCTCTAATTCGGGATCAGGTTCAGGAACTGCTGACAAAAGACTTTTTGTATAAGGGTGAATCGGATGGTGATAAACCTCATCAGACGTTCCGATTTCCACTAATTTCCCCCAATGCATGACACCGATACGATCGGAAATGTACTTAACCATGGACAAATCATGGGCAATAAACAGATAGGTCAATCCTTGTTCATGCTGCAGTTTTTGCATCAGATTAACAACTTGGGCCTGAATAGAGACATCCAGAGCAGAGATGGGTTCATCAGCGATAATAAATTTAGGCTCAACAGCCAATGCACGGGCTATCCCGATACGCTGGCGCTGACCGCCTGAAAATTCATGCGGATAGCGAGTCAGATGGTCTTTATTTAAACCGACCAAATCCAGCAGTTCTTGAACTTTGGCATTGCGCTCGTCTCTGCTTTTTACCAGCTTATGCGTATCAAGACCTTCAGCAATGATGTCTCTGACTTTCATACGGCCGTTCAGGCTTGCCTGAGGATCTTGGAAAATCATCTGTGCTTTCTTGCGAAAGGCAAAGAGTTCTTTGCCTTTGAGCTTGGAAATGGTTTCCCCTTCAAAATCAATCTCACCCTCATCAATATTGTAAAGTTTAAGGATAGCCCGTCCGATTGTTGTTTTCCCCGATCCCGATTCTCCAACAAGACCAAAGACCTCGCCCTCATAGATATCAAAGCTGACGTTGTCAATAGCCTTGACCTCATTGGATTTGCCCTTATTAAATGTCAAAGACACATTTTTGACTTCCACCAATTTTTTACGATTTTCAGTCATTAGGCTGTTCTCCCTTCAAACTTTTCCATTTTTCCCAGCGTTTTAAAATTCTTTCCGGGGGCACAATTTCAGGAGCGCGCTCATCCAGCAGCCACGTCGCAGCATAATGAGACTCACTGACTTTGAAAAACGGCGGTTCTTCTTCAAGATCAATGTCAAGTGCAAATTCATTTCTTGGGGCAAAAGCATCGCCTTTGGGAGGATGCAGCAGATCAGGCGGAGTTCCCGGAATTGATTGGAGGCTTCCGGCTGCCGTACTGGTTGTCGGCATAGAATTCAAAAGTCCCCAAGTATAAGGATGCTGCGGGTTATAGAAAACTTCATCTACTGTCCCGTACTCAACAATCTTTCCGGCATACATAACGGCAACACGGTCAGCCATACCAGCTACTACACCTAAATCATGCGTAATAAAAATAATGGAAGAATCTGTACTCTTTTGAATTTCTTTCATCAAATGAAGAATTTGTGCCTGAATCGTCACATCAAGGGCTGTAGTAGGCTCATCAGCAATCAGGATTTCCGGATTGGTAGCAAGAGCAATAGCAATAACAGCACGCTGGCGCATACCGCCCGACCATTGGTGGGGGTAATCGTTGATGTGTTCTTCTGCATTAGGAATCCCGACTTTTTTCATGATATCCAAAGCACGCGCTAAAGCTTCTTTTTTACTCAGCTTTTCATGCTTGATGATAGGTTCAGCAATTTGCAGGCCAATTTTCATTGTCGGATCCAGACTGGTCATCGGATCTTGGAAGATCATGGAAATATCATTGCCGCGAATAGTGACCCAATCCTCTTCTTTTAAATCAAGCAGATTGCGGCCTTTAAATTCAATATTCCCTGAAATTTCAGCATTTTTAGCAGAAAGCCCCATCAAGGTGCGTGTCGTTACAGATTTACCGGAGCCGGATTCCCCTACAATAGCAAGGGTTTCTCCTTTTTCCAGATAAAAACTGACATCACGGATAGCCTTAACCTCTCCTGCATAGGTGTGAAAATTGACATGGAGGTTATTGACCTGTAAGATTTTTTCTTTACTCATACTGTCCTCCTTAGTCCTGATCTGATTTTGGATCAAATGCGTCACGCAACCCATCACCCAGCAAAATAAATGCTAAAGAAATAAGCACCAGAGCAAGAGCCGGTAAAATAATCTGATAAGGGTAATACTGCAAGTTTTCCTGAGCATCCGAAATAAGAGATCCCAGAGAAGAAGTTGGCGGTTTTACCCCCAGATTGATAGCTGAAAGAATCGCTTCATACATGATTGCCGAAGGGATTGTCATCATGATCTGAACGATGATAACTCCCGAAATATTGGGTAAGATATGTTTAAAAGCTATCTTAGGACCGCTTTCTCCTAAGGTCCTTGCGGCCAAGACGAAATCTCTTTCTTTATAGGACAGCGTCATATTTCTGACCTGTCTGGCCATCGATGTCCAGCCGGTCAGGGCAATTGAAAGGATAATAGCCAATATACCGTTACCCAGCAAGAGCCCCAGCATGGTTACAATAATCAGATTTGGCACAGACGAGATGATTTCAATAATCCGCTGCATGACTGTATCAACCATCCCTCCGATATAGCCGGAAGTCAGACCGTAAACAACACCGATAAGCAAGTCAATGCAGGTTGCCGCAACTGCAACTAACAGCGAAATGCGGATACCAACGATAATCCGCTTCCCAAGACTGCGTCCTAAACTGTCAGTTCCAAATAAGAAATGCTGCCCTTCAGGAACCGACTGATTTTCATAAACATTGGAAGCAGTATCTGAACCAGGCATCTTGAAGACCCCGTTCCAGCCGGGAATACCCAAGCCGCTGTTAGGCGGTAAATTGCCATAAGTGGAAACCTTATCCGAATCAAAGCTGTTAGCATCCTTTTGCGTCACAAACAAAGGAGACAGCAGTGAAAACGTGATAAGCAAAGTTAAAAACCAAAGCGAAACAACCGCTAATTTATTTTTCTTTAAACGCCGCCAAGCATCCTGCAGGAAAGACAGGGCCGGCTTTTCAATTTTTTCTTGTGCACTGGCGCTTCCTGCACCGACAAGCACAAATGTCCTATTTTTATCTGCCATGTTACTCTCCTTACTGCAGCCGAACACGCGGATCAACAATACTGGTGATAATATCTGTCAATAAAATCATACCCATCAGCATCACCGCATAGACAATGGTTGTTCCCATAATAACAGGATAGTCATTTGATGGAATCGAATTGACAAACTGCTCACCGATTCCCGGAATAGAAAATATTCTTTCAATCAGGACCGAACCTGTCAACAGGTTGGCAGCCATAGGACCCACCAAGGTTAAAACAGGAATCATGGAATTGCGGTAAGCGTGACGGTTAGCGACCTGGCGGTCTGTCAGTCCCTTAGCCCTTGCCAGCTGGATATAGTCAGAATTCAAGGCTTCAATCATCTCACTTCTGACAAAGCGCGTCGTTACGGCAAAAGGATTGAAGGACAGGGCCAAAGTCGGCAGAATGGTTTGCGAAAAACTGCCCCAGCCTGAAACCGGCAGAAACTGCAGACGATAGCCCAGAATATTGAGCAGGAAAACAGCCAAAATGAAAGACGGAACAGAGTATCCAAGCGTTGAAATAATACTTAAAAAGCCGTCGACTTTATCATTTTGGTGCCGCGCAGAAAGAGCTCCGACAATCAAGCCCAGACCCACACCTAAAATCAGGGCCTGTATCCCAAGCTGAGCGGAAATGCCCAATCGTTGAACAATCAGGGTCGTTACCGGCTGATTGACATACTGAAAACTTGTCCCTAAATCGCCGGTAAAGACATTCTTCAGGTAAATCAGATACTGCTGCCATTCAGGTTTATCAAGTCCGTACTGCACATTTAAGGCAGCAATGGCTTCCGGAGTTAATTTAGGATTATTAAAAGGAGTTCCTTTCATCGCTTTCATGAGAAAGAAAGTAATGGTGACAACTATAAATAAGGTCAGCACAAGAATTCCTATACGTTTAAGAATATATTTAAGCATAATGTTCCTTTTCTTAGCTTTTATTGGCGCTTTCCCCAATAAAAACAAGAACTGGCCTAAGCCAATCCTTGCCATGTGTGAAATTGTCTTTATCTTAAGCCTTATTTTTTATAAGCATAAGTAAAGTCTACATTTAGTCCTGTAGAGCTGCGGATTAAGCCTTTGATGCTAGGATTTTGCAAGCCCTTCATGCTGCGGAAGTAAATTGGGTTAACATTGGCTTCCTCAAATAAAGCTTTTTCTGCTGCTTTGTAATCTTCTGCTGCTTTTGCAGGATCTAAAGCATCAGTTGTTACAGCTTTTTCATAAGCTTGGTCATAAGCAGAGTTTGAGAATTTACCGTTGTTTTGCGAAGAGCTGCCGGTGAAAAGACTGTAGAAGGTAGAACCTTCTGGGTAGTCCCCGCCCCAAAGCGTCATCACAATATCAAAGTTTTGTGTTTTAGAATCTTGCAGGCGTTGCTTGAAAGGAACGAGTTTTTCTTCGATCGTTAAACCTGGCAGTGCTTTTTCCCAGGCACCTTTGATGTAGTCAAGACCGGCCTTGGCTGTTGGTGAATCGGCATCAGAAGTAATGGTAAACTTCACTGATGTTTGACCGATTTCCTGCAAACCTTCTTTGAAAAGTTGTTTAGCTTTGTCTACATCATAGGTATAGCCGGGTGCTACTTCTTTTGATAGATCCTTGCCGTCAACTTTGGCCAGTTTATAAGGAGCTATACCGGTTGCGGCACGCGAACCTGTCGGAACAACAGTATCAACATAAGCCTTACGGTTGGTTGCGTAGTTAAGCGCCTGACGGATTTTCTTATTTGACAGGGCTTTGTTAGCGCCTGTTTGGTTATATTCAAAGTACGTTGTTACAGCTTCATAAATATTAACAACATCTTTGTTGTTTTTATTAGCTTTATAAAGAGCCGGTGTGTTGGAAATTTCTGCCATGTCCAATTCACCGCGTTTGTACATCTGAACAGCAGTTTCCGGTTTCTTAACGGTTTGAATGTTAATGACTTTGGTCTTAACTTTGTCGGCATTCCAGTAGTATTTATTCTTTTTAAGCTTATAGCTGCCGTTTGTGCCATTCCAGCCTGTTGCAATGTACGGTCCTGAATAAATCTGACTGTCAGAATTTGTTCCGTATTTCTTGCCGACCTTGTTAACAAAGGCTTCTTTTTGCGGCATAAAGCTTGTGAAGGCAAGGAGATATTCCATTTGCGGAGTCGGTGTTTCCAAGGTAAAGATGACTTTATTACCTTCAGCCTTTACACCCAAAGCATTGAGATCAGTGATTTTTCCGCTGTTAATAGCCTTGGCATTTTTAACATGTGAATCAAGTGCCAAGTTTGAGTATTCAGAAGCCGTTTTAGGATCAATGATCCGCTGCCATGAATAAACAAAATCCTTAGCCGTAATGGCACTGCCATCTGACCATTTGATGCCTTTACGAAGTGTGGCTGTATAAGTCAGGCCGTCTTTTGACACCTCAACCTTTTTAGCCAAGTCAGGGACAGTCTTCCCCTTAGCATCTACACGAAGCAGATTGCTGCCTGAATTTCCGATAACCGTTCCGGAGTAGGTATCTGTACTCTTAGAAATATCCAAAGAGTTAATTTCCGTACGGAAATACCAATTAATCTCATCCTTTGATGACTGTTTGCTGCCGTTTCCGCAGGCTGCTAAAGCAGCGGCTGAAGCTAAGGCGACCAAGCCCAGACCGACATGCTTCCACGTACTTTTCTTTGTGTTTAACATAATAGTCTCCTTTTTATCCTTCAATAACTTGAAATTTAAAACTAATGTCACAGATATTTTATCTTATTTTAATCTTTTTAGCAAGCTTTCAAAAATCAGCTTTCCTTCTTCTAAAAAGCTCAGAAAACGGTTTAATTCAGGGTGAATTTGGCAAACCGTTCCTCCACCAGGCTTTTTAAAAATTTTTTCTGACTTTTGAAGGCTTCACCAGCCGGTTTGTCAGTAAACTCTTATTTTTCTGACATTGGCAGCCTCACCCCAAAGTGCGAAAAGTTTTAAAGGGAAGCTTTTCTCTTATAAAATATGCTATAATTAAACCTATGATGAAAAAGATTTTATGCTCAGTACTGCTCCTTCTGTCGCTCTTTGGTTTTCAGGCCAAGGCCGAAGAACAATTTGATGCAGCTGCTAAACATGCCATCGCTGTTGAAGCCGATACCGGTAAAATTCTTTATGAAAAAGACGCTGCAAGTCCTGCCGGTATTGCATCCATCACCAAAATTTTAACAGTCTATCTTGTTTATAAAGAAATCAAAGCAGGAGAGTTGACCTGGGATACCAAGGTTAAAATTTCTAATTACCCTTACGAGCTGACCACCGATTACAGCGTCAGCAATGTTCCTATGGAAGCCAGAGAATACACTGTTAAGCAGTTGGTAGATGCAGCCATGATTTCCAGCGCCAACAGCGCAGCCATTGCCTTAGCTGAAAAAGTCGGCGGAACAGAACCCAGGTTTGTTGATATGATGAAAAAACAGCTTCGGGACTGGGGAATTACCGATGCCAAACTGGTCAATGCTTCCGGACTCAATAACAAACTTTTAGGCGACCATATTTATCCCGGATCTGATCCTAATGAAGAAAACATGATGAGTGCCAAAGATGTGGCTATTATTGCACGCCATCTGATCAAAGACTTCCCTCAGATTCTGAAAATCACGAAGAAAACGACCGGTGATTTTGCCGGAACCCAGATGGACACCTACAATTACATGCTACCCAATATGCCTTATGCGCGCGAAGGGGTTGACGGTCTAAAAACAGGAACGACAGAATTTGCAGGAGCTTCTTTTGTTGCTACTGCCAAAGAAAACGGCATGCGTATCATCTCTGTTGTTTTAAACGCGAATAATTCTGATACCGATGAGTCTGCCCGCTTCAAGGCTACCACTGATCTGCTCAATTATATCAGCAATACTTATGAGCAGGCAACACTGATCCGTAAAGGACGAACCTACAAAAACAGCACCGCAAAAGTTATTGACGGCAAAAAAAGTAGCGTTCCTGCTGTCGCCAAAGAAGATCTTGTTGTCATCCGCAATAAACTGAGCGAACAAAAGAACACTGTAACTATTCATTCGAAAAAAGAAGGCTATACTGCAGCTGTTAAAAAGGGGCAGCTTGTCGGACAAGCCGGTTTCAATGACAGCAATCTTGTCGGGCAAGGCTATCTTGATTCTCCGCCGACTGTCAAATTAGTTGCTAAAACTGAGGTTAAGCGCAGCTTCTTCCTTAAAGTTTGGTGGAATCACTTTGTTCAGTATGTCAATGAGAAACTCTAGTGACATGAACAAATCTGCCTGTCACATATAGGCTAACCGCAAAAAGAGCGGACAAAGGCTGTGAAAGCCTTTGTCCGCTCTTTTTGGATAAGCTTTTCTAAATAGCATTAGAATCGTCAGAATTTGAATCAGAATCACTCACTGAAAACCGTGAATCACTGACTTTATTCCATTTTGAAAACTCACCGGCTGCTTCTAAATCAAGCTCACCTTTTCTGCCGTTATAAGACAGCTGCAAATCAAAGTCTTTCAGATAGAAGGTTTTCTTATCAAAAGTCACCTCAAGATCTTTCTTTAGCTCGGTTTGGCTGATTCCTCTGACATAAAGGTTCAGCTCCTCTCTAAACAAAGAAACGATATCTACATTTTGACTGCGCAGAGTCAGCTTATACTCACTGCCGCTTTGTTTGAGAACCAAGTCATCCTCCATAGAATAGAGAACTTCTAAAAAATTGAAGTAATTCGGATGAACAGTGTATCTGCCCTTAGGGTTAGCTGTTTGCCAGCTGCCGTCTTTTGACGTACGCACTCGAGCGGTGGTTTGATCTCCGACAATTTCTTGATACTTACCAATTCCGTTGGTTGTTTCATCAATAATAATATTAGCCTTTTGAATAATTTCGCCGGAACTGTCATAGCCTAAATCAGCCACCATGTGCTGACTTTTACGGCCATGTGAAATAACCTCCGTATTCATATCAAAATGGACCGTTTCAATGCCATCATTGGCCTCTTCAACCTTGTCAAGAAAGTCTTCAACAGACATCTTCTTAGCGGTCTTGTTAACTTCCTGCTGATTTTTGCCGGTACTTTCTAAACGCGGAGGAAGGCAGCCAGCCAATAAGAGCAAGGCTGCCAGAACGGTAACTAAAATGGAATACTTCTTTTTCATCATTTCTCCCTTCCAAAGAGGAGCTGCCTCTGTATTTTTAATTTTATCATTTTTTGAAAGCCTTTTCAATGCAGCAATCATGCAGAAAGGCTGCTCGTCATGTGGTATAATAAAGGCATTAGATCAATTTACTTGGAAGGGCTGTTTATGGAAATCAGAGATATTGAATACGTCAAAGCCATTGTTGATAAAGGCAGTGTGACCAAGGCTGCTCAGGCACTCTACATTACCCAGCCCTCGCTGAGCACCTATATTAAAAATATGCAGCAGCGGCTGGGCTTTGATGTCTTTGTGCAGCACGGCAAAAAATTAGAACTGACCTATCTAGGTGAGGAATTTCTAAAGTATGGCCTGCAAATTCTGCGTATCCAAGAAAATTTTAACGATACCATGCAAAATGTCCTTGATAACAAGTTTGGCCGCCTGAGACTGGCTATTCCCTTGCTGAGAAGCTCTTATTTAGTGCCTGTCTTACTGCCAAAATTTCATGAGCAGTTCCCCAATGTCGAGATTCAGCTAAATGAATCCTCTTCTAAGACCTTTTCGCATTTGATTGAAAACGGCGATGTTGATCTCGCTTTGATGAATCGCACAAAAGAGGGGCGTCAGCAGGAAATTGAGAAAATAAAATCTGAAGAGATTTTATTGGCCCTTCCTGTTGAGCACCCCTTAAGTAAATTTGGCAGGTATGATAATCACGAATCCTACCCTTCTTTAGATTTGCATCTGCTGGCTGACGAGCTGTTTATCTTGCACCAGCCCGATCAATTTTCAAGACAGGTAGCAGATGATATTTTTGCCAAAAATCATTTTCAGCCTCAGCGAGTGCTGGCAACCAGAAATATCGAAACGGCTATTAACTTAGTTGCCAATAATTTTGGCGTCTGTTTTGTCAATGCTTCTCACACTAAGCATCTCAGCATTGGAAACAAGATTCGTTTTTTCTCTCTTAAAGATAAGGTTTATGTTGATTTAATCGTTGCTTATCGAAAGAATCGCAGTCTGCCTTTCTTTGCCAAATCCTTTATTGATATTTGTAAAAAATCCATTTAAATCGGAATAGCTCCAGTCAATACGGCGGTTAATGTCTGCAAGACAAAACTCAGCAGACCCCACTTTAAGTATTCTTTTTGATAGTCGATAAAGCTGACCTCGGTTCTATCAACCAATACATAAAGAAAGGCAACCAAAGGGCTGGCAAATCTGACAGCCTGTCCCATAAGTGAAGCTACTCCGACTTCAACAGGTGTTGCTCCGTAAGAATAAGCTATAGGAGCAATAACCGGCAGGAGTCCAAAATAGAAGGCGTCATTTGGCAGGAAAAAGAGACCCGGTAAAGAAATCAGAGCCAAAATCAGCGGAATATAGCCGCCGAGACTCTGCGGAATCATGGATACCAACTGATGAGCAATCGCGCTGCTCATGCCGCTTCCATTGAGAACCCCCATAATAACTCCGGCACCAAAGACCAGGGAAACAGGACCCAAAGCTTCTGCACCATTGGCTAACAAGCGAGAATTTTGGAGAGATAAGTCCTGATAGTTGACAATTAAAGCAATGGCTGTCCCCAGCAAGAATAAGATACCGCCGTTAATCAAATCCATAATCAATAAGACCATAATCGCAAGGGTCAATAAAAGATTAAAGTAGATTAATTTAGGCCGTTTATATTCAACATTGGTCAGAGTTACATCATTAATAATACCTGTCGTTTCGCTTTCTGTCAGGATTCCTTTTCCCGGAACATAACCCAGCCGTTTTCTTTCTCTTTTCCCATAGGTATAGGCTTGAAAAAGACCTAAAAGCGCAGCGACAAACATTCCTGGTAAAACGGGCAGCAGAAATTCTTTAGGGCCAATATTTAAAACAGGCATTGCCCGCGCCATAGGACCGCTCCAGGGAACCAGGTTCATAACAGAATTACCAAAACCGATGATGGCGGCCAGATAAATCTGCTTCATTCCCATTTTCTTAAAAAGCATCAGCATGGCAGCGGTTACAATCAGAACCGTTGTCGTTCCGTCACCGTCTAAAGAGACAGCTAAGGTGATAACTGCTGAGGCAATGGTAATCTTCATAGGGTCACCCTTTGCCCACTTAATCATCATGACTGCCAGCGGATCAAAGAGACCCACATCCAGCATTACAGAGAAATACAAAATGGCAAAGAGCAAAAGGGTAATGGTCGGCGCTACCCCAGTAGTAATCTTACCGGAGCCTGCAACCGCATAGTAGAGCCCTTCATAAATCCACTCGAAGGCCTTTAGTACAGGTGCTCCCTTAAAAAGAGCCGCAACAATTCCAAAAATGGTCGGAACCAGGATCAAGCCGACAAAGGGGCTGATTTTCTTTGTCAGAAGCAAGACCATAAACAGAATAATCATTAAATATCCAAGCAGTGCTAACATCGCCTAATCCTCCTCAATAAATGCTGTTCCTACCATAATTTTTCTGGCTGTTCGATAACTTGAAACAGATTTTATCAGAGTTTTATCATTGGTAGTTTCATAATCAATTGAAACCGAAATCTTACCGCTGCTGTGGGCAATTTCTAATTGATTAGCTGATGGTTTATTAACGATTTCGTAAGGAATGGTTCCTTTAATTTTACTGGCTGCGCCGGTACATAAAGCTCCCGTCAGCGCAATAGATTTATGCGCTTTTTGCATGCTCATCATTCTGACAGCAATATCAAAATCTGCTCCGTCAATTGTTTCCTTTTCTGTGGTGACATAGGTTTTGGGAGCCGAAACAATGGTTAGTTTTGGTACCCCCGGAGTAAGAACCGCACTGTCTTCAAGCTTATCAATAAGTCCCATCAGCTGTGCTGCTCTCCCTCTGATTTCCTCCAGTCTGGCTAAAAGATCAGGATTACTGTCAATCATTTCAGGACTCTCTGTCCCTTCTAATCCCAAATCTTCTGCCCGAACATAGACTAAAGGATTAGCTGCGTCAACAATTGAAACAACTGCTTCTTGGCCATCTTTCAGAACAAGTGTATCTTTGGTATGGCCGGTTGGCAGCAGTTTGCCGCTGAAAGCGCCGGAAGGCTCAACGAACTGCAGCTCGATTTTAAGACCCTTGCCCGGAACACCGGAAATGGCAAAGTCTCCTTCATAGGTGAGTTTCCCATCGGGTGTAGGAATATACTCATTGATAACCTTTTTAGTATTGGTGTTGTAAACACGAACCATTGTTTCCGGCGAGCTTGTTTCCACCAGATGATTTTCAATCGCATAAATTCCTACCGCAGAGGAAATATTGCCGCAGTTTCCTGAGTAAGAAACCACCGGCTTATCAACAGCCACTTGGGCAAAGGTGTAGTTAACGTCCCAATCAGCTTTTTCTTCTTTGGAAATAATCGCAACCTTACTTGTTGTGGATACGGCCCCGCCTAAGCCGTTAATTTGTCTTATATCCGGGCTCCCCATCAGTTTCAGAAGAATCTTATCCCTTGCCTTTTGATCCTCAGGCAGTACCTCATCAGCAATGAAGACACCTTTACTGGTGCCGCCCCGATAGATACTGACTGGTATTTCTTCCAACATATTTTCACCATCCTTTCTTGGTTGACTGTAAGCTTCAATTTTTTAGATTTTTGCAAGAAGCTCCGTCAATTCACTGATATCAATGTCTTCCAGTTTTTCAATTGTTTTAGCAATTTCTTCAGCCAATTCTCTGTCAATAGCTGCTGTCAGTGAATAGTATTTTTCCAAAAGCACATCCCAGCTGGCAGGTCTTGATGTGAAACCTTGATAGTCATCTTTTTCGACTGTGTAAACCTGACCGTCCTTGGTTTCAATTTCCAATTTAATAGCCATTTCTGCCGGAAAACGTTCACTAAAGGCAGGATCTTCTCTAACCGTAACTTTTTGCAGCAGATCCTGAACATCCTGCTGTAAAATTCTGTCTTGTTCATATTGGGCAGGCAGTACCTGACCGTCCAGATAGGCCACAGCAAGCATGTAAGGAAGGGAGTGGTCGGCTTCTTCTTTCAGTCTGATTTGCTTCTTGTCTCCTTCTTCACCGCCGCCGATAATATGAAAGGCAACGTCAAAAGTATCTAAGCGAATTTCTTTAATATCCTCAGGCGCAATATGCTCTTTATTTCTGAATTCAATCAAGCCTTCAATAGAAGACTGAGAATGAATTTCAGCATTGTAGCGCTTGATAATTGTTTTTAAAACGCGTTCCAAGCCCTCTTTTCCCCAGTCAATATCAAATTTGCCGGCAATGGTTTCATAGAACCCTTTATTACCTTCAAAGACTTCACGAGGACCGGTAATATCATATTTAGCCAGCAAAGCAGAAGACATGGCACCGCGCGCAGTGTTTGGCGCTGCCAAGCCTTTCCAGTTCGATAAGGCACCTGTTCTGGTTACCCGCAAGGAATTGTAGCTGGTTCCTGAAATAGCAACAGCATTGGCAATTTGTTTTTCTGTCAAGCCAAGCGCCTTTGCTGCTCCGGCGGCAGCCCCGTAAGCTTCCTGAACCGTATGGTCAAAACCATGTTTTCTGACAGGCGCCTCATCTGACAGGCGGCATTGAATTTGATAAGCAATGGCAAGACCCAGTAAGAAATCTTTTCCAGTTCCTTTATTATGTTCTGTTGCTGCAAGAACGGCTGAGATATTGTCTGAAGGATGGCAAGTCTCGCCTTTTGCCAAGTAAGAGTCATTGTAGTCCAGATAGCGGATAGCTGCTCCATTGAACAAGGCAGCATAGTCAGGAGTGGTTTTGCCGCCGCCGATTAGGGTGGCAGAGCCATCTTGTGTCAGATCCTGTGTCATTTTTTGAATGTTCTTAATCGTAGTGCTGCTGAGAGCTCCCACAGCACAGCCAACTGCATCTAGCACTCGTCCTTTAAGAGCAGCTACTTCTTCTGCACTGAGATCCTCAAACTTTCTTTCAGCAACCCATTGACCCATTTGTTCAACAACTGTTTTTCCCATTGTTTTTCTCCTTATATTATATTTAGTGCAGTTAGCTACTGCCAAAGCCCAAGTGATACACTTGGAATAAGCCACTGTGGATTAGTTAATCTTCT
>NZ_JBZFUK010000001.1:0-612825 GCF_058314495.1 Streptococcus sp. ELY_86 | reverse complement strand
CTTAGGGAGTTTAGCTCAGCTGGGAGAGCATCTGCCTTACAAGCAGAGGGTCAGCGGTTCGATCCCGTTAACTCCCATAATTAAGTAATGAGAACGTAAAGAAAAGCGTATGATTTTAGGAAATAGGTAAGAAATCCTGATTTCTTAACCTATTTATCTAAATCACTAGCTTTTTAGTTCGAATACAATTGCTTAGAATAGGTCCCGTGGTGTAGCGGTTATCACGTCGCCCTGTCACGGCGAAGATCGCGGGTTCAATTCCCGTCGGGACCGTAAGCGACTCGTTAGCTCAGTTGGTAGAGCATTTGACTTTTAATCAAAGGGTCACTGGTTCGAGCCCAGTACGGGTCATAGGATGCGGGTGTGGCGGAATTGGCAGACGCACCAGATTTAGGATCTGGCGCTTGAGGGCGTGGGGGTTCAAGTCCCTTCACCCGCATGAGGGATAGGCCGGCTTAGCTCAGTTGGTAGAGCATCTGATTTGTAATCAGAGGGTCGCGTGTTCAAGTCATGTAGCCGGCATAAATAGTATGCGAACGTAGTTCAGTGGTAGAACATCACCTTGCCAAGGTGGGGGTCGCGGGTTCGAATCCCGTCGTTCGCTTTAAGAGGAGGCCGGGGTGGCGGAACTGGCAGACGCACAGGACTTAAAATCCTGGGAAGGGTAACCTTCGTACCGGTTCGATTCCGGTCCTCGGCATAAGGGAAGGCACCCTTGGCTCAACTGGATAGAGTACCTGACTACGAATCAGGCGGTTGCAGGTTCGAATCCTGCAGGGTGCATGGACGAGTGATTGGCTTTAGGCTGATGATTTGTTTTTAGGGGGAAGGAACGGGAAGTAGCTCAGCTTGGTAGAGCACTTGGTTTGGGACCAAGGGGTCGCAGGTTCGAATCCTGTCTTCCCGATATTATTGCTTTCAAAAAATGAAGATCGGAATTGATATTCTGGTCTTTTTGAAATGACGTTGAGGAGATTTGGGCAAGGGATATCAGCTGTGGATAAATATTTGAAAGCAGTTGAATTATTGGAAAAACATGCAAAGTCTGTCAGCAAGGCTAATTTTGCAAATGCAATTATTTCTGTGTGATGGATTAAAAAGGTGAAGGAAAACGCTTGGTTTTCCTTCACCTTTTGCTTTTTTAACGGATACTTTATTATTTACTTTCAAAAAAAGTTTGGTAAAGTGCTCTAACAGCTGCTTTTTCTTGTTCAGTTTTGATAACGAACATGACGGATACTTCACTGGAACCTTGAGAAATCATTTCCAAGTTAATATGCTTCTTTGAAAAAGCTTCGGCTGCTTTGGCAGTGACACCGATGTGGTTTTTCATGTTCTCGCCGACAATCATGATAATAGAAAGGTCACGCTCAATTTCTACTTCGTCAACTTCAAGTTTACGGGTTAACTGTGAGATGATTTCCTGTTCTTTAATCGGTGTCAGTTCACGGCCTCTAAGAATAATGGACATGTCATCAATACCGGTTGGGATATGTTCCCAGCGGATGTTTAAGTCTTCTAAGATTTGCAGAACTTTGCGCCCGAAGCCAACTTCTCTGTTCATCAGGTATTTGGAAATATTGATGCTGACAAAGTCATCGTCACCGGAGATTCCGATGACTGGAATCGTATCTCCGGTGTGCTTGAGCACAATTTTGGTGCCTGGGTGGTCAGGATTATTTGTGTTTTTAATGACAAGGGGAATTTTTCCGCGGTAGGCAGGAATCAGAGCTTCGTCATGAAGAACGGAAAAGCCGGCATAAGCTAATTCACGCATTTCCCGATAGGTTAATTCGGAAATGGACTGAGGCTTGTGCACGACACCGGGGTGTGCTGCAAAAATACCATCAACATCTGTGAAGTTTTCATAAAGGTCAGCTTTGACGCCGGCAGCTACAATGGAACCGGTAATGTCGGAACCGCCGCGGGAGAATGTACAGATTTGATTATCGGCTGTTACCCCAAAGAAGCCCGGAATGACCAGGACTTCGTCGCTGTCACGCAGCTCTTCCAGTTTATCATAGCTGGATGGGATGATCTGTGCATTTCCCGGTTCACTGGTGACAATAATACCAGCTTTTTTGGGGTGTACATAGCGGGCAGGCAGGTCATTTTTTTTGAAATATTCAGCAATCAGTTTTGCGTTATTGTCCTCTCCGGCAGCTAAAAAGGTGTCATACAGAAAATCATTATCGTCAATAGGTAAATTGGCGAGATCAATGATTGCCTTGGTAATTTTCTCCAGTACACCCTGACCGAGTCCGAGTTCATCAATAATGGAGCGATAGCGGTTGATAATCCAAGTTTGATCCGCAGTAACATCTTTTTCTGAAACATAAGACTTGTAGTACTTGATTAGAGCATCGGTTACCTTAGTATCTTGATCGTCACGCTTACCCGGGGCAGAAACAACAACAAAACGGCGGCTGTCATCCGATTTTACAATAGTTAAGACTTTTTCAAGCTGCTCAGCAGAAGCGAGAGAACTCCCTCCAAATTTTACGACTTTCATATATTCTCCAAATTTTCAATAAGATTATATAAATTATAGCAAAATTCAGAAAATTTGTCAGCAGTTTTTGTGGTAAAATGGTTGAAGGAAGGGGGTATCATGACAGTAAAAGCAATCATTTTTGATATGGATGGTGTTCTTTTTGATACCGAAAGTTTCTATTACAGACAGCGTGAACTTTTTTTGAACAGCAAGGGAATTTCAATGAAGCATTTGCCGCCGGCATTTTTTATCGGTAGCAATATGAAGCAGTCTTGGCGGCAGATTTTAGGAAGTGATTACGATAAGTGGGACACGGAACAGCTGCAAAAAGAATATACTGAGTATAAAAACAATCATCCTCGGCCCTATAAACATCTGATTTTTTCAGATGTTAAAGATGTTTTAGAAAGGCTCCAACAGCACGAAATTAGAATTGCTTTAGCTTCCAGTTCGACTAAGTCTGATATTTTGATGGCCTTGAGAGAAACGGCTATTTTACCCTATTTTGAATTTGTTTTATCCGGAGAAGAGTTTGCTAAAAGCAAGCCCGATCCGGAAATTTACAATGAAGCAGCACGGCAGCTGAAAATCCCAAAGTCTGATATTTTGATCATTGAAGATAGTGAAAAAGGTATCACTGCGGGAACAACTGCCGGAATAGAGGTCTGGGCTGTTGAAGACAGGACTTTCGGGCTTGATCAGCGGGCAGCTAAGCGCCTCATTGCTAATTTAACACAGGCAGTTGATATTCTTTTGGGATAAAGATTGTAAAAAGTACTTTTTCCTTTTGAGAACTCTTTGTTTTTATGATAAAATGGAGATGTTAAAAAGTTTGACATTCAAACTATTTTAATATTGAAAATCGAGCTACAGCGGTTTATCTTGATTATTTAAGAATTAGAGATGAGGAATTAGAAAATGGATTTTAAAGAAATTCTGTACAGTGTAACTGATGGCGTAGCAACCTTAACGCTTAACCGTCCGGAGGTTTCAAACGGCTTTAACATTCCGATTTGTGAGGAAATTTTAGAAGCTGTTTCTGCTGCAGCAGAAGACGACAATGTCCAAATTTTGTTAATTAATGCGAATGGGAAAGTGTTTTCCGTAGGCGGCGATCTGGTTGAAATGCAAAGAGCTGTTGATGATGACAATGTTCAGTCTCTTGTCCGTATTGCAGAGCTGGTTAATGAGATTTCCTTTTCTCTGAAACGTTTGCCTAAACCTGTCGTGATGAGCACAGATGGTGCGGTTGCCGGAGCTGCAGCTAATATGGCGGTGGCAGCAGATTTTTGTATTGCCAGTGACAAAACTCGCTTTATTCAAGCCTTTGTTAATGTCGGTCTTGCTCCTGATGCCGGAGGCCTTTTCCTCTTGACCAGAGCAATCGGAATAACGCGCGCCACACAGCTGGCCATGACAGGGGAAGCTTTAAATGCAGAAAAAGCCTTGGAATATGGTGTTGTCTATAAGGTTTGTGAATCGGAAAAACTGGAAAAAACGACAGACCGCCTGATTACCCGTTTGAAACGCGGTTCGGTCAATTCATACAAAGCTATTAAGGAAATGCTTTGGCAGAGTTCTTTTGACGGCTGGCAGGATTATGCTAAGCTGGAATTAGACCTGCAAAAATCACTTGCCTTTACAAATGATTTTAAAGAAGGCGTCCGTGCTTATACAGAAAAACGGCGTCCGAAATTTACAGGCAAATAACAATGATAAACAAAGCCATAAAATTAAGATGTCTCAAGCCGGTTACTTGAGACATCTTTTTTACAAAAAATATTTTTGAATTAAACTTGCAATTTCAGTAATCTTTTGATAAACTTTGATAGTCAAAGTTTATTTTCGTATAGGAGGTGGCAGATTGGACTATAATCAAATTAATTCTTACCTAGTTGATATTTTTAATAAAATCATGATTATTGAAGAGATGAGTTTGAAAACAAGTCAATTCAAAGATGTGTCTTTAAAAGAAATGCATACGGTAGATATAATTGGAAAAAATACCAATGTGACACCGAGTGACATTGCCCATGAGCTGCTGGTAACTCTGGGAACTGTCACGACCAGCTTAAATAAACTTGAAAAAAAGGGTTATATTGAGCGGACACGTTCTCAGTCAGACAGGCGTGTTGTTTATTTGACTCTGACACAAAAAGGCAGACTGCTTTATCGTTTACACAATAGATTTCATAAGAATGTTGTTAATCGCATTACGAAAGATATGGATACGACAGAGCTTGGTGCTTTGGAGAAGGGACTGAGTAACCTTCATCAATTTCTTGAGGGGTTGGTTTAATGGCTTTTGCAAAAATTAGTCAGGCAGCATATTACGTGCCTTCACAGGTTGTGACCAATGATGACCTGTCTAAAATAATGGATACCAGCGATGAATGGATTGCCAGCCGGACAGGAATCAAGGAGCGCCGGATCAGTCAAACAGAAGACACCGCTGATTTGGCCAGCCGAGTTGCTGAGCAGCTTTTGCAAAAGGCAGCATTAAAGGCAGAGGAAATAGATTTTATCATTGTTGCGACAATTACTCCTAATTCCATGATGCCATCAACTGCTGCCCGTGTTCAGGCAGCCATTGGTGCTGTTAATGCCTTTGCTTTTGACTTGGCAGCAGCCTGCAGCGGCTTTGTTTTTGCCTTGTCAACAGCTGAAAAGCTCATTAAATCCGGACGCTATCAAAAAGGTCTGATTATTGGGGCAGAAGTCATGTCTAAATCAATTGATTGGACAGACCGAAGGACAGCTGTGCTCTTTGGTGACGGCGCCGGCGGTGTGCTTTTGGAAACAGATTCTTCGGAACATTTTCTGGCGGAATCCATTCATTCTGACGGCAGCCGCGGAGAAGGTCTGACTTCAGGCTACCATAATATTTCCTCACCGTTTTCACAGGAGGCTGAAGAAGACAGTTACTACCTGAAAATGGACGGCCGGGCAATATTTGATTTTGCTATTCGGGATGTGTCAAAAAGCATCTCAGCTTTAATAGAGGAATCAGGTTTCTCGGTGGATGATATTGACTGTTTCCTGCTGCATCAGGCTAATATCCGTATTTTGGATAAGATGGCTAAAAAGATTGATGCCGACAGAGACAAATTCCCGGCTAATATGATGAATTACGGCAATACCAGTGCAGCCAGCATTCCGATTTTATTAGCTGAATGCATCGAAAACGGGACCATAGCTTTGGATGGTTCGCAGACTGTTCTCCTTAGCGGTTTCGGCGGAGGTTTGACATGGGGCAGTTTAATTGTTAAAATCTAGTTATACATTTTGTGCTTAGCACAGTATATAAAAAATATTTCTTAAATAAAGGAGAAAAAACATGGCAGTATTTGAAAAAGTACAAGAGATTATCGTCGAGGAACTTGGAAAAGACGCAGAAGAAGTTAAAATGGAAACAACTTTTGATGAGCTTGACGCAGATTCTTTAGACGTATTCCAAGTCATCTCAGAAATCGAAGATGAATTTGATATTCAAGTTGAATCTGAAGAAGGTCTTCAAACAGTTGGTGATTTAGTTGCTTTTGTTGAAGAAAAAACAAAATAAGTAAGTTTTTGAGAGTATTCTTATAAGAATATTCTTTCTTCTTATTGTGATAGTTTGACTGTCAAATTATTGAGTGAAAAGCTTAGAAGGTTTATATAAAAATGAAAACGCGTATTACAGAATTATTAGATATAAAATATCCTATTTTTCAAGGAGGAATGGCTTGGGTAGCTGACGGTGACCTAGCAGCGGCTGTATCAAAAGCCGGCGGTCTGGGTATTATCGGCGGCGGAAATGCACCTAAGGAAGTTGTCAAAGCTAATATTGACAAGATTAAAGCTGTGACAGATAAGCCTTTTGGGGTCAATATTATGCTTTTGTCTCCCTTTGCAGATGACATTGTTGATCTGGTTATCGAAGAAGGTGTCAAAGTTGTCACCACCGGTGCCGGAAATCCCGGGAGATACATGGAACGTTTCCATGATGCGGGGATTATCGTTATTCCGGTTGTTCCCAGTGTGGCTCTTGCCAAACGTATGGAAAAACTGGGTGCTGATGCTGTGATTGCCGAAGGTATGGAAGCCGGCGGTCATATCGGTAAATTAACGACCATGGCCTTGGTGCGTCAAGTTGTGGATGCTGTCGATATTCCTGTTATCGGAGCCGGCGGCGTTGCTGACGGTCGCGGGGCAGCAGCTGTGTTCATGCTGGGTGCTGAAGCTATTCAGGTAGGAACACGTTTTGTTGTTGCTAAAGAGTCCAACGCTCATCGAAATTTCAAAAATAAAATTTTGAAGGCTAAGGATATTGATACGGTTGTATCGGCTTCAGTGGTCGGCCATCCGGTCCGTGCGATCAAGAACAGACTGTCTTCAGAATACGGTCAGGCTGAAAAAGATTTCTTAGCTGGGAAAAAATCAGCTGAAGAAATTGAAGAACTGGGTGCCGGAGCTCTTCGGAATGCTGTTGTTGACGGAGACGTTGACAATGGTTCTGTCATGGCGGGGCAAATTGCAGGCTTTGTCAGAAAAGAAGAAACCTGCGAAGAAATCTTAAAAGATCTATACTACGGAGCAGCCGAAGTGATTAAAGCTGAAGCAGCGCGTTGGGCAGATGTGAAATAATCCTTACTAGTGATAATAGTAAAAGACAACATAGAAAGGAATTAAATCCGGTCGGAGAACCGAAAAACAGCTGCCTGTCTCTTTAGCTCTATTGCAGATAGGGCTGTCAGGCAAAGCTGCTTTGGAAATTGCAGTACGGCAGTGTTGCTTCTTTCCTTTTGTTTTCCTGCCGACTTTGATATCTTATATTATGGCTAAAACAGCATTTTTATTCGCCGGTCAAGGCGCTCAAAAACTTGGCATGGCAAGGGATTTATATGAAACTTATCCAATTGTCAGAGAAACTTTTCAAGCGGCTGAATCGGTTTTAGGCTATGATGTGCGTGCTTTGATCGATAATGATGAAGAAAAACTGAATCAAACACGCTACACCCAGCCCGCTATTTTAACAACCTCGGTAGCTATTTACCGTCTTCTAAAAGAAAAAGGCTGTCAGCCTGACATTGTTGCCGGACTTTCATTGGGAGAATATTCAGCGCTTGTCGCAGCCGGAGCAATTTCTTTTGAAGAGGCACTTGCTTTAGTTGCTAAGCGCGGTGAATTTATGGAAACAGCAGCACCGTCAGGTACCGGGAAAATGGTTGCTGTTATGAATACTGATCCTCAGTTGATCGAAGATATTTGTCAACAGGCAGCTTCCAAGGGAATTGTAGCACCAGCTAATTACAACACACCGGCTCAGATTGTTATCGGCGGTGAAGCTGCTGCAGTTGACTACGCTGTAGAACTGTTGAAAGAAGCAGGCAGCAAACGGCTTATTCCTCTTAAGGTTTCCGGGCCTTTCCATACGGCATTGTTAGAGCCGGCCAGTCAAAAATTAGCAGAGGTTTTGAAAACCGTTGATTTTTCTGATTTTGACATTCCTTTAGTCGGCAACACCAAAGCTGAAATTATGCAAAAAGATGAGATCAAAAGTTTGCTTGCCCGTCAGGTTAAGGAGCCTGTTCGTTTTTATGACTCTATTGCGGCTATGCAGGAGTTTGGTGTGGATAACTACATTGAAATCGGTCCGGGTAAAGTCTTAAGCGGCTTTATGAAAAAAATTGATAAATCAGCCAATGTTTCAGCTGTTGAAGACTTATCAAGTCTGCAAGCCCTTTTGGAGGATTAGAAAGGTAACTACAGAAATGGAAATTAAAAATAAAAATGTTTTTATCACAGGCTCAACTCGAGGTATCGGGCTCGCGATTGCTCATAAATTTGCCAAAGCCGGAGCCAATGTTGTCTTGAACGGACGTTCAGAGATTTCAGAAGATTTAATTGCTGAGTTTAAGGATTACGGGGTTGCTGTCGCAGCTGTTTCAGGAGATGTGTCGCATTTTGACGATGCCAAACGCATGGCTGATGAGGCGGCCGAAGCACTGGGAAGTGTTGATATCTTGGTTAATAATGCAGGAATTACCAACGATAAGCTCATGTTAAAAATGACAGAAGAAGACTTTGAAAAGGTTCTTAAGATCAATTTAACCGGCAGCTTTAATATGACAAAGGCTGTTTTGAAACCAATGACTAAGGCTCGTGAGGGCGCCATTATCAATATGTCCAGTGTTGTCGGACTTGCCGGCAATGTCGGCCAGGCCAATTATGCAGCTTCTAAGGCCGGTTTGATTGGTTTTACCAAGTCTGTTGCCCGTGAAGCTGCAGCCAGAAATGTGCGTGTCAATGCAATCGCGCCTGGTTTTATTGAGTCTGACATGACAGACCGTATTCCTGATAAAATGAAAGATGCGATGCTGAATCAGATTCCAATGAAACGATTTGGAACAACTGACAATGTAGCTGAGGTCGCACTCTTTCTGGCTCAGCAGGATTACCTTACAGGTCAGGTCATTGCCATTGACGGCGGCATGACCATGCAATCATAATTATAAACTTACTAAATTTCCCCCAATAAAGGAGAACAATATGACATTACAAAGAGTTGTCGTAACTGGTTACGGCCTTACTTCACCAATCGGACATACGCCAGAAGAATTTTGGAACAGTCTTCATGACGGTAAAATTGGCATCAAACCTATTACTAAATTTGATGCTTCAGAAATTCCGGTTTTTAATGCCGGAGAAATTCAAGATTTTCCATTTGACAAGTATTTTGTGAAAAAAGACAGAAACAGAATGGATGACTATTCTCTTTATGCCATCTACGCTGCCATGGAAGCTTTGGAAAATGCTGCGCTTGATATGGCCAAAACAGTTCGCGACCGTGTCGGTGTCATCGTGTCATCGGGTATTGGCGGTCTGCAGGAATTAGAAGACCAAATCATTCGTATGCATGAACGCGGCATGAAACGCATTAAGCCTATGTTTATTCCTAAGGCTCTGTCAAATATGGGAGCAGGCAACATTGCCCTGAAGATCGGTGCTCAAGGGGTATGTAAATCTATTACAACTGCCTGCGCATCAGCCAATGACGCTATCGGAGAAGCTTTCCGTGAAATTAAATACGGTTTCCAGGATGTTGTCTTAGCCGGCGGATCAGAAGCATCTATTACTAGAATCGGTATCGGCGGTTTCAATGCCCTTACAGCTCTGTCTACCACAGAAGATCCGACTCGCTCTGCTATCCCGTTTGATAAAGACCGCAATGGTTTTGTTATGGGAGAAGGAGCAGGAGTGCTTGTCCTTGAAAGTTTAGAACATGCAAAAGAACGCGGTGCTAACATTTTAGCTGAAGTTGTCGGCTATGGCAGCAACTGTGACGCTTACCACATGACTACACCAAGGCCGGATGGTTCTGGTGCTGCTAAAGCGATGAAGCTGGCTATTAAAGAAGCAGGCATTGAACCTAATCAGGTCGGCTATGTTAATGCTCACGGAACCTCAACCCAAGCTAATGAAAAAGGGGAAAGTCAGGCTATTGTTGCGGTTTTAGGCAAGGATGTTCCAGTGTCATCAACGAAATCTTTCACAGGACACCTGTTGGGTGCAGCCGGTGCTGTAGAAGCTATTGCAACAATTGAAGCAATACGCCACAGCTACCTGCCTATGACAGCCGGTACTAAGGAAGTATCAGAAGACATTGAAGCTGATGTTATTATGGGTGAGGGCCGCGAAACAGCAGTTGACTATGCTATTTCCAACACCTTTGGATTTGGCGGCCACAATGCTGTTCTTGCTTTCAAACGCTGGGAGGCTTAATTCATGAATATTTCAGAAATCAAAGATTTGATGAGTCAGTTTGACAGCTCCAGCTTGCGTGAATTTTCCTATAACAACAACGGTGAAGCCCTTGTATTCAGCAAAAATGAATCGGCAGCAGCAGTTCCTCCTGCAGCTGTGACTGAAGCGGCTGCTCCAACTGCAGCGGTTTCAACCCCGGCTCCTCAAGCAGCAGAAGTTTCGGCTTCCCCTGCTGAAGAAGTGGCAGCTCCGGCTGTGGCTGAAGGAGATGTTGTTGAGAGTCCTCTGGTTGGAGTGGCTTATCTGGCTTCAGCCCCTGACAAACCGGCCTTTGTTTCTGTTGGCGATCAGGTCAAAAAAGGACAGACGCTGCTTATCATCGAGGCTATGAAAGTGATGAATGAAGTACCGGCACCAAAAGACGGTATTGTTACTGAAATTTTAGTAGCCAATGAAGAAGTGGTTGAATTTGGAAAAGGACTGGTACGCATCAAATGATTGATATCAATAAAATTCGTGAGGCCCTTCCTCACCGTTACCCTATGTTATTAGTTGATCGTGTTCTTGAAATCAGTGATGATGAAATTGTTGCCATTAAAAATGTGACAATCAATGAGCCTTTTTTCAACGGTCACTTTCCTCAATATCCTGTGATGCCGGGCGTCCTTATTATGGAAGCCTTGGCACAGACTGCAGGTGTCCTTGAACTGTCCAAAGAAGAAAACAAAGGAAAACTTGTTTTTTATGCAGGCATGGACAAGGTGAAGTTTAAAAAGCAAGTGGTTCCCGGTGATCAGCTCGTCATGACAGCCAAATTTGTTAAGCGCCGCGGGACAATTGCGGTAGTTGAAGCAAAGGCAGAAGTGGACGGAAAGCTGGCTGCAAGCGGAACGCTGACTTTTGCTTTAGGGAATTAATACATAAAAACCTTAGGAGAAATGCATCATCATGTTTAAGAAAATTTTGATTGCCAATCGTGGTGAAATTGCTGTGCGTATTATCCGCGCAGCCAGAGAATTAGGAATTACGACTGTTGCAGTCTATTCAGAAGCAGATAAAGACTCGCTTCACACCCTCTTAGCAGATGAGGCTGTGTGTATTGGGCCGGCTAAATCAACAGATTCTTATCTCAATATGAATGCTGTTTTATCGGCGGCTATTGTAACCGGAGCTGAGGCCATTCATCCGGGGTTTGGTTTTTTAAGTGAAAATTCCAAGTTTGCAACGATGTGCGAAGAAATGCGGATTAAGTTTATCGGTCCGGCAGCTGCTGTTATGGACAAAATGGGTGATAAAATTAATGCGCGTGCTGAAATGATAAAGGCTGATGTCCCTGTTATACCAGGTTCTGACGGTGAAGTTTTCACGGCTGAAGAGGCCTTGAAAATTGCCGATAAAATTGGCTATCCGGTTATGCTGAAAGCGTCTGCCGGCGGCGGCGGCAAGGGCATTCGCAAGGTTGATAAAAAAGAAGACTTAACGGCGGCCTTTGAGTCGGCTTCCCAAGAAGCTCTGGCAGCTTTTGGCAATGGTGCCATGTACTTGGAAAAGGTTATCTACCCGGCTCGTCATATTGAAGTGCAAATTTTAGGAGATGCTTTCGGTCATATTATTCACCTTGGAGAGCGCGACTGCTCACTCCAGCGTAATAATCAAAAAGTTCTGGAAGAAAGCCCTTCTATTGCCATCGGTAAGACTTTACGCGGTAAAATGGGAGATGCTGCTGTTCGGGCGGCAAAGGCAGTTGATTATGAAAATGCCGGCACCATTGAATTTCTCTTGGATGAGGCTTCCGGAGAGTTTTATTTCATGGAAATGAATACACGTGTTCAGGTTGAACATCCGGTGACAGAATTCGTTACCGGTGTTGATATTGTGAAAGAGCAGATTCGCATTGCTGCGGGACAAGAACTGCCCTATCAGCAGGAAGATATCCGGATTTCCGGGCATGCCATTGAATGCCGGATTAATGCAGAAAATCCTAAATTTAATTTTGCACCCAGCCCGGGAAAGGTTAATGACCTTTTTCTGCCGAGCGGAGGTGTCGGCCTGCGTGTTGACAGTGCCATGTACAATAATTACACCATTCCGCCTTACTATGACAGCATGATTGCCAAAATTATCGTTCACGGAGAAAATCGTTTTGATGCTCTGATGAAGATGCAGCGTGCTCTCTATGAGTTTGAGGTGAGCGGTGTCGTTACAAATGCTGAATTCCAGCTTGATTTAATTTCTCATTCAAATGTTATTGCCGGTGACTATGATACCTCTTTTTTGATGGAGACTTTTTTACCGGCCTATACAGAGGATAAAGAATAGGTGTTGATATGGCTTTATTTGAAAGAAAAAATAAGTATATCCGTATAAATCCTCAGCGTTCGATAAAGCGGACAGAACCTCGGGAAACACCGGAAGTTCCGGATGAGCTGTTTGCTAAGTGTCCGGCCTGCAAACACATGATTTATCAAAAAGACCTTGGTTTAGCTAAAATCTGTCCCAAGTGTTCGTATAATTTTCGTATTTCAGCTCAGGAACGCTTAGCGATTACAGTTGATGAGGGCTCGTTTCAAGAAATGTTTACAGGCATTGAAACAAAAGATCCTCTTGATTTTCCAGGTTATAAGGAAAAATTGGCAGAAGCCAGAAGTCAAACCGGTCTTGATGAAGCTGCCATAACAGGAACAGCTGCTTTTGCCGGGCAAAAGGCTGCTCTTGCCATCATGGACTCTCACTTTATTATGGCTTCGATGGGAACTGTTGTTGGTGAGAAAATTACCCGCCTTTTTGAATATGCAAAGGATGAGCAGCTGCCGGTTGTCATTTTTACAGCCTCAGGCGGTGCCCGTATGCAAGAAGGCATTATGAGCCTGATGCAAATGGCTAAAGTCTCAGCGGCGGTAAAACGCCATTCCAATGCGGGTCTTTTTTACTTAACTGTACTGACAGACCCCACAACCGGCGGTGTAACAGCCAGCTTTGCTATGGAAGGTGACATTATACTGGCAGAACCTCAAGCCTTAATCGGTTTTGCCGGGCGTCGTGTCATTGAAACAACAGTCCGTGAGACCCTGCCTAAAAAATTCCAAAAGGCCGAATTTTTGTTAGAACATGGCTTTGTTGATGCTATTGTTAAAAGAACAGAAATGAAAGAGACGATTGCAAAACTGCTTGCATTTCATGGAGGTGGCCAATGAGTAATGTGTCAAGAATACTCAAAGAAGCTCGCAATCAGGGGCGTTTGACAGCTCTGGATTATGCTGAGCAGATCTTTGATGACTTTATGGAATTGCACGGTGACCGCCATTTTGCAGATGACGGTGCGATTGTCGGCGGTATCGGACTTTTGGATGGCAAACCGGTTACGGTTATCGGCGTTCAAAAAGGGAAAAACTTACAGGACAATCTTAACCGTAATTTTGGTCAGCCAAATCCGGAAGGCTATCGTAAGGCCCTGCGCCTGATGAAACAGGCCGAAAAATTCAAAAGACCCGTGGTTACTTTGATCAATACGGCAGGAGCCTATCCTGGTGTTGGAGCAGAAGAAAGAGGTCAGGGAGAAGCCATTGCCCGTAATTTATTAGAAATGAGCGACCTTAAAGTACCCGTCATTGCCATTATTATTGGTGAAGGCGGATCCGGCGGGGCCTTAGCCTTAGCTGTTGCAGACAGGGTCTGGATGCTTGAGCATACCATGTATGCTGTGTTAAGTCCGGAAGGTTTTGCTTCCATTCTTTGGAAGGACGGAAGCCGATCTGTTGAGGCTGCGGAATTAATGAAGATTACCGCCGGCGAACTGCTCAAAATGGGCGTTGTGGATAAGGTTATTCCTGAACACGGCTATTTTTCCAGCGAAATTGTTCAAATGATGAAGACCAACTTAATTGAGGAACTCAGCCATCTTGAACAGCTGGATGTAGCTGATTTGCTGGAAGAACGTTACCGGCGTTTTAGAAAATATTAACGATTAATCTCATCTTAAGGTGAGATTTTTCTATTTTTTTAAAAGAGATTTTCACCTAAGAAAAGTCCCTGCAGATATGGTATAATTAAGGGATAATGATAAAGGCGGAAAAAAGATGAGTAGATTGATTCCCGGGCGTGTCCGCAATGAGGGCATCCACTTTTACGAACAACAGTTAGTCTCAATTTTAGAGGAAGAAGATAATTTTTTGGTTGCACAGGTTGCAGACTGCAGAGTTTGTTATTCCCTTGAAGATGATCTTGTTTCCTGCCCTTGCGATATGTTTCAAAAAAAGGGCTACTGTTCTCATTTAGCAGCTGTTGAATACTATCTGAAGAACCACCCTAAAGGGAAGGACTTGGCTGATAATCTCATCGCTGACGAGCAGGATCTGGAAGAGAGAAGGGAAAAAACCTCTTTTGGCAGCCTTTTTCTTGACGGTTTGGCAATGAATGAAGACGACAGTGTCAAATACCGTCTGTCTGCTCAAGGCAGCCAAAGTCCTTTTTCATCAGATTTTTGGTGGACTTTAAAGATCAACCGCCTGCCTGACAAGCGTTCTTATGTTATCCGTGATATTAAAGCTTTTTTAACGGTTATCAAAAAAGAATCTTATTACCAAATCGGCAAGAATTATTATGAGCCGCTCTCTTTGCTGCAGTTTGATGAGGCCAGTCAGGAGCTGATTGAGTTCTTATGGCGTATTGTTCCTGACACTGCTCGTGCAGACACGGACTTTTTGCTGCCCAACCATGCCCGCAATCTGGCCTTTCCAAGCGGTTTTTTTGAAGAAGGGGCCAGCCTCTTAACGAACCTTTATGAGTTCTCTTTTGAAGGAGAGTCCCAAGTCTATCACGATTTAACATTCAGGGAATTGGACAGTTCGGCGCAGCTCTATCATTTTAAGGTGACAGTTCACCGTCAGTCTATTGAGCTGATAATCAATGAGAAGCCTGTAAAATTTTTCTTTGATCATCAGTATTTACTGTATCATAATACTTTTTATCACCTCGACTCTAAGCAAAGAAAGCTGGCTGCTGCCATTAAAAGCCTGCCTTTGGAAGAAGATCTGGCTAAGCACATTTACTTTGATTTTGAAGATCAGGCAAAGCTGGCAAGCAGTCTTTTGGACTTCAAAAAACTGGGCAGGGTTGAAGCGCCCGCCAGTTTTGATATCCGCGATTTTGAGGTTATTTTTAATTTTGATTTGTCAAGCGATCAAAAGCTTGTGCTGCAGCTGGTGTTTGATTACGGGCAAATCAGGGTTTCCAGTCAGGAAGAAAAGGAAGCCCTGCCTTTTGCCAGTCATTTCAAAAAGGAAAAGAAAATCGCTGATCTTCTTGAACTTTATGGCTTTTCAAAGGGATTTACAGCCTATCACCCGCCTTTGAAAGCTCAGGAACTTTATCGTTTTTTCACGGAGACGCTGAATCATTTTAAACGTATGGGCAAGGTTAACCTTTCTGCGTCGCTTGAGGCTTTGCGCTATCTGGAAAAGCCAAAAATTGATGTCAAAACAAACCAGGGGCTGTTGGATATTTCCTTTGATTTTTCAAGTATTTTTGAGAGTGACATTGATGATGCTCTGACAGCTCTTTTTGAAAATCGCTCTTACTTTGTCAGCAAATCCGGCAAACTGGTCTTTTTTGACGAAGAAACACAAAAGGTCAGTCAGGCTTTGCAAAATCTGCGGGCAAAAAACCACCATAACGGTCACCTTGAAGTCAGCAGGATTGCTGCCTATCAGGTTTCTGATGCCTTGCAGGATGTGGGCAGTGTCCAATTTTCTGAAGATTTTGCCCAGCTGGTCAAGGATCTGCGGCATCCGGAAGATTTTTTACTGCCGGATTTTAAGGTCAATGCCAGCCTGCGCGACTATCAGCTCAAAGGCGTGAAATGGATGTCTATGCTTGATAAATACGGTTTTGGCGGTATTTTAGCTGATGATATGGGCCTGGGGAAAACCCTGCAAACCCTGACTTTTTTGACAAGCAGTCTCACTAAGGGCTCCAAGGTTTTGATTTTATCACCATCAAGTCTTATTTATAACTGGAAGGACGAATGCCAAAAATTTACGCCTGATTTAGATGTAGCCGTTTCTTACGGTCTTAAGGCAGTAAGAGATGAAGTGATTGCTGAAAATCATCAGGTGACGATTACCAGCTATGCCTCCTTCCGTCAGGATTTTGAACTTTACCAAAAAAGGCATTTTGACTATTTGATTTTAGATGAAGCGCAGGTTATGAAAAATACCCAGACAAAAATTGCACAGAGTCTCCGTGCTTTTGAAGTCAAAAACTGTTTTGCGCTTTCTGGGACGCCTATTGAAAATAAGCTGTTAGAAATTTGGTCTATTTTTCAAATCGTTTTGCCGGGACTTCTGCCGGCAAAGAAAGCATTTTTGAAAATGGAGCCTCAAAAGGTTGCCCGCTATATTAAACCTTTCGTTATGCGGAGGCGCAAGGAAGATGTCTTGCCGGAACTTCCCGATTTAACTGAGATTAATTACCACAATGAACTGGCAGACAGTCAGAAGGCTATTTATCTGGCACAGCTCCGCCAGATGCAGGATACTATCCGCCGGTCCTCTGATGCTGAAATCAATCGCCAGAAAATTGAGATTCTCTCTGGTATTACACGTCTGCGTCAAATCTGCGACACGCCAAAACTCTTTATGTCTTATGACGGAGACAGCGGGAAAATGGCCAGCCTGCGGGAGCTCCTGCAGCAGATTAAAGAAAGCGGCCACAGAGCTTTGATCTTTTCTCAGTTCCGCAATATGCTGGATTTAGCAGAAGAAGAGCTGAGTGTGCTTGGTCTGACCAGCTATAAAATGACCGGCTCTACCCCGGCTAATGAACGTCAGGAGATGACGCGCGCTTTCAACAACGGCAGCAAAGATATCTTTTTAATTTCTCTTAAAGCGGGCGGTGTCGGCCTCAATCTGACAGGGGCAGATACTGTTGTTTTGATTGATTTATGGTGGAATCCTGCTGTGGAAATGCAGGCAATCAGCCGTGCCCATCGCATCGGGCAGAAAGAAAATGTTGAGGTTTACCGCATGATTACGCGGGGGACTATCGAAGAGAAAATCTTAGAACTGCAAGAAAGCAAAAAGAATTTGGTGACAACTGTTTTAGACGGAAATGAAACACGTGCCAGCATGAGCATCGAAGAAATCAAAGAAATTTTAGGAATTTCTGTATGATGGCTTTCAAAAATGTTATTTTTAGTTTATAATAGGAATGTTTCAGAAAGGATGTGAGTTAATGAGTCGTAAAAGAACATTTCCCTTGGTTGCAGATGATGAGGCTGTCGTTGAAATTGCTAAAATAATGCATTTATATGAAAATGAAGACCTGATCACTAATATTCACGGCCCTTATGAAGATAAGGTTTATGACGATGTAACTCAAGGTTATCAGTTTATTCCTGATAATCCTAATCCTCAAAACGTGGCTTCAGAGCGCATTGAGACACAAAAGGCGGGGAAAACCTATGCTGAAATAGCCCGCGAAAAAGCCCGTCAGGATCTGAAAAGAAAGCGCCAGTCTTTCATTGCAAATGATTATAGCAGACCAGTCTCTAAAGGGGTAATCAGGCAGTCTGAAAAAGAGACTCCGGCTCCTAAGACGGAACTAGGCCGTTTTTCAAACCATTTACATCAGGATTCCTATATTTTGGCTGAGCTTCCTAAGCATTATTCAGAACCGGAAAATCCTTCAAGAAAAGGTGTTAAAAAGAATAATTATGACTTTTTAAAAAGCAGCCAAATCTATAATCAAAAAGAAAATCAGGAACATCGTGAGCGTCATGTGGCTCAGGAGTTAAACTTGGAACGTCTTGACGATGTCAACTAGAGGAGAAATTACAAGCATGTCAAAAACCATTCACTTTATTGGAATCAAAGGCTCAGGAATGAGTGCCCTGGCACTGATGCTCCATCAGATGGGGTATAAGGTGCAGGGAAGTGATGTGGATAAGTATTATTTTACCCAGCACGGTCTTGAAAAAGCAGGCATTGCCATTCTGCCTTTTGCAGAAGCTAATATCACTGATGATATGGAGATTATCGCAGGGAATGCTTTTCGGCAAGACAACAATATCGAGGTTGCTTATGCCGTAAAACAAGGCTACCAGTTTAAACGCTATCATGAATTTTTGGGAGATTTCATGCGCCAATTCACCAGTCTCGGTGTGGCAGGAGCTCATGGCAAGACATCAACAACAGGTCTTTTGGCTCATGTGCTGAAAAATATTACGGATACCAGCTATCTGATTGGTGATGGTACAGGACGCGGCCTGGCTAACAGCCAGTACTTTGTCTTTGAATCCGATGAATATGAGCGTCATTTTATGCCTTATCATCCGGAATATTCTATTATCACGAACATTGACTTTGACCATCCGGACTACTTTACAAGCGTAGAAGATGTTTTCGATGCCTTTAACGATTATGCTAAACAGGTCAAAAAGGGGCTTTTTGTTTACGGTGAAGACCCTTATCTGCGCAAGATAACATCGCCGGCACCGATTTATTATTACGGTTTTAAAGACGATGATGATTTTATAGCTTATGATATCATGCGAAATACAAACGGTTCCGATTTCAAGGTTAAGCATGGGCAAGAAGAGCTCGGCCGTTTCCATATACCGGCTTTTGGCCGCCACAATGTGCTTAATGCAACAGCTGTTATTGCTAATTTATATATTGCTGGGGTTGATATGGAATTGGTCGTTCAGCACTTAAAAACGTTCTCCGGTGTTAAACGCCGTTTCTCTGAAAAGCGCATTAATGATACGACTATTATTGACGACTTTGCGCATCATCCGACTGAAATCATTGCAACCCTTGATGCCGCTCGGCAAAAGTATCCTTCAAAAGAAATTGTCGCCATTTTCCAGCCGCACACCTTTACAAGAACCATTGCGCTTTTAGATGACTTTGCCAGAGCCTTAAATGAAGCTGACAGTGTCTATTTGGCACAGATATACGGTTCTGCGCGTGAAGTGGATCACGGCGATGTTAAAGTAGAAGATCTAGCAGAAAAGATTATTAAACCTGCCAAGGTTATCACCGTTGAGAATGTCTCCCCTCTTTTAGACCATGATGACGCTGTTTATGTCTTTATGGGAGCAGGAGATATCCAGCTTTACGAGCGTTCGTTTGAAGAACTCCTCTCTAATTTAACAAAAAATACACAATAATATAAAGGCTTTCTTTACTTTTTAGTAAAGACCTTTTTTCTAAAGGGAGATGAAATGCTGATTAGACAGGCTCAGTTGGCTGATTTAGAAGCAGTCAGCCGCATTGAAGCCGAAAATTTTTCGGCTGCAGAAGCAGCGGCTTCGCAAGTTATCAAGGAGCGAATTGAAAAAATTGCCGATACCTTTTTAGTGGCTGAACAGGACGGTCAGCTTGCAGGCTATATTGAGGGGCCTGTAATTGCAAACCGATATCTGACAGATGATTTGTTTCAAACGGTGGAGGTCAATCCAAAGGAGTCCGGCTATATCGCCGTAACCAGCCTTTCTGTGTCTAAAGAGTTTCAAAGACAGGGAATCGGAACGACTTTGCTGGCAGCCCTTAAGGATCTGGCCGTGAGCCAGAAACGTTTGGGGATCAGCCTGACCTGTCATGATTATTTAATTTCTTATTATGAAATGAATGGCTTTACCGATGAAGGCCTCTCATCGTCAAATCATGGCGGCAGTACCTGGTACAACATGGTTTGGGATAATCCTGAAATCTAATTTTTTGTTACGCTGCTGTAATAAAAAACTGATAAGATTGCCTTTAAAGCGTTTTTAGGTTATAATAGCCTGTGATAAACATTAGGAGGTTAAGCTTTGACTGATGATATCTTTAATGATGAAGAGAAGAAAGAAGCTCAACAGACGAAAAGTTTTAAAGAAAAAATTCTAGCAGACATGGAGAAAGCCAGCCGCTTGCGCAGAGAAGGCAAAGCCAATCAGGCAGATACAGAAACATCTGAAGCTTACTCTGCCGAAAATGACCAGCTGTCTGAAGAATCATCCGGTCAGGCAGCAAAAAAAGAGGAAGCAGCTGTTATGCCGGTCCCCGAGGGAAAGATTACAGATCAAGTGGTTGATGATGTCTTAGCCAACTTAGATGAAGTTTTCTCGCCTGATTCGAGCAATCCGTCCGAGAAAAAAGCAACTGATCAGAAAACACCTCAAACAGCTGAGGTTCCTGCCCAAGCATCTCAGCTTTCCGAATCTGTCCAAAATGAGACAGCTAATCCAAACCCTGCTGAATCTGTTTCAGAAACACTGATTGCCAATGACCCTTCTAATAATTTAGAAGTAAAAGTTAAATCTACAGGAACTTGGATTGATGACGGACAAGCGGAAAACTGGCAGTTGCCTGCTGATTTTATTGAAAAACATCAAGGAAGCGTTGAAGAAGAAACCAAAGAGCTGTCTGTATCCGATTTAAATTTAACATCTAAGGATGAAACCAAGCCTCAGCCTAAAGAGGAAGCTAAGGCAGTCAAAGAGAAGGAAATTCCTAAACCAGAAGAAGAGGAGGTGCCGAAAATCACTAAAAAACCTCAAAAATCTAAGGCTAAAAAGACTCCTCAGGACACTGCAGCCAGTCTGAATCAGAGAAGGCAGCAGCGCCATAAGAAAACCAACAGACTGGCAAGAAAGATTTCAGCGGTTTTGATTACCTTTATCCTCATTTTACTGATAGGAACGGGTGTCTTTGGCTATTATTATGTTTCCAGCGCTCTCAAGCCCTTGGATGCTAAATCAAGCAAGTACATTCAGGTGGAAATTCCGAGCGGATCGGGCAATCGGATGATTGGCCGGATTCTTGAAAAAGCCGGTGTCATCAAAAATGCAGCTGTTTTCAATTACTATACCAAATTCCGCAATTACGGCAATTTGCAGAGCGGCTACTATAATTTGCAAAAGAGCATGTCCTTAGATGACATCGCTAAAGCTCTTCAAAAGGGCGGAACAACAACTCCTCAGGCGCCTGTTTTGGGCAAGGTTTTGATTCCTGAAGGGTACACCATCAAACAGATTGCTAAAGCTGTCACAAGCAATGCCAACACTAAGAAAAAAACGGATAAGACGCCTTTTACCTCCAAGGAGTTTTTAAAGGCCGTTCAGGACAAAGCTTTTATCAGTAAAATGGTAAAAAAATATCCTAAACTTTTAGGCAGTCTGCCGGATGCTTCTAAGGTGAAATATCAGCTGGAAGGTTATCTGTTCCCGGCCACTTATAATTACGAGAAGAAGACCAGTGTCGAGGATTTAATTGACAGCATGCTGGCTGCTATGGATGCCAACATGCAAAATTATTATGATACCATCGAATCACAAGGTAAGACAGTCAACGAAATTTTGACGATGGCTTCTCTTGTCGAAAAAGAAGGTTCAACAGATGATGACCGCAAAAAAATTGCTGGTGTCTTCTACAATCGTATAGATCAGGACATGCCTCTTCAGTCTAATATCGCTGTTCTTTATGCAATGGGGAAATTAGGCGAGAAAACAACCCTGAAAGAAGATGCTAACATCAATACTAAAATCAAGTCTCCTTATAATGTTTATACGAACAAGGGATTGATGCCCGGAGCAGTGGATAATCCGGGGCTGTCCGCTATCAAAGCGTCAGTTGAGCCGGAATCAACAGATGATTTGTATTTTGTAGCAGATGTCACAACGGGTGAAGTATACTATGCTAAAACTTACGAGGAGCATTCTGCCAATGTTGAAAAATATATCAACAAGAAGATTGATGACTCAAGCAGTGAGTAATTTAAAGCGCTGAACTATTTAAATATCAGCCAGAAATACTAATAGTCTTACCTTAAAGACAGCAGCAGCTGACTTTTCAGGCCTATAAATCGTCTTACGGCGTCTTTTAGGGATTGTCAGCTTTGCAGGGGTGGACGGCAAGCTTTGCAGCTTGAGCGTTTGCAAAAGCTTGTCCCACTCCCTTTTCATGTCTAAAATTATTAATCATATAGAAAAGAGAGATTAACTATGTCAGAAAAAACCTATCCAATGACCCTTGCTGAAAAGGAACAACTCGAGCAGGAACTTGAAGATTTAAAATTAGTTCGCCGTCCAGAGGTTATTGAGCGCATTAAAATTGCCCGCTCTTACGGTGACTTGTCAGAAAACAGTGAATATGAAGCTGCTAAAGATGAGCAGGCCTTTGTTGAAGGGCAGATTTCAAGCATTGAAACAAAAATTCGTTATGCTGAGATTGTTGACAGCGATGCGGTTGCCAAAAACGAAGTAGCTATCGGTAAAACCGTCGTTGTCCGCGAAGTCGGTACAAGCGACGAAGATACGTATTCGATTGTCGGAGCTGCCGGTGCTGACGTGTTTGCCGGGAAAATTTCTAACGAAAGTCCTATTGCCCAAGCCCTGATTGGCAAGAAAACCGGCGATAAGGTAACTATTGAGTCACCTGCAGGCAGCTATGACGTTGAAATTATCAAAGTAAGAAAATCAAAATAAAAGAAAAAATAGTCAAAAAGAGGATGAGACAGACAGCCGCTGTGGTTCGTTTTGTTCCATCCTTTTTTTGTATTTTCAAACAAATTTTTTTAAATTAGTAGCAGTGTAATATTTATGATTTGCTGCGACTAAAATTTTATGCTCATAATACTTTAGTTACATATATTATAAATCTTCTCTTTTATTGAAAATAAAAAGATAGGAGCTATAATTACAGTAAATACATAGTAAAAGAGGCACCTATGTTAAAAAAGAATAAAAAAATTGTACCCATGTTAGCCATTTTTTCCCTTTTTATCTTTATTTATTATCTAACCTATTCTCAATATTCCAAGATCATTGGCTTATTATATACTGCTTTCATTACTTTTCAGATTTTAGTATCAGACATTTACTCGGGCAGCAAATATAAGAAAAAGCTTAAATGGCTGTCAACAGTGACTCTTGATCTCACTATGATGTTAAGCCTTGTATATTCGCAAATAGATGTAGGGAGTAAACTTTTTTTGTTCTTGTTGTGCAGCAGCATGATTTTTATTAGTGGTTTGTGCTCTCATATTCCTTACAATCCCTTTATTGGGATAAGGATTTTCTCAACGCGAAATGATGCTGCCAACTGGGAAGCAACTCATAAAGTTTTAGCAAATTTAAGTATTCCAATCAGCTGTCTGCTTTTGATTCTCTCTAACTTCTTTGATATGCAAACAGCAATAGTGATTTCATTTTCTATATGGCTTATTCTACCGATAATATATTCTATCTGGTTTTATCCTTCAAAAAGAAAGTATGTAAAATAAATTTAGCGACACAAAAAAATGCTTGATTTCAAGCATTTTTTTAGGATATTGCGGCAGTCTTATTTTCGGCTGCGCTGTTTGCCGGCGTTACGTTTTGCTTTATGCTTCTTAGGAGCTGTGATAGTTTGGGCTTGGGTGTTAGCTGCTTTTTGGGGAGTAACATCCTTGCGAGCATTGGATTTAAAAGCTTTAGGAGGATTCTTTTCAAATTCCTCATCAATTTGCCGGCGGAGTTTTGGCTTGATAATGTGATTGGTCAGCAGTTGCTGAATGAGTCCGAAGACACCGCTAATCAGCCAGTAGAGAGCGCCTCCGGCAGGAGCACTCATGGAGATGAAGACCATCATTAGAGGCATGACCAGCATCATTCCCTTCATTTGCTGCTGCTGTGCTTCAGAGACGCTTCGCGTTGACAGCCATGACTGGATAAAGTAAAGAATTCCGATGATAACTGTAATAAGCAAGCTTGGACGGCCCAGGTTGATGCCAAGGAAGCTGTGAGAGGAGATTCCTTTAGTATAGCGGGTAGCGTAGAAAAGAGCCGAGAAGAACGGCATTTGAATCAGAATAGGCAGGCAGCCGAAACCGCCGAACAAGTTGATGCCGTAATGCCGCTGAGCTTCCATCAGCTCAGTCTGTGCAGCCAGTTTTTCTTCCTGTGTCTGAGCATTCTTCATTCGCTCCTGAATGGGATCAAAAACAGGTTTAAGATAGGCCATTTTTTCGGTTTGATAGGTCATTTTTCTAACTTGACTCAGCCCCAGCGGCAAGATAAGCAGGCGGACAACAATCGTCACAATAATGATTGCAAATCCAAAACCGATACCTAAATCATTGGCCAGATATTTGATAACATTGCCCATAGGTGCAACTAAGAGGTTATAGACCCAGCCCTCACCGGTCGGTTTGCCATTTTTAGTCTGTACACAGCCCGATAGGAAAAAGAGCATTGACAGTGCTAAGCTTGAAAATAAAAGTCGTCTATAAGTTTTTTTCACGTTAATCTTCCTTTGTTTTAATAATACCTATCTATTTTACTGTTTTTTGACGAAATTCTCAATAGTTCTTAAGCATGATTTTTAGACAAATTAATTAGCCATTCTAAAGTCGTGGTAATCCGCAAAATTAGCCATATTAACGTCTACATAGGTTACTTTGGAAAAAGGGGAAGGACCTTTTCTGACTTCCTGAATAAATTTAGCCATTTTTTCGGGACTGTCAGACTGTGCTAAAATTTCAACCGTTCCATCATCATTGTTCCAGACACGGCCGTAAATATCACCTATTTCCAAGGCAAGGCTGTAAGTCGAATAGCGAAAGCCGACCCCCTGAACGCGGCCTGACACGACTAACCTGACTTTTTGCATACTTCTGCCTCCTTTTTTGCTATAATATCCTTATGACTATTATAACCTCAAAAGCCAATTCCTTGGTTAAAAAAACTAAAAAATTATTACAAAAAAAATACCGCAGACAGTCTTATTTGATTGAGGGCTGGCACCTTTTTGAAGAGGCTAAGGCTCATGGGGCTGTGATTCTAAACGTTTTTGTTTTGGAGGAATACGCTTTTCGGACTGAGGGCTTGGCTAATGTCTTTATGGTTTCGGAAGATGTTTTAAAAGACCTGTCATCTTCAAAAACACCTCAGGGAATTGTTGCTGAGATAGCTCTGCCAAGGCGGGAGCTGCCGCAAAATCTTCGCGGGAAATACTTGCTTTTAGAAGACGTTCAGGATCCCGGAAATGTAGGTACTATGATTCGAACGGCTGATGCGGCAGGATTTGATGCTGTTTTTATTTCCGAAAAGACGGTCGACATCTACAATTTAAAAACACTTCGCTCCATGCAGGGCAGCCATTTTCATCTCCCTGTTTACAGAGTTAATTTGTCAGATGTGATGGCACTCCTGAAAGAGGTCGGAACGCTAACCATCGCAACGACGCTGTCGGAAAATTCACTGGATTACAGAGAGTTAGATAAGCAAGAAAACTTTGCGCTTATCATGGGAAATGAAGGGCAGGGAATTTCTTACGAAATGGCTGAGCAGGCAGATGTTTTAGCACATATTGATATGCCCGGTCAGGCAGAAAGTCTGAATGTTGCCATCGCTGCCGCTGTAATTATTTTTAGCTTAATTTAAGCTGGTATGGTATAATAAATAAAGAGGTGACAGTCATGAAGAAATACGAACAGGACGAAGAATTCATGAAACTGGTCGGACATTTAATTGATCATCCGCGCTTTAAAAAGCTGGATGGGATTGTTCAGCATCAGCATTCGACACGTTCCGAGCATTCCATTAATGTCAGTTATACCAGTTATAAAATTGCCAGAAAGTTTGGCTGGGATGCCAGAAGTACGGCTCGCGGAGGGCTTTTGCACGATTTATTTTATTATGACTGGCGCGATACCAAATTTAATAAAGGACACGCGTGGGTTCACCCTAGAATCGCTGTCAAAAATGCCCGCAAAGTGACCAAGCTCAATAAAAGAGAAGAGGATATTATCTTAAAGCATATGTGGGGGGCTACGATTGCTCCGCCCCGCTATAAAGAAGGATATATCGTAACCATGGTTGATAAGTACTGGGCTGTTAAGGAAGCAATAACGCCTCTGCGCAACAAATGGCAGAAGCGCCGTATCCTGCGCCGCAAGTTTTTGGGCAGTCACAATCATTAAAAATTTAGGAGAAGTAACACATGGATAACAATACAATCTATACGCAAGGCGACAGTAAAATTAACAGTTTCTTTGCGAAAATTTACGGTCTGGTCGGAATGGGAATCGGCTTGTCAGCCTTAGTCTCTTATCTGATGCTCTATGTTTTTCAGGACAATATGATAGCTATCATGACAAATGCTTCCTGGATTTATTATCTGGCTATTTTTGGAGAATTGGCTCTTGTCTTTATCGCAAGCAATGCCGCCCGTAAGAACAGTCCTGCAGCCCTGCCGCTGTTTCTTACCTATTCGGCCTTAAACGGTTTTACGCTTAGCTTTATCATTGCTCTTTATACGCAGACGACAGTTCTGCAGGCTTTTGTTTCATCGGCCGCTGTTTTCTTTGCCATGTCACTTATCGGTGTGACAGTGAAAAAAGATTTGTCAGGTATGGCTAAGGCTTTGATAGCTGCCTTAATCGGTATCATTATTGCCAGTGTGGTAAATATCTTCATTGGCAGCGGAGCTATGAGCTATATTATCAGCATTCTTTCAGTACTGATTTTCTCGGGTCTCATTGCTTATGATAATCAGATGATTAAACGTGTTTACGAATATACTGGCGGCAATGTCGGTGACGGCTGGGCAGTGTCGATGGCACTCAATCTTTACTTAGACTTTATCAATTTATTCCTCAATTTACTGCGTATCTTTGGCAGAAATGATTAAAACAGCAAGGCCGGAACAGCAGTTCCGGCCTTTTAGCCTGCTTATTAAGCTGTATGTTCTTCGGCAGGGACCTGACAGTTAGAGCCATTTAATAAGGCAGATGAAAGGGGAACCGGGAAACAGAAGTTTTGCCCGGTTCTTTTTTATGGTATAATGATAGAAATATTAATTGGGAGATGCTATGAAAACACCTTTTATTTCAAAAGAACAGTTAGATAAGATAACAGCACAGTTTCCAACCCCTTTTCATCTTTATGATGAAAAAGGGATTCGTGAGACAGCCCGTGCTGTCAATAAGGCTTTTGCCTGGAATCCAGGTTTTAAGGAATTTTTTGCTGTCAAAGCGACCCCTAATCCGACTATCCTGAAAATTTTACAGGAAGAAGGCTGCGGTGTTGACTGTGCAACGGATGTTGAACTGCAAATGGCTGACAAACTGCATTTTGACAGTTCTGCTATCAGCTTTACGTCCAATGATACCAAGGCATCAGAATTTCGTTTAGCGCGTCAGATCAATGCGACGATCAATCTGGATGCTTATGAGCATATTGCTTTTTTGGAAGATGCAGCAGGTCTTCCGGAAACGGTTTCGCTTCGTTATAATCCGGGCGGTGTTTTTGCGCTGGGAACAGACATTATGGATCATCCTGAAGAATCAAAATTTGGGATGACAAAAGAGCAGCTCTTTCAAGGCTATCAGGATTTGAAAGAAAAAGGTGTTAAGTCGTTTGGGTTGCATGCTTTTTTGGCATCCAATACCGTCACTAATGATTACTATCCGACCTTAGCCGGGCAATTGTTTGAATTAGCAGTGGAGCTTAAAGATACCTTAGGTATCAGTCTTGACTTTATCAATCTGTCAGGCGGAATCGGTATTGATTATTCACCAGCTGACAGGCAAAATGATATTGCGGTTATCGGCGAAGGGATCCATCAAAAATTTGATCAGATTCTTGTCCCCAACGGTCTGGGAGAAGTCCGGATTTTCACTGAACTAGGACGCTTTATGCTGGCCTCCCACGGGCATCTTATCACCAAGGTTCTCCACCTGAAAGATACTTACCGCCGCTATGTCGGTGTCGATGCCAGTGCTGTCAATCTGCTTCGTCCGGCCATGTATGATGCTTATCATCATATCACCAACATCAGCAATCCTGACGGAGAGATAGAAACGGTAGATGTTGTCGGCAGTCTGTGTGAAAATAACGATAAATTCGCTAAACAGCGGGAGCTCCCCAAAGCACGTGTGGGGGATACGCTGATTATTCATGATACGGGCGCACATGGCTTTTCCATGGGCTATCAGTACAACGGCCGCCTGCGCTCGGCTGAAATTCTCTTTCAGGAAGACGGGTCAGCAAAAATGATTCGCCGTGCAGAAACGCCTGAGGATTATTTTGCAACGCTTTATGGCTTTAATTTTGAAGCTTGATGATTTGAGAGTCAGAGCACGAAAGTGCAGGTTTTTGCTCTCAGTTCTTTCATGCAATTTTATTTGTGAAAGGGTTTCAAATCTGATATAATATTCATGTAAAAAATTTAGGAGAACACAAATGAACACTTTTCTTTGGATTTTATTAGTTATTATTGCCTTGCTGGCAGGACTTGTCGGAGGTACTTTTATTGCTCGCAAGCAAATGGAGAAATATTTGGAAGAAAATCCGCCGCTCAATGAAGATGTTATTCGCAATATGATGAGCCAGATGGGACAAAAACCAAGTGAAGCCAAGGTGCAGCAAGTTGTCCGTCAAGTGAACAAACAGCAAAAAGCAGCTAAAGCAAAGGCTAAAAAGAAGAAATAAATCTTTTATAAGACTGGGTTTTCCTAGTCTTATTTTAGAAAGAAGATAGCTATGGATAACAGACCTATTGGTTTTTTAGATTCCGGCGTAGGAGGTTTGACCGTTGTGCGCGAACTTATGCGTCAGCTCCCCCACGAAGAAGTCGTCTATATCGGGGATTCAGCGCGTGCTCCTTACGGACCGCGTCCGGCTGAGCAAATTAAGGAATATACATGGGAATTGGTAAATTTTCTTTTGACTAAAAACGTCAAAATGATTGTTTTTGCCTGCAATACAGCGACAGCTGTCGCTTGGGAAGAGGTCAAGGAAGAGCTTGACATTCCCGTTCTGGGCGTGATTTTGCCGGGATCAAGCGCGGCGATTAAGTCTACTGTGTCCGGCAGAATCGGTATTATCGGGACACCGATGACTATTAAATCGAATATTTATGAGAAGAAGATTCTGGACTTGTCACCGCAGATGAGTGTGACCAGCCTGGCCTGCCCCAAGTTTGTTCCGATTGTCGAGTCTAATGAGATTCACTCAAGTGTCGCTAAAAAAATTGTTTATGAAAATCTGGCTCCTTTGGCCGGCAAAGTAGATACACTTGTACTGGGCTGTACCCATTATCCGCTTTTAAAGCCTATTATTCAAAATGTTATGGGTCCTTCAGTCAAATTGATTGACAGCGGAGCAGAATGTGTCCGTGATATCTCTGTGCTGCTGAATTATTTTGAAATTAACCGCAGCCGCAGTTTAGAAAATCTGGACCATCGTTTTTATACAACGGCCAGTACTGCCAGCTTTAAGGAAATTGCTGATGATTGGCTGCCCTTGCCTATTGAAGTGGAGCATGTTAGCTTATGAAGCAAAAACTATATGAATACAAAGATGAGCAAAACTGGTTTATCGCTCAATATTCCAAGGAAAACTCATCAACTTATTATCAAGAACAGGCAGAAAAAACCTATGCCTTGCTTGAGCAAAATCTCAGAAGCCTGTTGGATGAGGGAAGCTTTTTGACGCTGACGGTTGTTAAAATTGCTTCCGGTATGGCCTTGGTTCAGTTTCTTTTAGAAATTATCAATGATCAGCAGCATACCTATAAGGCCAGCAGCCATAAGGGAGCTATACTGGTTACAGAAGAAGACCGATTGGTTTTGGTCTGCCTGCCCCAAGAAGGCTTGATAGTCAGTGAATTTTTTGGCGGAGAGGCTGATCACTCTGCTGACCTTGGAGACAGCATTCTGATTGCAACCCGCAATGAAGGAAAGACTAAAGAATTCAGCCAGATGTTTGCTAAGCTGGGACTTAAAGTTGAAAACCTTAATCAGTATCCTGAACTTCCTGAAGTTGAAGAAACGGGTTTAACTTTTGAAGAAAATGCCCGCCTTAAGGCAGAGACGATTTCTCAACTGACAGGTAAGATGGTCTTGGCTGATGATTCTGGTCTGCAGGTAGATATCTTAGGCGGCCTGCCGGGTGTCTGGTCAGCCCGTTTTTCAGGGCCTGATGCGACAGACCAAAAGAATAATGCCAAGCTCCTGCATGAATTAGCTATGGTCTTTGAGCTTAAAGATCGTTCGGCTCACTTTCATACGGCCTTAGTGGTTGCTGCTCCTGATAAGGAAAGTTTAGTGGTTGAAGCAGACTGGCCGGGTTATATTGGAATGGAACCTAAAGGCAGCAATGGTTTTGGCTACGATCCGCTGTTTATTGTAGGAGAGAGCGGAAAGACCGCAGCGGAGCTCTCGGCTCAGGAAAAAAATGACATTTCTCACAGAGGACAAGCTGTTAAAAAGCTTATGGAGGTATTCCCGGCATGGCAGAAGGCACATTGATTATCATGAGTGATTCGCATGGTGATCGGCAAATCGTAAAAGAAATAAAAGAACGCTATTTAGGCAAGGCAGATGCTATTTTTCATAACGGCGACTCTGAGCTGCCGGCGAGTGATCCGATCTGGGAAGGGATTCAGGTGGTCCGCGGCAATTGTGATTTCGGGGAGTATCCGGATTCTCTTGTGACAGAGCTGCCTAACTTAACAATCGCTCAGACGCATGGGCATTTGTTCAGCATCAATTTTGGTTTTGAACGTCTGGACCTTTGGGCACAGGAAGAAGATGCGGATATTTGTACCTATGGGCACCTTCACAGACCAGCTGTCTGGAAAAACGGCAAAACAGTCTTTATCAATCCGGGCAGTGTTTCTCAGCCGCGCGGCGATATTAATGAGCGTCTTTATGCTAAAGTACGTTTTAATAAGGACAGCATCCGAGTAGATTATTTCACACGTGATCATGAAATCTACCCAGCACTCTCACAGGAAATAAAACGATGATAGCAAAAGAATTTGAAAACTTCTTAAAACCGCTTTTGGAAAATGATCTGACTCCGGCTGAAGAGCTGGCAATCTTTATTGATACCCATAATACGGCTCATGTCATGCTCCTTCTTGCTAATAACGGCTTTTCGCGGGTGCCTGTCATTACCAAAGATAAAAAATACGTTGGCACCATCAGTATGTCAGATATTATCAGGTATCAGCAGGAAGAAGATATCGATGATGAAAAGCTGGCCGCTCTGGACATTTCTTATATGACTAACGGCAGCTATGCGACTGTGGGGTCTGATGCTGATCTGACAGAGGTGATGCACAAATTAGTGGATGCTAATTTTCTGCCGGTCGTTGAAGCAGACGGTACTTTTTTAGGCATCATTACACGAAAAGTTATTTTGAAGGCACTGAACAGTTTACTTCATGAATTTACAAACGAATACACACTGACAAAAAAATGATAACACTTATTCCAGAATTTATCGCCAGCAAATCCTTATCGTCCAATTCACAAAAATCTTATCTCTATGACCTGCAGCAATTTGCAGAGATTACTGAAGGGAAAATCAGCCCAAACAAGCTTAAGCTCTATGAGCAGTCCTTGGCAGACTTAAAAGTTTCAGCAAAAAAGCGTAAAATTTCAGCTGTCAATCAATTTCTCTTCTTTTTGTATGAGCATGAGAAACTGGACCATTTTTATAAAATTAAAAATAAAGAAAAGCTGCCTCTTGCAAGGCCTGCTTACAAAGAAATGGATCTGTCTGTTCTTTATGAGGAAACTTACGACCGAACAGGCCAGCTTATTGCTCTTTTAATTGCGGAATTAGGACTTTCTCCAAGTGAAATTGCCCGGCTGAAATGGGAAAATATAGCTTTGGATTTTCAGGTACTGACGGTGATGAGCGGCCAATCAAGGAGAGTTTTGGAACTGTCCGAACGGCTGCTGTCTCACCTGCCCGAAAAAGAGGAAGGAGCTGTCTATTTATTTGATAATAAGGGAGAGCCTTATTCGCGCCAGTGGCTGTTTAACAAACTGAGCCATTATTTGGCGGCTGTAGATCTTAAAGAAATGACAGCTCAGAAATTGCGGGAGCAATATATTATCAAAGCTAAAAATAAGGGAGTCAGTATGATGGATTTGGCTAAGCATCTGGGTCTTAAAAGTCCTGTAACATTGGAAAAGTATTTTAAAAACTGATGGATATTAAATTAAAAGATTTTGAGGGGCCCTTGGACTTGCTCTTGCATTTGGTCTCTAAATATGAAGTTGATATTTATGATGTTCCAATCGTTGACGTTATTGAGCAGTATCTGGCTTATATTGCGACACTGCAGGCGATGAAGCTTGAAGTAGCGGGAGAATATATGGTGATGGCCAGTCAGTTAATGCTGATTAAAAGCCGTAAGCTGCTGCCTAAGGTTGTCGAAATGACCGAGTCTGAGGAAGATCCGGAGCTGCAGCTGCTGCAGCAAATTGAGGAATATCGGACTTATAAACTTTTAGGCGAGCAGCTGGCGCTTAAGCACAGTGAGCGGGCGCAGTATTTTTCCAAGCCAAAAGTAGAACTGATTTATGATGATGTCGAGCTTCGCCAGGATAAATCAGTTGTAGATATCTTTCTGGCCTTTTCAAAGATAATGGCTGAAAAACAGGAAGAAATCAAAAACAGTCATACAACAATTGACAGCGATGATTACCGTATCGAAGATATGATGCTGGTGGTTGAAGAAAAAGTCGCCAGTCAAAAAGAGACGAATTTGTCACTCCTGTTTAAAGAAGCCGTTTCAGTTAACGAGATGATTACCATCTTTTTAGCAACTTTGGAGCTAATCAAGGTACACCGTGTTTCTGTCTGGCAGGAGCATAATTTTAGTGATATCATTTTAAGAAAGGAAACTACATGACCCTTCTGTCAAAGATAGAAGCACTGCTCTTTGTGGCAGGCGAGGACGGGCTTGGTTTGCGTCAGCTGGCTGCTCTGCTGGATGTGCCTGTTCCGGCGCTGCTTCAGCAGCTGGAGAAACTGGCTGAGAAATATGAAGCGGACAAAAATTCTGCTCTTTGTCTGATGGAGTCTTCAAAAACTTATAAACTGGTTACTAAAAAGGATTACGCCGAACTTTTGCGCCAGTACTCCAAAACACCTATCAATCAGAGCCTGTCCAGAGCCAGTCTTGAGGTGCTGTCGATTATCGCTTATAAACAGCCCATTACTCGCATTGAAGTTGATGATATCCGGGGAGTTAATTCCAGCGGTGCTATTTCTAAGCTTCAGGCCTTTGATTTAATCCGTGAAAATGGGAAAAAAGAAGTACTGGGACGGCCCAACCTTTACGTGACGACGGACTATTTCTTGGATTATATGGGAATCAACAGCCTGGAAGAGCTGCCGGATGCTTCCGGTATTGAATTAAAAGACGAAGAATTTACGCTTTTTAGCAATAAAGAAGAAGCGCTTGAAGAAGCAAAGGAAGAAAATGAGAATTAATAAATATATTGCACATGCAGGAGTAGCCAGCCGCCGTAAGGCTGAAGAGCTGATCAAACAAGGCCTTGTGACCCTTAACGGCCAAACGGTCACTGAACTGGCAACGACTGTCAAATCAGGTGACAGAGTTGAAATTGACGGCCAGCCTATTTATAACGAGGAAAAAGTTTACTACTTGCTCAATAAGCCGCGCGGTGTGATTTCCAGCGTATCTGATGATAAGGGCCGCAAGACTGTTATTGATTTGCTGCCCCAAGTTAAAGAAAGAATCTATCCTGTCGGGCGTTTGGATTGGGATACGTCAGGACTTTTGATTTTGACAAACGACGGTGATTTCACCGATAAAATGATTCATCCGCGCAATGAAATTGATAAGGTATATGTGGCGCGCGTGAAAGGAATCGCGGATAAGGACAACCTGCGGCCTTTAACACGCGGTGTCCTTATTGACGGTAAAACCACCAAACCGGCTCGATACAATATCCTAAAAACAGACAGGCAAAAGAACCGCTCAGTTGTTGAACTGACTATCCATGAAGGGCGCAATCATCAAGTGAAAAAGATGTTTGAAGCAGTGGGTTTAACAGTTGATAAGCTGTCACGGACACGTTTTGGCACACTGGATTTATCAGGACTGCGTCCGGGAGAGTCAAGACGATTAAATAAAAAGGAAATCAGTCAGCTCTACAATGCGGCTGTTACTCAAACACGCAAATGAAAAAAGTGCTCATTGCGCCAGTCAGATTCTATCAGAAATTTATCTCACCTGCTTTTCCTGCTTCCTGCCGCTATCGCCCTACCTGCTCGGCTTATATGATAGAAGCGATTGAAAAGCATGGTTTAAAAGGTGTCTTGATGGGGATTGCCAGAATTTTGCGCTGCCATCCCTTTGTAAGGGGCGGTCAGGATCCGGTGCCGGATCATTTTACCTTGCGCAGAAACAATAAGAAAAACTAAAATAATCCTGCTTTTGCTTTCTTAAGCAGCCTCAGGCATTGCGGCTAAAGCCCGTTTTTAATAATAATTTTAAGCGGATTTAGCCTGCTTTAAAACCCTTAATGCCAATCAGCTGTAAAACGAAAAAACCTCACTAAGGTATGCTTCCTAATGAGGGTTTTTCTATTATTGAGAGCTGTTGCTAGGTTTTAGACCATGTCTTTGGAATAAAGAGCAGCAGCATTGGGTAAATTTCCAGCCGTCCCGCAATCATTGCAAATGACAGCACTAATTTTGAAAAGGGGCTGAAGATAGCGAACGTTTTATCTGTACCTAAGATCGGTCCAATGTTATTAAAGGCGCTGGCAGCCGCACTGACAACGACCATAAACTTGTTGCTGTCAAGTGTCAGAATAAAGACTAAGCCGATAAAAATAGCAAGGTAGACCGTCAGATACTTAAGAACACTGTGCTGTATCCGTTTATCAAGCGGCTGATGGTTGATATGCAAAGACATCATCCGATTAGGATAGAGGCTTGAAAGAACTTGATTTTTAGCAGTCTTTGACAGAATCAAAGCCCGCATAACTTTAAAGCCGCCGGCTGTTGAACCGGCCGATCCTCCGATAAACATCAAAAGGAGCAAAATAAATTGAGCAAACAGCGGCCAGACGGTCAAATCAGTAATCCCAAATCCGGTCGTTGTGATAACCGCCGAAACTTGGAAGAAGGAAATTTCCAAACCTTTTGCCGCTGTGTCGAAGAGTCCGCCGATATTTAGCCAGATTAAGAGGATTGAAACCACAACAATGCCGATGTAAACTCTTAGTTCTTCATCGCCAAAGAAGGCTTTAAACTTGCGCATCAGCAGCAAATAATACAGGTTAAAGTTGACACCGAAAGCCAGCATACCTATTGAAACCAGGTTTGTAATCAGTGGGCTGTTGTAGTGGGCAATACTGTCATTGAAAACAGTGAATCCGCCGGTTCCGGCAGTTCCCATGGCTGTGACCAGGCTGTCGTACAGCGGCATGCCTGCAAACCAAAGAACAACAGCAAAAATCGTAAACATGGCCAAATAGATAATGTAGAGGATCTGAGCGGTGTCTTTAAGTTTGGAGACAACCTTGCCAAATACAGGCCCCGGAACTTCCGCTCGCATGACTTCTAAGTGGCTGTTTTTGCTGTTTTCCATAATGGCAAGAGCGAAAACCAGCACTCCCATCCCGCCGATAAGGTGAGTAAAACTGCGCCAAAACAGCAGTGAGTGAGATAAAACAGACACATCGGGCAAGATAGTAGCCCCTGTTGTTGTAAAGCCTGAGCTGACTTCAAAGAAAGCATCAATGATGTTGGGAATCTGACCGGTAAAAACAAAGGGCAGTGCTCCAAAGAAGGACCAAAGTACCCAACAAAGAGCAACAATCAGCAGCCCTTCCTTGGTATAAATATGCTGGTTTTTAGGTTTAAAAATAATACCGAGGCTTCCAAGAAGAACCAGAATAGCCATAGTGCCTAAAAGACTGAATATAACTGTTCGGTCTTCCTGATAAATAAGAGCAACAAGCAAGGGGACAGCAAGAAGCGCAGCTTCAATCAGCAGTAATTTTGATAAGAGAAAGCGTACCATACTTTTATTCATAGCTTACCTCTTCAATAAATCATAGATATGGGTGATATTCTTGCGCAGTGTGATAACAACGATTTTATCACCGACTTCAAACACATCATCACCGGTTGGGAAAATAGTCTTTCCGCGGCGAATAATAGCAGCTATTAAAACATCGCTTTTAAGTTTTAGATTGGACAAGGTTTTGCCGGCCATTTTATTAGCCTGACGGATCTCAAACTGCAAGGTTTCAATTCGGCCGTTAGCCACATGGTGCAGAGCGTCCAGGTTAGAATCTTGTGCATTAACGCGTCCGCGGATAAAGTGCATCATGGAGTCCACTGCGATGTTTTTAGGTGTAATAATACTTGAAAACTGTTCGGGATTAATAATTTCAAGAAGACTGGTACGGTTGACTTTGGTAATATTTTTCTGCACGCCCAGAGTTTCTAAAAACATGGATGCAATAATATTTTCTTCGTCAACACCGGTCAGAGTAGCAATAGCATCGTAGTTGGCAGCACTTTCTTCCAAAAGAATATCCTTAGCCGTGCCATCCCCCTGAACAACGTGAATGTGAGGAAATTCCTGACTGAAGAGTTCGGCCTTTTTAGGATCGACTTCAATGATTTTAGTCCGCAGATGACGATTTGTCGTTTTGAGGATATTGAGCAGATAATAGGCAATTCTTCCGGCTCCGATAATCATCAAACTCTTGATGACCTTGTTTTTAACAAAGTTATGGAACTGAATCATGTCCCTACGATTACCGGTTACAAAAATTTTGTCATCAGGCTGAATGATATCGTCTCCGTCAGGAATAATCAATTCGTGATTGCGCTCAATAGCACAAATCACAATGTTGCTGAATTTTTTGCGGAATTGATTCAAGGACATCTGGCAGAGCTTGTTGGTGTCTACGATTTTAAATTCCATCAGCATGACACGGCCATTGACAAAATGTTCTACAGACAGCGTATTTGGGAAATCAACCATGTTGGCAATATAACGGGCTGTCAGCAGTTCCGGATTGACGACCAGGGAAAAACCAAGAAAGTTTTTGTCTTTAAAATAAGTATTGGAATATTCAGGGTTGCGAACCCGTACAATCGTTTCTGCAGCTCCCATTCTTTTGGCCAGCACAGCTGCTACCATGTTTACTTCATCCTTATCTGTAATAGCGATGAAAATATCACAGTTTCGAACGTCAGCCTGCTCCAAAATTCTGAAATTAGCACCATTGCCAACGATTCCCATAATATCAAGGCGTTTTGTCACATGATTAAGCACAGTTTCATTTTCTTCAATGAGAATAACATCGTGCTTTTCATCAACAAGTGAGCGACAGAGAGCCTTTCCGACCTTACCGCCGCCAACGACAATAATTTTCATGATTTACCTCCAAATTATAATAACTATCATACCTCTTTTCAGGAGAAAATGCACTAGTTTTCTATGGAAATTCAAAAGAAAAACGGAAAGGAAGAGGGCTGCTGTTCTATTTGAAAAGCAGTTCGTTTTTTCTGAAAAAAATCTTAAATTTTTTCTAACATTTTATTGACATCTTTGACAGAAGTGTTATACTATATACCAAGCTACTCATTGTTTTAAATCAAACCTGTTATGATTTAAGATAATGAGGCCCCACATACCACGTTACCTGCTGAGCATGACTCCGGGTTTCGTGGTTCTTTTTTTGGAATAAATAGACCAGCAGAAAGTTAGTATAAGATGAATATTGAAACATTGGAAAAAGAAAATCAGGCTCACGCTTCAGGCAAAAATCATGTTGTCCTGTTTGAACCGCAGATTCCTGCCAATACCGGCAACATTGCCCGTACCTGTGCAGCTACCAACAGTCCTCTTCACATTATCCGTCCTATGGGCTTTCCGATTGATGATAAGAAAATGAAGCGAGCCGGTCTTGATTATTGGGACAAACTGGACGTGCATCTGTATGACAGTCTTGAGGAGTTTATGGACAGCTGCTTAGGCAAGCTGCATCTGATTACCAAGTTTGCTGAAAAAACGTATTCGGATGAGCATTATGATGATGGACTGACGCATTATTTTATGTTTGGCCGTGAGGACAAGGGGCTGCCGGAAACGTTTATGCGTGAGCACGCTGAAAAAGCCCTGCGTATTCCGATGAACGATCAGCATGTCCGAAGCCTCAATCTGTCAAATACGGTCTGCATGATAGTCTATGAAGCTCTCCGTCAGCAGCAGTTCACTGGTTTGGAGCTTAGCCATACTTACGCTACCGACAAATTGAAGTAGGCTCATCTGTCTTTTGTTTCTTTAAGTCTGGCAGATAGTTTGTCTGGGAATGTCTGATTAGCAGTCTTAGCTTTTTGTCTGAGCAAAACAAGCGGTCTTTGAAGAATTTTCCGGAATTAAGAAAGAGTACTTGTTATTAGGGCTGTTTTTTGATATGCTAGAAGTGTCTTCAGGGCAGGGTGCAATTCCCGACCGGCGGTGACTGATAGCTGAATGATTTATTTTTTTCTGTTTGCTTAGCTGCTAACTTAAAACAGTGCTATTGCGACAGGGTAAGAGTAGATGTTAATTATCAGAAGTCCGCGAGCGCAAAGCTGATGTGGTGCAACTCCACAACCGACAGTAAAGTCTGGATGGGAGAAGACAAAGGGTTTTTGCGCTTGGCATTGATACTCTTTGCAGCTTCTTTCGATTTGTAAAAATTGGAGGAATTTTTTTATGAAAAAAACACAAAGCTTAGCTATTATTGCGATCTTATCGGCACTTTCTTTTGTGCTCATGATTTTCAACTTTCCCATTATTCCGGGTGTTGATTTTTTGAAGCTTGATTTTAGTATCATTCCGATTTTATTGGGCTTGGTGCTGTTTAATTTACGGAGTGCCTTTGCCATTCTCTTTGTGAGAAGTCTGCTCAAGCTTTTACTGGATAATGGCGGACCCGGCGGCATCATTGGTCTGCCGATGAATATAGCAGCGCTTGGTGTCTTTGTTTTAGCTTTTGGTCTTATTTGGAAAAATAAGGAAGAAACAAAAGCATTTGTCATTGCCAGTGCTGTCGGAACAGTTGCCATGGCTGCGGTTATGGTTGTTTTGAACTATATCTATGCCATTCCGCTTTATGCCAAGTTTGCCGGATTTGACATCGCTAAATTCATTGGTGTTGGGAAATACTTAGTCAATATGGTTATTCCTTTTAATCTTCTTGAAGGAGTTATTTTTGCAGTCAGCTTTGCTGTTATTTATGCAGCGGCCAAGCCGATTTTAAAAACTTATAGAATTCATGAAAAATAAACAATTTTATCTTTTGGGAGCTTCTTTTGCTGCCTTACTCTTTTTGCTGCTGGGCTATGCGGTTAAATTTTATCCTGATGCTTTAAAGGTTTTTGACAGCAGTGTGCAGGAGGCAATACGCGGCGATTTGCCTAAAGGCGCAACGATGTTTTTTAAAGCGGTAACTCAGCTGGGACATGAAGCTTATGTTTTTGCCTATGTCTTTTTCATCGCCTTGATCTTTTATTTTTGGAAAAAATGGAAGGCAGAAGCTTACTTTTTAGCTGGCAATCTTGTTTTAATGGGCATTTTGTCAACAGCTTTTAAATATTTATATCATCGTGCAAGACCCGACCTTTACTACCTCGTTGAAAAACCGATGGGACCGTCCTTTCCGAGCTGGCATGCGGCATCGACCATGATTGTTGCCTTGAGCTTGGCTTTTATTGTTCAGCAGCGGATAACAAAAGGAGAGTTTAAACGGATTGCACAGGCAATACTGATTCTTTTGGCGGTCTTAACAGCTCTGTCACGGATTTATTTGGGAGTTCATTACCCTTCTGACATAGTGGGAGGCTGGCTGCTTGCCGCTGCTGTTGCAGCCTTTGTCTATCCTTTTTACGATCAAAAACGCTTTGAATGGCGCTTTCAAGGCCGGCAGAAGTAGCAGAAAATTAGTCTTAATAATCTAGAAGAGCTGTTCATGATACGGTAGAGGTATCTGTGAAACAGCTCTTTTTGCTAAAAAAATCAGGCAATCACAATACTTCGTGTTATAATAAAGTCAATATAGCAAAACAGTATAAAAAAAATAAATTTAAAAGTCCCCTAGGACTTTGCGGAGCAGCTTTAGCGGCTTTAGCCGCAAAGCTGCTAACAAATTGAAAGGAGCTATTATGAACGTGCATAAGCACTCCCACCATGAGCATCATCACCACTTATCCAATCAGTCAAGCACTCGCATTTTTATCGCTTTTATGTCCAATTTTGTTTTTGCCATTATTGAGATGATTTTCGGCGGTATTTTTAATTCCAGCGCTATTTTGGCCGATTCTGTTCACGATTTTGGCGATGCCGTGGCTATTGGTCTGTCTTATTATTTTGAGCGTTTATCCAAGCGCAGGAGTGACTATAAATATACGCTGGGTTATTGGCGTTTCAGTCTCCTGGGTGCTTTAATGACCGCTGTTATTCTTATTATCGGATCTGGCTTGGTTTTATTTGAAAATGTTCAAAAAATAATGCATCCTGAGCCAGTTAACTACAATGGGATGCTGATCCTTGGTCTGGTTGCTATCGCAGTCAATATTGTGGCCAGCCGTGTTTTAAACGGGGAAGCATCTGAGCATGAGTCCGTTTTAAGCCTGCATTTTCTTGAAGATATTCTGGGTTGGGTGGCTGTTATTATTGTTTCTCTGGTTTTGAGAGTGACGGACTGGTATATTCTTGATCCGCTCTTGTCTGTGGCGATTGCGCTCTTTATTTTGAGCCAGGCCCTGCCTAAGTTTATCAGAAACCTATCTGTCTTTTTGGAGCATGCTCCCGGGAATTGTGATGTCCAGCAGTTAGAAAGGGAAATTTTGGCCTTGGAATGGGTTCAGGCCATCAATCAATTCAATCTTTGGTCCTTAGACGGCCGCAAAAATATTGCCATGATTCATCTGCTGGTTGCTCCTGATTGCAATGAGCAGCTGTTAAAAGACCGCGTTCATCATCTGTTTCAGACCTATCATATTGTGGAGTCAGCTGTTGAATGTGATCACTCAACCTTCCAGCACCTGCACCACAGTCCTTATATAAAATAAATGAAAATGTTATAATGAAAATATGGAAAAACGATACAATACTTTAAATGCTTACTATCGCCGGCTTTTTGGCGAAAAAATCTTTAAAGTGCCTATTGATGCCGGCTTTGACTGTCCTAACCGTGATGGCACGGTGGCCCATGGCGGCTGTACCTTTTGTACGGTATCCGGTTCTGGTGACGCGATTGTGGCACCGGAAGCGCCTATTCGCGACCAATTTTACAAGGAAATTGACTTTATGCACCGCAAGTGGCCAGAGGTCAAGCAGTACTTGGTTTATTTTCAAAATTTCACCAATACCCATGACAAAGTGGAGGTTATCCGTGAACGCTATGAGCAAGCAATCAATGAACCGGGAGTGATTGGTGTTAACATTGGAACGCGTCCGGACTGTCTGCCCGATGAGACGATTGCTTATTTAGCAGAGCTTTCTGAACGGATGCATGTGACAGTTGAGCTGGGACTGCAGACAACCTACGAAGAGACCTCGCGGCTGATTAATCGGGCGCACAGCTATGACCTGTATGTGGAGACGGTTGAGCGTCTGCGGCAGTTAGCGCCCAAAGCAGAAATTGTCTCCCATCTCATCAACGGCCTGCCCGGTGAAACCCATGAGATGATGCTTGAAAATGTCCGCCGCTGTGTGACGGACAATGATATTAACGGCATCAAGCTTCATCTTTTGCACCTCATGACCAATACCCGCATGCAGCGTGACTACCACGAGGGACGCCTGCAGCTGCTCAGCCAAGACGAGTATGTCAATATTATCTGTGACCAGTTAGAAATTATTCCTAAAGATATTGTTATTCATCGAATCACAGGAGATGCACCGCGCGATATGCTGATTGGACCTATGTGGAGCCTCAACAAGTGGGAAGTCCTCAACGCCATTGATGAGGAGATGGAAAGACGAAATTCATATCAGGGATGTAAGACGGAGGTGATGGCATGATCAAGCCCATTCAGCTCTCCCATGAGTTTTTGGCAGAGGTTTTAGATAAAGACAGTATCGCCGTTGATGCGACTATGGGAAATGGCAACGATACGGCCTTTTTAGCAAGGCTGGCTAAAAAAGTCTATGCTTTTGATGTGCAGGAGCAGGCTCTCGCTAAAACTCAGGAACGCTTGGCTAATCAGAAACTCACCAATGCAGAGCTAATCTTGGACGGTCATGAAAATCTGGATAAGTACGTCTCTGAGCCCATCCGCGCAGCTATTTTCAATCTGGGCTACCTGCCGAGTGCGGACAAATCTGTGATTACAAAGCCAGACACAACTTTAGCTGCTGTTGAAAAAATTTTAAACCGCTTAGAAATTGGCGGCCGACTGTCTGTCATGATTTACTATGGGCATGCAGGAGGCGACATGGAAAAAGATGCTGTGCTTGACTTCATCAGTCAACTGGACCAGCACCTCTTTACAGCCATGCTCTACCAGCCGGTCAATCAAATCAACACCCCGCCGTTTTTGGTTATGGTGGAGAAGTTATAAAAGTTTTGCTGAAAACAGCATCAAAAACAGCAGGCTGTCTGTAACCAGAAACAGCCTGCTGTTTTTTAATATGGGCAAATGCCTATATGGAATAAAATTAAGGCATTATTTTTTAAAAAGTTCAACGGACACTAAACAAAGTCATCGGAAACCGGCTGGGGGATCGATGATGTTTGCTGCCTGAGCCCTGTGTACTGAACGCTATTACAGTTTTACACTTCCGGCTTGATAAAAAAGCGCTCCTCATCAATGGGAATAATCTTGACATGGTTATCGTAGAAGTTTGACAGAACTTCTTGGGTGATGATGTCTTCTTTTTTGCCTTGGGCAACAATTTTGCCTTTCTTCAAAAGCAGAATATGATCCATGGTGCCGGTAATTTCCTCAGCATGGTGGGTGACATACAAAATTAGGGGAGAATGCGGCAGTTTAGCAATCAGGTCAACTTGCTGGAGCAGTTTTTCTCTGGCAAAGAGATCAAGCCCGCTCGTTGCTTCATCTAAGATGATGATTTCCGGCTCTTCCATTAAGCTTCTGGCAATCAAGAGGAGTTGTTTTTCGCCTTGTGACAGGTTGGCATAAGAACGGCCAAGCAGGTGCTCGCCGCCGATTGATTTCAGCATGTCACGCGCTTCGTCCAGCTCTTTGTCCCCGTAAGCTTTATAGAGGATACTGGATTTGTATTTTCCGGTCAGGACAATTTTTTCAGCCAGCATATTTTTAGGCAGCCGCTCAGCAATAAAGGAGCCGACGACACCAATTTTAGTCCGCATATCGGGGATGCTTCCCTGTCCGAATTTGGTACCTAAAACTTCAACCTGACCGTCGGAAGACCAGTATTCAGCCATAATCAGTTTCAGTAAGGTTGTCTTGCCGGAGCCGTTGAGCCCCAAAATAGCCCAATGTTCTCCCTGATTAACCTGCCAGTTCAGATTGCTCAGCAGCATCTTGCCCTGTCTTTTTAAACTTACATTTTTCATTGAAATAAGTGCCATCTTTTACCTCTTTGTCGTTTAATTGTTATTTATTATAACACAAAAATATGTTAAAATAAGCGCAAAAGGAGGGATTATGTTTAAGAACAACAGACTATTTTTTTGGACAGTAGAAGTTTTGCTGCTGACCTTGATTCTTTTTACCTGGCGGCAGATGGGAAGTCTTCTCAGCCCTTTTTTCAGTGTTGCTAAGACATTCTTTATGCCCTTCTTGCTGGGCGGTTTTCTCTATTATATTACCGATCCCATTGTTACCTTCTTAGAAAATCATTTTAAAATGAAACGGCTTTGGGGCATCTTGATTATCTTTGTAGCCTTAATATCTTTGATGGTTTTCTCAATTACCAGCTTGATTCCTAATCTGATCAATCAGCTGACAGACTTGATATCGGCCAGTCAGAATATTTATGTGGGACTGCAGGATTTGGTCAATGAATGGAAAGATAATCCGGCCTTTAAAAATATTGACATTAACGATCTTTTGAAACAATTTAATCTGTCTTATGTGGATATTTTGGAAAATGTTCTCAACAGTGTGACTGTCAGTGTTTCCAGTATCGTTTCGATGATTACAAATGCTGTGATGATTTTGATTCTGACACCGGTTGTTTTATTCTATCTGTTAAAAGATGGCGAAGGGCTTTTGCCCATGCTGGAACGCTCCATTCTGAAAAACGATACGCATAATATCAGCAAGCTTATGGGACAGATGAATAAGACGATTTCACGCTATATCAGCGGTGTTGCCATTGACGCGGCCTTTATTTTCGTCTTTGCCCTGATCGGCTACCATTTCATGGGCATTCAGTACGCCTTTCTCTTTGCCTTGGTTGCCGGAGTGACCAATGTTGTTCCTTATGTCGGTCCCTATTTAGGATTGACACCGGTTGTTTTAGCCTATGTTGCCAGCGATCCTCAAAAAATGATTATTGCCATTATCTATATCATGACTCTTCAGCAGATTGACGGGAATATTGTTTATCCGCGTGTGGTTGGCAGTGCTATGAAAATTCACCCTCTGACCATAATGGTGCTTTTGGTCTTGGGCAGCAATATTGCCGGGCTCGTCGGCATGTTAGTTGCGGTTCCGGCCTATGCTATTATCAAGGAAATCGTCAAATTCATCGCCGGCGTTTATGAGTATCACAAGAAAAATAAAATTATGTTATAATAGACTGACTATATATCATTTAGGAGAAAAATAACCAATGGAAGACCCTGGTAGTCAACCCTTAATTTTACAATTCTTAATACTGCTTATTTTGACACTTTGCAATGCTTTTTTCTCGGCCACCGAAATGGCTCTGGTATCTTTGAATCGTGCGCGCGTTGAACAAAAAGCTGAAGAAGGTGAAAAAAAGTACATCCGTCTCTTGAAGGTTTTAGAAAAACCGAATCATTTTCTCTCCACCATTCAAGTTGGCATCACCCTCATCACCCTTTTATCCGGAGCAAGTTTAGCGGATTCTTTGGGGCGTGAAGTTGCTTCATGGTTTGGCAATTCGGCGACCGCACGAACGGCAGGCAGTGTCATTGCCCTTGCGTTTTTGACCTATATTTCGATTGTCTTAGGAGAGCTGTATCCCAAGCGCATTGCCATGAATCTAAAGGACGGTCTGGCCATCTATTCAGCTCCGATTATTATTTTTCTGGGGAAACTCGTCAGTCCTTTTGTCTGGCTCCTGTCGGCTTCAACGAATCTGCTGAGCCGAATAACGCCCATGACTTTTGATGATGCCGATGAAAAAATGACGCGTGATGAAATCGAATATATGCTGACAAACAGTGAAGAAACGCTGGATGCCGATGAAATCGAAATGCTGCAGGGCGTCTTTTCGCTTGATGAGCTGATGGCGCGTGAAGTCATGGTGCCTCGGACTGACGCTTTCATGGTAGACATCAATGATGATACCAGTGATATTATTCAGGCTATTTTAAATGAACGGTTTTCCCGTATTCCTGTCTATGACGGGGATAAGGATAAAATTATCGGTCTTATCCATACAAAACGGCTGCTCGATGCCGGTTTCAAAGAAGGATTTGATCATATCAACCTGCGCCGTATCTTGCAGGAGCCGCTTTTTGTGCCGGAAACTATTTTTGTCAATGACCTTTTGACAGCTCTGAAAAACACCCAAAATCAAATGGCCATTCTGCTGGATGAATACGGCGGTGTGGCAGGCTTGGTGACGCTTGAGGACCTGTTAGAAGAAATTGTCGGTGAAATTGACGATGAAACGGATAAGGCTGCGGTTTCTGTCCGTGAGATTGCAGACCATACTTATATCGTTCTTGGAACGATGACGCTTAATGACTTCAATGAATATTTTGAAACTGACCTTGAAAGTGATGATGTTGACACGATTGCCGGCTTTTACCTGACCGGTGTCGGGACCATTCCAAGTCAGGATGAAAAAGAACATTTCATTGTTGACAGCAACAATAAACATCTGGAGCTGATCAATGATAAGGTTAAAGACGGTCGGATAACCAAACTGAAATTGCTGGTGAGTGAAATTGAAGAAGCAGAAGATGAAAAAGACTAAACAGAATGTTAGTCTTTTTTTTGTTTAAAGTGTTATAATAAAAATAAGAAAAACGTTTACAAGGAAGAAAATCATGACAGAAGAAATTGATTATAGAAAAGTAACCGGACTTGTTCATTCAACAGAATCATTTGGTTCAGTTGACGGTCCGGGCGTGCGTTTTGTCGTTTTTATGCAAGGCTGCCAAATGCGGTGCCAGTACTGCCACAACCCAGATACCTGGGCATTGACCAATGACAGAGCAACAGAAAGAACAGCCGAAGATGTTTTGGAAGAAGCCTTGCGTTTCAAGGGATTTTGGGGCGATAAGGGAGGCATCACAGTCTCCGGCGGTGAGGCAACCCTCCAAATTGACTTTTTGATTGCCCTTTTTACCTTGGCTAAGGAAAAAGGGATTCATACAACATTGGATACCTGTGCGCTTACTTTCAGAAATACACCCAGCTATCTGGAAAAATACAATAAGCTGATGGCAGTAACCGATCTGGTGCTTTTGGATATCAAGGAAATCGATCCCAAACAGCATAAGATTGTTACCGGTCACGGCAACAAAACGATTCTGGCCTGTGCCCGCTACTTATCTGATATCGGCAAACCTGTCTGGATTCGCCACGTTTTAGTGCCCGGTCTGACAGACCGCGATGACGATTTGATTAAGCTGGGTGAGTTTGTTAAGACCTTGAAAAATGTCGAACGCTTTGAAGTGCTGCCTTACCACACAATGGGAGTATTCAAGTGGCGTGAACTGGGCATTCCTTATGCTCTGGAAGGTGTTAAGCCGCCGACGCCGGACCGCGTCCGCAATGCTAAAGAACTCATGCATACAGAAACTTACGAAGAATACAAACGCAGAATCAACGGTTAAGAGGCCAATGCTGACAGCCTAAAAAGCAGCGACCAGCTGCTTTGCTGCGGAACTGTCTGAAGACAAAAAAAGTTCTTTGATATATTTTATGCTTATAAGTGATTATAAGAGACCGGAATGACAATTTCCGGTCTTTTTAGTGTTCCTTAAACGACAGCTGGAATCCTTCAATATCCCAACTAAAGCTTCTTTTGCTTAATGGCATCAAATTTGGTAAAATGAGATGAATAACAAAAATGAGGTAATATTATGTCTAAAATTTTAGTTTTTGGTCACCAAAATCCTGATACAGATGCTATCGGTTCATCAGTTGCTTATGCTCATTTAAAAGCTCAGCTTGGTTTTGACACTGAAGCTGTTGCTCTTGGAGCTCCTAATGAAGAAACAGCTTTTGTACTTGATTATTTTGGTGTTAAAGCACCGCGTGTGGTTACGTCTGCTAAAGCAGAAGGGGCAGAACAAGTCATTTTAACCGATCATAATGAATTTCAGCAGTCTATCGCTGATATTCGTGATGTTGAGGTGATTGAAGTGGTTGACCACCATCGTGTTGCCAACTTTGAAACAGCAAATCCTCTCTACATGCGCTTAGAGCCGGTTGGGTCTGCATCATCTATTGTTTACCGCCTTTATAAGGAAAATGATGTGGCTATTCCTAAAGAAATTGCAGGGCTGATGCTGTCAGGTTTGATTTCTGACACCCTGCTTCTTAAGTCACCAACAACTCATGCCAGCGATCCGGCTGTTGCCGAAGAGTTGGCTAAAATCGCAGGTGTTAATTTGGAAGACTATGGTCTGGCGATGCTTAAGGCTGGAACTAATTTGGCCAGCAAATCTGCGGAAGAATTGATTGACATTGATGCTAAAACCTTTGAGTTGAACGGCAATCAGGTACGTGTTGCACAGGTGAATACAGTTGATATTCCTGAAGTTTTAGACCGTCAGGCCGAAATTGAAGCTGCGATTGCCGCTTCACAGACTGCCAATGGCTATTCCGATTTTGTCTTGATGATTACGGATATTGTCAACTCAAATTCAGAAATCTTAGCTTTGGGTGCCAACACAGATAAGGTTGAAGCAGCTTTCAATTTTAAGCTTGAAAATAATCATGCCTTTCTTGAAGGAGCTGTATCGCGTAAGAAACAAGTGGTGCCTCAGCTGACTGAAAGTTTCAATGCTTAGTATAATAGTAGAATAGATAAGAAAGCTAGAACGTATGTTTTGGCTTTTTTACTTTGTAAAAACACTGAATGGCAGCAGCATTGCTTTTTCTGCCAACAGTTTATTTTATGATACAATAGAACTATGAAAATTCAAGATTTACAAAGCGGAGACTTGCTTTTTACGGCAGATCAGTCTGATATAGCTCAGGCCATTAAGGCGGCAACGGGAAAATATAATCATGTTGCTATTTATTTAGCTGGTGAGGTTTACCATGCAACAGGAGAAGACGGGGTTATTAAACAAGATTTAGCGGCGCTTTTAGCTGACGCAGATCAAAGTGTTTTTGTTTATCGCTACCCGCAGATTGACAGTCAGAATGTTCTTTTGGAGGCGCAAAAATACTTGGGGAAACCTTATAATGAAAGTTTTTACCCGACAGATCAGGCTTTTTACTGCTCGCAGTATATTGCAGAGATTCTGCCGATTTTTGAGACCATTCCCATGCAGTTTGGCGATGAGGAAAAGCCTGTTTCTGATTTCTGGCAGGCCTATTACGATGATTTGGGGCTGGCTGTGCCTTTAAATCAAGCGGGAACTAATCCCAGCCAGCTGGCTCGGTCTGAGCGTTTAGTTTATGTAGGAGAGCTTGATGATTAAAATTTATAATGGCAGCAAATTAACGCGCCAGCCGTTTTTTCAAGAACTCATTCAATACCTGGAGGAGCATGACGATGTGACTCTGCGCCAGATTAAAAGAGAATTTCCGCAGGAGGAGCACTTGGAGCGCTCGATTGAAAATTACGTTCAGGCAGGCTATATTTTGCGGGAAAATAAGCGCTACAGCAATGCCTTCGAGCTTTTGGAAAGTCTGGATGGTCTGACACTGGACAGCCAGATTTTTGTGGATGACAGCAGTCCTCTTTATCAGGAGCTGCTGGCTGTGACTTTTGAAACACGTCTAACTAATCAGACCAATGCAGCTGTGCTGCTTGAAAAAACGACCATTACCAGAGATAGTCTGACACTGTCCAACTACTTTTTTAAGCTGAAAGAAAAGCTGCCTTTGTCAGCAGAACAAAAACGGCTCTACCATTTACTTGGAGATGTCAATCCCGAATACGCCCTCAAATACATGACGGCTTTCCTGCTGAAATTCGGCAGAAAAGATGAAGTCGCTCAAAAGCGCCCTGATATTTTTGTTCAAGCTTTGGAATTATTAGGCTATATTGAAAAAAATCAGCAGGGCAAATATGAGATGAAGCTGTCTTTTGATAAGGATAAATTGGTTTTTGAAAGCTAAAAAAGCGCTGTGCTTAGTATGTCGACCTTGGTGCGGGAGATTTGGAAAAAGCAAAGGTAAGGTGTTATGAAACGTCCGGAATTTTCTCAGATACAGAGTTATGAGGAATTTAGCCGCTATTATTGGTATCGAAAGGAGCTGTCACAGATTTGCCGGCAGCTGGGTTTGGCTCATACAGGAACCAAGCAGGAGTTAAACGATAAGATAAAGGCTTATTTTGCAGAAGAACCAATAGAAGAGGTCAAAAGGAAAAATATTAAATTCAAGGAAACACAGGAAATAAACTTATCCAGTTCCTTATTGCTATGTGGCTTTGCTTTTAACCAGACCTTCAGGGATTATTTTGCTCGGCAAACCGGCATTCATCCCTTTAAATTCACGGCTGATATGGCAACAGCTTGGCGCAAGGTCAAGGCTGACAACGATAGGAATTTTACTGTTCAAGATATGCTGGATATTTACTATGGGAAAAAGAATCCGGATTATGCTCCTTATGACAATCGTGTTTGCCAATGGAACCAGTTTTACAAAGATTTCTGTGCTGATCCGCAAAATAGATCATGCAAAAATAAGATGCAAAAGGCAGCCATTTTATGGCAGACAGTTAAAAAGACTGACAGAGCAAAAGTCTATTCATCTGATTTGCTGCTGACCTATCAACAGTTGCTGTAAGGCAGAGCGCTGAGTTTTATGACTGCCAGTTTTGGATGATAAAATAGGATATAATTTTAATTGTGGTTAATGAGAACTAAAAATAAGCGGATCAAACAGTTGCTAGAGCTGTCTGTTCCGCTTATTTTTTAGTAATTAATTGTTGATTATCTTAACTGTGCACGTCAGCCTTTGTCATCAAATAAAGAAAATAAGGAGCTCCTAAAACAGAGACGATAAGTCCTGTCGGAATACCTGTACCAATCAGAAAAACACGTCCAATGGTATCCGCAAGAAGCAAAATAATCATTCCGACCAGCATGGCACCTGGCAGGCTGACAAAGTGGTTATTCCCCAGAATTCTTCTTGTGATATGCCCTGCAACTAGGCCGATAAAAGTGATGTTGCCGACTAATATAACACTGAGGGCTGCTAGACTTGTAGCCAGAATCAGCGTTATCAGACGTTCTCTTTGCAGCTTTAAGCCCAGTGCCAGAGCTGTGTGATCGTTTAAACTCATAATATTGAGGGTCTGGCTGCGGCTGTAGCTGACTGCCCAAAGAAGCAGTAAGAAAGGAGAGAGGATTGCTAAGGTTGTCCAGTTGTCACCGCTGAAGCGGCCGCTCAGCCAGCTGATAATATAATCTACCTTGTAGCGATCAATACTGCCGACAATAGAAACCATGGTTCCTGACAGCATTGTAGAGACACCAACTCCCGTGATGATAAGACGGGCAGGGCTGATATTATTATTTTTCTTGCGGGCCATTAAATAGACCGCTAAAATGGTCAGACAGCCCCCCAGCATGGCAAAAAAGGGCAGAAAGGTAATAACCCAGCGTTCTTCCAGACTGGCATAAGAAATAGTCAGGGCGATAACCATGCCCGCTCCGGTATTGATTCCTAAAATGCCTGAATCGGCTAAGGGATTATGCGTCAGCGTTTGTAAAAGCATACCGCTTAAAGCTAAGGAAGCACCTGCCAGCAGAGCAACAAGGACTCTGGGCAGCCGGACTTTAACAATAATCATCGTCAAAGCACTGTCGGCTTGCCCCAGTAAAGCACTTAGCACCTCAAAAGCAGAAAAGCTGCTCTCTCCGATAGTGAGGGACATAACTGTCAGTATCAGAAGCAAAAGAATCAGCAGTATAAAAACCTGCTTTGTCTGCAGCTGTTTTTTCATAAATGCTGCCCCCTTCTAATCAGCCATAAAAAGCAAGGAAGGCCGATAATACTGATAACAGCACTTAAGGGGGTTTCATAGCTGGGATTGACCGTTCGGCAGACCAGATCTGCCCAAAGCATGAAAACAGCTCCTAAAAAGGCTGTCAAAGGGAGAAGATAGCGGTAATTTCTGCCGATAAACATTCGGATGAAGTGGGGGATAATCAGACCAACGAAAGCAACAGAGCCGACCAAGGCAACAGCAGAGGCAGACAGCACCAAAACGATTCCCAAGAGGAACAGCGTCATCAAAAAGGTTCTTTGTCCCAGTGATTTGGCTACCGTTTCATTAAGACTTAAAACTGTCAGCTGATGGGAAAAAACCTGTGCTAAAATCAAGCCGATAATGATAAAGGGAGCAATGATGCTGATCATAGACCAATTAGTAGCGACCAAGCCTCCGGCCTGCCAGCCGACAATGGCTGTCGATAAATTGAAATAAATAGTGACGGCTTGGCCAAAGGCATTGAAAAGCGTTGAGATCATGGCTCCAGCTAAGATCAAGCGCAGCTGATTGTAGCCTTTTCTGGGGGTATAGGACAGGGAAAAAACAAGAACAGCCGCCAGTCCGGCCCCCAGCAGACAAATAAGCAGGATAAGACTGTAATGCAGGTGCCTGAAAAAAGCATAGCCGATAACCAAGGCCAGCCCTGCTCCGGCATTAATACCGAGCAATCCGGGATCTGCAATTGGATTTCTGGTTACTCCCTGCATGATACTGCCGGCTATTGCCATAGCAGCTCCAACCAGAAGAGCTGCAACGATTCGCGGAACTCTGACATCAATAAGGACATCCTGCACAGCAGATGAGGTAAGTGGGTGCCTCAACGTTTTTATCAGGGCTTCATTTGAATAGCTGACAGCACCGAATTTCAAGCTGCAGTATAAGCCGCTGATAAAAAGGAGTAAAATAACGAAAAAAACAAGCCAAAAATTCTTTGGCTTATCTTCTTGAGCAACTGATTTCATAAGCATTTCAACCTCATTGAGCAGCTTTTAAAATGCCCTTTTGGAGAGTCTTCAGTTCATACTCAAGTGTCATCGGATCGCTAAAGTAAAAGGCATTGGCGTTAACCTTGATAACATGGCCTTTTTTGACCGCAGGAATATTTTTCCAGAGATCGCTTTCATAGAGCGATGCGCCTGTTTTTTTATCCTCTGCGGCAACAATGACATAATCATCAATATAGTCGCCGATGACTTCCTGTGAAGCGGACAGGTAGCCTTCCGGGAAGACTTCTTTAGCGACCTTGTCAGGTGCTTTAAAACCGAGGGCTTGGTAGATCACTTCACCGCCGCGGCCCCAATTATTGCCGAAAAGATAGATTTCCTTTTCAAAGAGTCCCATAACCGTAAATTTAGCGTCGCTGCCGACCGCTTCGGTCAGTTTTTTCTTGGCTTTGGCAGTCTTTACTTTCCAGGCAGTACGCCATTGTTTGGTCTCTTTTTCTTTGTTGAAAATCCTGCCAAAGTCAGAGAAAACATCAAGATAATTGCGTTTGCCGTATGTGATCGAAATGACAGGGGCGATTTCTTTTAACTGGTCAATCTTTTCTTCTGTTGAGCCGACCACGATTAAATCAGGCTTGAGAGCAGCAATAGCTTCAAGGTCTGATGAGGTTACTTGCTTGGCTTTTTTAACCTTATCTTTAAGAACAGGATTTTTCTTATCATAAGATGAAACGCCGACAAGATTTTGATCGAGTTTCAAAAGATAGCCGGTGTAGGTAGAGGTGATGCTGACCACGCGCTTGGGTGCCTGAGGCACCTTGCCGTAATAAGTAACACCGGAAATTTTGGGCATGCTGGAAACAGCAGCTTTTTTATCGGATGATTTTGAAGTATTGCCGCAGGCAGCAAGGATAAGTGCAGCAGCAAATGTCATCAAAAGGGCGAAAACTTTTTTAAAGTTCATGTATTGTCTCCTAAAAATCTATATTAGCTGATAAGTCAGCAGAACAGGGCGTTTGTGGATAGGGTCTTCAATAATCTGAGCATCGATTTGAAAAATATCTCTTAAAACAGGAGCAGTCATTATTTCTTTGACCTCTCCCTGATACTTGATGCTGCCGTTTTTCATAGCAACAAGGCAGTCAGAAAACCGGGCAGATAAGTTTAAGTCGTGCAAAACCATAACAATTGTTTTTTGCGTTTGACGGTTGAGCCTTTGCAGGAGCTCTAAAATCTCCAGCTGATGGTTCATATCAAGGTAGGTCGTCGGCTCGTCAAGAAAAATCGTATCGGTATCCTGAGCGAGTGCCATGGCAATCCAAACACGCTGCCTTTGACCGCCTGAAAGGCTGTCAACATCAAGTTTAGCGAATTCTACAACCTTGGTGACTTCCATAGCCCAGTGGATTTTGTCCCTATCGTGCTTGGTAAGATTTCCCAGGTATTTTTGATGGGGAAATCTTCCATATGAGATTAATTCATAGACTGAAATCCCTTCAGTTGCTTCCAAGACCTGAGGAAGCAGAGCCAGTTTTTTGGCTACTTCTTTGGTTGGGAGCTGGGCGATTGCCTGGCCGTCAAGAAGAATCTGTCCCTTGTTGATGGCCTGAATGCGACTCAGAGCCTTTAATAAGGTTGATTTGCCGCAGCCGTTGGCTCCGATGATAGTTGTGATTTTTTGATGAGGAATCTGCAGTGATAAATCATCAATCACAACCGTTTGGTCATAGGCAACCTGAATGGATTCAGCACGAACATCAGACATGTTTAGCCTCCTTTCTTCAAAATTATGACTATTATAGCATAGAAAAAAGGCTTAAAAAAGCCTTTTTAAACAGGTAATCGGAATTTTTTAACGAAGCGGCTGCTTGTTTAGAATCATTTAAATCACTGCTTAAAATGATTCTTATTAAACCATGTCAGATGATTTTTAAAACTCAAAGATAGGTCTTGGCAACCTCAATATCACCAGCATAATCAGAGCGCTGATTGTTGACAATTTGAAAGGCATCAGCTCCCTTTCCTGCTATAATCACAGCATCTTTTTCAGAAGCTGTCAAAGTCATAGCTTTTTGAATGGCTTTTTCGCGGTCAACAATAATATCTACAGGACGTTTGATGTGGCCTGCAATTTCCTGACAGATCTCAAAAGGATCTTCCTTGTTGGGATCGTCGGCTGTCAGAATCACAGTCAGGTCAGGATGCTGATTGATGATGCGGCCGAAATCTTTACGCCGGCTTTCTCCCTTGTTTCCGGGAGCTCCAAGAATCAGAATCAGCTTACCTTTTTGGTGCTCTTCGACAACCGACAGCAGTTTTTCAAGGCTGTCACCATTGTGCGCATAATCCACAAAAACCTTGGCGCCATTGCTTTGAGTCAATACTTCCATGCGGCCGGGAACTCTTGTTTGGGCAATGCCTTTTTGAATATCAAACAGACTGGCTCCCAGCTCTAGACAGGCAAGGCCTGCGGCTAAGGCATTTTCCTGATTAAAAGAACCGATTAGCTGGATATCATAATGGCCTGAGAGTTTTCCTGTCAGATCAAAGGAGAAAGCCTGAGCATTTTCAATCTGATTGCTTGACTGGCGCCCGTAAAAATCATGGGGTCTGTGAGCAAACTGAGCCTTAATAAGATCAAAGTGATCCATCTGAGCATTGGCAACGACATAACGGCTGTTTTCAAGCAGGAGCCGCTTATGGTAAAAATAATCTTCAAAGCTTGGATGTTCAATGGGTCCGATATGGTCAGGACTGATATTCAGAAAAACTCCGACATCAAAGGTTAAACCGTAAACTCTGTCGGTCAGATAGGCTTGACTGGACACTTCCATAATCAAATGGGTCATCCCATTATCAACAGCCTCAGCCATCATCTTAAAAAGATCCAGACTTTCAGGTGTGGTTAATTTAGATTTGAAAAAGGTATGGCCGTCAAGTGTTGTATTCATGGTTGAAAGCATGGCCGGACGGTGGCTTTGCTTTAGTATGTTATAGGCAAAATAAGCTGCGGTTGTCTTGCCCTTGGTTCCGGTAAAGGCAAGAAGTTTTAACTTTTCCTGAGGATTGCCGTAAAAAGCCATAGCTACAAGGCTCATAGCCTTTTTAATATCATTAACGATAATGGCCGGAATGCCAACCTGATAGTCTTTTTGGGCAAGGTAAAAAGGCAGCCCTTTTTGCACGGCAGCTGTAAGATATTCCTTTTTAAAATGAAGCCCTTTGGCAAAAAAGAGGGTGCTGCTGCTAACATCTCTGCTGTCATAAGAGATATGACTGAAGGTGAAATCAGGATAATCATTCAGGTAGTGCTCTGTGTCAATAATTTCACGAAAGTTGCCGTCATCTTTGAGAATACTGAGTGTCTTCTTTAATGTAATCATACCTTTTATTGTAGACTTAAAGTTAGTGTTTTACAAGTACCAATCAAAAGTTTATAATAAATTTATTAAAAACTAGAAAGAAAATCTATGTCCGAAAAGAAAACTAAAATGAGTCAGCAGGAGCAGATGGTCCGCGGGACGGCCTGGCTGACTGCCGGCAACTTCATCAGCCGTCTTCTGGGAGCTGTCTACATTATTCCCTGGTATGCCTGGATGGGAAGATACGCGGCTGAAGCCAATGCCCTGTTTGGAATGGGCTATGAAATTTACGCTCTGTTTTTGCTGATTTCAACGGTTGGCATTCCGGTTGCTGTTGCCAAGCAGGTCTCCAAGTACAACACACTGGGAGATCCGCAAAAGAGTACCTATTTGGTTCGTAAAATCCTGCATTTTATGCTGCTGTTAGGATTTATCTTTGCCCTTATCATGTATTTGGGGTCCCCTTTTTTTGCTTCCCTCAGCCGCGGAGGAAAAGATCTGGTGCCGGTTCTTAGAAGCCTGACACTGGCTGTTCTCGTCTTTCCTTCCATGAGTGTTCTTAGAGGGTTTTTCCAAGGATTTAACAATCTGAAGCCCTATGCCATGAGCCAGATTGCTGAGCAGGTTATCCGTGTGATCTGGATGCTGCTGACAGCCTTTTTCATCATGAAAATGGGATCCGGCAATTATGTCGAAGCTGTCACGCAGTCCACGTTTGCTGCCTTTGTAGGGATGTTTGCCAGTATTGCCGTGCTCATTTATTTCCTGTGGAAAAATGACTTACTGGCAGTTCTTTTTGGCAAAAAGCCTGACAGCATCGTGATTGATACCAAGGATCTTCTTATTGAAACGATCAAGGAAGCCATTCCTTTTATCATCACAGGATCGGCCATTCAGGTTTTCAAGCTGATTGATCAGTTTACTTTTGGCAACACCATGGCTCTTTTTACCGCCTATTCCAATAGAGAATTAAAGGTGATGTTTGCCTATTTCTCAACGAATCCAGGCAAGGTAACCATGATTTTGATTGCGGTTGCGACAGCCATTGCCGGTGTCGGTATCCCTTTGTTGACGGAAAACTTTGTCAAAAAGGACAGAAGAGCTTCCGCTCGTTTAGTGGTTAACAATCTGCAAATGCTGATGGCCTTTATTGTTCCGGCTATTGCGGGCTCTCTTATTTTGGCTAAACCGCTCTATACGGTTTTTTATGGTATTCCGCAGGGACAGGCCTTGGGTTTGTTTGCAGCGTCTCTTTTGCAGACAGTCATTTTAGCTGTTTATACTGTTTTAGCCCCCATGCTGCAGGCTTTGTTTGAAAATCGCAAAGCAATCAGATATTTTGTATACGGAGTTATCATTAAATTGCTTTTGCAGGTTCCCCTGATTTATCTGTTTCATGCTTACGGCCCGATTATTTCAACAAGTCTTGCCTTGTTAGTGCCTATTGTGCTCATGTATCTGCGTATTCACAAAATAACAGGCTTTAGCCGCAGGGCTGTCAGAAGGACAAGTCTGTTGGTCCTTATTTTAACCGCTCTGATGAGCCTTGCTGTTGCTGTTTCTGCTTGGCTGCTCAGCCTCTTCTTAGCTGACAGCGGCAGACTGCCAAGTCTTATCTATGTTTTTCTGATAGGCTGCGTAGGTATAGCTGTCTACGGTATCTTAGGGCTTATGACTCACTTGTTGGATAAGATGCTGGGAGAAAAAGCTCAGGTTCTTCGTCAAAAACTGCATCTGGAATAATCTAAACTTCTTATCCCCCGGCAGCTCAGGCTGACGGGGGATTTTTTGCTCAGTCACAGGAGTATCATCGCAGCTATAGTTATTTTTTATAGCCGACTATTAAGAAATAGAATAGCGGCAAAGACCGCTGCAGCAAGGAATAAGTGGTAAAATAAACTCATTAGGTTTGAAAGGCAAAAACTATGACGGACAATGATAAAGATTATAAATTAGAAACCATTTTAGCCCATGCAGGCATTAATACAGATAAAACAACAGGTGCTTTGATTGCGCCCATTCATTTTTCAACGACTTACCAGCATCCGGAATTTGGTCAGTCTACCGGTTTTGATTACACGCGGACTAAAAATCCTACCCGCGCTGTCTTAGAAGAAACGCTGGCTAAGATTGAAAAAGCAGACCATGCGATTGTAACAGCATCCGGTATGGCAGCTCTGGTGCTGCTTTTTAATGGCTTTCCTGCCGGCAGCAAAATTGTTGCTGCGCGTGATTTGTATGGCGGCTCTTTTCGCTGGTTTAACGAGCAGGAAGCAAAGGGGAGATTTTCCTTTACCTATGCCAATACGGAAGATGAGCTGATTGCAGCTGTTTCAGATGACACTGATTATGTCTATATCGAAACACCAACCAATCCCCTGATGATTGAATTTGATATCAAGAAGATTGCCCAGACTGCACATGCTCACGGTGCCAAAGTGATTGTTGATAATACCTTTTACAGTCCGATTTATCAAAATCCCATCCCTTTGGGAGCTGATGTTGTCCTGCATTCGGCTACCAAATACCTGTCGGGTCACAATGATGTCTTAGCCGGAGTTTTGATGACCAGCAATCAGGACATTTATGATAAACTGTTTTACGATCAAAACACCACGGGACCAACGCTGTCGCCTTTTGATGCCTATTTGCTCATGCGCGGCCTCAAAACATTAAAACTGCGCATGGAAAAGTCAACACAAAATGCCAAGGCGATTGCAGCCTATTTGGAACAATCACCCGCAGTCAAAGATGTTTTCTACACCGGCAAGGGAGGCATGGTCTCTTTCAAAGTAGCTGATGAAGACAGGATTCCGGAGATTATTAACGGCTTAGAGGTCTTTACTTTTGCGGAAAGCTTAGGCGGTATTGAAAGTCTGATTACCTATCCGGCAACGCAGACACACTTGGATATACCTGCTCAGGTCCGCCATTCTTACGGTCTGACGGATGATTTGCTGCGGCTGTCAATCGGAATTGAGGACGCAGAAGACTTGATCAATGATTTAAAAACGGTTTTAGAAACATAGGAGATAAAAATGAGTCAATTTGATTTTACAACAGTGCCTGATCGCATCAAAACGCACTCGGTAAAATGGCAGGAAGTCCAAAAGGACAAGGAGCTGCTGCCTTTATGGGTAGCAGATATGGATTTTTTAGCTTTTCCAGAAATGCAGGCTGCTATTCAGCGCTATGCCGATTTTGGCGTTTACGGCTATCCTTATGTTTGGGATGGTGTAGTTGAAGCGATTCAGGATTGGGAAAAAACTGAACATGGCTATCAGGTGGATAAGAAAGCCATTGTCCTTATTGAAGGTGTCGTCCCTGCTATATCAGTAGCCATTCAGGCCTTTACTCAAGAGAAAGATGCAGTTCTCATCAATACGCCGGTCTATCCTCCCTTTGCCCGTTCTGTCAAGCTCAACAACCGCCGCTTGATTGAAAATTCTTTGGTGGAAAGAAATGACCATTTTGAAATTGACTTTACCCAATTAGAAAAAGACATCGTAGAAAATCAGGTCAAACTTTATCTCTTTTGCAGTCCCCACAATCCAGGGGGACGGGTCTGGACATCTGAAGAATTGCGAAAAGTAGCTGAACTGTGCCAAAAGTATGGTATTATTCTTGTTTCAGATGAGATCCATCAGGATTTAGCCCTGTTTGGTCATAAACACTACAGTATCAATACCGTCGGCGACTTTGGGCAGTTTAGTCTGATTCTTTCCAGTGCGACTAAAACCTTTAACGTAGCCGGAACGAAAAATAGTTTTGTCATTATTGAAAATCCGGCATTGCGAGCTCAGTTCAAGAAACGGCAATTAGCCAATAATCAGCATGAAGTGCCGACGATCGGCCTTATAACAACAGAAACAGCCTTTCGTTACGGCAAACCCTGGCTGACGGAATTAAAAGCGCTTCTGGAAAAACACAGCGATTTTCTCGCGGACTATTTGGAGCAGCATACTAAAATTAAGGTCATGAAGCCGGAAGGAACCTATCTCGTATGGCTGGATTTCTCAGCCTATAACTTATCAGACGAGGAGCTTCACAAAAAAATCAAAGAAGAAGCCAAGCTTATTCTCAATGTCGGATCGACCTTTGGCAAGGAAGGAGCAGGCCATGCCCGCCTCAACCTCGCTGCTCCCACAGCTGTCCTGCAGGAAGCTTGTGAGCGCTTAGCTAAAGTTTTTCCAAAATAAACAGCAGTTGAGCTGATAAAAAGCACTGAACCCTCCTTTTCAGCAGTGTCAAGGAGAGCCAGTGCTTTTTTGGGTTGGTTTTTAGAATGAGAATGTAGGTTAACTTTTATTAAAAAACAATAATAATGATTCGAAAAATTACGGTTTGTTTCGCAGTGTTGTTATTTGTGTTAAATGTTACAAAATATCTTGTGAAAGAAAAATATAAACGTTAAAATATTCACGTAATTTCAAAAAGGAGATTTTTATGCATACATCAAGTTTGAATTCAATGGCTTTTGATAACTTTGAAGCAATAGGTCTGGATTATCTGTCTATTGTTGATGGTGGAAGCTTTAGTTGGAGAGGTTTCAGCGACGCAATTGGTGTGGGTGGACTTGGAGGAGCAGCTGCTGGAGCAGCTCATGGAATATATACTGGTGCAATTGGCGGTACCTCGGTCTGTCCTGGTGTAGGGACTGTAACAGGGGCAGTGGCATGTGGTGTAGGAGAAGGATTTATAGGAGCTGTAACTGGCGCAATTGGTGGTGGGGTGACCTACTTAGCCCATGAATATTTATGATAGGATATCAATATGGAGTACTTTATCGTTGGAGCAATTACAGCACTGCTTGTATTAACGCTCTTAAATCTAAAGAATCGTAAAAAATAATGAATTGGCTTGGTGGTGCACTGACCAAAGCAGGTGTATATTGAATTCATTTAAAAGTATCAGCACAAATTTTAGAAAAGGTGATGTTAGTTTATGAGCATAATTCGGTTCATTTTAGTCTTGCTTGCTCTTTGTGTCCTGGCACTTGTTTCTTACCGCAGTAAAAACATAGTGATCAGGTTGTAGACAAACTCCCAAAACTAAATTCTCTCTAAAATTTTATCATAGAATAGTATCACTTTTCATTTTTTATAAGATGATATAGAAACGATCAAAGCCTAACCCGATACTTTCCGATGTAGCAAAAGAGGCAGAAACATTGAGTTTCTGCCTCTCGGAGATTTTGAGACCTAGGCTCAAAATCTTAATTGAACACGGGCTGCGGATTGTGGCAAAAAGATGAGTCCGCCTAGAATCTTAACGATTCCGCGTCGAACTCCCTATTTTGCCTTTATCCGCAGACGCCCCTTGTATCTTGAACTTAGGTATGGAATTCCGAAGGAAGTCGCTATGACGATTGCCGTTAGAAATCGATACTATTTCTAACGGCAATCTAATGCAAAACCTAGTCAAGAGCTATAGCCTTGGCGTTTGGTTTTGCCGTCCGTGCTACCTAAGGAAAGTATCATAACAAAATATTACTTTTTGAGAAAATAGACTTTTTCTTCAGTCTGAGTGATTTCATTTATCTGTGTCATCATTTTGCTTGGTCTGTTTGGTTATTATCTCTTGCATTAGTAAAAGCAGAGGTATTTTCAAACTTTAATCCTGTATCCATGGAGGCAATCCTAAAAAAGCCCGCTGACTTTTCACAAAAGTTAGTGGGTTTTATGCTATAATAAAAAGAAATAAATAGAAGGCGGTTTTTCCTATGGGTAAATTTCAAGTTATTTCGCATCCACTGATTCAGCATAAACTCTCTATTTTACGGCGGGAAGATACATCAACCAAGCATTTTCGCGAACTGGTAAATGAGATTGCTATGCTTATGGGTTACGAAGTTTCCCGCGAATTGCCACTGGAAGAAGTGGAAATAGAAACACCGATTACAAAGACGGTTCAAAAACAGCTGACAGGTAAAAAGTTGGCCATTGTTCCCATTTTGCGTGCCGGTATCGGCATGGTTGACGGTCTTTTAAGTTTGGTTCCGGCCGCTAAAGTCGGTCATATCGGTATGTACCGTGATGAAGAAACCTTGGAGCCGGTAGAGTATCTGGTAAAACTTCCTGAGGACATTGATCAGCGGCAGATTTTTGTGGTGGATCCGATGCTTGCAACCGGAGGCTCAGCCGTTTTGGCTATTGATTCTCTGAAAAAACGCGGAGCAGCAAACATTAAGTTTGTCTGCCTTGTTTCAGCTCCCGAAGGCGTCAAAAAACTGCAGGAAGCCCATCCGGACATTGACATCTATACGGCTGCTCTGGATGAACATCTCAATGCAAAAGGTTATATTGTTCCGGGTCTCGGCGATGCGGGCGACCGTCTCTTTGGAACCAAATAAGCAGTAATCTTCTGATAAAAATAGGAAAAAGCAGACTGGTTGCTAATCTTTTCGGCCGGTCTTGCCTTTATTTTGTACTGAAACTGCTGAACGGAGAAAAGTTCCAAAAATGTGAAGTAAATATTTGACCTTTTTTGACCAATGAGATATAATAACTCCAAGATTGAATTAAAGGAGAAAAACAATTATGATTCCTGTAGTTATTGAACAAACAAGCCGTGGAGAACGTTCTTATGACATCTATTCACGCCTTTTAAAAGATCGTATTATTATGCTGACTGGCCCGGTTGAAGACAATATGGCTAATTCCATCATTGCTCAGCTTCTTTTCCTGGATGCACAGGACAATACCAAAGATATCTATCTTTATATTAATACACCGGGCGGTTCTGTTTCAGCTGGTTTAGCAATTGTTGATACCATGAATTTCATCAAATCAGACGTTCAGACCATTGTTATGGGAATAGCAGCGTCAATGGGAACAATCATTGCATCCAGCGGTACCAAGGGCAAACGTTTCATGTTACCGAATGCTGAGTACCTTATTCATCAGCCAATGGGCGGTACAGGCGGCGGTACGCAGCAGACAGATATGGCTATTGCAGCTGAGCAGCTCTTAAAAACGCGTAAGAAACTGGAAAAGATTTTGTCAGATAACTCCGGCAAGACCGTTAAGCAGATTCACAAAGATGCTGAACGCGACTACTGGATGGATGCCGAAGAAACCCTCAAATACGGCTTCATCGATGAAATTATGGAAAATAATGAACTGAAGTAAGGCTGATTGCAGCAAGACTTCTCTTAGAAAATAAAAACGGATGAGAGCAAACCTAGCGGCTTTCATCCGTTTTTTTGTTGAAAAGGTCTAACAAGTTTAAGAGAAAAGACGAAGCCGGAATTTTTTGATATAATGGCATTATGTTAAAAATTGATGATCAGCTGTTGGCTATAGACGAAGCTCTTGATGATGTGATTGCAGCTTTTTTAGAGTTAGAAACCGTTAAGGCTTACAAGGCGGCTGCAAAAGCAGTTTCATCAGATGAAGACCTGCAAGCAAAAATCACTGCTTTTCAGGAGTTAAAAGAGGACTATGACAGGCAGCAGTCTTTTGGGAAATACCGGCCGGAAGTCAGTCAGTTAAAAAAAGAAGTCCTGAGGCAAAAACGGCAGCTGGACCTCGATGATAAAATTGTCGCTCTAAGGAGGGCTGAAGTAGACCTGCAGACTGTTTTAGCTGAGATGTCTCAAAAGATAGCAGCAGCTATTTCACCGGATATTTTTGTCGATACAGGACTGCCCTTAGCACCTCATAAGCCACCCCATGAGATGGGGCGCGGAAAAAACATCAAAGAAGGATAAGAAAATGTTTGAAAAAACCAAGCGATTAGGCATTGTTGTTTATCTGTATTACAACCGTGATGCCAGGAAACTGAACAAATACGGAAATATACTCTACCATTCCCACCGCATGCGCTATTTGGTGATTTATGTGGATCAAAGAGATGCTGATGCCGTCATTGAAGAGCTTCAGAATCTTAAGTTTGTAAAAAAAGCTGTTCCGTCCCATTTAGATGATATTGATCAGGATTTTGTCGGCAGTTTGCTGCGGTAAAGACAGTCTGCAAAAAATAAGAAAATATGCTTGACAATTTTCAGATAATTCAGTATTCTTATTGATGACTATAATTTAAGATAATTTTAAGGAGAAAACAATGAAGAAAAAATTGGCTCTAGCAGCTCTTTCTTTTGTCAGTGCAGCTGTTCTTGCAGCTTGTGGTTCTGCACCGGGCAGCTCATCAGGCGCTGCCGGCAATAAAATCGGAGATACCGTAAAAATCGGCTACAACCTTGAACTGTCAGGGGATGTAGCGGCTTATGGACAGGCTGAAAAACACGGTGCTGATCTTGCTGTTGAGGAAATCAACAAGGCAGGCGGTGTTGACGGCAAAAAGCTTGAAGTTGTCTCCAAGGATAATAAATCAGATAATGGCGAAGCGGCAACCATTTCAACCAACCTTGCAACTCAAAGCAAGGTCAATGCTATTTTAGGTCCGGCAACATCCGGTGCGACAGCTGCAGCCAGCCCAAATGCTAATGATGCTGCAGTACCGCTTGTAACACCATCCGGAACACAAGACAGCCTGACTTACTCCAAAGGCAAGGTACAGGATTTTGTTTTCCGTACAACTTTCCAAGACAGTTTCCAAGGGAAAATCATTTCAAAATATGCTACAGATACGCTGAAAGCTAAAAAGGTTGCTCTTTACTATGATAAATCAAGCGACTACGCTCAAGGTATTGCCGATTCATTCAAGAAAGCATATAAAGGAAAGATTACGGTTGAAGATACTTTCCAAGCGAAAGACCAAGATTTCCAAGCAGCTCTTACAAAATTCAAAGGAAAAGATTTTGATGCCATCGTTATCCCCGGCTACTACACTGAAACTGGTTTGATTACCAAGCAGGCACGTGATATGGGACTTAATCAGCCGATCTTAGGCCCTGACGGATTCAATGACGCTAAGTATATTGAAGGTGCCGGTGCAGCTAATACAAACAATGTTTACTATGTATCTGGTTATTCAACAAAAGTTGATTTAACGAGCAAGGCGGAAAAATTCTTAAAAGCTTACAAGGCAAAATACGGTGAAGAACCAAATATGTTTGCCGCTTTGGCTTATGATTCAGTTTACATGATTGCTGATTCTGCAAAAGATGCCAAAACATCAAAAGATATGGCAGAAAAACTTGCTAAACTGAAAAACTTTGAAGGTGTAACAGGTAAGATGACAATTGATAAGAAACACAATCCTGTTAAATCTGCTGTTATGGTCGGTCTTAAAGACGGTAAGGAATCTACAGCAACAGCTGTTGAAGCCAAATAAGGCTGGCTTAAGCCTAAACAATTAAAATCTGGGGAGCCTTCTTCCCAGATATTATTTATTTATAGAAAGTTTGGTAAAATTATATGCTCCAACAACTTATAAATGGTCTTATCCTTGGGAGTGTTTATGCGCTGTTAGCCCTTGGTTATACCATGGTTTATGGAATTATCAAGTTGATTAACTTTGCCCACGGAGATATTTACATGATGGGGGCCTTCATCGGCTACTTCCTTATTACACAGTATCATCTGAATTTCTTTGTGGCTCTCGTACTGACGATGGTTTTGACAGCTGTTTTGGGGGTTGTTATCGAGTTTTTAGCTTACAGACCTCTGAGAAATTCAACACGGATTGCTGCCCTGATTACAGCTATAGGTGTTTCTTTCTTTCTTGAATACAGCATGGTCCGCCTTGTCGGTGCCAACAAACATGCTTTTCCGCAGACACTTGCCACTGTCAAATACAATTTTGGCCCAATCAGTGTCACCAATATACAGCTGATTATTCTGGGAGTTTCAATTTTCCTCATGCTGGCTCTGCAGTTTGTTGTCCAAAAGACCAAAATGGGGAAAGCCATGCGGGCAGTGTCCGTTGACAGTGACGCAGCTCAGCTGATGGGGATTAATGTTAACAGCACAATCAGCTTTACATTTGCTTTGGGATCTGCTCTTGCGGGTGCCGGCGGTGTTTTGATCGGCCTTTATTATAATTCTGTGGATCCTTTGATGGGAATGGTTCCGGGTATTAAGGCTTTCGTCGCTGCTGTTCTGGGCGGTATCGGTATTATTCCAGGTGCTGCTGTAGGCGGTTTCTTAATCGGCCTTTTGGAAACTTTCTCTGTTTCCATCGGACTTGCAAGTTACAGAGACGCTGTAGTTTATGCCGTTCTTATCATTATTCTTTTGGTAAGACCAGCGGGTATTTTAGGAAAAAATGTGAAAGAGAAGGTGTAAGCAATGAAGAAAAATTTAAAAGCAAATTTAAGCTGGCTTGCGCTGGTTCTTGTCATCTTTCTCTTTTTATCCGTTCTTATCAGTGCCGGTATCATTGATGTTTATTATACCCAAATTCTGATGGGTATCGGAATCAGCATTATTATGGCTTTGGGAACCAATCTGGTTCTTGGCTTTTCCGGTCAGCTTTCTTTGGGACAGGCCGGATTTATGGCTATCGGAGCCTATGCGACAGCTATTTTGACAACGCAAATGCCAACCTATGCCGGTTTTTACCTGTCCATTTTTGTGGGGATGGTGGTGACGGCAGTTGTTGCCTTAGTTGTTGGTATTCCTACGCTGCGCTTGACAGGGGACTATTTAGCGATCGCAACCCTTGGTGTGGCTGAGATTATCCGCAAGCTGATTGAAAACGGCGGCAGCCTGACTAATGGCTCCAGAGGTATTATGGGAATCCTGAAATATACTACTTGGCCGGTTGTCTTTATCTTTGTTGTTTTGATTACGATTCTGGTGCTTAATTATCTTAGAAGTCCGATTGGGCGTGAAGTTCTGGCAGTTCGTGAAGACGAAATTGCTGCAGAGTCTATGGGTGTCAATACGACTAAAATTAAAGTTTTGACCTTTATGTTTGCCGCTGTTATTTCAAGTATTGCCGGTTCGCTTTATGTCGGTTATATCGGAACTGTTGCACCAAAAGATTTCACAATCATGAAGTCGATTGATTTTCTGATTGTTGCTGTTCTTGGCGGTCTGGGATCTGTTACAGGAACTATTGTTGCGGCAGTTGTGCTCGGTGTGTTAAACATGTTCCTGCAAAATGTATCAGATATCCGCATGATTATTTATTCCTTGGCGCTTATTCTGGTCATGGTCTTTAGACCGGGCGGCCTGCTAGGTACATGGGAATTCAGTTTTTCAAAACTTTTCGCTAAAAAAGCTAAGGAGGGCAGCAAATAATGGCACTTCTTGATGTAAAAAATTTAACCAAGAATTTCGGCGGACTGACGGCTGTCGGCGATGTTACGATGGAGCTCAATGAAGGTGAACTTGTCGGGCTTATCGGTCCTAACGGTGCGGGAAAAACAACCCTCTTTAATCTTTTAACCGGTGTTTACGAACCCAGTGAAGGCAGTGTGACCCTTGACGGGACACTGTTAAACGGCAAGGCGCCGTATAAGATTGCTTCCTTAGGATTATCGCGGACTTTCCAAAATATTCGTCTCTTTAAGGACATGACAGTGCTTGAAAATGTGCTGGTAGGCATGGGAAACAATCATAATCCTCACTTACTGTCAAGCTTTCTGCGGCTGCCAAAATTTTATTCTAATGAAGAAAAATTACAGGAAAGAGCAATCGAGCTGCTGAAGATTTTCAATCTGGACAAAGATGCTCATACATTGGCAAGAAACCTTCCTTACGGTCAGCAGCGCCGCTTAGAGATTGTGCGTGCTCTTGCAACAGAGCCCAAGATTCTCTTTCTTGATGAACCTGCTGCCGGTATGAATCCCCAGGAAACTGCTGAGTTAACCGAGCTGATCCGACAGATTAAAGAGGACTTTAAAATCACTATCATGCTGATTGAACATGATATGAGTTTGGTTATGGATGTTACCGAACGTATCTATGTTTTAGAATACGGACGTTTGATTGCGCACGGAACGCCGCAGGAAATTAAAAACAATAAGCGTGTTATTGAAGCTTATCTGGGAGGTGAAGCCTGATGACCATGTTAAAAGTTGAAAATCTATCTATTCATTACGGCGTCATCCAAGCAGTGAAAGACGTTACTTTTGAAGTTAACGAAGGAGAAGTTGTTTCTCTGATTGGTGCTAACGGTGCAGGGAAAACGTCTATTCTGCGGACGATTTCCGGCCTTGTCCGCCCCAGTTCAGGGAAAATCGAGTTTCTGGGAAATGAAATTCAAAAGACAGCAACCCGCAAGATTGTTTCTTCCGGCCTTTCTCAGGTTCCGGAAGGACGGCATGTTTTTCCGGGGCTGACCGTTTTGGAAAATCTGGAAATGGGTGCCTTTCTCAGCAGCAACCGCGATGACAATCAGGCACGTCTTAAGAGAGTTTTTGAACGTTTCCCGCGTTTGGAAGAACGTAAAAACCAAGATGCAGCAACTCTATCCGGCGGTGAGCAGCAGATGCTGGCCATGGGGCGCGCTCTGATGAGTCAGCCTAAACTGCTCTTGCTGGATGAGCCTTCTATGGGGCTTGCACCAATTTTTATCCAGGAAATTTTCGATATTATTCAAGACATTCAAAAGCAAGGAACAACCGTTCTTTTGATTGAGCAAAACGCCAATAAGGCTTTGTCAATCGCCGATCGCGGTTATGTTCTTGAAACAGGAAAAATTGTTCTTTCAGGAACCGGAGAGGAACTGCTGGCTTCTGATGAAGTCCGCAAGGCTTACCTGGGCGGTTAAAAAAATAACAAAGGGCTGAACTGCTTTTTCAGCCCTTGTTTTTCTATTACTGGCTTTCAGACACTGAAATTAGTAATGGCAGCTGTACTGGCCGTGTTTCAGACTTTGGAAGTTCTTCCAGAAACGCCGGATCAAGTTTTGCCTGTGCGCGAAAAAATTAGGTTATCATCTTGGTATTTTCTTTTTTCCTGCGGCGTCTGTTAACCTGTAATTATGATATAATAAAGACAAAAGAGAGTGAGGTTTTACTATGCCTGTAAAAGATTTCATGACCAAGAGAGTCGTTTATGTTTCTCCTGATACAACAGTAGCCAAGGCAACTGATATTATGCGTGATAAGAACCTGCGCCGTCTGCCGGTTATTGAAAATGATGTCTTGGTAGGCCTTTTGACCGAAGGGACGATTGCTGAAACCAGCCCGTCAAAAGCAACCAGCCTGTCCATCTATGAAATGAATTATCTGCTGAACAAGACCAAGGTTCGTGATGTCATGATCAAAGATGTTATTACAGTTTCAAAGGACGCTCGGCTGGAAGATGCTATCTATCTTATGATGGTGCATAAAATTGGCGTTTTACCGGTTGTGGATGGCAGCCAGATGTCAGGTATTATCACAGATAAGGATATTTTCCGTGCTTTTCTGGAAGTTTCAGGTTATGGCAAAGAGGGTGTCCGGTTAAGGCTCTTAGCTGAGGATAAAGCCGGTGTTTTAGAGCAGGTTGTCAAGGTTATCTCTGATGAACATCTCAATATTCGCCGCATCGTTGTCGCTGACCGTCAGGTTGGCAAAGTCACTGTTGAAATTCAAATCGACGGTAAATTTGACACAGATGCTCTTAGCCAAAAGCTGCATGGACAAGGCTTTGAAATCGAGTCCATTGAGCAAACGGAAAGAAAAACAGACTTTTAAGAAGACACTGCCGGTAATCTGGCAGTGTTCTTTTTATGAGATTTTTGGTAAAATAGAAGTAATCATAATAAAAGGAAATCTAATGAAAAAAGGAATCTTTATTTCGTTTGAAGGCCCGGATGGTGCTGGGAAAACGACGGTTTTGAAGGAAATTTTGCCCAGCCTGAAAAAAATGACTGAAAACGATGTGCTGGTAACACGTGAGCCGGGCGGAGTCAGTATTGCTGAGAGTATTCGGGATGTTATCCTTGATGTTAACCATACAAATATGGATGATAAAACCGAACTCCTGCTTTATATAGCTGCCCGCCGCCAGCATCTGGTTGAAAAAATCCTGCCTGCACTCGAAAAGGGAAGCCTTGTTCTGGCGGATCGTTTTATCGACAGCTCAGTAGCCTATCAGGGGTACGGCCGAGGATTGGATACGGCAGCCATCACCTGGCTGAATGACTTTGCAACAGACGGCCTAAAACCTGACTTAACACTTTATTTTGACGTTGATTCAAAAGTCGGGCTGGCCCGCATTGAGCAAAACAAGGAGCGGGAAGTCAATCGGCTTGATTTGGAAAAGTTAGATATGCATCAGTGTGTTCGTTCGGGCTATTTAAAATTGGCTGCTGAAAATCCTGAGCGCATAGTAACGATTGATGCCGGCCGTCCGCTGAATGAGGTGGCTGAAGAAGCCTTGCTTCTTATTCAGCAGAGGTGTTTAGAACATTAAAGTGACGATTGATATGGAATTAGAAAAGCTGCAGCCTAAAATTTTTCAAGAATTTAAGCACATTTTAAAATCCGATAGGTTAAGCCATGCCTATCTTTTTTCGGGAGATTTTGCCAGCTTTGAGATGGCGCTTCTTTTGGCACAGAGCCGCTTCTGTGAAGCTCCGGCAGATGGTCTTCCCTGCGGTAAATGCCGTTCCTGCCGCCTGATTGCCGCCAATGATTTTTCCGATGTCAGGGTGGTGGAGCCCAGCGGACAGCTGATCAAAACGGAAACCGTTCGCGGCCTCTTGCGGGAATTTTCCAGTTCAGGTTTTGAAGGGCAGTCACAGGTCTTTATTATCCGCGATGCTGATAAGATGCATGTCAATGCTGCCAACAGTCTGCTGAAATTTATAGAAGAGCCGCAGAGCGATTCCTATATTATTTTACTAACCAGAGACGACAGTAAAATCCTGCCAACTATCAAAAGCCGTACACAAATTTTTCATTTTCCTAAAAATACGGTTTATTTGGCCAAGAAGCTGGAGCAAGCAGGCCTGCTTAAAAATCAGGCGGAAATTCTAGCTGATTTGGCTAAAGATTGGCCCCAAGCAGAAGAATTTGCGCAAAACAGCAAGGTTTTAGATCTGCTCAAGGCTTGTGAGCGTTTTGCAGCTCTTTTATTTAAAAGTAAGGATTTAGCCTTTTTGGAAGCTGCGCGTCTTGCTCAGTCAGCTAATGATAAATCTGAGCAGGAGTGGGCTTTTGAACTGTTGACTCTGCTCTTGTCGAAACATTATGAAAAACGAGCTGCTCTAGACTGCTTAGAAGCTGTGTATCAAGCTAAACAAATGTGGCTCAGCAATGTCAATTTTCAAAATGCACTGGAATATATGGTGATCAAATGATAGAAGTAATTGGTATTAAATATGAAAAAACAGGCCGTATCAATTATGTACTGCCTGATCAGCCCTATCAAAAAGAGGACTTCCTCATTGTTAAAAAGCAGAAGGGAAACCATCTGGCTCAAGTCGTTCAGACGAATGTTGAAATGTCTGCCGATAAGCTGCCGGATCTGGAAGAGATGGACAGGGCTGTAAGAAGAGCAGAAGCTGCCGATATTGAAACTTACCATAACAATTTGAAACTAGCAGAAAACAGTTTTTCCAAGGTCAGGGAGCTCATTCAAAAAAATCAGCTTGAGATGAAGCTGATTGACATTGTTTTTCCTTTGGAGCGTGAGCAGGTTCTCATTACCTTTGTTGCGGAACACCGTGTTGATTTCAGACAGCTTTTAAAAGATTTGGCCAGCCTTTTTAAGACCCGTATTGAACTGCGTCAGATTAACAGCCGTGAAGAAAGTAAAATTTACGGCGGCTTGGGCCCCTGCGGCCGGGCTCTGTGCTGTTCAAGTTTTTTAGGAGAATTTCCGCCGGTATCCATCAAAATGGCTAAAAATCAAAATCTGTCTTTGAATTCCGGTAAAACAACCGGTATTTGCGGCCGCTTAATGTGCTGCCTGAGTTTTGAGGATGACTTTTACAGAGAATCTAAGGAAAAATTTCCGGATTTAGGAAGCATCGTAGAGACCCAAAACGGTCAGGGTGTTATTGCAGGGATTGATGTGATTTCGGAAACGGTCAAGGTTCGTTTTGACGAAAATCCAAGCCTTCTGACCTATGCTTTAGAGGAGGTTAGGGTCAATGGATAAGAAAGATTTGTTTGCGGCATTTGACGGTTTTTCGCAAAATTTGATGGAAACATTGGCTGAAGCTGAAGCTCTGAAAAGGCAGGTTCAGGATCTGGTGGAACAAAATGCGGCTCTGCGTTTGGAAAACAGCAAGCTCCGAGACCGTTTAAGTCAGTTCAGTCAGAACGAAGAAAGTGAATCCAGCAACAAAGGCATCAGCTCCAGAAAGGAAAACCTTGAAAATATTTATGAGGATGGTTTTCATATTTGCACCTTCTTTTATGGGCAGCGCCGTGAGAACAATGAAGACTGTGCCTTTTGCATGGAATTATTGTACCGAGAGTAAAAGCAATGCACGTACAAAAAAGTTTTAAGGAAGAACGTAACTGCGGAACGCTTTATTTGGTTCCGACCCCTATTGGCAATCTAGGTGATATGACTTTTCGGAGCATTGAGGTGCTGAAAACTGTTGATATGATTGCGGCAGAGGATACGCGAAATACCGGTCTTTTGCTGAAACATTTTGAGATTGCTACTCGTCAAATCAGTTTTCATGAGCATAATGCCTTTGAAAAAATTCCTGATTTGATCAGCTGGTTAAAAAAAGGAAAATCTCTGGCTCAGGTCTCGGATGCGGGGATGCCCTCAATTTCCGATCCTGGGCATGATTTGGTAAAGGCTGCTGTGGCTGAAGCCATTCCTGTGGTTGCTCTGCCTGGGGCTTCAGCTGGAATTACGGCCCTTATTGCAAGCGGCTTAGCTCCCCAGCCCCATATTTTTTACGGCTTTTTACCCCGTAAATCAGGCCAGCAAAAATCTTTTTTTGAAGCCAAAAAGCTTTACCCGGAAACGCAGATTTTTTATGAATCGCCTTACCGCATCAAGGAGACCCTAAGCAATATGCTGTCTGTCTATGGCGACAGGCAGATCGTTTTGGTCAGGGAATTAACCAAGCTTTATGAAGAATATCAAAGAGGCAGTCTGACAGAAATTCTGTCCTACATTGCTGAAAATCCTTTGAAAGGGGAGTGCCTGCTGCTTGTTTCGGGCTATCAGAAGCAAGAAGTCTCAGAAGAGCTGTCCGAACAGGAAGTTCTGAGACAAGTGCAGCTCTTAATCGATCAAGGCTCAAAACCCAATCAGGCCATTAAAACAATTGCTAAGACCCATGGCTTGACGAGACAGGAGGTCTATCAAGCCTACCACCATCTGGGGAAAAAAGAAGAAAGCTAAGATAAAATTGGAAAGCCCGCCGTGCCAGTCACCTTGGCGCAGTCAATTGAAAAACGAGAAATCATAAGTTCTGTTTTTCGCAGGCAGGGTTTCGCTTTCTGAGGAAACCGTGATTCAGCTTTGCTTCTTTGTTTTGAGCTGAGGACTTGACTCATAAACCAGCTGACCGCAAAAAACCGGGAATACTGTCCTGGTTTTTTGCTGTTGCCGTTTTCTTACAAAAGATGAATTTCAAATCTGCCATTTCTGCCTGTTTTGTCTCACATGAACCAGGCCGGCTGAATTTTCACGGTCTTTCTGCCGTTTGTTTTTTATCTGTTATCCCATCCAAATCTTTAAAAATTATCGCTAGATGAAATTAAGTTACAACATTCTGAAAATTTGTGATATAATTTACTTACTTTAAGGAGGTATCAGATGACAATTTACAATTTCTCTGCAGGTCCTGCAGTCTTGCCAAAACCTGTTCTTGAAAAAGCACAGGCCGAATTTTTGGATTATAATCACTCAGGGATGAGCGTTATGGAATTATCTCATCGCTCCAAAGAATTTGATGATATCATCAAAAATGCTGAGCGCCTGCTCCGCGATTTGATGGCTATTCCTGATAATTATAAGGTGCTTTTTTTGCAAGGCGGAGCCTCAACTCAATTTTCAATGCTGCCGCTCAATCTTGCCCGTGGCCGCAAAGCCTACTATGTGGTAGCAGGTTCCTGGGGGAAAAAAGCCTATCTGGAAGCTGTGAAATTGTCCAAAACGATTCCTTTTGAACCGGTTCTATTGGCTTCGTCAGAAGATACAGTTTATGATCATATCCCGGAAATTGACAGCAAGCAGATTGATAAAGATGCAGCGTATGTGCATATCACGACCAATAATACGATTGAAGGAACAGCTATTTATGACCTTCCTGAAACCAACGGTGTGCCAATCGTAGCTGATATGTCTTCTAACATTTTGGCTGTCCGCTACAATGTAGCTGATTTTGGCCTCATCTATGCCGGTGCTCAGAAAAATATCGGACCTGCCGGTGTCACTATTGTTATTGTTCGTGAAGATTTGTTAAATGACGAGCCAGTGCTTTCAAGTATGCTTGACTATCGTATTCAGGCCGATGCCGGTTCCCTTTACAATACACCGCCGACTTACGGCATTTATATAGCCAAATTAGTCTTTGAATGGGTCAAAGAACTGGGCGGCGTTGATGCCATGGAAAAGATAAACCGTGAAAAATCGGGTCTGCTCTATGACTTTATCGAACAGTCTGACTTCTACAGCAGTCCTGTCAAAAATCCTAAGGATCGTTCTGTAGCCAATATTCCGTTTGTGACTCCAAGTAAGGATTTAGATGCTGACTTTGTTGCTCAGGCCGATGCCTTAGGCTTCAAAAATATCAAGGGTCACCGCAGCGTCGGAGGTATGCGTGCCAGTCTTTACAATGCCTTCCCGCGTCAAGGTGTGCTGGATTTGATTGATTTTATGCGGAAATTTGAACAGGAAAATAAGTAATACTTAAGCTTTTTTGGATTTAAAAGCAAACAGCTGTCGGTATTATTTAGTCTCAAAAGCTGAAAAATAAAAAAGGTGCAGCCTTGAACACAGGTGGTAGAAAATGGAAATTAGATTAGCTTTTCCAAATGAAGTCAATCAGATACTGTCTATCATTGATGAAGCCAAACAGGAAATAGCTTCTTACGGGAGCGATCAATGGCAGGGAGATTATCCTAATCAAGACATCATTTTTGAAGATATTTTAGAAGGCCGTGGCTATGTTGCCCTTGATGAAGAGCAGATTGTGGCTTATGCAGCAGTTATTGACGGACATGAGGCCGCTTATGATCAGATTTATGAGGGTGAGTGGAAGCACAACAACCGCCGCTATATAACCTTTCATAGGATTGCTGTAGCCGGTTCTTACCGCGGGCAGCAGGTTGCTCAGACCTTTCTTCAGGGCTTGATTGAAGGTTATGCCGGGCATGATTTTCGCTGCGACACTCATGAAAAAAATAAGGCTATGCAGCATATTCTGGAAAAGCTCGGCTTTGTCTATTGCGGGAAAGTTCCTATAGACGGTGTCAGACTGGCCTATCAAAAGATAAAAACAAAAAGTGAAAACAGTCTCTATCAGGAAATTGAAGAATAATTGAGATCGGACTTCCTGAACTGCCTGCTGCAGGCAGTATCAGATCATAGTAGAAAGGAAAGCGCCAAGGATTTTCCGAGGCGCAAGCAAGTATGGTATTTAGTGTAAGAACATTTAACAATATTAATCAAATCGGCTTGAAAGAATTAGGCAATGGTTTTCAAATTGACGGAGATTTGAAAGACAATCCGGATGCCTATATTATTCGGAGTGAAAATCTTCATAAGGCTAATTTTCCGGATAACCTGAAAGCTATTGCCCGTGCGGGTGCAGGAACCAATAACATTCCAATTGATGCGGCCACTGCCAAAGGAATTGTCGTTTTTAATACGCCTGGTGCCAATGCCAATGCAGTCAAAGAGGCTGTCATTGCATCACTCCTCTTATCTGCGCGTGACTACATCTCTGCTAACCGCTGGGTTAATACTCTGACAGGTGATGATGTGCCTAAGCAGGTTGAAGCTGGGAAAAAACAATTTGCAGGCAGCGAAATTTCCGGAAAAACACTGGGAGTTATCGGTCTTGGTGCCATCGGTGCCCGTATTGCCAATGATGCCCGCCGTCTGGGTATGAATGTGCTGGGCTATGACCCTTACGTTTCTATTGAAACCGCTTGGAACATCTCCAGCCATGTCAAACGTGTCAACGATTTGAACGACATTTTTGAAAACTCAGATTACATCACCATCCACGTTCCTTTGACAGAAGATACCAAGGATACTTTTAATGCAGACAGTTTTGGTCTGATGAAAAAGGGAACGGTTGTCATTAATTTTGCCCGCGGTGAACTGGTAAATAATACAGACCTGTTTGATGCGCTTGAAACAGGTGTTGTCAGACACTACTTTACCGATTTTGGAACAGAAGAACTGCTCAATAAAGAAGGAATTACGGTCTTTCCGCATGTCGGCGGCTCTACTGCAGAAGCGGAGCTCAACTGTGCTATTATGGCCGGACAAACTATCCGCCGTTTCATGGAAACCGGCGAAATTACAAATTCTGTTAATTTCCCTAATATGCACCAAGCGCTGACAGCACCTTACCGGATTACATTAATCAATAAAAATGTTCCTAATATTGTAGCGCGTCTGTCAACTGCCGTTTCTAATCTGGATATTAATATTGATAATATCCTCAATCGTTCAAGAGGAAACTACGCTTATACAATTCTTGACCTTGATGAAACTGACAAGGCAAAAATTGATGAGCTGGTTGCTAATTTTGAAGCCAGTGACAATATTGTCCGTGTCCGCTTGATTAAAGGAAAGATCAAGGCCGCTAAATAAACAGCTGAAAATAAGGGTAGTGTTAGTTTGGTTTAGACCTTGGACTAACAATCACCCTTTTCTTATCACTTTTAATTTACAATCGGAGCTGCAAAAATTCATGATGGTTCATGGGAAGCTTTTGTTAACTCTAAAGGAGGCTGTTATGACCCTATACAAACAAATCTATCATTCTCCTTTGGGAGATTTGTCGTTGGTCGCCGATAAGCAAGGGCTTATTGGTGCTTGGTTTGCCGGTCAAAAATATTTTGAGCAGGGCATAGCTGACGAAGCATTTATGGCAGCTCCCAACACTGTATTAAGCCAGGCGAAGCAGTGGCTGGATGCTTATTTTGCCGGAGAAAATCCCAAGCAGGGTGAACTTTTGCTGTCTCCCCGAGGAACTTCTTTTCAAAAACAGGTCTGGCAGGTGCTGCAGGAGATTCCTTTTGGTCAAACGCTGACCTACGGTGATATTGCTAAGAAGATAAACTGCCGTTCTGCCAGAGCAGTTGGCGGAGCTGTCGGACGCAATCCTTTAAGTATCATCGTTCCCTGCCACCGGGTGCTGGGCTCCCATGGTCAGATAACAGGCTATGCCAGCGGTACAGACAAAAAACGATGGCTCTTGCAGCACGAAGGTGTTAAACTCTTGACAAGCAGCCGTTCTTCTCGTTAAGATAGAAAAGAAAGGAGAAATGATGCTTGTATTTTATGAACACCCTAAATGCAGTACCTGCCGCAAGGCTAAGGCAGAACTGGATCAGCTGGGACTTGCCTATCAGGCCGTTGATATTAAAAAGAATCCGCCGCAGGCAGATTTTATAAAAGATTTGATAACGACCAGCGGACTGGAGCTGAAAAAATTTTTCAATACGTCCGGTCAATCCTATCGTGCACTGGGGCTAAAGGACAAAATAGATCAGCTCAGCCTTGATGAAGCTGCTGACTTATTAGCAGGTGACGGTATGCTGATTAAGCGTCCGCTTTTGATAAAGGATGGCAAACTTATACAGGTCGGCTATCGGACTAACTATGCCAATCTCAGCTTTTAAAAGCCGAGATTTTTTCTTTCTTTTAGTTTTCATGCTATAATGGAAACAAGAAGAACGGGAGTTGTTATGGTCTTATCGAAAAAACGGGCTCGCAAGGTCTTAGAAGAAATTATTGCGCTTTATCCGGATGCCAAGCCCAGCTTAAATTTTAACAATCATTTTGAACTGCTGATTGCCGTGATTTTGTCGGCTCAAACGACGGATGCTGCTGTCAATAAGGTAACACCGGCTTTATTTGCTGCCTATCCCAAACCTGATGATTTGGCAAAGGCAGATTTAAAAGATATTGAATCTCACATTTCAAAAATCGGTCTTTACCGCAACAAGGCAAAATTTTTGAAAGACTGTTCGCAGCAGCTGATGGACAGGTATGGGGGAGAAGTGCCTCATACGAGAAAAGAGCTGGAAGGTTTATCAGGTGTCGGCAGAAAAACGGCTAATGTTGTTATGAGTGTGGGCTTTGGTTTTCCTGCTTTTGCCGTTGACACTCATGTCAGCCGTATCTGTAAGCACCATGATATCGTTAAAAAATCGGCAACACCTTTGGAAGTGGAAAAGCGTGTTACTGATGTTTTGCCGCCGGAACTGTGGCTGTCAGCCCATCAGGCCATGATTTATTTTGGACGGGAGATTTGCCATCCCAAAAATCCTGAGTGTCATAAGTATCCCCAGCTTTATGATTTTTCAGACTGCTAATTAAATAATCAGACCAAAAAAGATTGAGGCAGAGCTGCATAAGCTTCTGCCTCAATCTTTTTGTTTTTTATTTAGTATAAAGGCTTCTTACAAGTCAATCTTTATCATAATCGGCGTGTGATCCTGCCGTGCTCCTGAATCGATCATCTCAGATTTAAGGACTTTATCGGCAATGCGGTTGCTGGTCAGCCAGTAATCAATTCTCCAGCCTGAGTTGTTGATTTTGCTGGTCTTGCTGCGCTGAGCCCACCAGGAGTAAACATCAGGAATATCACCGTGCACATAGCGGAAGGTATCGGTAAAGCCCTTGGCTAATAAATTGGTAAATCCTGCCCGCTCTTCATCTGTAAAGCCCGGAGAGCGGCGGTTGCTTGAGGGATGAGCCAGGTCAATTTCCTCATGGGCAACATTGTAGTCGCCTGCGGCTAAAACAGGTTTTTGCCTATCCAATTCTGCCAGGTAATCGGCATATTTTTCATCCCAAATTTGTCTGTCTTCCAGACGTTTCAGGCCGTCGCCGGCATTAGGTGTGTACACTTGAGTTACAAAAAAGTTATCAAATTCAAGCGTAATGATTCGGCCTTCGGCGTCCATAGTTGCCGGAGCCCCGATATTGGGATAAGTAACTGTTGGATTAAGCTCTGATTTATAAAGGAACATGGTACCGGCATAACCTTTGCGTGCAGGCTCTACAGAAGAGCGCCAGGCGATATCGTAATCAGCAAAATAGCTTTTAAGAATTTCCAAGTGCTTTTTTGTCGGCCCCTTAGCAGGCAGTTTTGTTTCCTGGATAGCAATGATATCAGGCTTTTTCTCAGCTAAAGTATCGATAACCGCACGTGAAAGCAAGGCCCGGGCTGAGTCGCTGGTTAAAGCAGCATTGAGCGAGTCAATATTCCATGAAATGAGTTTCATAAGTAAGATACCAAGAACATATCCCAAATTCGGCAGACTGCGGGACTAAGCGGAAAATCAAAGCCTTTCCTGTCTGTTTTGCAGAAGCTTTCAAGAAGCTTTTTCGCCTATGTTCAATCTTTCTAATTCATTTTTTTATTATTGTATCAAAAAATAAGCTTCAGAGCGACTGAAACAGCCTGAACTGATTTTGGTCTGATGCCGGACTTTGACCAGCCCTTTAGGGCAGGTCAAAGCAGCCCGGGAAATGACATCTAATGCTTTATCACAGAAAACCGACAAGACAAAGCAGCCGTTGTTTTCTGTCAGCGATCGCCTATTCCAAGGGCGCTCATTTCTTGCTGAATCATACGGTAGACAGTCTCCCAATCCTTGGGGTTATTGATATCAAAGTCATCTGTTTGAATCCGCATTTTAGGGCTGTAATCATAGCTGTCGTACCAGTCCTTGTAGTTACTGTGCAAAAGCTGATAGTAATCCAGCAAGCCGTTATCTTTTGTCGGCTGCTCAAAGGAGCGGCCGCGCTTTTTGATATTGTTTAAAATGTGGTCAAAGCTGCCGTCTAAATAGATTAAAAGGTCCGGTGCTTTCTTGGGCAGACCCTTGATTTCTTCCATCATATTGTCCAAGAGCTCCAGATAAATCTGATATTCCTGCTGGCTGATGCTTCCCTGTAAGGTATTGATATAAGTAAACAGAGCATCCTCGTAGATGGAGCGGTCTAAAACATTATTGTCCTCATGGTAGGCGCTTTTAATGGATTTAAACCGTTTGTTTAGAAAATAAATCTGCAAAGCAAAACCGTATTTTTCAGGATCTTCATAGTACTTATCCAAAATAGGGTTGTTATCAACAGGTTCAAAAAAGGCCTGTGTTCCTAAACTTTCAGCAATACGGGATGTATAGGTTGTTTTTCCGACGCCGATCATCCCAGCTAGTATAATCACGATTGTAAAGTACCTCCAAATCAGTAAATGCTATTTTGCTGCTCAGACAGCTGATGAAATCTCAAAAGAGTATTAAAATATAACCCCACAATATATTGTACAGCAATTAATATAATAACACTACATATTGTATTTAATCAAGTCTTAAATCACAATAATTTTAAGGTTTGTTAAAATAAGGCCTGCTCAATGAGGACTCAGCCTTTCCCGTTAGATGAAAACAGCTTAAAATCGAAAAAACAATTTAAAAATTCTGATAAATTAGGCTGTAAGTATGGTAAAATAAAAGAGTAATAAATTATTAAGGAGTCTAAGATGAATCAAAATGAATGGCAACAACAGTTCCGTGCAGCAAACGGACGCGAACCCAGTCAAGAAGAATTTCAGGCAGCTTTTCAGAGAGGAGAATTTACAGTGTCCCGTCAGCAGCCAAAGAAAAAAATGAAGACCTCAACCATTGTTATCATCAGTTTAGTGTCAGTCTTTGCTGTACTGCTCTTGATTGCCGGCGGCGCTGCGGCTTATTATTACTATTCCGGCAATATAGACGGTACTTGGGAACAGGTGTCGGCTTCTTCCTACAGCACTAAAAAGGATGAGTGGATTGATGTTGACAAGGAAAACAAAAAAAGCAATATTACTTATCATCAATTTTTAGTCGTTAAAAAGAATTACCTGAAAACTTATGCTTATTATAAACTGAATTATGATATAGATTTGCCTGATAATATGGAGCAAGACAATCTTTTTCTCAATGCTCGGACAACTTACACCGGTCACATGAAACCGACACATCAGGCTAATATCTGGAAAAGAGAAATTCGGATGACGATTTCCCAAAAGGACTTTATTGATGGCTTGAACGATTATATTGACGATTATGTTCAAAATAAATATACCTCCGACAATGATCTTCAAGACATAATGAAGGACTATAAAAAAGACTTTAAGGATGAGAAAAAAGGCAAGATAACTTATCAGAAAAAAGGCAATCGCTTAACCCTCAAAGCCTATAATAACAAGGGTAAACTGAGAGAGAAAATAACTTACGCTAAGCGGACAGGCAAAGCAGCTGATAAATTACTTAAAAATTATAAAAAAATTGAAAATGAAGAACGTAAATCTTTAAAAAAGCTCAATAATTATTAAAGAGCAGTTTAAAAAGAGCGGGAAGAGCACAGTTGATTCTGCCAATTGTGCCCGTATTCCGCTCTTTTTTATTTTCAGATAAAGCCGGGGCTTCTAAGACCGTTTTTTGATTTTGAGCTTTCATAATAGGCAATTTATGCTATAATAAAGTGTTATTAAAAAGAGGTTTCATCTGCCTCGGATGAGAAAGGAAACGAACGTACAAGCAGCATTTTCAGCAGCTGAAAGCTGGATTTTTTCTGTTTTTTGAGTAAGGCTGTCTTTAGCTTGTTTTTACGTTCTTGGTATCTTAAACATGAGCGATAAAAAGCCATTTTATATCACAACACCGATTTATTACCCATCCGGCAAACTTCATATCGGTTCGGCCTATACGACTATTGCCTGCGATGTTTTAGCCCGTTATAAGCGCATGATGAACTACGATGTTTTTTATCTGACCGGTCTTGATGAGCACGGACAAAAAATTCAGCAAAAGGCTGAAGAAGCCGGCGTCACCCCTCAAGCTTATGTGGACGGTATGGCAGTAGGTGTGAAGAAGCTTTGGAAGCTCCTTGATATTTCGTATGACAAGTTTATCCGTACGACTGACGATTATCATGAAAAAGCAGTGGCTGATGTCTTTGAAAAATTGCTGGCACAGGACGATATTTACTTAGGCGAATACTCAGGCTGGTATTCTGTTTCGGATGAGGAATTTTTCACCGAAAGTCAGCTGGCAGAAGTCTTTCGCGATGAAGCCGGCAAGGTCATCGGCGGTATTGCTCCGTCTGGCCACGAGGTGGAATGGGTATCAGAAGAGTCTTATTTCCTGCGTCTGGGCAAGTATGCTGATCGTTTGGTAGACTTTTTCCATGCGCATCCTGACTTTATCCAGCCGGACGGCCGTATGAATGAAATCATTAAAAATTTCATCGAGCCTGGTCTGGAAGATTTGGCGGTGTCACGGACCTCCTTTACCTGGGGAGTTAAGGTGCCTTCAAATCCTAAACATGTTGTTTACGTTTGGATTGATGCTCTTCTCAACTATGCGACAGCCCTTGGTTACGGTCAGGAAGATCATGCTAATTTTGATAAATTCTGGAATGGTACGGTCTTTCATATGGTTGGTAAAGATATTCTGCGTTTCCATAGTATTTACTGGCCTATCATGCTCATGATGCTGGATATGAAATTGCCTGAGCGCCTTATTGCCCACGGCTGGTTTGTCATGAAAGACGGCAAAATGTCCAAATCAAAAGGCAATGTTGTCTATCCGGAAATGCTGGTAGAGCGCTACGGCCTTGATGCTCTTCGTTACTATCTCATGCGTTCTTTACCGGTCGGATCAGACGGAACTTTCACACCTGAAGATTATGTCGGCCGTATCAATTATGAATTGGCCAATGACCTTGGCAATCTCCTCAACCGTACAGTGGCTATGATCAATAAGTACTTCGATGGTGAAATTCCTGCTTATGCTGAAAATGTCACTGAATTTGATTCCGATTTAGCAGCAGTTACGGCAGAGAATCTGGCCGAATACCACAAGCAAATGAATGCTGTGGATTATCCGCGTGCGCTTGAAGCCGTTTGGAATATCATTTCCCGTACCAACAAGTATATTGATGAGACCGCTCCTTGGGTGCTGGCTAAAGATGATGCTAAGCGTGATGAATTGGCAAGTGTTATGGCACATTTGGCAGCCAGTCTGCGCGTGGTGGCTCATCTTATTCAGCCCTTCATGATGACCACTTCAAATGCGATTATGGAGCAGCTTGGCTTGGCTGATCAATTTGACCTTGAAAATTTGACTTTGGCTAATTTCCCGGAAGGTGTCAAGGTCATAGCTAAGGGAACACCTATTTTTCCGCGTCTGGACATGGAAGCAGAAATTGACTATATCAAGAAGCAAATGGATTCCGGATCTCTTCTTTCTCAAGAGGAAAATGAGTGGGATCCAAGCAAGGTTGAGCTGAAAAACGACAAGAAAACTGTTAAGTTTGACGATTTTGACAAAGTGGAAATCCGCGTTGCTGAGGTTAAGGAAGTGTCTAAGGTCGAAGGCTCTGACAAGCTCCTTAAATTCCGTTTGGATGCCGGTGACAGCGAAGACCGCCAAATTCTCTCAGGCATTGCCAAATACTATCCCAACGAGCAGGAATTAGTCGGCAAGAAAGTTCAGATTGTTGCTAACCTCAAACCGCGCAAGATGATGGGTCTGCTCAGCCAAGGTATGATTCTGTCTGCTGAACACGATGGCAGCTTGAGTGTTCTGACTGTTGATTCAAGTGTGCCTAACGGCAGTCAAATTGGTTAGAATGATTTCATTTATCAAAAAGTAACATTTTGTTATGATACTTTCCTTAGGTAGCACGGACGGTAGCGATTTCCTTCGGAATTCCATACCTAGATTTTGAGCCTAGGTCTCAAAATCTCCGAGAGGCAGAAACAGTGAGTTTCTGCCTCTTTTGCTACATCGGAAAGTATCGGGTTAGGCTTCGTTCATTTTTGTATCATCTTATAGACATACAAAGTGATGTTATTCTATGATGAAATTTTAGAGAGAATTTAGTTTTGAGAGTTTGTCTATAATCTGACATCGGCAGAAATTTTCTGCTGATTTTTTATTGTAGGCCTAGTCTTATTGCCGAAGGATTTTTAATTGTTATTATTCTAAATAAGAGTATAATAGAGATAACGAAATATTTAGAATGATTCTAAATAATTCATTCTTTAAATTAGTCAGGAGCGGTTCTAATGATAAATTTGAAAGATTATGCTAAATCAATCGTTTACGGCGGTTTGGACGGGATTATCACGACTTTTGCTGTGGTTGCCGGTGCAGTAGGAGGAAGACTTGGGACGATGACAATCATTATTTTGGGCTTTTCAAACTTACTGGCAGACGGTTTTTCCATGGCTATCGGTGATTACTTGAGTTCAACGACGGAAAAACATACGGATAATAAGCAGGCCGTTAAAAATGCTCTGGCAACCTTTCTTGCGTTTAATGGTTTTGGTCTTCTTCCTTTGCTGTCCTACCTGCTCATCAATCAAATAGAGCTGTTTCAAAACTATACTTTTGTTATTGCCTGTCTCCTTGTTGCTTTGGCTTTGGTCTTGTTAGGAATAGTTAAGGCGGCTATAACTCACCAATCAAAACGAAAAGAAGTTTTACGCACAGTGACCGTCGGGCTTATTGCAACCTTTGTTGCTTATTATGTTGGCTACTTATTGGGATTGTTGGCCTGACAGGTTTAAAAAAGTGAGATTCAATCATTTCCTAGAAATATTTGAACCTCACTTTTTTGTTGTCAAGATACAGATTTTCGGTTTGAGGCGGTAATCGCTGGGAACAGCAGTATTTTAAATGATTGTTTTTGTGTCTATCTGAAATAATGTATAATAGTAGCAGATTTACTTAGGTGAGAAAAGATTCAGTTTCAGTATCAGAATCTTTCTTACCAAGCTCATAAAACAGCTTATTTTCTGGGAATTGTTAAGCAAGCTGTGAGCTATAAATTGGAGGTAGGCATGAATGCAGAACAACTATGGAATCAGTATAAAACGCTCAACCCGGCTATCGGCAATACTATTGATGCCTGGGCTTTTGGAGCAGAACCCGATTTACTGGCGCAGTTGGTTTTGAAAGGAAGGAAAACAGCAACTGCTTCTGCCTATGATTTGTATGCAGCGGACGGTGAGCTGCTTCCTCAGGAAGGCAGTTATGATGTTATTTTGGACAGTCATGATGAGGCTATCTGCATCATTGAAGTCACCAAAGTTACAGTCGTTCCTTTCAAAGAGGTGTCAGCTGGACATGCTTTTAAAGAAGGTGAAGGCGACCGGACTCTGGCTTGGTGGCGGGATAGTCATCAGCAGCTTTTTACGCAGTGGTTTAAAGAGGCAGGGCTGACATTTACGCAAGACAGCCTGATTGTTCTTGAGGAATTCCGTTTGGTCTATGCACCCTAATTTAACAAATGATTAGAAAAGTGCTATAATAAAATGAACATTTTTGCTGTATTATTTTTTACAAAGGACATTTTATGAATAATTACGCTATTATCCTTGCTGCAGGCAAGGGCACTCGAATGAAATCAGATCTTCCCAAGGTCTTGCATAAGGTTGCGGGAATTACAATGTTAGAGCATGTTTTTCGCAGTGTTTCTGCTTTGAATCCTGCAAAGAATGTAACAATTATCGGACATAAGGCAGATCTTGTTAAAGATGTTTTGGCAGACCAGTCTGATTTTGTCATGCAGACAGAACAGCTGGGAACAGGACACGCAGTCATGATGGCCGAAGAAGAATTAGTCGGCTTGGACGGACAAACTCTTGTGATTGCCGGGGACACGCCGCTGATTACGGGAGACAGCCTGAAAAATTTGGTGGATTACCACAGAAATCATAAAAATGTGGCTACGATTTTAACGGCAGAAGCCGCTGATCCGTTTGGCTATGGCCGGATTATCCGCAATCAAAATGCGGAAGTCACTAAGATTGTTGAGCAAAAGGATGCGTCTGAGTTTGAGCAGCAGGTCAAAGAAATCAATACAGGCACTTACGTTTTTGATAATAAACGCCTTTTTGAAGCCTTAAAAGAAATCAATACGGACAATGCTCAGGGCGAATATTATCTGACAGATGTCATCAGTATCTTTAAAGCAGCCGATGAAAAAGTTGGCGCCTATAAACTTCGTGATTTCAATGAAAGTTTAGGGGTCAATGACCGTGTCGCCCTTGCTAAAGCCGAAGAAATTATGCGCCGGCGCATCAACCGTACCCACATGGTCAATGGTGTTACCTTTATCAATCCGGACAGCACCTATATTGATGCGGATGTTGCTATTGCAGCAGATGTTGTTATTGAGCCGAACGTCACGCTTAAAGGGCAGACAAAAATTTCTTCGGGAGCCGTTCTGACCAATGGCACCTATATTGTTGATTCAGTTATCGGTGAGAATGCTGTGATTACCAATTCCATGATTGAGTCTTCGCAGGTTGAGCGCAATGTTACTGTGGGGCCTTATGCTCATCTGCGGCCGGATGCTGTCTTGGAAGAAAATGTTCACGTAGGAAACTTTGTTGAGGTCAAGGCCTCAACTCTGGGCAAGGACACAAAAGCAGGGCATCTGACCTATATTGGCAATGCCGAAGTTGGTCACGATGTCAACTTTGGTGCAGGAACGATCACGGTCAATTACGACGGTCAAAACAAATACAAAACAACGATTGGCAACCATGTTTTTATTGGCAGCAATTCAACGATCATTGCTCCTGTTCAAGTAGGAGACAATGCACTGACAGCGGCCGGGTCGGCTATTCATGAGGATGTTCCGGCAGACAGCGTTGCGATTGGGCGCAGCCGTCAGGTCAATAAGGAAGGCTATGCCAAGAAAAAGCCTCACCATCCGGATAATAATTAGGAGATGTTCATGGAATTCGAAGAAAAGACCATCAAGCGTCAGGAGATTTTTGATGGCCAGATTTTTAAAGTTACGGTTGATGATGTTGAGCTGCCCAATCACTTGGGAACAGCAAAACGCGAGTTGATTTTTCATCGGGGAGCCGTTTCTGTTCTGGCTGTTACGCCGGACAATAAACTGGTTATTGTCAAGCAGTACCGCAAGGCAATTGAAAAAATCTCCTATGAAATTCCGGCGGGGAAACTTGAGATCGGTGAAAATGGTACTGAAAAAGCAGCTGCTCTGCGTGAATTGGAAGAAGAAACGGCTTATACGGGCGATTTGGAGCTGATTTATGAGTTTTATACCGCTATCGGATTTTGTAATGAAAAAATAAAACTTTATCTGGCAACAAACCTTAAAAAAGTCGCAAATCCTCGTCCGCAGGATGATGATGAGGTGATTGAACTGCTGGAATTAACTTATGACGAATGCATGGAACTGGTGGCATCAGGAGATATTGAAGATGCTAAAACCCTGATTGCTCTGCAGTATTTTGCCTTGCATTTTAATAATAAATAGAGGAAATGTTATGGGAAAACCGCTTTTAACAGATGAAATGATTGCGCGTGCTAATCACGGCGAAAAATTTGATGATAAAGAGGATTTTGATCCGGAAAAAACCATTGTCATTCAGACAGACCGAGCAGCTGTTTCTGATTATAGCAAGAGTGACATTGACAGTGACTATGATGACGATTTTGATTTTGATGAGTATGATGAAGATCCTATCATCAAGAGCCGCCGTATAGAAAATGCTAAACGCGGTGAATTTCAGTCTAAGCTCAACTGGATTTTAATCGGTATTGCCTTGCTTTTGGCTGTTCTTATTTACGCAGTGTTTAAACTCTAAAGGAAACGAAAATGAAAATTGGAATTATCGCGGCTATGGATGAGGAATTAAAACTTCTTCTGGAAAAGCTAAATCAAAAGACAGAAGAAGTTTGTTTGGGACGAACCTATTACAGCGGCCGGCTGGGCAAACATGATGTTGTCCTTGTGAGAAGCGGTGTCGGCAAAGTGATGAGCGCTATGAGCGTCGCTGTTTTAGCCGATCATTTCGCTGTTGAAGCGCTTATCAATACGGGCTCTGCCGGAGCTTTGGTGCCGGATTTAGAGATTGGTGACGTGGTGGTGGCAGACAGGCTTGCCTACCATGATGTTGACCTGACGGCTTTTGGCTATGCTTTTGGGCAGATGTCAGAACAGCCTCTTTATTTTGAATCTGACAAAAGTTTTGTTTCGGCCTTCGAGAAAGTTCTGGCGCAGCAGCACATCAAGAGTAAGGTCGGTTTAATTACCAGCAGTGACTCCTTTATGGCCGGTAAAGATAAAACTGATTTTGTAAAAGAGCATTTTCCGCAAGTGGAAGCCGTAGAAATGGAAGGAGCCGCAGTGGCTCAGGCAGCCTCCGCAGCTCAGCTGCCTTTTGTAGTTATCCGTGCCATGAGCGATACCGCAGCGCATGATGCCAATCTTACCTTTGACGAATTTATCCTGGAAGCCGGCAAGCGTTCGGCTCAGGTTCTTCTGGATTTTTTGGATGTTTTATGAGTGTGATCCCAATCAATGGGCTGAAAACAGCAACTGGTTGGCTTGGCAGTGGCTTGGCACTTGGAGCAGGAGGGTCAGTCACAGGAGCAATTAGCGGAGCTGGTGAATATTTAGTATCATGTTGGTAAGGAATCAGTTATGAAATATTTTTTGATAGGTGTCATCTCATTTATCATTTTGGCGATAGTTTTGTATATATGTGGCTTTATTAAATTAAAAAAATAAAAGCTAAGGTATGTCGATTTTCCTTGTCTCCGTTTAGGCGTTGAAGCACTTTTCTGAGAATCTGGGATATAATTAAAAGCAGCCATCGAGCTGCTTTATTTTTATTTCGAGAATTTATAATCTTTAAGAACGGTAATCGTCTTAATAACGACTTTTTCCTCAGGCTTACCGTTTTGATCAGTCTTGACTGCTGCGATAGCATCAACGGTTTTCATGCCTTTAATAACTTGTCCAAAGACCGTGTAGTTGCCGTCAAGTTTTGGTATTCCTCCATGCTTATAGGCGTTGATTATTTTTTGCGGGTAGAGCTCGGAGGACAGCTGCTTAGCTTGGTTGGCCTTGTTTTGGACAATGTAAAACTGACTGGCGTTGGTGTGGGAACCGGCATTGGCCATAGCTAAGGCGCCTCTTAGATGATAGAGATATTTTGAACTTTCATTGGCAAAACCTTGGCCTGCATCTTTTGATTTGTCCTTGCCTTTCCAGATAGATTCGCCGCCGCTGCCGTCGCCCTTAGGATCGCCGCCCTGAACAACAAAATCGGCGATAACACGGTGGAAGGTCAGGTTGTTATAGTAGCCGTTTTTGGCATGGGTCAGGAAATTTTCAGCAGCCAAAGGAGCGTATTTTGGAAAAAGCTTGACGGTAATGTCCCCTTTTGATGTTTTGATTTGAACCTGGGCTTCATTTTTGGCAACCTTTTTGGACAGCTGCGGGAAATTGGCCTTGTTTAATTTTTTCAGTTTGTTTTCAGCTTTTTGTTTGGCAATACTGTTATCAACATACTTATCTCCTTTAATTGCACGATCCATGCTTTCACAGCCTGCTAAAAAAACAGCCGCTATCAAAATGAGACTCAAAAATTTTTTCATCATTGCTCCTTGTTTTTGAAAGATAGCTCTATTTTACCATAAAAACAGTCTGAGAACTGCTTCTCCTGCTAAATTTTTGCCTGTGGGGTAAAAGGCAGTGTTCATGCTTTCCTACAGTATCTCTGGCATCTGTCATAAATTTAGAAAAAGGGAATGGCAGTTCTTTCCCCAAATACCATAAAAATGGTATAATAACATCATGGCTAAAGCAAAGAATAAACGAAAGGGACGGAAAACACGCCGTCCGACAAAAGCAGAATTAGAAAAGCAAAAAGCGTTAAAACGGATGGTGGCTGCCTTTATCATAGCCTTTGTCCTCTTTTTTGCTGTTTTTAAATTAGGGCGGGTCGGGATTACTGCCTATAATATGATACGTTTGCTGGTGGGAAGCCTTGCTTACCCGCTTATTTTTGCTGTTTTGATTTACCTGTTCGGGACAAAATGGCTGCGCAAGTATGATGGTCTGGTTGGAGGCTTTGTTGTTACCATGCTGGGCTTACTTTTGGAATGGCAGGCCTACCTTTTTTCTATGGCCGGTATGGCAGGGCAAAATGTTATTAAAGCGACCCTTGCCATCGTCTTGAGTGACTTGACTAATTTTCGTGTGGCTAATTTTGCCGGCGGAGGTCTTTTAGGGGCACTCTTTTATATGCCGGTTGCCTTTCTTTTCTCTAATATCGGATCTTTCCTAATAGGCGGTCTGTTTATCCTTTTAGGGCTCTTTCTCATGAGTCCTTGGGATGTTTATGATGTCATGGACTTTTTCAAAGGAGCCTATGTTAAATTCCAAGCTAAACGCGAAGAACGTCGTGAAAGACGCTTTGCCGAGAAAGAAGAAGAGCGCCTTCAGGCTGAGTTGGAGGCTGCTCAAACAGCACAGGAAATGGCTGGAGCTGACCATGGAATTAATGCGGCTATTGATTTAGAAACAGGAGAAGTTTTAGACCAGGCTCAGACGATTGATTTGGATGATTTTGACGGTCAGGTTCATAGAGAACCTGAAATTATCGGCTATCAGCCAAATGACGAGGCTGAAGTTTTTGAAGAAATGCCTCCTGCTCAGCCGGATGAAAATGCTGCCGCTGAAGAGGATTACTCAGATGAACCGTTGGAAGTTGATTTTACACCAAAGGAAAATCTTCATTATAAACTGCCCGGAATTGATTTATTTGCCAAGGACAAGCCTAAAAATCAAAGCAAGGAGAAAAAGCTTGTTCGTGATAATATCAAGATACTGGAAGAAACCTTTGCCAGCTTTGGGATCAAAGCCGGTGTTGAACGTGCTGAAATCGGCCCATCGGTAACCAAGTATGAAGTCAAGCCGGCTGTCGGCGTCCGTGTCAACCGCATTTCTAATCTGGCAGATGACCTGGCTCTGGCTTTGGCTGCTCAGGATGTCCGCATTGAAGCACCTATTCCCGGCAAATCATTAGTTGGTATTGAGGTGCCTAATTCTGAGGTTGCAACTGTCACCTTCCGTGAACTCTGGGAGCAGGCTAAAACCTCACCTGATAAATTGCTTGAAGTGCCTTTAGGTAAGGCAGTCAACGGTTCTGTCCGCTCTTTTGATCTGGCGAGGATGCCCCATATTTTGGTGGCAGGCTCAACAGGTTCCGGGAAATCAGTGGCGGTCAATGGTATTATTGCCAGCATTTTGATGAAGGCCCGGCCCGATCAAGTCAAATTTATGATGATTGACCCTAAGATGGTTGAGCTGTCTGTCTACAATGACATTCCCCATTTGCTCATTCCCGTTGTGACTAATCCGCGCAAGGCCAGCAAAGCCCTGCAAAAAGTTGTCGATGAAATGGAAAATCGCTACGAACTGTTCAGCCATTTCGGCGTGCGCAATATCGCAGGCTATAATGCCAAGGTGGAAGAATTTAACCGTCACTCAGAAACCAAACACATGCCGCTGCCGCTTTTGGTTGTTATTGTTGATGAATTGGCAGACCTTATGATGGTAGCCAGCAAAGAAGTTGAGGATGCCATCATCCGCTTAGGACAAAAGGCGCGTGCAGCCGGTATTCATATGATTCTGGCGACACAAAGGCCGTCTGTCGATGTTATTTCAGGCCTTATCAAGGCTAATGTTCCCAGCCGAATTGCTTTTGCAGTCTCAAGCGGGACAGACAGCCGGACCATTTTGGATGAAAACGGTGCTGAGAAACTTCTTGGCCGCGGTGATATGCTCTTTAAGCCGATTGATGAAAATCATCCGGTTCGCTTACAAGGCTCCTTTATTTCAGACGATGATGTCGAACGCATTGTCTCCTTTATCAAAGAACAGGCCGGTGCGGACTACGATGACAGCTTTGATCCGGGAGAAGTCTCTGAAAATGAAGGCTCTGACAGCAATGGCGGTGCTTCTGAAGGAGATCCGCTCTTTGAAGAAGCTAAAACCCTGGTTTTAGAAACGCAAAAAGCCAGTGCATCGATGCTGCAGCGCAGGCTCTCAGTCGGATTTAACCGAGCTACCCGCCTTATGGAAGAATTAGAAGAAGCAGGAGTCATCGGCCCGGCTGAAGGCACCAAGCCGCGCAAGGTCCTGCAAAGCAATTAAATACATACAAAACGAGTCTGAAGCAAATAATGCTTCAGACTCATTTCATATATGCTGTGCTGTCACTTAGCTACAAAAGCAGCAATAACAGTTGCTAAGTAAAAGAAGAAAGTCAAAATGAAACCGGCCCGCCAAAAAAATTTGAAAAAGCGCCTGAAAGAAAAAGCTTTTCTTCTTCTGAGCTGCCGAATAGCCAAGGTGAGAGCAAGAATGGACATGGCCAGCAAATAATGCGGCAGAAAACTGTGGGTATAAAACTTAGCCGATACCAGAACAATTTCTGCTGCAAAAAGCGGCAGCGCAAGGTCCGCAAGATTTAGACCAAAGCGCCTCAGACGAAAGGTAGAAACAATGATATAAGAAAATATTAGGGTAAGAAAAATAAAGGCCACAGCCATAAATTTGTACATAATCATAATCATATTTTATAACGATTTTAGAAGAAAGTAAACGCCTATTTTATTGGGGAGGCAGTTATTGGGCAGAAAAGAAATTGTCTGTTTAAATAACTTGATTTTTATCTAAAAAAGTGTATAATAGACGAGTATGCTGTAACAGCATATTTGTGGGAGGTAAAAATCTTTTAATTACCGAAAGAACCACAACAGGAGGATTTTATAATGGCTAAAAAAGTCGAAAATGTCGTAAAACTTCAAATTCCTGCCGGTAAAGCAACACCAGCTCCGCCAGTCGGACCAGCACTTGGTCAAGCAGGAATCAACATCATGGGATTCACGAAAGAATTTAACGCTCGTACAGCTGATCAAGCTGGTATGATTATCCCGGTTGTTATCTCAGTTTATGAAGACAAATCATTTGATTTCGTCACTAAAACACCGCCGGCTGCTGTTCTTTTGAAAAAAGCTGCAGGTGTTGACAAAGGTTCCGGCGAACCTAATAAAACTAAAGTTGCTTCAGTAACGCGTGCGCAAGTACAAGAAATCGCTGAAACAAAACTGCCAGATTTGAACGCTGCAAACATTGAGTCTGCAATGCGTATGATCGAAGGTACTGCTCGTTCTATGGGATTCACTGTTACTGACTAATTGTAACCGATCCTATTGCCCGCATGCTTGATCATATGTTGACGAGTGACGTGGGAGATGAAAATCGATATGACCACATTACAAGGAGAAGATAAAATGGCTAAAAAAAGCAAACAATTACGTGCTGCTCTCGAAAAAATCGACAGCACAAAAGCTTACAGCGTTGAAGAAGCTGTAGCACTCGCAAAAGAAACGAACTTCGCAAAATTTGACGCAACTGTAGAAGTTGCTTACAATCTTAACATTGATGTTAAAAAAGCTGACCAGCAAATCCGCGGTGCCATGGTATTGCCAAACGGTACTGGTAAAACACAGCGCGTGCTTGTTTTTGCCCGTGGCGCTAAAGCTGAAGAAGCTAAAGAAGCTGGTGCAGATTTCGTTGGTGAAGATGACCTTGTTCAAAAAATCAACGGCGGCTGGTTAGATTTTGATGTTGTTATTGCAACACCGGATATGATGGCAGTTGTTGGGCGTCTTGGACGTATCCTCGGCCCTCGTAACCTCATGCCAAATCCTAAAACCGGTACAGTAACCATGGATGTTGCTAAAGCGGTTGAAGAATCTAAAGGCGGCAAAATCACTTACCGTGCTGACAAAGCAGGTAACGTACAAGCAATTATCGGTAAAGTATCATTTGATACGGACAAGTTGGTTGAAAACTTCAAAGCCTTTAACGATGTGATTGTTAAGGCAAAACCTTCTACTGCAAAAGGTACTTATATTACAAACCTTGCTTTGACAACAACTCAAGGTCCCGGTATCAAAGTTGATGCTGGTTCATTATAAGAGAATCAAAAGACCGGAAAATGTTATTTCCGGTCTTTTTATTTAGCAGACTGATTCAGGGCTGTATAAAAAAGAAAGCAAACAGGAAAGTACTTAAAGCTATGTTCTGACTTTTTATCTGATAGCATAGAAAATCAGCAAGACCTGCCAGTCTTTTTGAACTTTCCTGCTTTCAGACAGAAAAGATACTATAAATTTTAAAGGAAGTATGGTAAAATATTAGGGATAAAATAAGGAGTACAGATGATGGTAAAACCTAAATATAATCGTGTATTGATTAAACTTTCCGGAGAAGCCTTAGCTGGAGAAAAAGGAGTTGGCATCCATATTCCGACTGTTCAAGCCATTGCTCAGGAAATCAAAGAAGTTCATGATTCAGGTGTTGAGATTGCTCTGGTTATCGGTGGCGGCAACCTCTGGAGAGGCGAACCTGCTTCTGAAGCCGGTATGGATCGTGTTCAGGCTGATTATACGGGGATGCTGGGGACAGTTATGAACGCCCTTGTTATGGCAGATGCACTTCAGCATGTAGGTGTGGATACACGTGTTCAGACAGCCATTGCCATGCAGCAGGTCGCAGAGCCCTATATCAGAGGCCGGGCACTTCGCCATTTGGAAAAAGGCCGTATTGTTATCTTTGCAGCAGGTGTTGGTTCCCCTTACTTCTCAACAGATACAACTTCTGCCCTAAGAGCTGCCGAAATTGATGCAGATGCCATTCTTATGGCTAAAAATGGCGTTGACGGGGTTTACAATGATGATCCCCGTAAGAATGCTGACGCCATCAAATTCAATGAGCTGACCCATATGGAAGTCCTTAAACGCGGGCTGAAAATTATGGATTCAACAGCCAGCTCGCTGTCAATGGATAATGATATTGATTTAGTTGTTTTCAATCTTAATGAGGCAGGCAATATCAAACGTGTCATCTTTGGCGAACAAATTGGAACAACTGTCACAAGCAAAATTTCTGACTCAGAATAACTGAATACGGCTACGACACTGTGCAAAAAGATAGTTTCTCCTAGCGTCCTGTGACGCTTCGTCGAACCTCTTATTTTGCTTTGTGTCGCTGACGCCTTAGTATCTTAGTAATTGAACACGGGCTAAAATCCTAGTAAAAAAGATAAGCGTCCTAGTGTCTTAGCGACACAGTGTCCGTTTCCTATTTTATACGGATTTCTTTACGCCCTTAGTATCTTAATATAAGGAGAATATAAATGGCAAATGCTATTGTAGAAAAAGCAAAAGAAAGATTTGAACAATCCCACCAGTCACTTGCACGTGAATTCGGCAGTATCCGTGCCGGCCGTGCCAATGCCAGTCTTTTAGACCGTATTGAAGTGGAGTATTACGGTGCTCCGACACCTCTCAATCAACTGGCGTCCATCACTGTTCCGGAAGCGCGTGTTCTTTTGGTATCACCTTTTGATAAATCATCGCTGAAAGACATTGAACATGCCATCAATGCTTCAGATATCGGGATCAATCCGGCAAATGACGGCTCTGTTATCCGTTTGGTTATTCCGGCTTTGACTGAGGAAACGCGCCGCGATCTTGCCAAGGAAGTAAAAAAAGTCGGTGAAAATGCTAAAATCGCTATCCGCAATATTCGCCGTGATGCCATGGATGAAGCTAAAAAGGCAGAAAAAAGCAAAGATATCACTGAAGATGAATTAAAATCTTTGGAAAAAGATATTCAAAAAGCAACAGATGACGCTGTCAAGAACATTGATGACATGACAGCAAACAAGGAAAAGGAGCTGCTTGAAGTTTAAGACTGACAGATCTGTCAGCCATACCGGCTGTGTTCTCCTTGTTTTAAGTCTCTTAAACAATAACAACCACGATACGGGGCAGGTGACACATCAAAACAGTTTTAGCTTTTGATCATGTTCCTGCTCTTATCTTTTACTAAAAAGAAATAGGAATGATATGAATGAATTATTGGCAACTGTTATCACAGGCATGATAACGGATGAAAATGCAGACTTTTACTTTATCCAGACAGATGGCGTAACATTTGCACTTAGTAAAGAAGAAGGTTCTCATAAGATTGGTGACATGGTAAGCGGTTTTGCCTATGCAGATCTGCACCAAAAAAGCCGTCTGACGACCCTTATTCCAGCGGTGAGCCGAACGTCTTACGGCTGGGGTGTGGTGACGGATGTCCGCCGTGATCTTGGAGTATTTGTAGATACAGGGATTCCTGATAAGGAAATTGTGGTTTCTTTAGATCTTTTGCCGGAATTGAAAGAATTGTGGCCTAAAAAAGGGGATAAATTGTACATTAAACTGGATGTAGACAGAAAAGGCCGCATCTGGGGCATTCCTGCTGAACCGGCTGTTTTTCAGAAATTGGCTGGTCCGGCTTATGATAATATGCAAAATCAAGATTTGCGGGCTATTGTCTACCGTCTCAAGCTGTCTGGAACTTTTGTCTACCTGCCGGATAATAACATGCTGGGCTTTATTCATCCCAGTGAGCGCTATGCAGAACCTCGTCTGGGCGAAGAAGTGACAGCGCGTGTCATTGGCTTTCGTCAAGCTGACCGCACGCTCAACCTTTCCTTGAAACCACGTTCCTTTGAGATGTTGGAAAATGACAGTCAGATGATTCTGACTTATCTGCAGACTAACGGCGGCTTTATGACGCTTAACGATAAATCCTCCCCTGCGGACATCAAGGCGACCTTCGGCATTTCCAAAGGCCAATTCAAAAAAGCCCTTGGCGGATTGATGAAGGCTAAGAAAATCAAACAGGATCAGTCGGGCACAGAATTGATTGATAAATAAAGGATATCTCAGATTTTCTGGGATTTTTTGCCAGAATGACGGATAAAGAAAAAGATTGGATATTTTCCAATCTCTTTCTTTATTTGGGCACGATGGCTGTAATCGCATGGGGATGGACAGTGACAGTGACGGGAAGGCGTGAGCCGGTATCTCCATCAATACGAACAATAGGATTCTTAGCGCGTGACTTGCGACGATTGATGATGTGCAATTCTCCTGTCCGAAAATGGTCCCAATGACGGTATTGATTAAACTGTCCTCTGCGGATGAAGAAGAACCACAGGAAACGCAGAAAATGGAGCTTTTTCAAGGAATACACGCTAAAGAGGCCGTCATCGGTATGTTCATGAGGAGTAAAACCTTGCTGACCTGCAACGGTATTGCTCATGGTAATGAGGAGCAGTTTGGTCTTGATTTTTTGCTGCTGCCTGTCATGCTGCAAGATAAGTTTGTAGCTGCGCTGGCGGAACCAGATTTTTCGACCGGCCTTGATAAAGGCCAGTGGACCTAATTTTCGCTTATCCTCTGATGTTACCCCCAAAGCCGTATCGGCCATAAGGCCGAGTGTTAAGCTGGATACCATGTACTCACCATTGACTTGGGCAATATCGAAGGCTTTTTCTTGTCCCTGAAGCAGATTGCTGAGGGCGGAAGGAAGGTCCAGGGGTACTTTGAGAGATTTAGCCAGATTGTTCACCGTACCAGATGGAATGATGCCAAGCCGTGAGTAGCCGCCACCCTCAAATATACCTGCACAGATCAAGTTTATGGTGCCGTCTCCTCCTAAAGGAATGATGAGATCCGCCTTATTTTGGCAGGCTTCTTTGGCAAACTGCCGCGCCTCATCTGGACTTTGGGGAGAAAGAACAGTGATGGATTCAATGCCGGCTTCCTTTTTAAAAAAACTTTGAATCTCGTGGATGAGGCTGTCTTTGCTCTCTTTCCCAGATTTTTGGTTGACAATGATGACAATATTTTGCATAGAGCCTCCTTCAATAATCAGTGTTATTATAACACAGTTTTTGCTATTCAGTTTCATCAGAGTTTTGCTGATAAGAAGTCAAGATCGGACATTTTTGCTGTTTTCTGCTAGAATAAGACAAAGATAAAGAGAAGAAAAAGGAGAAGCAATGAGAAAATCGTTTTACACATGGCTGATGACGCAGCGCAATTCGAAAAGTCAGGAGCCTGTTGCTGTTTTGGCAGATTTGGTCTTTGAGGATACAACCTTTCCCAAACATACGGACAGTTTCGAAAAAGTCAGCCGGTATCTGGAAGATGAGGCCAATTTTTCCTTTAATCTGAGTGAATTTGACAATATTTGGGAAGATTATCTGTCACATTAAAAGTCACGCGGCCGGCGTGATTTTTTGATATAATAATATCAAATGCAAGAAGAAACAAGGATGCATGCCATTGTCTGCCGGTTTAGGCTGAAAAGAGCAATTTGGCATGTTTTGCTTAAAAAATATGATAAAGGAGCCGCTTTTGCAAGATTATTCTGTTGATATTAGCTTAAACCATCCCGATGATATGATGAGTCTTTTTGGATCCAATGAACGCCATTTAAAACTTATCGAAGAGCACCTCGGTGTTATTATTCATGCCAGAACAGAGCGGGTACAAATCCTCGGAGACAGCGAGGAGGCAGTCAATACAGCCCGCCTGACCATTGAAGCGCTGCTTGTTTTAGTTGGCCGGGGGATGATTATCAATACGTCAGACGTTGTAACAGCCCTTTCCATGGCGCAAAACGGCAGTATTGATAAATTTGTAGCTCTCTATGAAGAGGAAATTATCAAGGATTCTTATGGCAAGCCCATCCGTGTTAAAACATTGGGACAGAAAGTTTATGTGGACAGCGTCAAAAATCACGATATTGTTTTTGGCATCGGTCCTGCCGGGACAGGGAAAACCTTTTTGGCGGTGACGCTGGCCATAACGGCTCTGAAAAGAGGACAGGTCAAGCGGATTATTTTAACGCGTCCAGCGGTTGAAGCCGGTGAAAGCCTTGGTTTTTTGCCGGGGGATTTAAGGGAAAAGGTTGATCCTTACCTGCGTCCGGTTTATGATGCTCTTTACCGGATTTTGGGCAAGGAGCAGACGGCGCGTCTGATGGAGCGCGAAATTATTGAAATCGCGCCCTTAGCTTATATGCGCGGACGGACGCTTGATGATGCCTTTGTTATTCTTGATGAAGCGCAAAATACCACCATCATGCAGATGAAAATGTTTCTGACCCGCCTCGGCTTTAACTCTAAGATGATTGTCAATGGGGATATCAGCCAGATCGACCTGCCTAAAAATGTCACATCGGGATTGGTTGATGCTGCTGAAAAGCTGAAAAAGATTAAACAGATTGATTTTGTTTATCTGTCTGCCAAAGATGTGGTCAGACACCCTGTAGTGGCTGATATTATCAATGCTTATGAAAATGCATCGGATAAGGAGCGCAGCCATTTTCCAAAAGAAGAAAAATCAGGCTTAGCTGCTTACGAGACCACTGGTGAGCCGGCCAAGGAGACGGAAGATGATAATTGAGGATTTGTCTGGGGATTTCAGCTGTCGAATGCTGACAGAAGCAGATTTGCCGGCTGTCTTAGCCTTATACAAAAGCAATCCCCAGTATTTTCACTACTGTCCGCCCGAGCCGAGTCTGGAAAGTGTCAGAGAAGATATGCAGCAATTGCCCAATGGAAAGTCTCGTTCAGACAAGTTTTTCCTTGGCTTTTGGAATAAGCAGGACTTGGTGGCTGTCATGGATTTTGTCTTGGCTTATCCTGATGAGAAGACAGTATTTATTGGTCTGTTTATGGTTGATCAAGCTTATCAGGGAACAGGCATTGGCAGTCAGCTCATCACAGAAGCGCTAAGCCGTTTTTCAAAAACCTTTCAAAAGGCACGCTTGGCTTATGTCAAAGGGAATCCTCAGTCACAGGGATTTTGGGAGAAACAAGGTTTTAAAGCTGCAGGAGCTGAGATTAAGCAGGAGCAGTATACGGTTGTTCCAATGGAAAAATGGTTAAACTAATCAGTAAGGATACGGGTAAAAGGTATTAAGCAGAAATCTGAAGGTGATAGAAACTAATGAAAGCATTGATTTTTGATGTTGATGATACTTTGTATGATCAAATTCAGCCTTTTAAAAAGGCGGTGAAAAAGCATTTAGAGCTGGCAGAAAGGTTGCTGGAGCCGGTCTATATTGCCAGCAGAAAATACTCGGATGAAGCTTTTGAAGCTGTTAATACAGGGGAGATGACACTGGAAGCCAGCCATATCTATCGTTTGCAAAGGGCGCTGGCTGATTTTGGTGTAAAAATATCAGATCAAGAAGCTTTGATGGTTCAAACAGACTATAGTTTCTATCAGGGTCAGCTGACGCTTTCGCCGGAGTTCGAAGAAGTATTTGCTTACTGCCGGCAGGCGGGTATTGTTATGGGGGTTATTACCAATGGCCCTCATCAGCACCAGCTCAAAAAGATTAACAGTTTGGATCTTTTTCGCTGGATTCCTCAGGAAAATGTGCTGATTTCAGGCGCTGTAGGATTTGCCAAACCGTCGCGGGAAATCTTTGATTTGTTAGCGCAAAGACTGCAGCTGCCGGCGGCCGACATTTTTTATGTAGGGGATTCTTTTGATAATGATGTTGTCGGCTGCTATAATGCCGGCTGGAAATCAATCTGGCTCAACCACAGAAACCATCTGCCCTCACAAACAGAAGTTCATGCTGATTATACCCTGCGGCATCGCTCTGAGCTGCTGCCGCTGTTAAAGACAATTAAACAGTAACCTTACTAATTGCTGCATCAAACCTGCGAACCGCAAAGAAATCAGAAGAGGCCGGACAAAAAATCCAACTTCCCCAATTAGAGTTTTCATTAGGCAGACAGTGCGATGAATCACTGTGGAATGGCAGTTTTGGTCATATTTTACGCTCTTGTCCCAACCCAATTTGACGTCAAATTTCACTTGACTTTATCTGCTGCCTCAAAAGGTTTACCGAATCTTTTGAGCTGTGGGGCGGGAAGACGGGGTCTTTTGCTGTTTGTTGAGCTCTTTCCCACTCCCTTTCTTTAGAAAGTAAGGGCTTTATGGTATAATAGAGTGATAAGTTTAGAAGAGCAGGAAGGATAAGGCTGGTTTGTATGCAAAAGCAGGCACAACTGAATGCTTGAAATTTAGATAAATTAGCGTAAGCTTTAATCGCCATTGTGGACAAGTTTTTAACTTATCCGTGGCTGCAGCCTGCCGGTTTGGCTAGTTAGGTGTGAATGTCTGAATTTCTGCTGCAAGAGGCCTTTTGACATGAGATATGTATATTGAAATGATTGATGAGACCGGTAAGGTTCCAGAAAATATCAAGAAGCAGACAATGGATATTTTGGAATTTGCTGCCGAAAAGACAGGTAAAGAAGACAAGGAAATGGCCGTCACGTTTGTCAGCAACAAGCGCAGCCATGAGCTCAATCTCCTCTACCGTGAGACGGATCGGCCTACTGATGTTATCAGTCTCGAATACAAACCCGAGTCTGACCTTAGCTTTGATGACGATGATTTAGCGGAAAATCCCGAATTGGCGCAGATGCTGGCGGAGTTTGACTCTTATATCGGCGAATTATTTATTTCGATTGATGAGGCCAGAGAGCAAGCTGAAGAATACGGCCACAGTTTTGAACGTGAAATGGGCTTTTTAGCAGTGCATGGTTTTTTGCATATCAATGGTTATGACCATTACACTCCCCAAGAAGAAGAAGAAATGTTCAGCCTACAGGAAGAGATATTGAATGCCTATGGACTTAAGAGATAATAAACAAAGCCAAAAAAAATGGAAAAACAGAACTCTGACTTCCAGCCTTGAATTCGCTCTGACAGGTATTCTTACAGCTGTCAAAGAAGAGCGCAATATGAAAAAGCATGCGGTGTCAGCTGTTTTAGCTGTTATTGCAGGCTTTGTTTTTAAGGTGTCCGTCATCGAATGGCTTTTTCTTTTACTGAGTATTTTTTTGGTCATTACCTTTGAAATTGTTAATTCAGCTATTGAAAATGTCGTAGATTTAGCCAGTGACTACCACTTTTCCATGCTGGCTAAAAATGCTAAGGATATGGCTGCCGGTGCTGTTTTGATGATTTCGGGCTTTGCTGCTTTGACCGGTTTGATTATTTTTGTACCGAAGATTATTGATTTGATTTTTGGCTAATAGCAGTGCCGATAAACTGCAGCATGCGCTTATCATGCAGTTACCTTTAAACTGAGCTGACCGTGTAGCTCAAATGATTAGAAAAAGTAAAAAAGAAAGGAAGGGACGTATTGGTGTTCTAAAAGGACACGGTTTGAAAAGTGGGGAAAAGCCAACCGTGGGAAATCTTGATTTCTTGGCCGTTGTTCATTTTTATTTTACTTTTTGCGTTCTTAGTATCTTATGTTTAAATCAGGTTTTGTGGCTATTTTAGGCCGCCCTAATGTTGGTAAATCAACCTTTCTCAATCATGTCATGGGACAGAAAATCGCCATCATGAGTGATAAAGCGCAGACAACGCGCAATAAAATTATGGGAATCTATACAACAGACGAAGAGCAAATCGTCTTTATTGATACACCAGGGATTCACAAGCCTAAAACGGCTCTAGGCGATTTTATGGTAGAGTCAGCCTATTCGACCCTGCGTGAGGTTGAGACTGTTCTTTTCATGGTTCCTGCTGATGAAAAACGCGGCAAGGGCGATGACATGATTATGGAACGCCTCAAGGCCGCCAAGATTCCTGTTATTCTGGTTATCAATAAGATTGACAAGGTTCACCCGGATCAGCTTTTAGAGCAGATTGATGATTTCCGTTCGCAGATGGATTTTAAGGAAATAGTTCCCATTTCAGCGCTTCAGGGCAATAATGTGGAAACCCTCATGACCATTCTCAAGGACAATTTGGAAGAAGGCTTCCAGTATTTCCCTGAGGATCAGATTACCGATCATCCGGAACGCTTCTTGGTGTCTGAAATGATCCGCGAGAAAATCCTCAAATTGACAGAGCAGGAAGTTCCGCACTCAGTTGCTGTGGTTATCGAATCCATGAAACGCGACGAAGAAACAGATAAGGTGCATATCCGTGCGACCATCATGGTTGAGCGTGACAGTCAAAAAGGGATTATCATCGGTAAGCAAGGAGCCATGCTCAAAAAAATCGGCAAGATGGCACGCCGCGACATTGAACTCATGCTGGGTGACAAAGTCTACCTTGAAACCTGGGTCAAGGTCAAGAAAAACTGGCGCGATAAAAAGCTGGACTTGGCTGACTTCGGTTATAATAAGAAGGAGTATTAATAACAAACAGCAACTGGCTAAGCTCCCTCTGTTTATTTGTTTGACGTCTTCATAACGGATTAAAGGAGGTTGTTATGACTTATTTAGATATGTTAGTAGAAAGTGTTGACCGTGCACAGGAACGGTTTGAACGGCTATTTGAAGGAGTGACGGCTGACGAGGCTAATCGTTTCCCAGCTGCTGAAGTTTCAGGTCAAATTAAATCCATGACTTGGCTGGCTTGGCACACGGCGCGTGAACTTGATTTTCAAATTTCAGATTTAGCAGGTACAGAACCGATTTGGTTGGCTCAGGGCTGGAAGGAAAAGTTTAACTTAGATTTGCCGGATGACACGCAAGACTGGTGCCACACGTTGGAGGAAGCCCAAAAAGTCCAAGTGGATGACCTGAGTATTGCGCTGGGTTATCTGGAAGCAGCTGCCAATCTTGCTAAAGACTACCTTAAGTCGCTGAATGAAGCTGCTCTTGCTGACATTGTGGATGACTCTTGGACACCTGCGGTTACTCGCGGTGCCCGCTTGGTCTCCATCATTGATGATGCAGCTATGCATTCGGGTCAGGTTATCTATGCCAGACGTTTGCTGGGGCTGAAGGATTAGTTTTTTGGGAATAGCAGAGCTAAGGAGGAAACAGTGCCGGAATTACCAGAGGTTGAAACCGTCAGGCGCGGCTTAGAAAGCCTGATTGTCGGCAAGAAGATTGTGTCAGCAGATGTGCATGTGCCTAAAATGGTTAGGACGGATTTGGATGCCTTTGAGATGAATCTGCCGGGAGAAACCATTCACTCCATGCGCCGCCGCGGGAAATATTTGATCTTTGATTTTGGACAGCAGATTATGATTTCGCATCTGCGCATGGAAGGCAAGTATCTTCTCTTTCCTGAACAAGTGCCTGAGAATAAACATTTTCACGCGTTTTTTGAGCTGAATGATGGCTCAACCTTGGTTTATCAGGATGTTCGCAAGTTTGGGACCTTTGAGCTCTTGGCCAAATCAGCTGAAGAGGCTTATTTTGTCAAAAAGAAAATCGGGCCCGAACCGACCAAAACAGACTTTAAGCTGTCGCTTTTTGAGCGGGCTCTGCTATCTTCCCAAAAACTCATTAAACCGCTTCTTTTAGAGCAGAAGCTGGTTGCCGGTCTGGGCAATATTTATGCGGATGAGGTGCTCTGGTCAGCTAAGGTTCATCCGGAACGGTCGGCGGGCAGTCTCAAAAAGGCGGAAATCAAACGCCTGCATGATGAGACCATCCGCATTTTACAGCTGGGAATTGAAAAAGGAGGCTCGACTATTCGCACTTATCGCAATGCTCTGGGTGAAGACGGCACCATGCAGCAGTATTTGCAGGTTTACGGCCGAGCTGGCGAGCCTTGTTCGCGCTGCGGAACAGAGATTCAAAAGATAAAAGTGGGAGGACGGGGCAGTCATTTTTGTCCCAAGTGTCAAAAAAGATGAGCAAAATTATTGGAATTACAGGCGGTATTGCTTCCGGTAAGTCAACAGTCGTTGAGCAAATCCGTCGATCCGGTTATCAGGTGATTGATGCTGATCAGGTAGTGCATGATCTGCAAAAAAAAGGCGGCAGGCTCTATCAGGCTCTTATTTTTGCCTTTGGAACCGATATTGTAGCAGCGGACGGTCAGCTGGACAGAGTCAAATTGGCTCAAATTATTTTTTCGACTGAGGAAAATCAAGAGAAATCTGCTAAGCTGCAAAATCGGATTATCCGCGACGAATTAGCCCGCAGGCGTGATGCTTTGGCTGCTAAAGAGCCTCTTTTTTTCATGGATATTCCGCTTCTTTATGAGTTGGACTATCAAGACTGGTTTGATGAAATCTGGCTAATCTATGTTGATGATGATAAGCAGCTAAAGCGGCTGATGGAGCGCAATCATTACAGCCGTGATGAGGCTCTCAAGCGGATTGCTGCGCAGATGCCTTTAAAGAATAAGAAAAAATTAGCTCAGGTCATTATTGACAACAACGGCCGTCCGCAAGAAACCCGCAAGCAGCTTCAGGAGCAGATAGAGCGTTTAGAAAAGGGACAACCTTTTTAAAGGGGAAAATATGGAGAAAGGTTCCGGCGGCTATGTTCTTAAAGAGGCACAGGACACGCTGCCCTTGCAGTTTCTCATTGCAGCTCATAAGCCTTAGACTTAGAGGCTGAACAGTTAAAAGATTAAAAATAATTTCAATTAAAGCTGATTGCTAATCAAATCGGCTTATTTTGTGCTATAATAATGAAGCAGTTTAGAGAAGGAAGATGATGACTTATAACTAATCACAGTGTCAGTACTATTAATTGGCGGCAGAATTTAAGGGTGGCTTGGTTTGGTAATTTTCTTACCGGAGCAAGTTTTTCGCTTGTAATGCCTTTTATGGCGCTTTTTGTCGAAGAACTAGGAGCTGAACCGAGCAAGGTTGAGCTCTATGCCGGGCTGTCGGTGTCGCTGTCGGCTCTGGCATCGGCCTTGGTTGCCCCTGTTTGGGGAAAACTGGCTGACCGTTACGGCCGTAAGCCGATGATGATTCGGGCCAGTCTGGTTATGGCGTTTACCATGGGAGGTTTAGCCTTTGTTCCCAATGTTTTTTGGCTCTTGCTCCTAAGACTTGTCAATGGCGCCTTTGCCGGCTATGTGCCCAATTCAACAGCCTTAATTGCCGGGCAGGCACCGCAGGAAAAATTAGGCTATGCACTTGGAACTCTGGCAACGGGCGTTACAGCCGGGACCTTGATCGGTCCGCTTTTAGGCGGTTATTTTGCCGATCTTTTAGGGATTCGCAATCTCTTTCTTTTTGTCGGCAGTTTACTTTTACTGCTTAATTTTATGACTATTTTTTTGATTAGGGAAGATTTTACACCCGTTAAAAGAAGCGATGAACTGCCAACCAGAGAGCTGCTGAAGCAGGTCAAGAACCGTCAGGTTATGCTGGGTCTTTTTGTGACCAGTATGATTATTCAGGTTTCCGCTCAGTCCATTGCGCCTATTTTGACGCTTTATATCCGTCACCTGGGGCAGACCGAAAACCTTATGTTTGTATCAGGGTTGATTGTGTCCAGCATGGGATTTTCCAGCATGCTCTCTAGTTCTTTTCTGGGGAAAATCGGCGACCGTATCGGCAATCACCGTCTTTTGCTGGCAGCTCTTTTCTACAGTTTTTGCATGTATATTTCTTTTGCCCATGCGAAGACACCTCTGCAGCTGGGACTGCTTCGGTTCATGTACGGCTTTGGCACAGGAGCTCTCATGCCCAGTGTTAATTCTCTCTTAACCAAGATCACTCCTAAGGAAGGCATTTCACGTATTTTTAGCTACAATCAGATGTTTACCAATATGGGTCAGGTTATCGGGCCTTTTATCGGATCGAGCGTAGCTGCAGGACTGGGCTATGATTGGGTCTTTTATGTGACCAGTGCCATTGTCTTTGTGAATTTCTCTTGGAGTTTCATCAATTTTAGACATTATTTGAAAGTTAAGGAAATTTAGTGCGTATTAAGATCCATTTACAATGTTCAAGCTGCGGCAGCAAGAATTATCTGACCAGCAAAAATAAGCAAAATCACCCTGAAAAAATTCAAGTGCTCAAATACTGCCCTAAGGAAAGAAAAGTAACCCTGCATGTTGAATCTTGATAGGAAATATGTTAGAATGGCTAAGATGACAGTGGAGGAAGTAAGTAGATGTACAACTTTTTATTAACAGCACTGCTGGTTTTATCCCTTATTTTAGTGATTGCGATTTTTATGCAGCCGCAAAAGAACCCCAGCAGCAATGTTTTTGATAACAGCGGATCGGAAGCTTTGTTTGAACGGACGAAAGCTCGAGGCTTTGAAGCCTTCATGCAGCGCTTTACAGCGGTTCTAGTCTTCTTTTGGCTAGCGATTGCCTTGGCGCTTGCTATTTTATCAAGTAAATAAAAAGTGAGCTTGACCTAGTCTGGCTTATTTTTTTTGAAACAATCAAGGAAAGAAAATGAAAGAAAAAATTATTAATTATTTGCAGGAGAAGGGCAAATCAAGTGTTGATGATTTAGCCGGCAGCCTTAATATGGCAGGTGCTAAAAAGTTTCCTTCGCTGATTAAAGAGATTTCCAGTCTTGAAAGCAAGGGCAAGCTGCGCTTTGAAAAGGATGGCACCATCTCTCTGAGGAAAAAACCGGAAAAGAAAGACCAGATTACCGTTAGGGGAATTTTTCGTGCCAATAAGGCAGGCTTTGGCTTTGTCAGTGTCGACGAAGCAGAAGAGGACCTCTTTGTCGGCCGAAGTGATACCGGCTATGCGATTGACGGTGATACGGTTGAGGTAGTCATTAAAAAGGTAGCTAACCGTCTTAAAGGCACCGCTGCAGAAGCGCGTGTGGTTAAGATTGTTGAGCACAGTTTAAAGACAGTTGTCGGCCGCTTTATTTTAGATGATGAAAAACCTCATTATGCCGGCTACATCAAAAGCAAAAATCAAAAGATCAGCCAAAAGATTTTCATCAAAAAAGAGCCCATCGTCTTAGACGGGACTGAAATTATCAAGGTTGCTATTGATAAGTATCCGACACGGGGGCATGATTATTTTGTCGCCAGTGTCCGCGATATTGTGGGACACCAAGACGATGTCGGTATAGATGTTCTGGAAGTTTTAGAGTCTATGGACATCGTGTCAGCCTTTCCTGACGCTGTTTTGGCAGAAGCCAAGGTTATTGCAGAAACACCCGATAGCAAGGATTTCATCGGCCGTCTTGATCTGCGCGATGAAATCACATTTACCATTGACGGGGCTGATGCTAAAGACTTGGATGATGCGGTCCATATCAAACTGCTGGATAACGGCAATTTTGAACTTGGCGTGCATATTGCCGATGTTTCCTATTATGTAAAGGAGGGTTCTGCTCTTGATAAGGAAGCCTTGGCCAGAGGGACCAGTGTTTATGTGACAGACCGAGTAGTTCCTATGCTGCCTGAGCGTCTGTCAAACGGTATCTGTTCGCTCAATCCTAATCTTGACCGCCTGACCCAGTCGGCCATTATGGAAATTGACAAGCAAGGGCATGTTGTCCGTTATCAAATCACTCAGACGGTTATCAAAACGGCATTTCGCATGACTTACAGTGATGTTAATCAGATTATTGCCGGTGATGAAGCCCTGATTAAGAAATATGCCAAGATTGTGCCGTCTATCCGCCAAATGGTGGCTCTTCACAAGATTTTAGAGAAGATGCGTGAAGACCGCGGGGCGCTTAATTTCGATACCTCAGAAGCAAAGATTTTAGTCAATGACAAAGGAATTCCTCTTGATGTCGTCCTGCGCCGGCGTGGGATTGCAGAACGGATGATCGAATCCTTCATGCTGGCTGCCAATGAATGTGTGGCTGAGCATTTTGCTAAGAAAGAACTGCCTTTTATTTACCGGATTCATGAGGAACCAAAGGCTGAAAAAATACAGCAATTTATAGATCATGCCAGCATTTTTGGCATCAGCATCGGCGGGACTGCTAATAATATCAGCCAAACAGCTCTGCAGGCCTTTATGAAAAAAATGGAAGGTCAGCCCGGCAGTGAAGTCCTCTCCATGATGCTGCTGAGATCCATGCAGCAGGCGCGGTATTCAGAACACAATCACGGGCACTACGGTTTGGCTGCTGAGTTTTATACCCATTTTACCAGTCCGATTCGGCGTTACCCTGACCTTTTGGTCCACCGTTTGGTGCGTGAGTATGGTCAGCCAACGGCTACCAAAACAGAGCATTTTGCTGAGCGAATTCCTGAAATTGCAGCACAAAGCAGCAGTTTGGAACGCCGGGCCATTGATGCTGAACGTGCTGTTGAGGCCATGAAAAAGGCAGAATACATGGAAACCCATGTCGGTGAAGAATTTGAAGGCGTCATAGCCAGTGTTGTTAAATTCGGGCTTTTTGTTGAGCTGCCAAATACCATCGAAGGCCTGATTCATGTGAGCACTCTGCCGGAATTTTACCATTTTAATGAACGCAGCCTCAGCCTTCAAGGGGAAAAATCCGGTACCGTTTTCCGTGTCGGCCAGAAAATAAATGTCAAATTGACTAAGGCGGACAAAGCAACTGGTGATATAGACTTTGAATATCTGCCAAGCAGCCATGACGTTGTTGAAAAGATGTCCGGATCTAAAAAAGCTAAAAAGCGTTCTTTGTATAAGACCAATAGCGACAGCAGCTCAACAGCTGATAAGCGCAGCAAAAAGTCATCTGTTTCGCAAAAGAAATCAAAAACGAAAAAACCTTTTTATAAAGAGGCAGTGAAGAAAGGAGGCAAGCATGGCAAAGGGGCAGGGAAACGTCGTCGCGCAAAATAAAAAAGCAAGGCACGACTATGATATTTTAGAACCCTACGAGGCCGGACTTGTGCTGACGGGAACGGAAATCAAAAGTGTTCGTGCAGCCAGAATAACGCTCAAGGACGGCTTTGTCCAGATAAAAAACGGTGAAGCCTGGCTAAACAATGTGCATATTACGCCTTATGAGCAGGGCAATATCTGGAATCAGGATCCTGACCGGACACGCAAGCTCCTCCTTAAAAAGAAAGAGATTGCAAAACTGGAAAATGAACTGAAAGGAAGCGGCATGACGCTGGTGCCTCTTAAGGTCTATCTCAAAAATGGTTTTGCCAAGGTCTTGCTCGGTTTGGCAAAAGGAAAACATGATTACGACAAGCGTGAGTCCATCAAGCGCCGCGAGCAGGAAAGAAATATTAAGCGTATCATGAAGAATGTCAACATGCGAGCTTAGTAAATCTTGCTATCAACACCGTTTCTATATAAAAAAAGCGAGAGAGTCAATTCCTGAAAGGAAAAGACGTCTCCCGCTTTTTTTATTCGCCCTTAAGCGTTAAATTTTTTTAAATCGATAATTTCAATCTTATAACCATCAGGATCAGTGATGAAGTAGTACATCTTTGGTCTTCCGGGAAGGCCTGAGAGATCGGTTACGGTGTAGCCGGCTTCCTTGTGCGCTTGATGGCTTGCTTCAAGGTCATCAACACCAACGGCAATGTGACCGTAGCCGTTACCGAGGTCATAAGCCTCGTGATCGTAATTGTAGGTCAATTCCAGTTCATAGTCGGGATCGTCTGCTAATTGCAGGTAGACAATGGTAAATTTATGATCAGGAAAATCACGGCGGCGCACTTCCTTAAACCCTAAAGCTTCTTGATAGAATGCCAGAGAAGCGTCCAGGTCTTTAACGCGGACACAGGTATGTAAAAATTTCATAGATAGTTCCTTTCTTTATGAGTAAAGATAACATCAGCACATCTAGGCTGAGAAGCTCTTAAACCGGCAGCTATTTAGGCCAAGTAATCACTTCTTCGCGCGGTTTGCGTGCTCTAGGATGTTTAGGGTCTCGCAGACGGTAGCCAAAGGAAATCATATTGGCAATTCCTTCGGTTTGAGGGTCAATCAGCCCGGCCTGACTTAAAATGTGATCAGCCTTATCATAGTCAAATCCCTCAATAGGGCAGGAATCGATGCCAATCATGCTGGCAGCTGTCATCATATTGCCCATGGCAATGTAAGTCTGCTTAGCAGCCCAATCAAATAAAGCACGTTCACTGTCCAGCTTCAAATCATTTTTTTGGAAAGATTCATACAGCTTGAGACGGGCATCCAAGCCTTCTCCCTCCTTTATCCCGCGGCGGATCAGACTTTGACGGATATTTTCCGAATCATAGCGGACATCTTTTCTGGCTATGGACAGTACAAAATGACTGGCCGTTTCCAGCTGGTACTTGGCTCCCCAAGCAATCTCTTTGAGCTGCTCCTTGATGGCCGGGTCTTCTAAAACGATAAAACGCCAAGGTTCAAGGCCGATGGAAGACGGGCTGAGCCAGGCAGTGTCAAGGATAAATTCCATATCTTCTTTGGGAATCTTTTGGTCATTGTAAACCCGTACAGCAACACGGTGATCAAAAGCCTGACGGACTTGTTTTTTAATGTCTTCTTTAGTCATGGTCAATGTCTCCTTAGTTTAGTTTGATAAATTTATCATACCATAATTTTCTCTAAAAAGGATAAGAAGAGATGACCATTTTGGCTTTTACAGGAACCAGATTTGATTGCTAATGCAAAACTCAGTCAAGAGCTGTAGCGTTGGCGTTTGGTTTTGCCGTCTGATATCGCCTAAGGATGGATTCAAGAAAAGAGACTTTTGCTTCAAGCTGAAAATTTCCTTAGCCCCTAAGGAAATTTCTCCTATTTAAATTTTGAAACCGTTTGCTAAAATGAAACTAGAAAAACAAGGAGGTAGAAGTATGTCTAAATTACCTGAAAATTTTCTCTGGGGCGGTGCTGTTGCTGCTCACCAGTTAGAAGGCGGCTGGCAGGAAGGCGGCAAAGGAATTTCTGTTGCTGATGTGATGACAGCAGGCCGGCACGGTGTTCCGCGGGAAATTACAGCAGGAGTTCTGGAAGGCAAATATTATCCCAATCATGAAGCGATTGATTTCTATCATCATTACAAGGAAGACGTCAAACTCTTTGCTGAGATGGGATTTAAATGTTTTCGGACTTCCATCGCTTGGACCCGCATCTTTCCAAATGGTGATGAGTTAGAACCTAATGAAGCAGGCTTGCAATTTTACGATGACCTTTTTGATGAATGTCTCAAATACGGCATTGAGCCGGTTGTAACCCTATCGCATTTTGAATTGCCTTATCATCTGGTTACCGAATATGGCGGCTTTACTAATCGCAAGACTATTGATTTCTTTGTCCGTTTCGCAGAAGTTTGCTTCCGCCGTTACAAGGACAAGGTCAAATATTGGATGACCTTCAATGAAATCAATAACCAGGCCAACTACCAAGAAGACTTTGCACCTTTTACCAATTCAGGTATTGTCTACAAAGAAGGTGATGACCGTGAAGCCATCATGTACAAGGCAGCCCACTATGAATTGGTAGCATCTGCGCGTGCTGTGAAAATCGGTCATGAGATTAATCCTGACTTGCAGATTGGCTGCATGATTGCCATGTGCCCCATTTATCCGGCAACCTGTAAGCCATCTGATGTACTTATGGCCCAAAAAGCTATGCAGAAACGCTATTATTTTGCAGATGTGCACGTCCATGGCTATTATCCGGAACACATCCTTAAATACTGGAAACGTAAAGGTATCGAGGTTGATGTGACTGACGAAGATAAGAAAGACTTATTAGCTGGAACCGTTGATTATATCGGCTTTAGCTATTACATGTCCTTTGCCATTGACAGCCACCGTCCAAATAATCCGCACTATGACTATCTGGAAACAGAAGATTTGGTTAAAAATAACTACGTTAAAACATCTGAATGGGACTGGCAGATTGATCCTGAGGGTCTGCGCTATGCCCTCAACTGGTTTACCGATATGTACCATTTGCCGCTCTTTATCGTGGAGAATGGCTTTGGCGCTATTGACCAAGTAGCTGAAGATGGCATGGTACATGACGATTACCGGATTGATTACCTTAAAGCTCATATTGAACAGATGATTAAGGCAGTTGATGAAGACGGTGTTGACCTCATGGGCTACACGCCTTGGGGCTGTATTGATCTGGTTTCAGCAGGGACCGGCGAAATGCGTAAGCGCTATGGCTTCATCTATGTTGATAAGCATGATGATGGTTCAGGAACCTATGCCCGTTCACCCAAATTATCCTTTGACTGGTACAAGAAAGTCATTGCGTCAAATGGGGAAGAGTTATAATAAGCTGAATTATCTTAGAAAGTCAGAGAGAGGCTGGACAAAAACTTGCCCAATATTCCTGTTTTGGAATAAGCTCTTGACGCAGTGGTTGGCTGGCTTTCCTTTTGCCACAAGGCCAAAGCGGAAAACCTAGCCAACTGTGCGGGGGTGGGAAAACGAACTCTTTTGTCATTTGTTGAGTTCTTTCCCACTCCCTTTATTTTGTGCGGCTGACAACCTTTATAGATTTTTCGATGAAAAAGGCAGAGCAGCCGGTCTTTTTTTGCCTATTTTCAGGCCATTGCGGAAAGCATTATTCATGTGCTATGGCATTTCCGTAATGATACGGAAATATTATCTATGGATAATGTAAACGAATACAAATATAATAGAGTCAAAGAAAAAAATTATGTGGAGGAAACCATTATGGCAAAACAAGCTTTAATTATTTGTGCAGGAGGCATGTCATCTTCGATGATTGCTAAAAAAACAATGACTCTTCTTCAAGAACGGGGAGAAGACATTGAAATGGATGCAGTAGGAGTTCCGGAAGGACAAAAACGCATTGAAGCAGACAACTATGATCTCTATCTTGTCAGCCCTCAAACGAAAATGAATTTCAAACAGCTGGCAGATGCCGCTGCTAAGAAAAACAAACCGATTGTGCAAATTCCGCCGCAAGCCTATATTCCAATTCCTATGGGAATCGAAAAAATGGCCAAGCTGGTTAAGGATAATCTCTGAAAAGATGGCAGTATAGTTATTCCCAGAGCAGAATAAGGAGGGATAATGATGCTGGGTCAAAAGGAAAAGGCGATTGTCAATTACTTATCTCAGCACCGAGACCGATTTGTGACGAGTAAAGAATTGGCAGAGCATTTATCCTGTTCAGATCGAACAGCCCGAACCTATATTAAGTCTCTTATGGCTTATTCGCCGCAGGATACCGGTATTAAGATCATTGCTAAGCAGGGCTATGGCTATCAGATGCAGGTCATTGACGAGCAAAAGCATCTGTCTTTTCTCTCGGAAAATCATTTGGATCAGATGAGAGAAACGATTGACATCACTGATAGGCATAACTACATTTTAAATAAACTTATTTTTGAACAGGATAAGATTTTCTTTGACGACCTGATGGATCAGCTCTATGTCAGCCGTTCCACCTTGTCCTCAGATTTCAAAAAAATCCGAAAAGAACTGCAGAAATACGATCTCAGTATTGAAAGCAGAGCGAATAAAGGTGTTTTTGTCAAAGGAAGTGAGCACGATAAAAGGCGGTTCATCATGGACTACTTTTTCAGCGGCCACTTCCTTAAAAATCTGCATCAGTATGTAGGCGATGAGTTTTTCCATCTTCCTATTAGTTTTGAAGAGCTGACCATCATCGTGCTCGATGAATGCCGCAGTGATAATCTAAAACTGTCAGACTTTATGATTCAAAATTTGGTGGTGCACATTGCGCTTGCCATCAATCGTGTTAAGAGTGGTTTTGATCTTTCTCCTATTGCTATTGATGCTGAAAAATTTCACAGAGAAATTAAGGTTGCCGGGCGCATTTTAAAGAGGATTCAAAACCGCATGGGACTGAATTTTCCGATGGAAGAAGTGAATTATATCGCTCTTCATCTGATTGCGCAGAAAAATGACGGGCAGCCTTTAGCATCTAAAGACAGCAGTATGCTCTTACGCCATGATCTGACCGAAAGTCTTAAAAAAATGGACGGGCTCTGCGGTTATCATTTTGCAGATGACTTTACTTTGATTGAGGGCTTGCTGGTTCATTTGGAAGTGTTGGCAGAGCGTTTAGCCATTGATGTTCATCTGGACAATCCGCTGCTTACAGAAATCAAGGAGCAGTACAGTGATGCCTTTCACTTGACTCAAAAACTGGTGGACGATTTGGCGACTTTTGCAGATTACCGTTTATCTGATGATGAAATAGCTTATATAACCCTCCATTTGATGGCTTCTTTGGAGCGGCAGCGCGAAGAAAATAAATTAAATGTTTTGGTTATCTGTGCAACAGGTTACGGCAGTGCTCAAATGCTGAACAACCGCCTTAAAAATGAGCTGAGTCCTTACATCAATATTGCCGATGTTATCGGGTATTACGACCTCAGCGATGATAAGCTGCAAGGAATCGATCTCATTATTTCTTCCATTGATTTGTCGCATCTAGTTTTTAGCGTTCCCGTCCTGACCGTCAGTGTCTTTTTAAAAGAGGAAGAAGTGGCTCAGATTAAAGAGAAACTGATGACGCTTCAGCCGTCTTCTAAAAAGATAGAAAAACCTAAAGATGACCTTATCTTAGAACAGATTTTTGATGATTATTTTTCAGAACGCTATTTTCAGATTTTTGACAGCACTGATAAGGAAGAGCTCTTGAAATCTATGGTAGATGCACTCAATGACAAACAGGATGCCTGCTACGCTAAATCAATGCTTGATTTGGTGCATCGCAGGGAGGAAATGAGTACTGTAGCCTTCAGCGATGTGATTGCGGTACCTCATCCAATCAAGGCAATCGACAAACAGCATAAAATTGCAGTGGCTGTCATCAGGCATGGGATTGACTGGGATACTCATTTTAACAATGTTCAGCTCGTTTTTCTGGTGTCACCGTCTGTCTATGAAAATGATGGGCTGGCCGCTATTACAAATAAGATTGTTGACTTAACAGATCAGCCCGGACGGCAGAAGCAGCTGATTGCAAGTGACTCGTTCACAGCGTTTAGGAAAATTTTTTTATCTGAGAATAAGGAAGGGTAGGAATTTTATGGATACAGAAGAATTACAGGTTGCGGCTTTTGAAATTATTTTAAACAGCGGAAATGCCAGAACACTGGTGCATGAGGCTTTTGATGCCATGCGTACAGGCAATTACGAATCAGCTGAGCAAAAGCTCGAGGAAGCAAACGGTGAGATGCTCAAAGCCCATCAGGCGCAGACCGATCTTTTGCAAAAATATGCCGGCGGCGTTGAAATTAAAATTGAAATCATCATGGTCCACGCACAGGATCATCTCATGACAACCATGACCTTAAGAGAAGTCGCCCTTGAAATGCTGGAGTTGTATAAGAAAATTAACTAGAAAGGAATTTGGCAAATGTCTCATCAATCAGACAGAGGATCAAAAAAAGCAGGCAATCAGCAGATAAAACAAAAGATGACTCTGAAAAATAATCTGTTTTCACGCTATTTGCTGTTTAGATACAGTTTGGCCTTATTTTTCTTTGTGAATCTTTATTGGATACTTTCTCTGGTTTATAAGCCAAGTGTTTATCTTATTTTACCGGTCATTTTGCTGTTTTTGATTATTGCAGCCTGTGCCGAGCAGTTTAAACTTTACGGAGCTAAGGAGGTTCAGCTTAAACATACTGAGCGAGCATTAAAAATGCAGGTCATCGTAGAGCTGTTACTGCTGGCTGTTACGATGATTCCTCAGCAGCTGTCAATAGCTGTTCCATTCTTTTCAGATACTGTGTCGGCTCATATATTTTTTGCCCTGCTGCAATTTCTTGGTTTAGTTATCTGCTGGTATAATCTCAAACGTATCAGACAAATCAAGAACAATGAAGACAAATTTTATCACCGTTTTCACAACCATATCGAAAAATATATTTAATGGAGGAAAAATTTATGGATGAACAAAAAGGACTGTTCGGTTTTTTGGACAAGTATCTTATGGGGCCAATGAGTATCATTGCGCAGTATAAGGTTGTCCGAGCCATTACGGCAGCAGGTGTTGCATCTGTACCTTTTACAATTGTTGGCTCAATGTTTTTGGTATTTAACGTTTTACCAGATTCATTTAGTTTTTGGCCGGTTATAAGAGATATTTATGAAGCATCATTTTATAAGTTTTCAAGTCTTTATATGCTTGCTTACTATGTTACTATGGGATCTTTATCACTTTATTTTGTTTTAACCATGGGTTATGAGTTAACTAAAATATATGCTGATGAAGAAGAATTAAATCTTAATCCTTTAAATGGTGCAATGCTTTCACTCTTTGCCTTTCTGATGACCGTTCCGCAAATTATTTTTAAAGGCGGTGCTATGATATCAGTTCTTAATCTGAAAAAAGGGAAAGTGATATCAGATGGTTGGGCAATTGCTGACGGCGCTATTACACGCTTTGGAACGTCAGGGATTTTTACAGCTATCATTATGGCTATTTTATCTGTTATGCTTTATCGTATGTGTGTGAAACATAATTGGGTTATTAAAATGCCGGAAGCTGTGCCAGAAGGAGTAGCCCGCGGTTTTACCGCCTTAATACCTGGATTTGTCATTGCATTTGTTGTCTTATTCATAAACGGTATTTTTATTGTATTAGGAACAGACATTTTCCAAGTTATTGCGGCACCATTTGGCTTTGTCAGAAACTTAACTGATACTTGGTTAGGTATTATGATTATTTATCTCTTAACACAAGCCTTGTGGAGCGTTGGTATTCACGGTGCCAATACTATCTTTGCGCCATTTGTTAACCCAATTGCTCTTGCCAATATGGCAGCTAATGCCAAAGGGGCTCACTATATTGTTGCCGGTGAATGGTCTAATATGTTTGTTATCGCCGGTGGATCTGGTGCGACTCTAGGATTATGTATTTGGCTGGCAACCCGTGCCAAATCAGAACAATTAAGTGCTATTGGTAAAGCTTCAGTTGTTCCCGCTATTTTTAATATCAATGAGCCGCTTATTTTCGGGATTCCAATTATCTATAATCCATCTTTGATTATTCCGTTTATTTTGGCGCCTATGACCTCTGCTACTCTTTATTATTTTGCTATGAAATTGAATTTGATTAAGGCGGTATTTGCTCAGGTTGCTTGGCCAACTCCGGTAGGAATCGGTGCCTTTACAGGAACAGGAGACTGGAAAGCCATTATCTTAGCTTTAGTTTGTGCTTTAGCTGCCTTTCTTGTCTACTATCCATTTATTAGAAATTATGATAGAAAACTGCTTAAAGAAGAACAGGGAGCATAATATTAAATATCTTAATTCCACTAGGGGATTAAGATATTTGGTTGAAGTTAAACGTTTTAACTCATAAGGGTTAGAACGTTTTCTTATTTATATGAGACATTTTGCTGGCATGTTCATAATCATTTTAGCTTTCCCAATTAATGTAAAATGGTACTTTCCTGAATATTTATCATTTTCCTGAAATGTCTTTATTCCACTTTTCTAAGAATGTGCTATAATAAGCTTATATGAAAAGAGGAGAAGCCTTTTGAAGACAATTGCGATGATGTATGTGACCCTTCTGCCTGTCATTTTTGCTGGGGTTGCCAATAAGTTTTTTTGTAAATCTGACTTTCTGTCTTGGACCTATGAGCCCATTGACGGCGGTCTCAAAATGTCCGATGGCAGATATTTTTTAGGTCCCAATAAAACGTGGAAGGGTTTCTGGGGGATGATTGCCCTGACGACTTTTTTTCAGGTCATTTGGGGATTGATTTTAGGAATCATTCCGCATTTTCTCTCCCTGTCTTTGGTTGCTGATTACCACAATGACATTTTCTTCAATCTCTTTTTTGGTTTTCTCTTAGGAAGTGCCTATGCTCTTTGTGAGCTGCCCAACAGCTTCATTAAGCGCCGTTTCAATATTCCCGCAGGGCAGGAAGGCCGAGGCAAGGCCAGGTGGGTGTTCATTGTCTTGGATCATGTGGTTCCTTTTCTAGGCAGTATTGTTGTTATCGCAGCGTTCACTTCCATGACTTTTTCGTATTATATCGGCTATGTTTTTTTAGGCGGTCTTACAGCTTTTTTGCTTGATTTGCTTTTGCAGGTTATTCAAGCTAAAAGAAAGGCTTTGCCATAAAGATTTTCTGTTTCATAAAAGAATTAAGAGTTTGGAAAAAAAGTGAACAGCTCCCGGTCAAGTAGACAGTGAAATAATAAACAATCAAGCAACGGCCTTGTTCCTCATTTCAAGAGGGGCAAGGCCGTTGTGCTTCTCTTGATATCGGTGGTTATTGTAAAAAGTGATATCGGCGTCAATAACAGTGACTAACTCCTCAATGGGTAATTTTTTCAGAAAAAGCCCCTGACTTCCTATAAGAGCAGAAGCAGGGGCGAGGTATTTTCTATATTTAAATCAAAAATGTAACCGTGTCTACTCTAAACGTCTGTATTTTATGAGCAGAAATGGAATGAATAAGATCCAGCATTAATAGTTATCAATAGCTCCAGTAATAAAACCAGCAGTTCCAAAAAGCAAAGCTCCACCAGCAGCACCTATACCTGTACCAGCAGCAATGCTTATACCTGCAGTCGGACCAGCTGGGATGGCACCCAGCCCAGCTCCAAGCGCTCCACCTACTGCAGCACCATTGGCCCCCCATTCAAGTCCTCTGTCTATTCCTCCTGCAATTGCACGATACACTCCTGCACCATCAAAATCAGTCAGAAGAGTAGCGCTTACTGTTTCAAAATATCAAAAGCCATTGAATTTAATGTCACTGTGTTTATAGTATTTTTCCTTCCTGTTATAAGGATATCAGACAAAATCTTTATGGGATAATAGTCCTATTACTATTTTTATAAAAACAATCCAAGCATAGATGGTTGCTAAAATTTCCATAATCCCAAAAATGAGGAATAATTTTCCATCAATTAATTCATACTTGCGAAGACAGCTTAGTATAACGAGGCTGAGGACATAGATTACTATAAAAATGAAAGTACTTTTAGACATGGTTGTATGCTCAGTCAGTTTTAAATTCAGTTTCATACTTCCTCCATAAAAATATTTTTAACATCCACCTTGGTCTGTGATCGAAATCTTCATACTATTTTCACAGCGAGGTATGTCTTGAAAACTTTATGAAAATTTACGCTTTTATTTTAACGCTTAGGATTTTCTTAAGCAAGGGGTTTTGGTCTAAATTAATATTATTTAACAAGTTTGATGCGAAAATTCAAAAACAAAAAAGATTCTGACAATTTATGTGGAATATGAGAAAAATATCCCTCTAACTATTCTGCTTTTTAATTAAGTGAGCTAATAAATCTGGTCATGCAAAAAGACTGAGAAACTGAACAGCTCCCGATCAAGTAGACAGTGAAATAATAAACAATCAAGCAACGGCCTTGTTCCTCATTTCAAGAAGGGCAAGGCCATTGTGCTTCTCTTTTTGATAAGTGGGTCAGACAGGCTAAAACAACTGGTTCTTTTAAAACTGCAGATAACCTAGCGGATGAGCAGCGTGAGCGCATCGCGCTTAGAAAAACACTTTATAATTTTTGTTCAGAAAACTGTTGTCTTTTCAATGGAACACCTTAAGAGTACACAGATTTAAGCAGATGGGAAGATAAAAACATCAAAATTTTGTTTATCTTATATCATCAAATCCATATCGAAATACAAGCTAAGCTAGATTATTAAGCGTTTGCCCGCTCACACTGTCAGGAAAAGATGTTCAAATATGATTTTTAGAAATCCTTACCATCCCTATCCTTATTTTCAACTGTCTTCAGAACCTTCTTAAACACAAGTCTTATATCACTAACGCCCTTGAATGTCCTTATTCCAATGCTAAGCTGGAGGCAGCCAACAAACTCATCAAAGATATCAACCATCAAGCCTTTGACTTTCGAAGCTTCTTCAAGAATTTCAAAACGAAAATTCTTATCGCTTCAAACATCACAAAAGAAAGAACCCATTTGATTCTCTCTCGTGTTTAATTATAAGTTCCCCACTACAGATATTATAGAGTTTAAAATTCTGGAAGACTAAAAAACAGACGGTTTTCACAGCCGTCTGTTTTTTGGGGGTCAAAATATTAGAAATACAACAATTCTTTAGGTGTCTTTGTAAAGACTTCAAAGCCGTTTTTGGTGACATGCCCGCAGTCCTCAATGCGGACACCGACTTTTTCAGGAATGTAGATACCGGGCTCGACAGAAAAGCACATGCCTTCTTCGAGGACCAAATCATTGCCGGCCATGATGGATGGAAATTCATGGACGCTCATGCCGATACCGTGACCGAGTCTGTGGTTAAAGTAATCTCCATAGCCGGCTTTTTCAATGACTGAACGGGCAGCAGCATCAACCTGAGCGGCAGTCACGCCGGGTTTAATAAACTCAAGAGCCGTCAGCTGAGCTTCCAAGCAGATATTATAAATGTCCTTTTTGAACGGATCAGGCTGTCCGACAGCGACTGTACGGGTCATATCACTGACGTAGCCGTTATTTTCGACACCGAGATCAAACAGAAGCAGGCTGTTATTTTCGATTTTATTGTTTGCAGGAATGCCGTGAGGATTGGCAGCGTTGTTTCCTGTCAGAACCATGGTTTCAAAGCTCATATTGTCAACGCCCTGCTTTTTCATGCCAAACTCAATTTGAGCGATAATGTCAGTTTCGGTAGTATTAAGAGAAATATTATCAAAACCAATTTGAACGGCCTTGTCTGCCAATTCTCCGGCGATCAATAATTTTTGGATTTCATCGGCAGATTTTATCAGACGCATGCGGTTAGTAAGCGGGGTCAGATCGGTAAACTGTCCCGAAAAAATACGCTCAAGCCCTTTAAATTTGCTGACATTGAGATGATCGAACTCAAGCGCGACCTTAGGATAATTTGTTTTGGCGAGCAAGTTTTTAATCTTTGCCCAGGGATTTTCAGAGTCAATATAGCCAACAACCGGAAAATCTACAATGCTCCTAGCTCTCAGAGCATCAAGTTCAGGTAAAAAAAGCAAGGGTTCTGCGTCCGCAAACAAAAAGAGCAGCATGAGGCGTTCATGCGGATCGCTGTAAAAGCCTGTGAGATAGTTAATAGAAACAGGATCAGACAGGACAGCCGCTTGGGTTCCTTCTTGTTTGAGTGCTTGAATTAATTGTGCTTGTTTTGACATATAAAAACCTTCTTTCGCCTTCTATTTTTTCAAAAAAGGAGAAAAAAATCAAGTTTATGCCAAGTTTTTCATAAAACTTGCACTCTTATACTTGAAAGTGTTTTCAAATCGTGCTAGAATAGCATTGGAAGCGTAATTTTCAAAGTAGAAGGGATGATGCAAGGATGAACACAGATGACACTATCACGATTTACGATGTTGCCCGGGAGGCCGGCGTATCTATGGCAACGGTCAGCCGCGTTGTAAATGGCAATAAAAATGTAAAAGAAAATACTCGGAAAAAAGTTCTGGAAGTTATTGACCGTCTGGATTATCGGCCCAATGCTGTGGCGCGTGGTCTGGCAAGCAAAAAGACAACTACCGTCGGTGTGGTGATTCCTAATATTGCCAATGCTTATTTTTCCATCTTGGCTAAGGGAATTGACGATATTGCAACGATGTATAAATATAATATTGTTCTTGCTTCAAGTGATGAGGATGATGATAAGGAAGTTAATGTCATCAATACCTTATTTGCAAAGCAGGTCGATGGTATTATATTTATGGGACATCATCTGACAGAAAAAATCCGTGCGGAATTTTCACGTTCACGGACGCCGATTGTACTGGCAGGAACGGTTGACCTTGAGCACCAATTGCCAAGTGTTAATATTGATTATAAGTTGGCTGCTCAAAATGCTGTTGACTTACTGGCTAAAAATCACGAAAAGATTGCCTTTGTATCGGGACCTCTTATTGATGATATTAATGGCAAGGTGCGCCTTTCCGGCTATAAGGAAGGGCTTAAGAATAATAAGCTCAGTTTCAAAGAAGGCCTTGTTTTTGAAGCACAGTATAAATATCAAGAAGGCTACAATCTTGCTCAGCGGGTTATTAATTCGGGTGCGACGGCTGCTTATGTTGCTGAAGACGAGCTGGCTGCAGGTCTTCTAAACGGTCTCTTTGCTGCCGGTAAAAAAGTGCCGGAAGATTTTGAGATTGTTACGAGCGATGATTCTGCCATTACTTCTTATACCCGTCCAAATTTGACTTCTATCAGTCAGCCGGTTTATGATTTGGGTGCTGTTGCCATGCGCATGTTAACCAAAATCATGAACAAAGAAGACCTGGAAGAAAAGGAAATTGTTCTTAATCACGGTATCAATGAACGCGGAACAACCAAATAAGGAACGATACAAGAGCAAAAAATGCTATTATCTTGACAGGAGCAAAGCTCTTTATCTTACCGAAATCGTAACTTTACTAGCGCCTTAATAAAATTAAAAAATAATGGATGGCAAGGTTTTAGACTGCTAAAAAGCACTTGAAATTATCCATCTAAATTAAGGGCTATTTTATCTCTGCAAGCAGTCTGGGAGTTATCTTCTGGACTCTTTTCATAAAAAGGAGTACACATGACAAATGAAACAATGATGCAGTATTTTGAATGGTATTTGCCGGCTGACGGGCAGCACTGGCAGCATTTAGCCCAGGATGCCCAGCATTTAGGAGAAATTGGCATCAGCAAGGTATGGATGCCGCCGGCTTTTAAAGGCACAGGGGCAAATGATGTCGGCTATGGTGTTTATGATATCTATGATTTGGGGGAATTTGACCAAAACGGAACAACCCGAACGAAATACGGCAGCAAAGAAGACTATCTGAATGCTGTCAGAGCCCTTAAAGAACAAGGAATTATGCCTATTTCAGATATTGTCCTTAACCACAAGGCCAATGGGGATGCCAAGGAAAAATTTGAAGTCATTAAGGTCAATCCCAGCAACCGTCAGGAGAAGATTTCAGAGCCTTATGAGATTGAGGCTTGGACCCAGTTTAATTTTCCGGGACGGCAAAATACCTACAGCGATTTCAAGTGGCACTGGTACCATTTTACCGGTGTCGACTACGATGCCCTGCATAATGAAACAGGGATTTATATGATTCTGGGGGACAATAAAGGTTGGGCCAATCAGGAAAATATTGATCAGGAAAACGGCAATTACGACTATCTCATGTATGATGATATCGACTTCAAACATCCTGATGTCGCTGAGCATCTCAAATCATGGGCCGGCTGGTTTTTGGACACAACAGGTGTCGGCGGTTTTCGTTTAGATGCAGTTAAACATATCGATAAGACCTTTATGGCGGATTTCATTCACTATATTCGCAGCCATTTTAAAGAAGATCTCTATGTCTTTGGTGAGTATTGGAAGGACAGTAATTTTGACATTACCGACTATCTTAATGATACCGGGCTTCAAATGGATTTAATTGATGTCATGCTGCACATGAACTTTTTTGAAGCCGGACAAAAGGGAGCAGATTTCAATTTGGCGTCCATTTTAGATGACAGCCTTATGCAAAGCAATCCTGATTTTGCTGTTACCTTTGTGGACAATCACGATTCACAAAGAGGACAGGCCTTGGAATCAACGATTGCTGAATGGTTTAAACCTTTGGCTTACAGTTTAATCCTGCTGCGTCAGGAAGGAACGCCCTGTGTTTTCTATGGCGATTACTACGGTATTTCAGGTGACTTTGCGCAAGAATCCTTCCAAACTGTTTTAGACAAGCTTCTCTATGTTAGGAAATATCATGTTTACGGTCCGACTGAGAATTATTTTGACCATCCCAACTGTATCGGCTGGACCTGTCTGGGCGATGACGACCATCCTGATGGTGTGGCTGTTGTCATGACTAACGGGGATGCCGGCTGGAAGCATATGAATATGGGAGAATATAACAAGAATAAGGTTTTTGTGGATTACCTCAATAACTGTTCCGAAGAAGTTATTTTAGATGATCAAGGCTGGGGCGATTTTCCGGTTCAGGCAGGATCTGTTTCTGCCTGGGTCAGCAAGGACGCTCACCAGTAATTAAAAAGCGAGGCTGACAGTCTGCGGCGATACTGCTGAAGTCTGGGCCTCGTTTTTTTGCAGTTTATTTTTAGGCTTGTTAGAGGGCTTTAAAGGCAGGAAATAAGTGGTTTTCAGCTTGATTTATTCAAGGCGTTTTTGCAGAAACTGCCGGCTTTATAGAGGCTTTGCCGCTAAAATCAGTGTAACAGCAGTCAGTGGCATCTCAGCAAATTTAGTGTTATAATTAGAAACATGAAAGTTTTACTGTATTTGGAGGCAGAGCACTATCTGAGAAAGTCAGGTATCGGCCGTGCCATCAAACATCAAGAGCGTGCCCTAACCTTAGCAGGGATTGAATACACGACAAATCCAGAGGATGATTACGATCTGGTTCATATAAATACTTATGGTTTTAAAAGTTGGCGTCTCATGAACCGTGCCAGAAAATCAGGCAAAAAGATTATCATGCACGGACACTCGACAGAGGAAGACTTTAGAAATTCCTTTATCGGTTCTAATTTAGTGGCGCCGCTTTTTAGAAGATATCTTTGTCATTTTTATAAAAAAGCTGATGCTATTATTACCCCCACTCCTTATTCAAAGCGCCTGATTGCAGGATATGGGATTACAAAGCCTATCTATGCTGTTTCTAACGGTATTGATTTGGAGCGCTATGTGCCCAGCAAAGCCAAGGAAGAGGCTTTTCGCCGCTATTTTCAGCTGACGGGAAATGAGAAGGTGGTTATCTGCGCAGGGCTGTACTTTAAGCGTAAGGGTATTGAGGATTTTATCAAGGTTGCTGAAAAAATGCCCCATGTTCGCTTTATCTGGTTCGGAGAAACCAATAAATGGGTTATTCCTCATGATGTCAGAGCAATTGTAGCTAAAAACCACCCTGAAAATGTTACCTTTGCCGGCTATATTAAAGGGGATGTTTTTGAAGGGGCTATGAGCGGTGCGGACGCCTTCTTTTTTCCCAGTCTGGAAGAAACCGAAGGAATTGTCGTTTTGGAAGCTTTCGCCAGCCGCCAGCATGTTATCCTGAGAGACATACCGGTTTATGATGGCTGGATCACAGACAATGATGCCGAATTTGCAACAACTGCTGAAGGGTTTGCAGAAGCGATTCAAAAGGTTCTTGACGGGCGCAGTGATAAAAAAGAGGCCGGCTACAGAGTAGCCCGCAGCCGCAATATTGACAAGGTGGCGCATGAGCTGGTCGGTGTTTACCAAAAAGTAATGGAGGAATAAGATGCGTATAGGTCTTTTTACCGATACCTATCTGCCGCAGATTTCGGGCGTTGCAACGAGTATTAAAATCCTGAAAGAAGAGCTGGAAAAGCAGGGGCATGAGGTTTATATTTTTACGACGACTGATAAGCATGTGAAACGTTATGAGGATCCGACTATTATCCGTCTGCCAAGCGTTCCTTTTATTTCCTTTACTGATCGCCGCATTGTATATCGGGGACTTTTTGCGTCTTATAAAATTGCCAAGGCCTATAAATTAGATATTATCCATACTCAGACAGAGTTTAGTGTGGGGATTTTAGGAAAAATGGTCGGAAAAGCGCTGCGCATTCCGGTCATTCATACCTACCATACTCAGTACGAAGACTATGTCCGCTATATCGCTAACGGTAAAATAATTCGCCCAAGTATGGTCAAGTATATCATTCGCGGCTATCTGAGCGATCTTGACGGTGTTATCTGCCCCAGCCGCATTGTTGTCAATCTGCTTGAGGGCTATTCAGTGAAAATTCCCAAACGGATCATTCCGACAGGTATTGACTTAAAAAAATATGAACGTCCGGACATCAGCCAGGAAGACGTGGACGATTTGCGAAAGGAGCTGGGTCTTGCTGATGATGAGACAGTTCTCTTAAGTCTGTCCAGAGTTTCTTATGAAAAAAATATTCAGGCAGTCATTCAACAGATGCCGGAGATTTTAGCCGGCAATCCTAAGGTAAAGCTGCTTATCGTCGGAGACGGTCCGTATCTTGATGAGTTAAAAGAGCAGGCAAAAGACCTGGGTGTGACTGATCATGTTATTTTTACAGGAATGGTCGGTTATGATGAAACGGCTCTTTATTACAAAGCTTCTGATTTCTTTATCAGTGCCTCAACCAGTGAAACACAAGGACTGACCTATACTGAAAGTTTAGCGAGCGGCAAGCCCATTATCGCTCAGGCCAATCCTTATCTCAATGATTTAATTACCGATAAAATGTTCGGTACCCTCTACCAAAAAGAGTCTGATTTGGCAGATGCTGTTTTGGATGCTATCATTTCGACACCAGCAAAGGATGAAAAACTCTGGCAGAAAAAACTCTATGAAATTTCTGCTGAGCATTTTGGAAAATCTGTTTTCGCCTTTTACTTGGATATGATTATCTCGAAAAAGGCTAAGAAAAGAGAAAAACTGTCCTTGGCTGTTGAAGGCAATAAGACGGATACATCAATTAAAATTGTCAAATCGACCGTTAAGCTTCCGGCTACCGCTCTTAAAAAAACGGCTAAGACATCTGTCAAGGTCGTTAAGGCTCCGGTTCGTTTGGTCAATGCTATTCGCGATTTTCTTGATTAAGAGGCTTGAAAATTTAAAAAATCCTGCTATAATAAACTTCGGAGACACATCAGGTGTGTTTGGTTTTTAAGAGAGCGCTTGGCAGCTGAGAAAGCGTAAACCTATCATTTGATACTACTCCCCAAGTTTTTATGCAAACATAAAACGGCGGCTACGATATAGCCAAACTTGAGGTCAGCAGTTTTTTCTGCTGATAAATGAAGGTGGAACCACGTTACGACGTCCTTTCGAGGCCGTCGTATTTTTTATGTTTTGACAGTTACTTTGGGTGATTGCGCAGCAAGCATGGGTGTCTGTCCAAAGGCTTGCACCACAGTGGACAGTGGTGACTGTCGCTTGCGTGCCGACCGCTTAAGGCAGCTGGCAATAAAAAAGAATTTGACAAAAGGAGAAAATCCAATGGTAAAAATAACTTTCCCAGATGGCGCTGTCCGTGAATACGAAAGCGGCGTTACAACTTTTGAAATTGCTGAATCAATCAGCAAATCTCTGGCTAAAAAAGCCTTGGCTGGTAAGGTCAACGGCAAACTGATTGACACGACCCGTGCCATCACAGAAGATGCGAGCATTGAGATTGTGACACCTGACCATGAAGACGCTCTGCCGATTTTACGTCACTCAGCGGCTCACCTCTTTGCTCAGGCAGCCCGCCGTCTTTTCCCGGATATTCATCTGGGTGTCGGTCCTGCCATTGAAGATGGTTTTTACTATGATACGGATAACGAAGCCGGCCAAATTTCCAACGAAGACCTGCCTCGCATTGAAGAGGAAATGAAGAAAATTGTTAAGGAAAACTTCCCGTCAATCCGTGAAGAAGTGAGCAAAGATGAGGCGCGTGAGATTTTCAAAAACGACCCTTATAAGTTAGAGTTGATTGAAGAGCATTCTGATGATGAAGGCGGTTTGACTATTTACCGTCAGGGCGAGTATGTCGACCTTTGCCGCGGACCGCATGTGCCATCAACCGGCCGTATCCAAGTCTTCCACCTGCTCAATGTAGCGGGTGCCTACTGGCGCGGAAACAGCGATAATGCTATGATGCAGCGGATCTATGGGACGGCTTGGTTTGAGAAGAAAGACCTTAAGGTTTACCTTAAACGCCTAGAAGAAGCTAAAGAGCGAGACCACCGTAAGCTGGGTAAAGAGCTTGATCTCTTCATGATTTCTCAGGAAGTCGGTCAAGGGCTGCCATTCTGGCTGCCAAATGGAGCGACCATTCGCCGTACTCTGGAACGTTACATTGTCGATAAGGAAATCGCTGCCGGCTACCAACACGTTTACACACCGCCAATTGCTTCTGTTGATCTCTACAAGACATCCGGTCACTGGGATCATTACCGCGAAGATATGTTCCCAACCATGGACATGGGTGATGGGGAAGAATTTGTTCTGCGTCCGATGAACTGCCCTCACCATATCGAAGTTTATAAGCATCATGTGCATTCTTACCGTGAGCTGCCAATCCGTATCGCTGAAATCGGCATGATGCACCGTTATGAAAAATCGGGTGCCCTGACTGGTTTGCAGCGTGTGCGTGAAATGTCATTGAACGACGGTCATACCTTTGTGACACCAGAGCAGATTCAAGACGAATTCAAACAGACACTGCAATTGATTATTGACGTTTACGAAGATTTTAATCTGACAGATTATCGTTTCCGCCTGTCCTACCGTGACCCTAAAGACACTCACAAATACTATGACAACGACGAAATGTGGGAAAATGCGCAAGCCATGCTCAAAGCAGCCATGGACGATATGGAATTGGATTACTTTGAAGCAGAAGGAGAAGCAGCCTTCTACGGTCCAAAACTTGACATTCAGGTGAAAACAGCTCTGGGGAACGAAGAAACGCTCTCAACCATTCAGCTGGACTTCCTTTTGCCAGAACGTTTTGACCTTAAATACGTTGGTGCAGATGGCGAAGAACACCGTCCAGTCATGATTCACCGCGGTGTTATCTCAACCATGGAACGCTTCACCGCTATCCTGATTGAAAACTACAAGGGTGCTTTCCCAACCTGGCTGGCACCGCAACAAGTAACCGTCATCCCAATCTCAAACGAAGCCCACATTGACTACGCTTGGGAAGTCGCTAAAACGCTTCGTGACCGCGGTATCCGTGTGGAAGTGGATGAGCGCAACGAAAAAATGCAGTACAAAATCCGTGCCTCACAAACCCAAAAAGTGCCTTACCAGCTGATTGTTGGGGATAAGGAAATGGCTGATAAGTCTGTCAATGTCCGCCGTTACGGCAGCAAACAGACACACACCGAAAGCATTGCTGAATTTACAGAAAATATCTTAGCTGATATCGCCCGTAAATCAAAACCTGCTGATGCTGAATAAGAAATAAAAAAGAAGCTCGATCGGGCTTCTTCTTTATTAAAACTTTTGGTAAACCACTATTAATAGTTTGAAAGTCGGGTAAGGGCTTAAGAAAAATCGTATACCCGGGAGTTGCTTTTTGTCCTGCCGCTTTTTTGTTATAATAAGGTTTTGAAAGGAGAAAGGCTTATGTGGCGCATTTTAGGAAACTGCCCATTTTCCCAAGCAGGGCTGAACAAGCGCTATGAGCAAGCCCGGCAGCTGCTTATATGGGAACAGGCGGGATGGGGCAGAGATGATTTAAAGCAGCTGGCTCAAAGAGAGTTGCAGCCAGCTGATTTTCGCATAGGTTCCCAAGCCTTTAATCTGCTGTGGCGGCATGCTTACGGCAGTAAAAAACCGCAAAAACTGCTCACTATTGTTTTAAATATGAGCGCTATGCCGGACGAATTATCCGGCCGTTTAGCAGAAAACCAAAAACTAATCCGCCGTTTTTCAAATGATTTGGCGCCGGATCATATTTTCTGGCAGGAGCTGTCGCTGCTGGTTCAAGAGGCTTTTCCCAAGGACAAACTCAGTGCCAAAACTACCTTTGCTAAACGCATCCATCAGTTTCGCTATGTCATCTCCAGCCAGCAGGCCCAATATATTCGCAGGCATTTTAAAAAGACAGGAATGACAGATAAAGAAGCCTTGGCCGCTTTTCTAAAAGGCAAAAAGCAGCCGCGATTTTGGCGGAAGACGGCTGATTACAGTTTGAAGGAATCTGCCAGACTCCACAATAAGCGAGCCTTTAAAGACGATACCGTTATTTATCCGGATAATCGCCTGCGGGTCAATTTCAAGGTACTGCTGAATTATCATACCGAGTTTATTCTTGATGATGAAGGCTGCTTTTTAAATGAAATTGATGCTGAGTCTGTCAGCCAAAATGCCATCATCAACGGTGCCAGCTTTAACTATGCCAACAGAACAGACAAGCGCCATTGGGAGCTGGATGTCAATCCTGCCAAAAGGCACGATCCTGCTTTCAGAAATGAGCTTATTGCTAATGCGAACCTTCATTTTCGGGCTCCCAAGGCCGTTTCTAAAAAATCTAAGGCCGGTTCTATTGAGGACTGGCAGAGGAGTTATTTTAACAAGAAAGGTCTTTATGCCAACAGCCGCAAGAGTAATTTTAAGGCTGTAAAAAAGCAGGTTCGGCAATTTAAAAAGGAAATTTTCAAACTGAAATGGAAACGAAAATGACCGTCAGGTATTTTAGGAAATATTTCCCAAAAGTTACTCAAATTTTGATAAAATAATGGTAGTGTGACATATGAAAGGAGATTCTGATGGAAGACATACGCCTAGTTGCTACAGATATGGACGGTACTTTTTTGACTCCTGACGGCAGCTTTAACCATGAACGCTTGGATAAGCTGCTGCGGGAGTTTGACAAGCAGGGTCTTATCTTTACCGTTGCCAGCGGGCGAGGGCTTTTGGCCTTAGACAGGCTTTTTGCTGACTTTATGGATCGGATTGCCGTCATTGCTGAAAACGGCAGTGCTATTCAGTATAAAAATAAAGTTCTGTTTGAGCGGTTTATGTCTGAGGAACAGTATCTCTCTTTAATTGCTAAAATTTTAGAAAATCCCTACAATCAAGGGACAGAGCTGCTTTTGTCCGGGAAAAAAGCAGCTTATATTTTGGTAGACAGTCCGCAAAGCTATGCGGAAAAAATGCGTTATTACTATGAAAATGTCTGCCTGGTTGAGAATTTTGAACATCTGGATGATGATATTTTTAAAATCACGACCAATTTTCCTGCTGAGGATGTTAACAAAGGTATGGCCTGGCTCAATCAAGAACTGCCCCACATGCAGGCTGTAACAACAGGCTTTGAATCGATTGATGTTATTTTGCGGGGGGCAAACAAAGGCTTTGGTCTTAATCGCCTCTGTCAGACTTTGGACATCAAATCGAACCAAGTTTTAGCTTTTGGTGATGATTTAAATGATTTTGAAATGCTGAGTTTTGCAGGACGAGCGGTTGCGCCTGAGAATGCACGGGCTGAGATTCGCGAAATTGCAGATGACATTATTGCCCATCATCAGGAAGAATCGGTGATTGCATATATGGAAGGTATGGTAAAAAATGGCAGAATTTAAATTGCTGGCTTTGGATTTGGACGGAACACTCTTTAATACACAAAAAGAAGTCAGTCCTGCCAACAAGGCGGCTCTCAAAGCAGCACAAGAAAAGGGAGTTAAGGTTGTTATTACGACAGGCCGTCCTTTGAAAGCTATTGAACATTTGCTGGAAGAACTTGATCTTATATCAGAGGATAATTATCTTATCACTTTTAACGGCGGTTTGGTTCAAAAGACAACCGGAGAAATTCTGGATAAGAGTGCCCTGACTCGAAAGCATATTGAAACTATTCAGATGGAGATGGAAAAATTAGCCCTGCCGGTTGATGTGCTGAGCGATGGGATTGTCTACAGTATCAGCAACCAAAACAACCATTCGCTTTATCAGGTGGCAAATCCCATGCTGACTTTTCGTGAAATTGACGGTCTTAAGCACCTTCCTGATGTGATTTACAATAAGGCAGTTGTTGTTTACGATGCTGATTTTTTGGATCAGCAGATTACGAAAATTCCCCAGTACATGTACGAAGAATTTGAAGTTTTTAAATCGCGGGATATTATCTTGGAATTTATGCCTAAAGGTGTTCACAAGGCAGTCGGACTGAATCTTTTGATTAAGCATTTGGGAATTGACCAAAGTGAAGTGATGGCTATGGGAGATGAAGAAAATGACCTGACCATGCTGGAGTGGGCCGGCTTTGGAGTAGCTATGGCAAATGGAGTTGCCGTTGCTAAGGAAACAGCCGATGCTGTTACAAAGCGGACCAACGACGAATCCGGAGTTGCCGAGGCTATTAAACACTATATTTTGAGTGAGGATTGAAATGGGATTATTTGACCGTTTATTTGGAAAGAAAAAACAAGAAGACAGTCTGGAAACGAAAGCCCCTTCGCAGGCAGCAGCCGACGAAACAGCTTTACAGACAGACTTATCTGCCGGCTCGGACAATCTGTCGGATACAGCTCAAGCATCTGATACTGCAGCTGAAAATTCGGCTGAAACTGCTCAGTCTTTGCCGGATGCTGTTTTTGCAGCCCAGGCAGAAACAGCTGAAATTCAGGAAGCAGCTGCTTTAGATGCTGCTGAGTTGGAGAATCAATCTGAAGAGACAGCAGAAGACTCTCCTGGAATTGCAACTGTCAGTGATGAAACTGCTGTTCAGTCCGAAACGGAGTCACAAACTGATGAGCAAAAAAGCAGTTCAGAAGATTTTATGGCAGATTACTATGCCCGCAAGGCAGAACTTGCTCAGCAAGTCAATCAAGCATCAGCAGATGTCCGGCAGGAAGCAGAGACACAAGAACTTCAGACTGAAACAGATATGGCAGAAGAAACAGCTGCTGATCTTTCTCATCCGGACACTGCCAGTCAGAAAGAGTCTGAAGAAGAAAAATATAACCGCAGCCTGAAGAAAACGCGGACTGGTTTTGGAGCCCGTCTCAATGCCTTTTTGGCTAATTTCCGCAGTGTTGACGAAGAATTTTTTGAAGAGCTGGAGGAAGTGCTGATTCTGTCGGATGTCGGTGTTCAGGTTGCTTCAACTCTAGCTGAGGATCTGCGCTACGAAGCCAAGCTGGAAAAGGCCCGAAAACCAGAAGCTCTGCGCCGTCTGATTATTGAAAAATTGGTTGACATTTATGAAAAAGACGGTCGGTTCAATGAAAAAATTAATCTGCAGGATGACGTTACGGTTATGCTTTTTGTCGGTGTTAACGGTGTCGGCAAAACAACCTCCATCGGGAAATTAGCTTACAAATATAAAAATCAAGGAAAGAAAGTCATGCTGGTTGCAGCCGATACCTTCCGAGCCGGAGCTGTTGCCCAGCTGGTCGAATGGGGCCGCCGTGTGGATGTACCTGTTGTTACAGGGCCTGAAAAAGCTGATCCGGCCAGTGTTGTCTATGATGGTGTTGAAAGGGCAGTCGCAGAAGGGGTTGATATCCTTATGATTGATACGGCAGGCCGTCTGCAAAACAAGGACCATCTGATGGCAGAGCTGGAAAAAATCGGCCGGATTGTCAAACGCGTTATTCCGGACGCTCCCCATGAGACCCTTCTGGCTCTCGATGCTTCGACAGGACAAAATGCCCTGGTGCAGGCTAAGGAATTTTCAAAAATAACCCCTCTGACAGGCTTGGTGCTGACAAAAATTGACGGAACAGCCAAAGGCGGTGTCGTTCTGGCTATTCGTCAGGAACTGGATATCCCTGTGAAATTCATTGGTTTTGGTGAAAAAATTGATGATATCGGGGAGTTCAATTCAGAAGACTTTATGAAAGGCCTCTTAGAAGGCCTGCTTTAGAGGCTGAAAATCTATTTAAAAAGTGAGCTTGCATCATTTCGTCAAGAAGTTGATGCAAGCTCACTTTTTCGTTATTAAATAGGTGAACAGCTTTAAAATCAAGGCACAGCCCAAATTATTCTTATCCTTTCTTCAGAGAGGCAAAAAGCATTCGGAAGCAAAGAAAAATCAGCAAAACCAGAATAAAGAGTGACCAAAAAATGGTTTTAACACCAGCAGTCATGTTTGGTGCCAGCTGGAGGACAACAGAAGACAGTGCTGTTCCCAGAGCTCCTGCAAACTGCTGCATCATCTGAAAAATAGCTGTAGCATCAGCCGTTTTGTTTCTCGGCAATTGTGAAATGGCAACTGCCATGGTATTGTTGAAGGACATGTTGCGTCCGAATGTGAAAATGATATAGACAAGCGCCATCAGCATAACCGTCAGCGAGTCAGCCCATAAAGCAAAGGTGAACAGACTGACAGCAAAGAGGGTATTTCCGGTGTAGAGAGACAGTTTCGGACCCTTAACATCATAAAGTTTCCCGAAAAACGGTGCTAAAAGCCCGCCCAGAAGAGTTCCCGGCAAAAGGACAAAGCCGGCTGCAGTGGTAGAAACATGTCCGACTTGAACGAGAAAATTAGGAATAAGAAAGTTGGATGCCAGATTTGAAAATTGATAGATAAAAAAAGGAATCAACCCTAAAATGACAGGAAGCTGTTTTAAAATCCGAATATCCAAAAAAGGCGTTTCTGATTTTAACGTTCTGAAAATAAAAAGGGTGCAGGCCAGTATAAAAATAAGCAAGGAAAGCCAGTTGACAGAACCTGATTCCAAGCCGGAAATAAGGATTAAAAAGAAAGTTAAAGTGAAGGCCAGCAGAAGAAAACTGATCAGGTCAAAGGGCCGCTTTTGGTTTTTTACTGAATTTTCAAGGGCAAAGTGACTGATGAAAAAAGCGATAACAGGAACCGGAAGCGTTAAGATAAAAATCCACTGCCAAGAAAAACGAGCAATCATAAAACCGCCGTAAGTCGGTCCGAAAGCAGGTGCTAAGCCCATGATAAGTCCGCCGATGCCCATGTAGGTTCCGATTTTGCTGATAGGAACACGCTCAATGATAAGATTAAACATCAAAGGCATGGCAATACCGGTGCCGGCTCCCTGAAGGGCACGTCCTGCAATCATGAGGGTAAAATTGTTGCTGGCAATACAGGTCAGTGTTCCCAAAAGAAAAAGCAAAACGGCTATGTTGAACTGCTGCCGCTCTTTAACATTTTGCTGCAAGGTGGCACTGAGAGTCATGGAAACAGCAACCGCCAGCAGATAAACAGTTGTAATCCACTGCAGGCTGCTTAAGGGCAGGTGAAAAACAGACATCAGCTTGGTAAAGGTCACATTCATGCTGGTCTCAGATAAGATTCCAGAAAAGCCCAGAAGAGCTGTTGAAACAATAGACAGCTGAGTTTTAGGTGAAACGGTGTCTGTATGGTGTTTGAGGGTCATTAGGTCTCCTATTCTAATTCTTAATTTTTATCACTCTAACGAAAAAAAGAGGCAGAACAGCTATAAATACAAGAAGGTTCTATCCTGCTCTTTTAAATTTTGTTAAAAAGGTTTGCCAAGCTCTTTGGAAAATTTGGCAATGGGCTAAAACACACGGTAAACATAAGGGTTTTTAGGCTGTACGGTTCTTGAGCTTTGTGAGATATGCAGCACCGGCAGGGTTTGGTTGAGATTTTGATTGTATTCAACAGAAATTTTTCCTGATACCCTGACCCAAGTATTATTGTCATAATGAGTGTGCCCGTCTGTTGTCAGCAGGCCGTAAACTCCTGAGTCGGCTATGCAGTGGATAATGCCGAAGCGAAAGAGAAACTGGCTGTTTTTGTCCTTAGGGTCGTTGTAAACAAAGCCGGTATATTCAATTTGGCGGTTTTTGAATTCATCTGGGAAAAGGTAGATGATTTCCATTAATTCCATATAATTCTGCGTTGTAATTTCCAGTTTTTTGCTGCCTTTATATTTTTGCAAGGTCGCCTGCATTTCTTTTTGATAAGCTGACTTGGTAAAATACAGACTGGTATCCGGTTTAAGATACTGAACACGGGTACCGTCCGGACTGACACCTGAACCGGCCGATCCGGCAGCTACCGGGAAATGATAGCCCTTGGCTGATACTGTTGTTGAGTCCAGAGACACAGTCGGTACCAACAGTCCGACAAAGACAGGCACGGCTAAGATAAGAGGGCTGAAAAACTTGGCTAATTTTCCTGACAGATGAGAAGGAACTTTTAAATTTTTCATCCAGATAATCAGCTGTACAATGGCTAAAATAAAGGACAGAACCATGGAAATATATGCCAGATAGGAATAGTGGGTATTGATATAACGGTCCAGTTTACCGGTAAGCTGCAGGTACATGCCCAATTCAAAGTAACCCGCAAGAATTAAAAAACGAATCATTAAATCACCCCCACAATCAGGCAGTAAACGATGATGACAAGACTTGATGTACTGACAAACTGTACAATAAACTTGCTTTTAAAAACATTTTTCATCATCATCAAATTTTTTATATCAACCATCGGACCAATCAGCAAGAAAGCGACCACGGGAGCAACACCAAAGGTTGCAAGGAGTGATGTCCCGATAAAAGCATCAGCCTCACTGCACAGTGACAGGATAAAGGCCAGAAGCATCATAATCAGGATAGCTGTTAAGGGATTGTGACCGATAGTGGTCAAAATCCGAGTCGGTACGTAAATTTGCATAGCAGCAGCCACCAAGCTGCCAAAAATCAAATAACGCCCTGTATCAAACAGTTCATCAACGGCATGTGCCAAGGCATAAAAGACTTTCTGATAGATTTTTTTATCAGAATAATCGTGATAATGCTGAGGTTTGGCATTTTCTTTGGTGATATTTTCATCAACCAAAAAGCCCAGCAGAATCCCCAAAGATACAGCGACGATAATGGCACCAAAGAGCCTGAGAAAAACAAAGCGCCAGGAATTGCCGAAAGCCGAAAAGGTGGCAAAGAGGACAATAGGATTAATAATAGGGGCCGTTGCTAAAAAAGGAATAGCTGTATAGCTGGGTACTTTTTTCTCCAAGAAGCGATTAACAATGGGAACAATACCGCATTCGCAGGACGGAAAGACAAAACCGATAAAAGTTCCAAAAAGAATCCGCGGAAATCTGTGTTTAGGAAGAAATCTTTGAACCAGACTGGGTGTGAGATAAACTTCGATAAAGCCTGACAGAATAGCCCCCAGCAAAATAAAAGGCAGCGCCTCGATAATAATGGAAAGAAAAATAGCCAGACACTGCAGAACACTATCAGGCAGATGGTTAAAAACAGCCATAAAACTTATTTCTTATCTTTCTGCTTGGTTTTTTGATCGCCGTCTTTGGAATCCGGAAATGTTACATCCTCCAAATCAGGCAGCTTAGCAAAATTTTCCATCATCTTTTCCAATTCATCTTTTTTCTTAAATGTAATAGCCATAAAAGCACCTCATTTCTAAGTCAATAGTATTATTATACTACCAAATATCAAAATATGATAGCTTAAACTGTGCCTGTCAGGGAAAGAGGCGGTTTATGATTACTGTAAAACGGTGTTCTTATCAGTTAATCACAGCACAGTTGAACAGTAGGTATCTGGACCTTTATATCAGATTTCAGAAAAGTTCTGCTTTTGCCTTGTTTTCGTCTGATGAGCATGTTATTATAATCTCGAAAAAACAACCATAATGCCATCTGAAATCAGAAAGGAGAAAATCAATGGAATTCATGCTTGATACCTTAAATTTTAAAGAAATAGAAAAATGGGCAGCTATTTTGCCCTTGGCCGGTGTAACGTCCAACCCTTCAATCGTTAAAAAAGAAGGTTCTATTGACTTTTTTGAACAGGCTAAAAAAGTGCGTGATCTTATTGGTCAAGAGCCAAGTTTCCACGCACAGGTTGTTGCGGATGATGTTGAAGGAATTATTAAGGATGCTCACAAATTAAGGGATGAATTGGGCGGAAACCTATACATTAAAGTTCCGGTATCTAAGGCAGGCCTGACAGCTATAAAGACACTCAAAAAAGAAGGCTTTCATATCACTGCTACAGCTATTTATACAGTTTTTCAAGGGCTTTTAGCCATCGAAGCCGGTGCTGATTACCTGGCACCTTACTATAACCGGATGGAAAATCTGAACACTGATTCCAAGGAAGTGATCGCTCAGCTTGCCCAAGCCATTCAAAAGGAGGGAACGGCGACGAAAATTTTGGCAGCGAGCTTCAAAAATGTCAGTCAGATGACTAAGGCACTGGCAGCAGGCGCCGATGCTGTGACCGTTAGTGCCGATGTGCTGGAGGCCGGCTTTGCCAATCCATCCATCCAAAAAGCTGTTGATGATTTCACAGCTGACTGGAAAGAAACGCAAGGGCGTGATTATATTTAAAGTACGAAAAAAAGCTGCTGACTATGATAATTGTTGCGAGTCCGTTCTCTTATATTCAGAGCCGGATGCTTTGTTTGAAAATGCACTAGCGATTCTTAACTCAGCTTCAGTCTGATTCTACCGGCTGATGCTCCCATAGCAGTAACTCAATACGCTAAAGCATTCGTTTGGTATTCGTGATTTAAAATTATTTTTAAAATAAAGGGTAAATTCCGGGAGAAATTCAGGACGTTTGCCCTTTTTTATTAGCAATAAGAACAAAATTGTTACTGTCAAAAGCCCTTCCATCTGCTAATTAAAATCATTCCTAATTATTTTTCTTTGCCTCTAATAAGTGTAATTATGCTATAATATTTTTTATGGAAATTATTGAAAACATTGCTCAGGATCTGACTTTAAAAGAAAGTCAGGTTAATAAAGTTTTAGAATTAACAGCAGAAGGGAATACTATTCCCTTTATAGCCCGCTACCGTAAGGAAATGACCGGCAAACTTGATGAAGTTGACATCAAAGCTATTATTGATCTCAATAAAAGCCTGACGGCCTTGGCAGAGCGCAAGGCCAGTGTTTTAGCCAAGATTGAAAGTCAGGGCAAACTGACGCCGGAGCTGCAAAAGGCCATTGAAACAGCCGATAAGCTGGCAGATGTTGAAGAACTCTACCTGCCTTATAAAGAAAAAAGACGAACCAAGGCAACGATTGCGCGTGAAAACGGGCTCTTTGCCCTGGCGCGGCTCATTTTGCAAAATGTGCCGGATTTAAAAAAACAGGCTGAAACCTTTGTCAATGAAACCTTTACGACAGCTGAAGATGCCCTTGGCGGTGCTATGGATATCCTGATTGAAGCCCTGGCAGACGATACCAAGCTACGTTCGTGGACCTATAATGACATTTGGGCAAACAGTCTTATTTTATCAGACGTCAAAGATGCCGAGGCAGATGAGAAAAAGGTCTTCCAAATTTATTATGACTTTTCCGAACGTGTGTCAAAAATTCAGGGCTATCGCGTTTTAGCGTTGAATAGGGGAGAAAAGCTTGGTATTTTAAAGGTGCATTTTGAGCACAATCTTGATAAAATGCTCCGCTTTTTTGAAGCTCGTTTCAGGGACAAAAATGAGTATATCAAGCAAGTTGTGCAGGCAGCTCTCAAAAAGAAAATCCTGCCGGCCATGGAACGCAGGATTCGCTCTGAACTGACCGAAAAAGCCGAGGACGGAGCCATTCAGCTCTTTTCTGATAATTTGAGAAATTTGCTTTTGATTCCGCCTTTAAAAGGCAAAATGGTGCTGGGTTTTGACCCTGCCTTTCGGACAGGAGCAAAGCTGGCTGTTGTTGATCAAACGGGAAAATTAATAGCAACGCAGGTTATCTATCCTGTTCCTCCAGCCAGCCGGACAAAGATTGAACAAGCAAAGGCAGATTTGGCGGATTTAATCGCAGACTATGCGATTGAGGTTATTGCGATTGGCAACGGGACTGCCAGCCGGGAAAGCGAGGCCTTTGTCGCTGAGGTGCTCAAAGATTTCCCTGAGGTTTCTTATGTTATTGTCAATGAAAGCGGAGCTTCAGTCTATTCTGCTTCTGAGTTAGCCCGGCATGAATTTCCGGAGCTGACGGTTGAAAAACGCTCAGCTATTTCCATTGCCAGACGCCTGCAGGATCCCTTGGCAGAATTGGTAAAAATCGATCCTAAGTCTATCGGTGTCGGTCAGTATCAGCATGACGTCAGCCAGAAAAAACTGGCCGAAAATCTTGATTTTGTTGTGGAAACGGTGGTCAATCAGGTCGGTGTCAATGTCAATACAGCCAGTCCTGCTCTCTTATCGCATGTTTCCGGTCTCAACAAAACAATCTCAGAAAACATTGTTAAATACCGTGAAGAAAACGGACGTCTGAAATCCCGCAAGGATATTCAAAAAGTGCCTCGTCTGGGAGCCAAAGCTTTTGAGCAGGCAGCAGGATTTCTGCGGATTCCAAATGCGGATAACATTTTGGACAGTACAGGGGTTCATCCGGAATCATACGATGCTGTAGAAAAACTCTTTTCCCTGCTTGAAATTACAGAATTGGATGATGCTGCTCAGGCTAAGCTTCAGTCTTTAGATGTTGAAAAAAGAGCTGCAGAGATTGGTCTCGGTCAGGAAACGCTCAAGGATATTATTGCTGATTTGCTGAAACCCGGCCGTGATCTGCGTGATGATTTTGCCGCTCCTCAGCTGCGGCAGGATGTGCTGGAATTGTCTGATTTGGAAATTGGGCAACAGCTGGAGGGAACCGTCCGCAATGTTGTTGATTTTGGGGCTTTTGTTGATATCGGTCTTCATGAGGACGGTCTGATTCATATTTCGCAGATGAGCAGCCAGTTTGTTAAACATCCCAGTCAGGTCGTAGCAGTTGGTGATGTTGTCAGGGTCTGGGTATCAAAAATAGATGAGGAACGTGAGAAAGTCAATCTTTCTCTGGTGGCTTTAAATGAACTTAACTGAGTATGTAAAAGATGTTTCACGCCAGGATTTCGGTCTGGAATTTCAGCATAAGGCTCTTTGGAATTCACGTCTGCAGACGACCGGCGGACGTTTTTTCCCAGAAGACGGTCACTTGGATTTTAACCCGAAATTTTACAAAAGAGATGACCTAGAGACCTTTAGAAAAATTGTCCGCCATGAGCTCTGCCATTATCACCTTTATTATGCGGGCAAGGGCTACAGGCATCGGGACAAGGATTTTAAAGAATTATTGCTCAAGGTTAACGGCAGCCGCTATGCACCGAACTTGAAAAGCAGAACTTTTTATTATTACTATCAATGCCAGAGCTGCGGTCAGGTGTACCAGAGAAAACGGCGCATCAACACTGAAAAGTTTGCCTGCGGGAGCTGTCAGGGCAGATTAAGTCCGCAAAATCAGTCGTAAGGCTGATGTTAAACTTTTTTTAAATGTTATACTGATATTATCAATGAGATTTGTGACAGATCTTTTTAAAAATGAATAGAAGAAGGGAAATGGTTTTTTATGTCTAAGGCCATCTTTTATAAGCAAAGAAAAAATCGTATGATTTGCGGAGTGGTAGCCGGCTTAGCCGATAAATACGGTTGGGATCTGCCGATTGCCAGAGTTCTGACAGCTCTGTTTGTCTATTTTTCAGGAGGCTTTGGCATTGTCCTTTATATCATTTTAGCGATTTGTCTGCCTTATAAGGAAGACTTGGGCAAGAACAGCCAATCAGGCAGCTATCATCAGGGATCGCGCAAGCGAAAGGACGCTGAAGTCATTGATGATAAAGATGATGAGAAATGGTTTTGGCGGTAGGTGACAGCCTAACAAACAGCATCTGTCTTGGAGATTCTTAGAACAGGAAAGAATCAGCAGCCCGCTTGTTAACAGTACGGCCGGCAGGTTTCAGTTCAGATGCTGTCAAATACTGATAGTGAGATGGTATCTTATATTCAGCAGAGAGCCTTGAGGTCTTCGTTATTATTGAAGGTGCTCAAGGCTCTTTTCTTTTACAGCGGAAATCCCATTTTATACGGATTTATGGTATAATAGGGTGCTAAGGAGGTAGTATGTCAGTTACAGTACAGATGTTGGTTGACAAGGTGAAATTAGATGTTGTTTACGGCACGCCTGAGCTCTTGCAAAAGGATATTACAACAGCTGATATTTCCCGTCCGGGTCTTGAAATGACCGGTTACTTTGATTATTATGCACCGGAACGTCTCCAGTTACTGGGAATGAAAGAATGGTCTTACTTAACACAGATGACCTCGCATAACCGCTATTCTGTCTTGAAGGAAATGTTTAAGACAGAAACACCGGCCATTATCGTAGCCAGATCCCTTACAATTCCCGAGGAAATGCTCAAGGCAGCCAAGGAAGGAGGCATTGCTGTTTTGCAAAGCCATATCCCGACCAGCCGGCTTTCCGGCGAAATGTCCTGGTATCTGGATTCCTGTCTGGCTGAGAGGACCAGCGTGCATGGTGTTTTGATGGACATTTATGGCATGGGGGTTCTCATTCAGGGAGACTCAGGTATCGGTAAGAGTGAGACTGGTCTGGAACTTGTTAAACGCGGCCACCGCCTGGTTGCTGATGACCGAGTTGATGTTTATGCTAAGGATGAGGAAACGCTTTGGGGTGAGCCGGCTGAAATTTTGCGGCATCTGCTGGAAATCAGAGGTGTCGGTATCATTGATGTGATGAGTCTTTACGGGGCCAGTGCTGTTAAAGATTCTTCACAGGTTCAGCTGTCTATCTATCTTGAAAATTTTGAGAAAGAGAAGATCTTTGACCGTTTAGGAAATGGCAATGAAGAGATTGAAATGTCCGGCGTTAAGATTCCGCGTGTGCGCATCCCCGTTAAGACCGGACGCAATGTCTCGGTTGTTATTGAAGCTGCGGCTATGAATTACCGTGCCAAACAGATGGGCTACGATGCAACGAAAACCTTTGAAGATCGTCTGACACATCTGATTGATCAAAACGAGGCAGCCAAATGATTAATCCGATTGCTGTTCAGATTGGTCTTGTAGCTATTCGCTGGTATGCCGTTTGTATTGTCACCGGGCTTATTTTGGCGGTTTATCTGGCTATGAAAGAAGCGCCTCGCAAGAAAATCAATCCTGATGATATTTTAGATTTTATTTTGATTGCCTTTCCTTTGTCAATTGTCGGTGCACGGCTGTATTATGTTATCTTTAATTGGGATTATTATTCCACTCAGCCGTTCAGTGAAATAATTGCTGTCTGGAACGGGGGCATTGCTATCTATGGCGGTCTGCTGACAGGAGCAGTTGTGCTCTTTGTCTTTTCCTACTACCGCATGATTAAGCCCATTGATTTTTTGGACATTGCTGCGCCGGGAGTAATGCTGGCACAGGCCATCGGCCGCTGGGGCAATTTTATTAATCGGGAAGCTTACGGAAAAGCAGTAGCTCACTTGAACTATCTGCCTGATTTTATAAAAAATCAGATGTACATTGATGGCCGCTACCGCACACCGACCTTTCTTTATGAATCCCTGTGGAACTTGCTGGGATTTGCCATTATCATGAGTTTGCGCCATAAACCCAAATTTTTAAAAGAAGGCGAAATCACTTTCTTTTACCTGATTTGGTATGGCTGCGGCCGTTTTGTCATTGAAGGAATGCGTACGGACAGCCTGATGTTCATGAATTTACGGGTATCGCAGTGGCTGTCTGCTCTGTTGGTTATTGCTGGGCTTATCCTTGCTGTCCTTAGGCGCCGCCGTCAAACAGTGCCTTACTATCAGACAGCTGGAGAAAGTTATTTAGATTAGGAGAAAATTATGTGGGAAATTGCTTTATTGATTATTGCTCTTGCCTTTGCTGCTTTGACTGTTTTTGTCATTCTTTTGCTCAGAAAAATTTCAGATACTGTTGATGAATCCAGACAAAGTTTGAAAGTTCTGACGAGTGACGTCAACGTGACACTCTATCAGACCAACGAACTTTTAGCTAAGGCCAATGTATTGGTAGAAGACGTTAATGGCAAGGTTGGGACTATTGACCCGCTCTTTACAGCCATAGCTGATTTATCAGAAAGTGTCTCTGATCTTAATCAGCAAGCTCGCTATTTTGGCCAAAAGGCAAGTAACGCTACCTCTAATGTTGGTAAGGCAGGCGCTGCTTATACAGTTGGCAAAGTAGCTTCTAAATTATTTAAGAAGAAAGGAAAATAATTATGAGTAAATTTTTAAGTACGGTTATTATCGGTGCTGCATCAGGTGCTGCGGCAGCTTACCTTCTCTCTACAGACAAGGGAAAACAAATTAAGCAGAAAGTCAATGAAAGCTTTGCTGCCTATAAAGAAAATCCTGAAGAATATCATCAGCAGGCCGCTCAAAAAGCTAATGAGTATAAGTCTGCAGCGGTCAATACCGTTAAGGGCTATAAGGAGAAAATTGAGACCGGCGAGCTGACAAAAGATGATGTGGTAGCTGTTGTTAAGGAAAAAGCCTCTCAGGTGGGAGATTTGGCCAATCAAACCTTATCTGAAGTTAAGGAACGTCTGTCCAAAACTGCCGAAAAATCAGAAGAAGCAGCTGAAACAGTAAAAGCTGAAGTTGATGACATTGTCATTGATTACCAAGAAGAAGCTGCAGATGATGACAGTGAAGCATAAAAAGTAGACTTGACTTGCCTTGAGTCAAGGTATGGGAGTTCTTCTTTTTGACAGCAGATAATAAAAGAGAGTGAGCTGACAATCGGTAAACATCAAACTGATTTTTCTCACTCTCTTTATCTATAGCTGAACAGTCTTATCCGGCAGACAAGACCAATTATTAAACCGCTAATCAAACTTGTCTGCAAAATAAAGATCTGAGATTTTTATTTCAGATCTTTTTATGTTATGACGTTAAATCACTTTGCCGGATACAAACAAAATAAAAAACCACTAGGTCACACACCGGTGGTTTTAATTATGATTTCAGTCGTTTTAAACCTGCCTGGGCGGCTGTGGTAACTCCCCAGCTGATCAGTAGGGACAGCGGGAAAGCAAAGACAGGAGAGAACTTAGCAACCAGAAGAATAAAGCATGTCAGAATTGTCACAACACAGAAAAAAGCCAGTTTGGCGAAAAAAATCAGTTCGTCTAACTTTGTTCTGCTATCATCAAAATCTTGAAATTCTTGGTACTTAGGCGTCAGATCTTCTTGATAGTCAAGTTCTTCATAATTGTCTGGCTGCCTGTTAAGATTTGCTGACATGAGTTCCTCCTCTAAATATTCCTTAACATCTTATCACAAATTGTGAAGTTTGTCATCTGTTTTCTGAAAATTTTTTTGCAATAAGCCTGTTTTTTCTCCTGCAGAGCTTCAATTTTTTTAAAAAAGTAGATTTTTATCCTAAATTTGATACAATAATAGGTATGGAAAAAATTGTTATTACTGCAACCGCAGAATCTGTTGAGCAAGTCAAAGAACTGTTGGAAATTGGTGTAGACCGCATCTATGTCGGTGAGAAAGACTATGCCCTGCGTCTGCCGCATACCTTCAGCTATGATGAGCTGCGGGAGATTGCTGCCCTAGTCCATGAGGCAGGAAAAGAACTGACTGTTGCTGCCAATGCCCTCATGCATCAGGAGATGATGGACAATATCAAGCCCTTTTTAGAGCTGATGAAAGAAATTCAAGTCGATTATTTGGTTGTCGGCGATGCTGGTGTTTTTTATGTCAATAAGCGCGACGGCTATCATTTTAAGCTGATTTACGATACATCTGTTTTTGTCACTTCCAGCCGTCAGGTTAACTTTTGGGGCCAGCATGGAGCAGCAGAGGCTGTTTTAGCGCGTGAAATTCCTTCACAAGAGCTTTTTGTCATGTCTAAGAATTTAGAGATTCCGGCTGAAATCTTGGTTTACGGAGCTTCTGTCATTCACCATTCAAAGAGGCCTTTAATTCAAAATTATTATCATTTTACACACATTGATGATGAGAAATCAAGAAAACGCGGGCTTTTTCTGGCAGAACCGGGCGATCCGGAATCGCATTATTCCATTTACGAAGATAAGCATGGGACTCATATTTTTATCAATAATGATATTGATTTGATGACTAAGCTTTCGGAATTAACCGATCACCATTATAATCATTGGAAACTGGATGGCATTTACTGCCCGGGGCACAATTTTGTCGAGATTGCCAAATTATTTGTTAAGGCGCGTACCTTGATAGAAGCAGGAACTTTTACGCAGGATCAGGCCTTCCTCTTTGATGAAGAAATCAGAAAACTCCATCCCAAAGGCCGTGGATTGGATACTGGTTTCTATGACTTTGACCCTGATTTAGTAAAATAAAGGAAAAGGATATAAAATGACACAAACAATAAAAAAACGTCCGGAAGTTTTATCACCGGCCGGAACCTTAGAAAAGCTTAAGGTTGCTGTAGATTACGGAGCAGATGCTGTTTTTGTCGGCGGACAGGCTTATGGTCTTCGCAGCCGTGCCGGTAATTTTTCCATGGAGGAAATGGCCGAAGGCATTCATTATGCTCATGAACACGGTGTAAAAGTTTATGTGGCTGCCAATATGGTAACCCATGAAGGCAATGAAATCGGAGCAGGACAATGGTTTAGAGAGCTGCGTGATTTAGGCTTGGATGCGGTTATCGTATCAGACCCTGCCTTGATTGCCATCTGTGCAGCAGAGGCACCGGGTCTTGAAATTCATCTGTCTACACAAGCGTCGTCAACCAATTATGAAACCTTTGAGTTTTGGAAAGAGCTGGGGCTGACACGTGTCGTTTTGGCGCGTGAAGTCACCATGGAAGAGCTGGCTGAAATCCGCAAACGTACCAATGTTGAAATTGAGGCCTTTGTGCACGGGGCTATGTGCATTTCTTACTCAGGACGCTGTGTCTTGTCCAATCACATGAGCCATCGTGATGCCAATCGCGGCGGCTGTTCACAATCCTGCCGCTGGAAATATGACCTTTTTGACATGCCTTTTGGACAGGAGCGCCGATCGCTTAAGGGCGAGATTCCTGAGGAATATTCAATGTCAGCCGTTGATATGTGCATGATCGAGCATATTCCGGATATGATTGAAAATGGTGTTGACAGCCTCAAAATTGAAGGCCGCATGAAATCCATTCATTATGTTTCCACAGTAACCAACTGTTATAAGGCTGCCGTTGATGCTTATCTTGAAAGTCCGGAGAAATTTGAAGCCATCAAGCAGGATCTGATTGATGAATTATGGAAAGTGGCTCAGCGTGAATTGGCGACTGGATTTTACTACAGTACACCGACAGAAAACGAGCAGCTCTTCGGAGCGCGCCGCAAAATTCCGCAATACAAGTTTATTGGCGAAGTTGTTGACTTCGATGAAACGAGCATGACTGCTACTATCCGTCAGCGAAATGTCATCAACGAAGGTGACCGGGTTGAGTTTTACGGACCGGGCTTCCGCCACTTTGAAACCTTTATTCAGGATTTGCATGATGCCGATGGCATCAAGATCGAACGTGCCCCTAAACCTATGGAGCTCTTGACCATTACAGTGCCTAGGAAAGTAAAAGCAGGCGATATGATTCGTGCCTGCAAGGAAGGCTTGGTCAATCTATACAAAGAAGACGGCAGCAGTGTAACGCTCAGAGCGTGATTGCTGGTGTGATTAATAAAAAAGCCAGCCTACTATGAACTGAACGGGATCAAGAATTAGATACGAAATCCAATTCTTGAGGTCAGTACATAGTATGCTGGCTTTTTTGTTTGTGTAGCTTATTTTAGTTTTTGTGAGTCTCTGACCGTTTTTGGCACCAGGGTTAAACGTTTGATGTCTGAGATGCTGATAATTGCTGATATATTTTTTTGAAAATTTTTTAAAATGAGCTTATTGTTTTCCCTGTCATATTTGACAATATCTCCCGTAAAACTCTTATCAAGATAAATCACATGGACAGCCTCATGCTTTTTTTGGGCTTGTAAGATAGTGTGCAGCAGCTGATTGGTTTTTAAAACAATGTCAGGAGATTTTTTGGTCGGTTCAATGAATTCCCTCACATGCTCTAAAATCATTTGTATAAATCTTTTCATGGCATTTTCTCTAAAAAATTGTTAGAATGATTATACCTCATTTTAGATTAAAATGAAATACTTAATTAAAAATTGTAAGAAAAACAATAAATTTAACAAATGCTTCTTTTTAGCATTTTTTCTTACGAATATTTTGATAGGAGGCATATATGGCAGAATTTACATTTGAAATTGAAGAAAAACTGTTAGTCCTGTCTGAAAATGACAAGGGCTGGACCAAGGAACTCAACCGCGTCAGCTTTAACGGCGCACCGGCTAAGTTTGATATCAGATCCTGGAGCCCTGATCATACCAAGATGGGCAAGGGGATTACCCTGACCAATGAAGAATTTGACGTTTTAGTCAATGAATTTAAAAAATGAAGCCGAAGCAGTATTAAGCTTCGACTTTTTATTTTGCCTTAAAATGGAAAATCTGCCCTGCTTAAAAGAGGGTGTCTAAGATTAACTGTAAATTGAGGATGGTCAATAAAACAGCAACTCCGTAAGCCAGATAGGTATTCCATTTAGCATTGACAAAATCGCCCATGATTTTTTTCTGGGAGGTAAAATAAACCAGCGGAAAGATAGAAAAGGGCAGCGCAATAGACAGGAAAACCTGTGAGTAAACGATAAGTTGGTCTAAAACTTTTTCCTGACTGCCGTAAATGACAGCAGCAATTAAAACAGGAAGCAGCGCCAATAAACGTGTTACCAGACGAATGAGCCATTGGGGCATTTTCAAGTGCAAGAAGCCTTCCATCACGATCTGACCGGTCAGTGTTCCGGTAATAGTTGAATTTTGGCCGCTGGCCAAAAGAGCAATGGCAAACAAGGTTGATAAAAAGGAACTGGCAACTGCTCCGGCAATCGTGTGATCAGAAAGGGCATTGTACATTTGTGAAAAGGCACTGATTTCACTGGCATGGCCATAAAACAGTGATGCTCCGAGAATCAGCAAAAGAGAATTAACAATAAAGGCCAAGCTCAGCTGAATGTTGGAGTCCCAGGTCATGAATCTTACGGCCTGCCGAATAGAAGATTTATGCTTGTAATCGACCCGGCGTGTCTGTGAGATGGACGAATGGAGATAGAGGTTATGGGGCATGACAGTCGCACCGATAATACCAAGCGCTAAGGTCAGTCTGCTGTTATCAGCAGTTTGTGACAGATCAAAAATTGAAGTGCTGGGAAGATAGCCCTTGAAAATACCGGCCACACTTGGATTAGAAATAAGAACGAGATAAGCAAAAATCACTAAAATCGTCAAAATCAAGGTTGAAACAATAGCCTCAATTTTTCTAAAGCCTAATTTCATAATAGACAGGAGCAAGAAAACATCTAAGATGGTAATGAAAATTGAAAACAGCAGCGGCCAGCCAAACAAAAGATGCAGGGCAATTCCTGAACCGATAACTTCTGCCAAATCAGTAGCCATAAGAGCCAGCTCGATAATGACAAACAAAAGATAGCGCAAGCCCTTAGGGAGATGTGCTGCTGTAGCCTGAGCCAAGTCTTGGCGCGTTACAATACCTAATTTTCCGGCCATTTGCTGCAGCTGCATGGCAATGAGGGAGGAAATGAGGACAACCGACAAAAGCAGGTATTTGTAACTGGCTCCGCCGACAACACTGGTAATCCAGTTGCCGGGGTCCATATAACCGACGGCAACAAGAGCTCCCGGACCTAAAAAAGCTCTCAGAGTTGTCCAGAAAGAAGCGTTTTTAGGAACTTTGACACTTTGATTGACCTCACTGAGAGACTGTTTTTGAGGAGGAGTTGCTGAAGGATGGTGAGTTTCCATTTGAAAATCTCTTTTCTAAATACGTTTATCTCAAGTATAGCACAAAAATTTTAAAAAGTTAAGTATAACAAAGTAAAAAATTAGGTGTGCCTTATTTTATAGGAAAAATAAAAAAACTTGGATAACCGTGAACTTGAATTCACAAACTGAGTCTAAACAGACTAAGAATGTTTCAGGCAGTCACCGTTTCCAAACTCATTATAATTTATTTACTAGCTAATCTTTCTTGTGATCCAAAATATCCTTAATACCAATCAGGATAAAAACAATACCGAGAACCGCAAAGATATAATGTTTTTGCAAGAGCCCATAGGCAATAAAAATAGCAGCCGATAAAAAAGAAATATAATATTTTTTCATGTTAATGATTAATTGGCAAATGGAAGGCCAAGCGTCCTTTCTTTAGGGGTCAGTATCATACAAAACGTTGATTTTATTGTATCATGAAAAGCTGCTGGAAACCAGTAATTAAAAGTAAGGGATAGCTGTGCCGCACAGTCAAAAAAATCCAGAAGCTAAAACTTAAAAGGTCAGCTTCTGGATTTGACTGTTTATTTCGCTGTAGGGAGTGAAAAGCTCTAGTTCAGCCTCTCACCTGAAAATAAAGGAGCGAGAGGTACTGGTTGTGGAGTAGTTACGTGCAAATAAGTCTAACCTATTTCATTGTAGGGAATAACAACACATCACGGATAGTAGTGGTGTCAGTGAGGAGCATGACTAAGCGGTCGATACCGATACCCAGTCCTCCGGTTGGCGGCATGCCGTATTCAAGGGCTTCAATATAATCATAATCGATGCCTGTTGCTTCATCATCTCCCAGTTCCTTGGCGGCAGCCTGTGCTTTAAAGCGTTCCAACTGATCGATAGGATCATTCAGTTCGGTAAAGGCATTGCCGTATTCATGGCACATGATAAAGAGTTCGAAGCGATCGGTGAAGCGAGGATCATCTGCACTTTTTTTAGCCAGCGGCGAAACTTCTACCGGATGTCCATAGACAAATGTTGGCTGAATGAGTGTTTCTTCGACAAATTCTTCAAAGAAAGCGTTAATAATATGACCGACAGAAGTATAGTGTTTTTCAAGCGGAACATTTTTTTCCTTGGCTAAGGCCTGTGCCTCTTCCAAAGTCATTTCTTTCCAAAAGTCAACACCTGTTACTTCCTTGATTAAATCAACAATGTGAGCACGTTTGAAAGGTTCATTGATTCTGATTTCAGTGCCTTGATATTGAATAGGACCGTCTCCTTTGACAGCCTTGGCCACATGCTGGACGATGCCTTCTGTCAGATCCATAATATCTTCAAAATCAGCATAGGCTTGATAGACTTCAATGGATGTGAATTCAGGGTTGTGAGTCGCATCCATGCCTTCGTTGCGGAAGATACGGCCGATCTCATAGACCCGTTCCATACCGCCGACAATCAGCCGTTTCAGGTGCAGTTCGGTAGCAATCCGAAGCACCATATCCATGTCTTGGGCATTGTGATGTGTGGTAAATGGTTTAGCAGCAGCACCGCCGGCCTCATTGTGGAGAACAGGCGTTTCTACTTCTAAGAAACCAAGTCCGTCAAGATAGCGGCGGATTTCTGAAATAATTTTTGAGCGTGTTACGAAACGTTCGAAACTGTCACGGTTGGAAATCAAATCAAGGTAACGCTTGCGATAGATGGTTTCCACATCTGTCAGACCGTGGAATTTTTCCGGCAGAGGTCTCAGGGATTTGGACAGATGCGTGATGTGAGTCGCCTTGATAGAAAGCTCACCCATATCTGTACGCATGACTTCCCCTTCAACACCTAAGAAGTCTCCGATATCAGCCTTTTTAAAAATTTGGTAGTTGTCATCGCCGACGGTATCTTTGCGCACATAAATTTGAATCTGTCCTTCACGGTCCTGCAGGTGGGCAAAACCAACCTTACCTTTGCCGCGTTTGGTCATGAGCCGGCCGGCAATAGTAGCTGTTTCATTAATGTCGTGCAGTTCTTCTTTTGATTTGTCAGCATATTTTTCTTTTAATTGGCCAGAAGTGGCAGTACGCTCAAAACGTTTGCCAAAGGGGTCGATTCCCTGTTCAGAAAGGGCAGCCATCTTTTCACGGCGGACAATCTGCTGGTCATTTAATTCTTCTGTATGTTGATTTGACATGTTTTCCTCCAAAAAGTCATTTATACCATTTTATCATAAATTAAGGACATGTGGCATATAAACTCTGGTAAAAATGCCTTGTCAGAGAGAAAAGAAACAAAAGTCCGATTTTGTTTGTGAAAAATTTTAAAATAAGTTGACAGCAAAGTGTTATAAGGACTATAATAAAAGTAAATAAATTGTAACATAGTTGAAAACTAATGTTAATCAGTGCCAATTTTTTAATTTTAATATCATCAACGGTTAAAATGGCGATTGGCAGGTTTTTGGGAGGATTATCAATGAAAAAGAAACAGCTTTTTGGCAGTGCTATGATGCTGGGTGCGCTTGTTTTGCCGATGCTTGTGCAGACAAAAGCAGCAGCAGGTGATTTTTATGCTGACCAGACCAACGCTCAGCGTGCTGACATTACCAACTGGGTTGCCAGTACTCCGGATCAAATCAGCAACAATATCTCATCTCAAAATATTAATTTAAACAGCCTCAATGGTGAACGCTATGTTATTCAGTGGGGCGATACCCTTTGGGGAATCTCTCAGGCAACTGGTATTTCTATCCAAAAACTTGCTTATGACAATAACATCGCTAATGTCGATTTGATTTATGCGGGGGATGTCCTCATTCTTAACCGTGACGGAAAAGTTCCTGTAACCTATACCTATGAGGGAACCGGACACTACTGTGCCCACACCTCAATCAATATTAATTTTTACAGCGATGATGACACTGTGGTTATTGTCAACAACACAGCTTACTATGAAGACAATCATATTGAGCACAATTATCCTGCTGCCGATGATGACAACGATGCCTCATCATCTGCCAATCAAACGGCTGACGAGAATGTTGCAGACAGTTCTTCAAGCGATGATGAAGCCGATCAAACAAGCTCTAATAATAACAAGGCTCGTAAATCAGCTAATGACAGCAAAAATAAGAGTAAGCTAAAAGCGAAAGAAAAAACATTAGAATCTGATGTTTATCAGGATGCTATTCAAAACGAAGTTAATAAGCTTATCGCTGAAGAAAGCGATAGTGATAAAATTAGTTTTATCTCTCATGATCTAGACAAAGCAGATGCCACTCAAACAGAAGATTTGGAAAAAGAAAGCCTGTACGAAGAAGATCAAATCATTGAGGTAAAGAGCACTGCTCAGACCGAAAAAGCAGCTAAAGCAGCTGCCAAAGCTATTTATGAACAATTAAAGAGCGATGGCCAACTGCAAAACTTGCTTGATGCACAGGCAGTTCAATTAAATGTTTTAGCCAACAGCGACACAGAGCTCAGCTTTAATCTCAATGTTTATAATAAAGCTGAAGAAACAGAGCAGAGCGATGCTTCAGATGATGAGACTGATATTCCGGATTCAGCTAATGACAGTAACAACAGTGATACTGACAGCAACAATAGCAGCGATACTGTAGATACTCCGGCAGATAGTGATGATACGGATGATTATTCAACAGCAGCAGATTCCTATGAGGAAGAAGAAACGACTCAAGCCGTAACAGAATCGGCTGATGAGCCTTATGATAATTCAGAAGAATAGTGAGGGATTTAATGACTAAACGTAAGCTAATAACTGTTATCGCTGCAGCTCTTCTTGGTCTTCTCGTCATTGGCGGCGGATTTTATTACTATGCCAGCCACCATGTAGCAAAGATGATTCCGGGGCATGCCTATCAGTATTCAAGTGTTCTTAAAGGCGAAAAGAATGACCGGGTGATGTATGTTGCGTTTTCCGGTACTGGTGACAAGGCCATTGTTACTCGGAATAAAGCTGCTGCTTTAAAAGCTGTACAGAGCGACAGGCAGTTTGAAAAAGTCTATAAAGATCAAAGCACAAGCGCAGCCTGGAAATATAAGGCCAAAGGCAATAAAGTGACTTTAGGGAAAGTAGAAGACAATAAGCTGTCTCAATGGCAGTACAACAGCGTCTTAGCCTTTGGAAAGCGTTTCAGCTCACGCAGTTTTACTTACCAGATTTCCGATGCCGGTCAGGGACAGGTAAAACAAAAGATGCAATTTAAACAAATTGATTAGCGAAAGCAGACATTTATAGTCATTGTCCTGAGCGCAGGACAGCTTAAAAGCTCAGTTCATCAGCTGATGAACTGAGCTTTTTTTAGGGGTCATAATGCAGCAATAAACTCAGCTTGAAAGCAAACAAAAGAATAATATTTTTGACCAAGGGCCGTCTCAGTGGGAAAAGGCACCTTTGCATGCCGAAAAAGCAGGTGATAAAGATTTTGAAAAAACACTGAAAAAATAGTATAATTTTTTAGAATTAAGATTTAGAAAGACTTACTTATGATTAGTGCTATTGTTTTTGATGTTGATGACACTATTTATGACCAGCAGGCACCGTACCGCAGTGCTGTAGAAAACTGTTTTCCTGATTTTGACATGGCTCAGATCAATCAGGCTTATATTCGTTTTCGCCATTATTCCGACACCGGTTTTCCGCGGGTAATGGCTGGAGAATGGACAACCGAATATTTTCGTTTCTGGCGCTGTGAACAGACCCTATTGGAGTTTGGCTATCGGCAGATCAGTGAAGATGAGGGCAATCATTTTCAGGCTATTTACGAAAAAGAGCTCGATCAGATTACAATGCTGGATGAAATGCGTCTGACACTGGATTTTCTGAAAGAAAAAAATATTCCCATGGGCGTTATTACCAATGGTCCGACCGAGCATCAGCTGAAAAAGATAAAAAAATTAGGACTCTACGATTATGTTGCTCCTAAGCGGGTCTTGGTCAGCCAGGCGACAGGTTTTCAAAAACCGCAGAAAGAAATTTTTAATTTGGCTGCCGAGCAATTTGATATGGATCCGGATACGACGCTGTATGTGGGAGACTCTTATGACAATGATATCATTGGAGCTCATAACAGCGGCTGGCACTCCATGTGGTTTAATCATCGCGGCCGCCGCTTGAAGCCCGGAACAAAGCCTGTTTTTGATTTGCAGATTGACTCCTTTGAGCAGCTCTACGGAGCAGTGAAGGTCTTGTTTGATCTACCCAGCCATAAATTTATTTTTGACACTAATGACCGCAGCAATCCTGTCTTACAGCTGGGAATTAATAACGGTCTTATGATGGCTGCCGAACGTTTACTGGAAAGCAATATCAGCATTGATAAGGTTGTTATTCTGCTTAGGCTGGATAAGAACCAAGAAAAAGTACTGCGCTTGAAATATGCTAAGTAAAAAGAGAGCCAATTAAAATCACGATTTTTGATTTTAATTGGCTCTCTTTTAGTGTACGTTGACTTCTTGAGGCATTTTTTCTTTATAGGAAACATCATTCCAAGTGATAAGGTCAAAATGTTCAAAATCTTTTGTTTCCAAAATAGTAATACTGGCATTATCCAGGCCGCCGTCACGGCGAAACTGAGCAGGTTCATTGCCCAAGAATGACTGGATAGCTGCTGTCAGTGTAGCGCCGTGGCCCACCAGTAAAATATTTTGAGCCGGCAGGTCTTTAAGCGACTTAACAAAGTTTGAGACGCGGTGCGTCACACGGTAAACAGATTCGGCGTCAAAGATGGAATGGTTGAACTGTGCCAGATTATGGCGGAAAGCTTTCATTTGTTTGGGATAGATGGAGCTGACTAAGCTGATTTTTTGGCCTTCCAGTCTGCCCAGATTCCATTCCCGCAGGGTTTTAGTATAGGTAATGTCTGTAGGATGGACATTTTCCCGAGTGATAATCTGGCTGGTCAGCTTCGCCCGTTTGAGATCGCTGGAATAGACCTTGTCAAATTTGATGTCTTTTAAATGGCGGCCCAGGAGCTCTAATTCCTTAATAGAACTTGTTAAAAGCGGTGAGTCTCCGCCGGCTCCCTGAAAGCGTCCTTCTAAATTCCACTCAGTTTTTCCGTGTCTGACAAAATACAGTTTCACAATTCTTATACTCCTAAATCTAATCAATAATTTCAACACCAAAAGGAAAGAGACTGATACCGGCCATCTTGACCGATTGCAGGGCAAAGGGAATTCCGATAATGGTCAGGCAAAGCACAGCAGCACTGGCCAGATGCAGCAGAGCCAGCTCCCAGCCGGCCAGTAAAATCCAGATGATATTTCCTAAGAGGCTGGAGAAACGGTCTGAAAAGATGATCGTCTTGCCAAAGGGAAAAAGGCCGAAAGAGCCGATTTTAAAACACTGCAGTCCAAAAGGAATCCCGATAACAGTGATGCAAAGCAGCAGTCCCACTGCATACCAGGCAATAGCAGCCCAAAGTCCGGAGCAAAAGAACCAAACAATGTTTCCAAGTATACGCATGCTTACTCCTTAATATCAGCGAATTCAGCCTTGACAAACTGTGCTAAAATTTGGCTGTCGATGCGGATAGACCGGCCGATTTCACCAGCTGATACAATCATTTTTCCTTTGTCAAGCGCGATGCTGTCAATATAGATAGGGAAATGATGTTTTTGCCTGATGCCGACAGGATTGTTAGCACCGTGGACATAGCCGGTTGTTTTTTGCAATTCCTTTTGCGGAATCATACTGACTTTCTTGTTACCGGATACTTTAGCCAGCTTTTTTTCAGACAGGTGTTCTGTGATAGGGAGAATTCCGATAAGAGTTCCTGTTTTGTCACCTGTCAGAGCCAGCGTTTTAAAAATATCCTCTTTTTTGATGTCCTCTGGCAACTTGCCTTCTAGGGCATTGAGTGCTAAACTGTCGTGCTCTATCTTGGCCTTATCCAAAATCTGATCCACTAGTGTTTTTTTCAGTTTATGCTTTTTGCTCATTTGTATTTTTCCTCAAGTTTGCTCATCCAAAGTCCCAAAGCAATACCGGCAGCAAAGCACAAAGCAGCTGCTAAGAAGGTCAGCCAGCTGCTGCCTGCATAGGAGATACTCTCCGTATTTCTTGGATTTGGAATGATGATTAGAAGCGTACTTGAAATGACAAGTCCCAAAATAAAGTGATAAACGCGGGAATGGTAGTGGGTCAAGGCGTAATCCATAAGCTTTGAAAAGAGCAGCACAGCTGCCATACCGCCGATGGCAATCGGCAGGAAAACGCCCAGTAAGTCGAGATTTTTAAAACCGGTCAGCATGGGTGAATACAGTCCCATAATTAAAAGAAGATTAGACGGACTGAGCCCCGGTACCAAGACACCAAGAGCAATCAGAACACCGGCAAGGACAAAGCTTGCGAAATTAGCCGGAATGGTGCCGACTAAGTCATTTAAAAAGTAGAGCAGGAGACCGGAAATCAAAAAAGTTCCCAGAAGCCAGGCCCAATCTGCTTTATCGCGCTTAGATTTTTGAGTGGATTCGGCAAACAGAGTCGGCAGGGTACCGACGATTGTTCCTGTAAAGGCCCAAAGGACAGGGACCTCATAATGTTCCAAAAGGTACTCTAAGGGTGCAGAAAAAAGCGCGATTCCCAGAATACCGCCGATTCCTACCGGAATGAAGAAGAGAACATTTTTGACAAAGTCTTTTGACAAGTGTGCTAAAAATGAAATAATACGCTCATACAGACCTAAAATAGAAGCTAAGACTCCGCCTGATACACCGGGCAGAATAAAGCCTAGGGCAATGATGACCCCTTTGATTAATCTTGTTATCCAAGAAAGCATGATTTCCTCCAAAATAAATAATATACTTTCCCATTATATCATTTTAAAGCTGATTATAGTAGGCTTGAATCAAATCTAAAAAGTTTTTTACGGAGTAATCGCTGGCAAAAAATTCTGCAGCAGCTGTGTTCCAGTAGTCATCCGGGTCTTGGTGGTCTGTTCCGCCTAAATAGCTGGATACCATCTGGTGCGTCCAGACAGTGCCTGAGGCATCTTTTTGTCCCAGCGTAACCGGCAGGTGATATTTTTTAAGCATGACAGCTGTATAATAAGCAGCATTGGCCAGCTGTTTGGCAAAATCTGCCTGGCTGTGCTCGCGAATCATTTCAAACTGAAGATAATAAGGATTTCCCTTAGGACCGGCACCCTGAGCCATGTAGCGGTCATCGGCAATTTGAAAAATACTGTCTTTGTCAATAAAGCTGTGGACAAAAACACCGGCTGATTTATAATTTTTCTCCATATAAGAGACTTCACTCTGGATAGATGAACTATCGTTTCCGGTATCGTGAATAATAATGCCTTTGGGCTGGCCGGAGGAACTATAATAGGCTTTTTTATCAAACTGTGAATAGATAGCCTTGGTCATCTCTGCATGAGGGTACTGTAAAGCGGCGATATATTGATTGATGGCATTGGTCTGTTGAATTTGAAGCTTTTTAGCATCGATATAGCAGGTGCGCCCCTTTAATTTTATTTTAGCCAGAGTGACTTGCCTGCCTTTTAAGCTGGTCAGAAAATAGCCTTCTACTTGTACAGTGGCATTTTGTTCCAATTTGTCTGCAGCCAGATCAAATAGATAAGGATAAAGGGTCGGCGAAGAATCATCAGCTGCAATAATCGCTGTCTGATCGGCTTCATAAGAGGCAGAGACATGAAAGCGATGCTGGTAAAGAAAAAGAGCAAGTCCCAAGACAACAAGCACAAATCCTGTGAGAATAAAGTATTTAAGCTGCTTTTTCTTTTTTTGCTGCCGTCTGCGCCGGCTTTTCTTTGACGTATGTTTTTTGCGTTTTCGTTTTTTAGCCATACCATTATAATAGCATGATTGGCTTAAAAAACTGAAATAAAAAAGTAAGACATTTTGATCTTACTTGCTGTATCAGCCTATTAGGCTTCCAAATTGAAAAGAGGCGAAATTCTTCCGCCTCTTTGTGCTTTCAAAGGATATGAATTAGTTTAGTTCTTTGTTTTTGCCTTGGTCTTAGGCAAAAAGAATTGCGGCTGACCGGGCACCAGAACAAGCAGAACCAAAACAACTACCAAAAACGTAAACAATCCTGCACTGCCATTGACAGTAAAAGAATACCAAAAAGGAGACATTCCTTTTGGTGCGTAATTTCCCCAAAAGATAAATCCGGCGATGTAATGGCAGATATACCGGCTGAGAGTAGCTGCAAAAGCTCCCGTAATGGCATAAAACAGGGCCTTGGATTTATTTTCCTTTTTAAGAGCTGCTTGCAGGGGATGTTGCATAAAACCGGCAAAGCCCATGCAAAGAAAGGCAAGGATATATTCCAGAATGACCTGTGAAAGGCTTAGGTAGTAGACCTTTGCTAAAAGAAAATGCAGCAGTCCCCAGAGCAGGCCGGATAAAATCCCATATTTAGCTCCCCTTCTTAAGGCGAAGATAATGAGGGGAATAGCTCCGAAAGACGGTGTAAACCAACTGGCAAAATCAGGTAGGAGCGACAGGACCATGGCTAAAGCAGCAGCCAGAGCCGCTTCAACCAGAATGACTGAATTTTTGGACATAAAAAGACTCCTTTCATTCAAGGAGTCTGCATGTGTTAATTTCATCAATTAGTCACATCCCCACGCTAGTATTAACTAGATCAGGTCCATAGGATTTCGCCAAAGGCAATCTCAGCTAAGAAGCACTCCTTGTGATATTCTGTTACCTACATTATATGACGGAAGCTAAAAGCTGTCAAGCTTATTCATTCACCGGCCCGAATAATTTTTCATAGGTTGCTTTTGTGTCCTTGTTGACGGCAATTTGATTGAGGTCCAAGGTGTGTTTAAACCCTTGCAGCTGACCTTGAGAAGTATATTGGTGCAGGTCATAGTTTAATTTGGTCTTTGGAACAGCTTCAAAATAGCCTGAGTCTGTGCCATAGGTCGGTATCCAGATAGCATCAAAGCCTTTGGTGGAAATGCTGTGCTCTTCCATGAAATAGGTGCCGATATAAATACCGACATTTTCAGCACCGAGACGTTTCAGTTCATCACGGAAAGCCTTAACACCTTTATTCATGTCAGACATGGTTTTTTCTTCAACATCAAGCCAGTAGAAAGTCGGGTTGTAAGGCGAAGCGTTTTTATAGAAAGTTTTAGCCTCAGACTTCATTTTCTTGACATTGGACCCGCGGACATAGGCGTAGACAGCTACAGGAATGCCTCGTTTTTGGAACTCTTCAATATGTGTCTTAAACGATTTGTCAACTCCGGAACTGTGAGCAGCATTGTTCTTTTTAGCAATGCCTGAGCCTCCCTGAACCCGGATAATGGCACCCGATATGTTACTGGACAGGGTGTCATAATCAATTTCGCTGGGCAGCTGCCAGCCGGAGATATCAATAATCGGATTAAGAGTAAAAGTGTCTCCATCTGAATTTGCTTTTGGTTTCTTTGCAGTCTGTTCAATTTCAGGAATTGATTTTTTAGCAGCAGCTAATTCTTTTTGCCGCGCACTTTCAGAACGAACATTGCCCAGAATGAGCAATAGTCCGAACAAACTGAAGAAAGCCAGAACAAAGACAGGCTTAATTCTTCTTCTCATCTTCCTTATTTTAACGTAAAGTTTGGAAAAAAGCAAAATATGTCTGTTTAACAGCAGCACATATAGTCATTAGCTATAGCAAATCATAATATATTTATATTTTACAGCTATAGGAACAGATGATAAAATGAAAGACAATAAATTCTATCTATTTTAAGGAGAAAAGATGGCGAAAAAATATTTTGAACACGTTGGCAGTTTTTTACGCCCGGAAGCTTTGAAAAAAGCACGGGAAGAATTTGAAGCTGGGAAAATTTCCAAAGAAGAGCTGAGGGCTGTTGAAGACCGGCTGATCAAAGAATTGGTTGATAAGGAGATAGCAGCGGGCCTTGAAAAGGTAACTGATGGTGAATTCCGCAGAGCCTACTGGCATTTGGACTTTTTCTGGGGCTTTCAAGGAGTTGATCATGTTCAGGCAGCAGAAGGCTATCATTTTCATGATGAAACAACCAAGGCTGATTCGGCTTTAATTGCCGGAAAGATAAGCGGAGAAAACCATCCTTTTATTGCAGATTATAAGTTCTTATATGATCTCCTTGCTGACAAAGAGGGCGTTGAAGCCAAATATACTATTCCGGCTCCGGCACAGTTTTATTTTGAATTGATCCGCGATGCCGACCATGTTGCAAAATTAAATGCAGTCTATCCTGATTTTGCACAATTGCGGCAGGATATCAAAAAGGCCTACCTGACAGTGATAGAAGACCTGTATAAGGCTGGTCTGAGAACCCTTCAATTTGATGACTGTACCTGGGGAACCTTGGTTGATGAAGTCTTTTTAACAGCCTGGGGTGCTCCGCAGAATAAAAGTTCTAAACAAGTCAGAGATGAATTGGCAGACATTTTTCTGACCTTAAATAATGATGTCTACCAAAATGTTCCGGACGGTTTGCAGGTCAATACGCATGTCTGCCGAGGCAACTATCATTCAACATGGGCTTCATCAGGCGGATACGGTCCGGTTGCTCAGGAACTGTTTGGAGAGGAAGCCGCTAAAACTTACTTTTTAGAATTTGACAGTGAACGTGCAGGCGGTTTTGAACCGTTAGCGGAATTCAAAGATCCGGATAAGGTGGCTGTCCTTGGCTTGATTACGTCAAAGGATGCTAAACTTGAAGATAAAGAAGCTATCATTGTCCGCCTTAAAGAGGCCAGCCAATATTTGCCGCTGGATCAGCTTTGGCTGTCCACTCAGTGCGGATTTGCCTCAACAGAAGAAGGAAATATCTTGACAGAGGAAGATCAATGGGCTAAATTAGAACTTGTAAAAGAAATTATTGATGACGTTTGGGGATAATATGCCGCTTCAAAAAATCAGCCGCATTGCGATTTTGTCGGCATTAGCGATTGTTTTGCGAATTGCTTTTGCCGGTCTGCCCAATATTCAGCCGATAACTGCCATCTTTTTAGTATGCGCAGTTTTTTACGGCTTCTGGGAAAGCTTTTTGATTATGTCTGTAACAATGTTGGTTACCAGTTTTCTGCTGGGCTTTGGCCCTTGGGTTTTAGGACAGGTTATTGGTTTTGGCAGCATCTTATTCTTATGGAAATTCATTTGTTATCCTCTGACGAAGTCTTTGCGGCTTGGCAGCATAAATCAGATAATTCTGCAGGCTGTTTTGGCAGGCCTGATGAGCGTTATCTACGGTATCGTTGTTGATACTTACTCAGCCTTACTGTTTGCAGCTCCGGTGTTTGCTTATATTTTGGCTGGTATGACGTTCAATCTGATGCATGCTGTGTCAACTGTGCTTTTCTATCCCATCATCTTATCCATTTTTAGGAGATTATTATCCAATGAAAAAACTATATGAATTTTTAGCCTTAACCGGAATCGTTCTCTTTCTAGCAGCTTGCAGCGACAGCGAAACCGGCAGTAAAAGTAAGACGTCTGAAGATTTTCAGGTCAGGCTGATTGTTAAGACCGGTTCTAACAAAACTGACGAAAAGGTTTCCTTTAATAAGGGAGACACGGTGATGGACGTGCTGAAAGCCAACTACAAAGTCAAAGAAAAGAGCGGCTTCATCACAGCTATTGACGGCCTGTCCCAGGATAAGAAGGCCGGACGTTACTGGATGTTTGATGTGAACAATAAATTAGCCTCTAAATCCGCTGATAAGATCAAGGTCAAAGACGGCGATAAGATTGAGTTTTACCAGAAAGTTTACAAAGACAAAAAGTGAAGCAGCTGTGTTTTCGCTATGAAAGCGCACCAATACTGGAGAATTTATTTACTTTTTTGTTAAAAATGATATGATAGAAACTATCAATGTAAAGAAGGGAATTGCATTTCGTGACAGTCAGTAAATTAGAGAGCAGAAATGATAAAGAGGCCATCGCCGAAGAAATCAGCATTCTTACTGAATTATTGGATGATGTTACCAAGAAAATGATCGGAAAGGATAGTTTTGATAAGATTACCCTCTTAAAAACATTATCTGCTGAAGGAAAGCATCAGGATTTAGAGCAAGCCATCAAGCAGCTCAATAATGACGAGATGGTTGTGGTTTCACGTTATTTTGCAATTTTGCCGCTTTTGATTAATATCTCTGAAGATGTTAATTTGGCTTATGAGGTCAATTATCAAAACAACAATGATATTGACTATCTTGGCAAGATATCTGCAACGATTGATCTGGTTTCTGAACAAGACAATGCTCAGGAAATTTTAGAAAATGTCAATGTCGTACCGGTTTTAACAGCCCATCCGACTCAGGTGCAGCGCAAGACCATGCTGGACTTGACCAATCGGATTCATGAGCTTTTGCGCAAGTACCGTGACACTAAGTCCGGTTCTATCAACAGGCAAAAATGGTATGATGACCTGCGCCGCTATGTTGAGCTGATTATGCAGACAGATATTATCCGCGAGAAAAAACTCAAAGTTACCAATGAAATCACCAATGTCATGGAATACTACAATTCCTCTTTGATTAAGGCGGTCACTAAGTTCAGCAGCCAATACAAGCAGCTGGCTCAGCAAAAAGGGATTGATCTGGATGGTGCAAAACCGATTACCATGGGAATGTGGATCGGCGGTGACCGTGACGGCAATCCTTACGTAACGGCTGAAACCTTAAAAATATCCGCTCTGGTTCAAAGTGAAGTCATTTTGAATTATTATATCAGCAAACTCTCAGATCTGTATCGGACCTTCTCTTTGTCTTCCAGTCTTTCTACAATCAGTGAGGCTGTCAAAGAAATGGCGGATCGTTCGGCAGATGTCTCCATTTATCGTGAAAAAGAACCTTACCGCAAAGCATTTTACTACATTCAGTCAAGACTGCAGGCAACCTTGGCTTATCTGAAAAAAGGAGATTTCTCAAAGGCTTCGCTTGATTTGGAATCTGCTGAAGAACAGCAAATTCAGCCTTATCAAACAGCTCGGGAATTTCAGGATGACTTAGAGCTCATCAAGAAATCTCTCTTGGAAAATAATGACTCTGCTTTGGTTACCGGTGATCTGACCGAAGTGATTCAGGCCGTTGATGTGTTTGGTTTCTTTTTGGCCTCCATTGATATGCGTCAGGATTCGAGTGTCCACGAAGCCTGTGTGGCAGAGCTGCTGGCTTCAGCTAACATTGTGAAGGACTACAGCAGTCTGTCTGAAGACGAAAAATGTCAGGTTTTGCTTCATCAGCTCTTAGAAGATCCTCGGATTCTTTCGGCTACTCATGTTGAAAAATCGGAGCTTCTGCAAAAAGAGTTGGCTATCTTTAAAACGGCCAGACAGCTGAAAGATGCTCTCGGTGAAGACGTCATTAAGCAGCACATCATTTCGCATACCGAAAGTATTTCCGATATGTTTGAACTGGCAGTCATGCTTAAGGAAGTCGGTCTGGTTGACACGGAAAAAGCGCGTGTTCAGATTGTTCCTCTGTTTGAAACGATTGAGGACTTGGATAATTCCCGGGACATTATGAAGCAATATCTGGATTATGCTATTGTCAAAAAATGGATTGCTGCCAATAATGGCTACCAAGAAATTATGCTTGGCTATTCTGATTCCAACAAGGACGGCGGCTACCTGTCTTCCGGCTGGACCTTGTACAAGGCGCAGAATGAACTGACAGAAATCGGTCTGGATAAGGGTGTAAAAATCACTTTCTTCCATGGCCGAGGCGGAACAGTCGGCCGCGGGGGCGGACCTTCTTATGAAGCGATTACGTCACAGCCTTTTGGCTCTATTAAGGATCGTATCCGCCTGACAGAGCAGGGTGAAGTCATCGGCAACAAGTACGGCAACAAAGATGTCGCCTATTATAACTTGGAGATGCTGGTGTCAGCAACTCTGGATCGCATCGTGACAAGGAGAATTGTTGATGCTGAAAATCTGGTCGGCTACCGTCTGATTATGGACGAAGTTGTGGCAGACAGCAATGCGATTTACCGCGACCTTGTTTTTGGCAATGAGCATTTCTATGATTATTTCTTTGCAGCCAGTCCGATTCGGGAAGTTTCCAGTTTAAATATCGGCTCACGTCCTGCAGCCCGTAAAACAATTACAGAAATCAGCGGTTTACGTGCCATTCCTTGGGTCTTCTCATGGTCGCAAAATCGGATTATGTTTCCCGGATGGTACGGTGTAGGCTCGGCTTTCAAACATTTCATTGATAAAGATGAAAAAAATCTAGCTACGCTGCAGGAAATGTATCGGTCCTGGCCGTTCTTCCATTCTCTTTTGTCTAATGTTGACATGGTTCTGTCAAAATCAAATATGAACATCGCCTTTGAGTATGCCAAACTTTGTCAGGATGAAGAAACAAAAGAAGTCTTTAATACGATTTTGGATGAATGGCAGCTGACAAAGAATATTATTTTAGCTATCGAAAATCACGAACATCTTTTGGAGGACAACAGCTATCTGCAAGCCAGTCTTGATTCCCGCCTGCCTTATTTCAATGTCTTAAACTATATTCAAATTGAATTGATTAAGCGTCAGCGCCGCGGTGAGCTGGGTGAAAATTTAGAAAATCTGATTCATATCACCATCAACGGTGTTGCGACCGGTCTGCGCAATTCCGGTTAATCAGCGCCCTGTAGCAGACAGTCAAAATTAAAATTTTACTGAAAATGAACCGCACCTCAAACGTTAGGCCTAAAAACGATTGGGGTGTTTTTTCTATGCAAGTAAGTGCCGGAGTAAAATTGCTTTGATATCTGTTAATTTTTGTTTGGCTCTCTTCTTTGTTTTAAATCCAAAAGATGGTATAATGCTAATGTTAGATTTGTAAGATATTTTGAGGAAAACGTATGAAAATTGATAAGCGGCACCTGCTGAATTATTCGATACTGCTACCCTATTTGATTTTATCAGTTTTGGGATTGATTATTGTCTATTCAACGACCAGTGCCAACTTAATTCAGAATGGCTTGAATCCCTTTCGCTCGGTTATAAACCAAGGTGTTTTTTGGATTATCAGCCTGCTCGCCATTCTTTTTATTTACCGGCTGAAATTAAATTTCTTAAAAAACAGCGGTGTTTTGACCATTGTGATGCTGATAGAAGCCATACTGCTGATTATCGCCCGTTTCTGGACTCAGGAGGTCAACGGAGCGCACGGCTGGATCATTCTGGGGCCAATCAGTTTCCAGCCGGCGGAGTATTTAAAAATCATTATGGTTTGGTTTCTGGCCTTTACCTTTGCCAGACGCCAGCAAACCATTGAAGTCTATGATTATCAGGCCTTGACTAAGCGTAAATGGCTGCCCAAACAGCTGAGTGATTTGAAAGATTGGCGCTTTTATTCTTTGGTCTTAATCTTTTTAGTGGCAGCGCAGCCGGACTTGGGAAATGCAACGATTATTGTTTTGACAGCTGTTGTGATGTATTCAGTCAGCGGTGTCGGCTACCGTTGGTTTTCGGCTCTGCTGACCGGAATTATTGCCTTATCGGCCGTTTTTTTGGGCATCATCAATATGGTTGGTGTCAAAACCATGAGCAGGGTGCCTGTTTTTGGCTATGTGGCTAAACGCTTCAGTGCCTTTTTCAATCCTTTTCAGGATGTTACCGACTCAGGGCACCAGCTGGCTAATTCCTATTATGCGATGAGCAATGGCGGCTGGTTGGGCCGCGGCTTGGGAAATTCCATTGAAAAACGCGGCTACCTGCCGGAAGCTCAGACAGACTTTGTGTTTTCTATTGTTATTGAAGAATTAGGACTGATTGGTGCCAGCTTGATTCTGGCTTTGATTTTCTTTTTGATTTTGAGAATTCTTTTGGTCGGTATCAAAGCTAAAAGTCCCTTCAATTCAATGATTGCTCTGGGTGTTGGCGGCATGATGCTCATGCAGGTCTTTGTCAATATCGGCGGTATATCCGGTCTCATTCCTTCAACGGGAGTTACCTTTCCTTTCCTGTCGCAGGGCGGAAACAGCCTCTTGGTTCTCTCTGTAGCTATCGGCTTTGTTTTAAATATTGATGCCAACGAGAAGCGAGAAGAAATTTATCGGGAAGTAGCAGAGGCTGAGCGAAATACTGATGATGTTTTTGTCGCGTCTCAGGAAGAAATCTACGAAGAGCTCTATAATGAGTGAGCTGCCGTATGAACAATTTAAACAGAGGATTGGATTTGCAATGTACAAAAACAGACCAATCCTCTTTATTTTTTGTGCACCATTGAGCAGCGGCAAAAATGTCAAGCCAGGAAAAGAAGGAGTTGCCTGTTTTTTACCTGCTTAAGGCTGATTTTAGCATTCTTCAGAAAAAAAGATAGAGACATACATATAAAATGCTTGCATTTTCAGTGTAATTTGTTAAAATAATAAGGTAAAGTTAGACTGTATTGCCTACCGTCTATCTATAAAATATATTTTATTGGAGGCTTTTCCCAAAATGGCAAAAGAAAAATACGATCGTAGTAAACCACACGTTAACATTGGTACTATCGGACACGTTGACCATGGTAAAACTACTTTGACAGCTGCAATCACAACAGTTCTTGCACGTCGTCTTCCCAGCGCAGTAAATCAACCTAAAGATTACTCATCAATCGATGCTGCTCCAGAAGAACGCGAACGCGGTATCACAATCAATACTGCACACGTTGAGTATGAAACAGCTAAACGTCACTATGCTCACATCGACGCTCCAGGACACGCGGACTATGTTAAAAACATGATCACTGGTGCCGCTCAAATGGACGGAGCTATCCTTGTAGTAGCATCTACTGACGGACCAATGCCGCAAACTCGTGAACACATCTTGCTTTCACGCCAAGTTGGTGTTAAATACCTTATCGTCTTCATGAACAAAGTTGACTTGGTTGATGATGAAGAATTGCTTGAATTGGTTGAAATGGAAATCCGTGACCTTCTTTCAGAATACGATTTCCCAGGTGATGACATTCCAGTTATCCAAGGTTCAGCTCTTAAAGCGCTTGAAGGTGATACTGAACAAGAAGATGTTATCATGAAACTTATGGATACTGTTGATGAATACATTCCAGATCCAGAACGTGATACTGATAAACCATTGCTTCTTCCAGTCGAAGACGTGTTCTCAATTACTGGACGCGGTACTGTTGCTTCAGGACGTATCGACCGTGGTACTGTTAAAGTCAATGATGAAGTTGAAATCGTTGGTATCCGTGACGAAATTCAAAAAGCTGTTGTTACTGGTGTTGAAATGTTCCGTAAACAGCTTGATGAAGGTCTTGCCGGTGATAACGTCGGTGTGCTTCTTCGTGGTATCCAACGTGATGAAATCGAACGTGGTCAAGTTCTTGCTAAACCAGGTTCAATTCATCCACATACTAAATTCAAGGGTGAAGTTTACATCCTTACTAAAGAAGAAGGCGGACGTCATACTCCATTCTTCAACAACTACCGTCCACAGTTCTACTTCCGTACAACTGACGTAACTGGTTCAATCGAATTGCCAGCAGGTACTGAAATGGTTATGCCTGGTGATAACGTTACTATCGACGTTGAATTGATCCACCCAATCGCCGTTGAACAAGGTACTACTTTCTCTATCCGTGAAGGTGGACGTACTGTTGGTTCAGGTATCGTTTCAGAAATCGAAGCTTAATCAAAAACAATTAAGTTTTCCCAGATAACAATTTAAGTCAGACAACTTATCTTGTAAAAGAGTCTCGTAGGAGACTCTTTTTTTGGTGTTCTTAATAGACAGCAACAGTCAAAATTTTATTGTCAAGAGTTTTGTAAAATACTTTCTTAATCTTTCAATCACCCTGAATTTATGGTAAAATAGACAATGTAAATAAAAAATGGAAGAGGTATGTGAAATGTCACGTAAACCAATTATTGCCGGAAACTGGAAAATGAACAAGACAGCTGCTGAAGCTCGTGAATTTGTTGATGCTGTTAAAAACAATATTCCTTCAAATGAGCTTGTTGATACCGTTGTCGGTGCACCTGCATTGTTCCTTGAAGGGATGAAAAAAGGTGTCAGAGACACTGAATTGCAAGTAGCTGCTCAAAACTGCTACTGGGAAGATTTCGGTGCTTTCACCGGTGAAACAAGTCCGGCAGCTCTTGAAGCTCTCGGTGTAGAATATGTTATCATCGGTCACTCAGAACGCCGTGAGTACTTCCATGAAACAGATGAAGAAATCAACAAAAAAGCTCATGCTATCTTCAATCATAACATGACTCCAATCCTTTGCTGCGGTGAGTCTCTCGAAACTTATGAAGCTGGTAAGACAGCTGAATGGATCGAAGGTCAAATTACAGCTGACCTTAAAGATTTGACTGCTGAGCAAGTGTCTAACTTGGTTATTGCTTACGAACCAATCTGGGCTATCGGTACTGGTAAGTCAGCTGACGCTAACATTGCTGATGAAATCTGCGGTGTTGTTCGCGCAACTGTCGAAAAACTTTACGGCAAAGAAGTAGCTGAGGCTGTTCGTATCCAATACGGCGGTTCTGTAAAACCTGAAAACGTTGCTGAATATATGGCAAAAGAAAACGTTGACGGAGCTCTTGTCGGCGGTGCATCTCTGCAGGCTGACAGTTTCCTTGCTCTTCTTGACTTTGTAAAATAAGCTTTGATTAAATTCGTTAATCTAAAAAACAGCTTCAAGGAGCTGTTTTTTTAATATAGAAAAGCGGACTTTGCACTGATGCTTTTTCTCATCAAACTTAAAAAAAATGGGGTCAAGTACACCTCTCAAGAGCGTACTTGGCTCCATTTTTTATCGTCGTAAGATTTTTTTGATCGTGTTTAAAATCTTATATTTGAGCGGTTTTGGATAGTAGCGGAAGGTGCCCATCTTGCGGACGATGGAGCCGTTGAAATTCTGCTTAAATCGCAGGACACCGTCAGAACCGTCAAAAATTCCCATAATACCTAAGAGGTTATAGCAGGTTATGCCGCGTTTAAGAGCTTCCAGCATGACATGTTCCTGCAGGAGAGCGGGCGCATAGAATTTATTGAATTCCGGGTAGGAACCTGAGAAAAGGTAGACAGCTTCTTGAGGAGTATAGACAAAGAGGCTGCCGGCTAGAATAACATCTTCATTGCCATACTTTTCAAGAAGTTCCTGAGCTTCTTTTTTGCGGGTTGTGAAGGTGTCAAATTGGCTGGAGAATTCACGCAGCTGATTTTGTTTTTTCTCGGAGTGAGGATTTTTTTCAAGGTCAGCCTTGAGTTTAGTTATTTTGGTTCCTAATTTATCTTGACTTTGCTGAAGGTGGTCAAAGTAGTCTTGAAAATTAAGGCTGGCCACCATGAATTCAGCCTGATCGCCAAAACTGTCATAGAAGTCTTGGTAGTAGCTCAGCTCCTTATCCGTGTATTCACGGCGATCAGAAGTAGCAGAGGTGATGTCTTTAAAGAGGTGCAGCTCCTCACGCTTTAATTTTCGAAGTTTGGTACCGAAAGTCTTGGCTTTTTTGACTAAGGGACGTCCTTTTTTACTAAAGGATTTGAGGAGGGTCTGTTCACTTAGACCTGATAAATCTTTGACATAATGCCAGTTGCCTTCACCGCTGGGATAGCCTGTCTGAAGTCCGTCAAAATGATAGCCAAGGTCAGTCAGCTGTGTGATGAGTTCTTTTTTCTCAGCTTCTGTTGCCTGACCGTTGCTGTCAAAACTTTGATAGGTATCATAGGGCTTGATGAGGAACTCTAAAGCGCCTCTTTCTTTGACATAATCTTTTAAATCTCGGTAAAAATCGCTCAGATGGTCATGAGCAGTGATGACAGGACCGCAGTTAATTTCAAAATAGCGGCCGCCGGTCATGGGCATGCTGTATAAAATAGCAGAGATTTCAATTTCTGCCTGCTCTTTCCAAGCAACATAGTCAATATCATAGCCTCTTTTGGCGAGAAGCTCAGCCATTTCTAGGGTCTGCATGAACGATTTTTGCTGGGCTTGTTGAATATGGTCTGCAAATTCATCTTTTGAAATGCTTTGTAAGGACATCAGTGCTTGCTCCTTCGTTTTTTGCGCAGTGTATAGGCAGCATTAGCTAATTTATAGAGAGGACTGACCGGTAAATTAAATTCACCGATAAACTCCTCAATTTCAGGTTTGAATTTTGACTTGAAACTGTACAGTCCGCCGGAGAGGTCGTTTTCGATACCGCCCATGTTCTGCCAGTCATTGCCTCTTTCAAAGGCATGCTGGGCAGTTGAAAACCAAGTGTAGATAGCTGCCTGATAGCGGCGGAAGGTTTCATCCATGCCGGCATAGACATTTTCAGAAGTACCGCCAAATTCAAGAGACAGGGTGCCGGACAGCGGAACCCTGTCCTTACCATCCTTTAATTGCTCTTTCAAGAAAGCTGTCTCATCTGCTAAACGCTCGATTTCTTTTTTGGTATTTTCAACCTTGCCGGGCTTAACCTTGTCACCATAATTGGCTAGGGTCTGCTCAGCCTTGTTCTTTTGCTCTTCCAGCTCGTTTAGACGCTCTTTTAGATCCAGTGTTGCTAAGGTAATGTAAGACTGATTAGGATAAGTATCCAAAAGTTTTTTGTAGTAGTCAATTCCTCTGAGATGGATACTTTTGCGGTCTTCCGTTTTTTTCATAAGAAAGGCAAAGTCTTCCAAAAGGTCATAATCGCCGAACTGGATGGCAACCCCTTTATTTTTGGCCGTGCGAATAGACTGGCGGATTTTTTTAGACAGATTGCTCTCAGCAAAATCTTTGGCATAGATATTGGCCTGAAAGCGCGGCTGAATGGTCTCTCCCATATCAGCTGTCTGACCCAGCCACTCACAGCTCAGTTTTTCAAGGCTTTTGATAATGCCCTGAGCCTTAGGATTGCTGACAGGCTCTTCATCAACAGGATGATGATTCAGCAAAATAAAAGGATCAAACTTGATAAAAAGAGCCCGCTTAGTTTTAGCGTATTTTTTCAGGGAGCTTAATACAAAGCTCAGCAATGCCGTGTCCTCATAGTCCATAATCGGTCCGCGGGGGATATAAAGCATGGACATGCCCATAGGCAAAGGCTTGATGAGGATAGCAGCAGCAGCCAGCAGCTTTCCGTCTTCGTAAAAACCGATGCGTTCGCTTTTCCAGTTATCTTTAACATGGGCCCAGCTGGCACTTTGCAGCAAGTTAGTCTGCGGGCTCTCCTGAACAAAACGGTCATGTTCTTCAGCCGGGATACCGATTTTATAAGTATACATTAGTTTAGAACCCACTCTCTAAGGGCGTAGGCAACGCCGCTTTCGTTATTTGATTTGGTGATATACTTAGCTATTTTTTTAAGTTCAGGGATACCATTTTCCATAACAACGGGATTGCCCACCGCTTCAAGCATGGTGCGGTCATTTTCTTCATCACCGATTGCCATGGTCTCATCTTTGCTGAGTCCCAGTTTTTGTGCTAATTGATTGACAGCAGTTCCCTTGCTGACTTTCTTATTCATAATTTCTAAGTAAAAAGGACGTGATTTAACGATGGTATAATGTTGGTAAAAGCTGGCCGGAATCTTGGCAATGGCTGCGGCTAAAACATCAGGCTCATCAATCATCATGATTTTGACGATTTCTTTGTCAGTCATCTCTTCAGGCGTACGGTAATAGACCGGCATATTGACCAGACTGGCCTCGTGGACAGTATATTTGCCGATATTGCGGTTGGCTGTATAGATGCCTTCTTTGGTGATAGCATGCATGTGTACGCCTAATTTACGGCTGAGCAGCTCAATATCAAGATAGTCCTCATAAGCCAGAGGTTCTTTGACCAAAACCTCACCTGTAGCCGTATCCTGCACCAGACCGCCGTTAAAGGTAATAACGTAATCGCCTTGGTTTCTGAGATTGAGTTCTTCTAAAAGTCCTGTGACACCGGCGATAGGACGACCGGTAGCGATAACAATTTTGACCCCTTTTTTCTTAGCGTCCTGAATGGCTGAAAAGACCTCCGGCGTCACTTCTTGTTTGTTATTAAGCAGAGTGCCGTCAATATCAACAGCAACTAATTTAATTGACATAAGTTTTCCTAATTTCTAAATACAATTTCTACAGACTATCTTACTAAAAATCACGCTATTTGTCATGCTGATGAGAAGAATTAATCTTAAGCATGACAATAGAAAACAGACACCGCTGGCTTTATATCTGTTTAAACTGGCAGCAAAGTGTAAGGGAAGCGAAATCTTTCGGCTAGTTTGGTCTGTCAGGTATGGTCAGGTGCTTGTTTTTAATATAGCCGGCAAAGGTTTCTTTGGCTTCAGCAAACAAATCATCTTTGATTAGCATCTCTTTTGGGAAATAGAAGCGCCGATCACCGTGTATTGTTCCGGACAGGGTACGAACAAGCGGAGACAGCGTCGACAGTTCGGCAATGGATCCGTCTTCCTGCAGCATTTCAATTTGGGTCCGCGGATTTTTGACATCCGGCTTGTAAACATCATAAGGCAGATCAAAATTAAGGTGGACGGCAGTGTAGTAATCGGGATCAAAACCAAGTGAGCGGACAATGTCTCTCAGTTTATCCAGTTCAGACAGCTTGTCCTCATCAAAAGTAATGGATTTGAAAACCTTACGATTAACAAAGCGGCTGGCCAGATCGGCCAGGATCTTATCACCGCTGTTCATCCAGGTCTGAAAATAGGTGTTCATAACGCCGTCATCCAAACTGAGATAGTCTTCCAAAGTAACAGCATTTTCAAAAAAAGGAACGAGATGAGGCGATGTGATGGCAAAGAATTCTTTTTCTCCCGGATAGAGATATTTAGCGCGCTTGAGGAGATTTTGCAGCAGCACCTCCATAGCCCGGCTGGCCGGATGAAAGTAAACCTGCATATACATTTGGTAGCGGCTGATAATGTAATCTTCGACAGCATGCATGCCGTCTCTGGAAAAGGCAATTCCGTTTTCCATCGGGCGGATAACCCGCAGGATTCGGGTCAAATCAAAGGCTCCGTAACTGGCACCGGTAAAATAAGAATCCCGCAGCAAATAGTCCATTCGGTCAACATCAATTTGACTGGAAATCAGCTGCTCGACCTGTTTATTGGGATAGGTATGATTGATAACACTGGCCACCTTATCAGGAAAATCAAAGGAAACACTCCGCAGGATACGGTTGATTTCTGTTTCCGGACTCAATATGATTTGCTGGGTAATGGCTTCGTGATCGGTATCGAAAAGTCTTTCAAAGGTATGCGAATAAGCTCCGTGACCGATATCATGAAGAAGAGCAGCGGTCATAGTCAAGAGCGATTCATCCTTATTCCAGGTTTCAGGATATTTCTTGTCAAAGATGTTTGTGACGCGTCTGGCCAGATAATAAACCCCCAGACAATGCGAAAAACGGCTGTGTTCGGCACCGTGGAAAGTAAAGCTGGATGATCCGAGCTGTTTGATGCGGCGCAGCCGTTGAAATTCTTTGCTGTTGATAAGGTCGTAAATAACCTCGTCTTCAACAGGAATATAATTATGAACAGGATCGCGAAATACTTTTTCATTCATACTTCCATTATAACAAAAATTGTTTAGAATGCCTGTTTTCTGGGTATCAGCAGCAGAAAAAATTTCTTTTTGTATTTACGGATTTCTCAATTTGCATTATAATGAATGAATGACAAACAATTTAATACTGCATGTCATTCAGCTGCTCCTGTTTACCCTGATTATCGGGATTATGGGAACTATTTTATTACATGCCAAAAAACATCGAATTAATTTAAAAGAAAAATTTTTAACAGGCTTTTGGATTGGCTATCTGACTGATCTTCTTGATACTTTGGGAATCGGTACCTTTGCTACGACAACAACTCTGTTTAAGGCAACAAAATTAGTCGAAGACGACCGACAAATACCAGCCACCATGTCAACGGCCCATGTGATCCCTGTTTTGGTAGAGGCGCTTTGTTTTGTAACGATTGTCAAGGTCGATATTACAACGTTGGTCTGTATGGCCGCAGCTTCTTTTACCGGCGCTTTTGTTGGCAGCCGTATTACCAAAAACTGGAATACCCGGCAGGTACAGCGCGTCTTGGGGATTTTGCTGATTATTGCGGCTTTAGTGATGGTCTACCGGATGCTGACCAATCCGGGAGCCGGCATTTCATCTGATGTCCGCGGGTTAAAGGGCATCTGGCTCTTGGTAGGAGTAATCTTTGATTTTATCATTGGGATGCTGATGACTATGGGACTTGGCAACTATGCGCCCGAGCTGATTTTCTTTTCTTTAATGGGAATCAATCCTTCCATTGCTCTGCCGGTTATGATGCTGGATGCAGCAATGATTCTGACTGCCAGTTCCTTAGAATTTATCAAATCTGACCGTGTGCATTGGCCGGGGACAATGGGGATTATTATAGGGGGGATTCTCGGTGTTTTGACCGCAGCCTTTTTCCTCAGCAGCTTAGATATCAATAACCTTAAGGTTCTGGTTATTTTCATTGCTTTTTTCACTGGAGGAACCCTGCTGCGCTCTTCTCTTATCAAAAGATAAGATGAAAAAAAACAGTGAAATGAGATGTAATGATAGGAGACAGTATGCAGCTTTATTTGCGAAATGAGATTGATTTGGACGGTGAGACTGACATCATTGAAGAATCTTATCCTGTTGATGTGACAGAAAAAAACGGCTTTCATTACCTGATATTTGTCAATGAAGAAGACGAGAAAGTCATTATCAAGTGCAGCCATGAAGAACTTGTCATGACCCGTTTTTCAACTCCCAAAACCATCATGCGATTTCACAAGAATCAACGGGCCTTAGTCAGCCTGCCTACCCCTGCAGGCCTTCAGCACTTTATCACAGAAACCAGCTTATTTAGAATGGACCAAACTCAACAGTCTATCCGGATTGACTATGTATTGAAAGCTCCAGACCCAGAGTCACAGACCATCTTTGCAGACTATCGCCTAGAATTGAAATGGTCATAGGAAATGATAATAACTTATTGTAAAGTGAAATACTGTTTTTAAAATATAAGCCTGCAAATTTTCTTATGAAGCTTGATGGGCAACAAACAGACTAAACAATTATATAAAAATGAAAAAAACGAATGATAGCAACCTGCAGTGGCCTTAGTTGCAGAACTCATTCGTTTTTTTGATTCTATTTTGTATTATTCAGAAAGAAATATCGCTACTTCAGTTACTCAGCTATAAGATGCTGACTGAAAATAATTTAAAGATCTAGGAAGGTCAGAGAGGCATTGATTTCATTTTAGAGAGAATCCCTCATTCATATCATGATGTAATAAAGTTAAGGACATTAGGAATGCAAAAACGTTTCAAAAAGGAACTAAAAGCAAAGAATGGAATAAATGACTGAACTTTATTTTATAATGTTTCATTTTGTTTCGTATTTCCTTGCAAAAATCTTCTAAACTGCTACCAAAATAGTATAATTATGGTTGTCAAAAACAAGAAATCCCCTTTTGGGGTAAAGGAGAGTTACACATGAACAATATTGAGCTAAAAGGAATCATTACTCCTATTTTAACTCCAATGCGAGATGACGAGTCGGTAAATTTAGATGAACTGCGAAATCAAATTGAACGTCTCATTGAAGGAGGTGTGCACGGCATTTTTCCGTTTGGAACAAATGGAGAAGGATACATTTTAAGCTATGAAGAAAAGATCGAAGTTCTGAAAACGACTATTGAACAAGTTAAAGGAAGAGTTCCTGTTTATGCTGGTACAGGATGTATCTCTACTAAAGAAACAATCCAGTTAAGTAAAGCCGCACAGGAATTGGGAGCAGATGTTTTATCTATTATCACACCAAGTTTTGCTCTTGCTTCACAAAAGGAACTGTATGATCACTATATAGCGGTTGCAAAAGAAGTTGACTTACCAATTGTTTTATATAACATTCCAGCGAGGACAGGGAATAAACTCCTGCCTGAAACAGTTGAAAAATTGGCACGAGATGTTGATAATATCATTGGTGCAAAGGATTCAAGCGGTGATTGGGAGAATCTCAAAGAATATATCCACAGGACGAAAAATTTAGATAAAAAGTTCTTTGTGCTATCTGGAAATGATGCTTTGATTTTGCCAGCTTTAAAAGAAGGCGGAACAGGAGGAATTGCAGGCTGTTCAAATGTCTATCCTCATGTTCTTTCATCAATTTACAATCTTTTCCAAGAAGGGAAACTTGAAGAAGCTCAACAAGCTCAGGACTCTATTGCTGATTTTAGAGCTGTTTTCAAATATGGAAATCCAAATACGGTAGTAAAAACAGCTGTAAAATTATTAGGTTATCCTGTTGGCGACTGCCGCCGTCCATTCAATTATTTACCCGAAGAAGGAATAGCTGCTTTGAAGACTGTTTTAGCAGCTAATAAAGAAAAAGGAATGAATTAATCCAAGAGTAAATAAAGGAGGATAATTATGACAAGTCAGATGATTATTGTGTTAGCAATTACTGTCTTTATGATTATTTTAATTATGAGAGACAAATTGCCTTTTGGAGCTCCGCCGCTTATCGCTTTGCTTCTTTTGGTTGTGACAGGGATAACTGATATTAAGGGGGCTTTTGCAGGATTTGCCAATTCAACAATCATGATGCTTGCTGCTTTTATGGCCATCATTGCTGCCTTACAGAAGACGAGTTTTATTACTAAATTTAAAGCAGCGATGTTTAATATGGCTAAAAAGGGTGGCTATAAAGCTTACATCTTATTGATTGTCATTGTCATGCTGGGAACAAGTTTGTTTGGTACAGGTTCTACAGCTTATTATGTTTTAGTCATTGGGCTCTTATCTGCTTTGCCTGAAAATAAGGCACTTGCACCATCTAAGGTTTTAATGCCCGCCGGCTTTGCTGCTAATCACCCTTTGATTCCATTTAATACAGCCTTACAGTATGGAATTACTGTTGCTGTACTGCATGCTGCCGGAGCAGCTACTAACGTTAATCTGGTGAAATTTTCAATTGTTAATCTCTTCTTATCTTTAGGATTCCTTGTTTGGTCAATTCTGGCTTATAAGTTTTTACCAGAGCATCCAATTTCTAAAGGTCCTTCCGATGATGAAACAGATCAAAAAGAAGAAACGCATCTTACTAAAAAACAAGAAATAGTAACTTATTTGTCTTTTGCACTTGCTGTAATTGGGATGGTTTCACAAAGTTATGTCGGTGATGCCGGGTATGCTTTGACAGGTATTGCGGTTATCCCAATTTTCTTAGTAGGTGTTCTGGATTTTACAGAAATAAGAGATGCGATCAGCGCACCAATCATTATCATGTCAGCAGGGGTTATTGGTGTGGCAGATGCTTTAGGGGGAACCGGTCTCACAGAATTGGTTGGTAAATCTGTAGCTGGCATGCTAGGTTCTAATATCAATCCGTTTTTATTGATATTTGCATTCTGTATTTTAACAAGTTTGTTGGCCACTTTGACTGGATCCACAATTGGCACTGTGTATGTTTTTGCTCCATTGGCAATTGCAACTTGTTTAAAACTTGGATTTGATCCAACTGCAGCGGCAACAGCCATTGTTATTTCTGGCTGGTGCGGTCATTTCTTACCTGTAGATGGAATGCCGGCTCTGATTATGGGGACAGGAAAGTACACGATGATTGAATTTTGGAAATTTACTATTCCTCAGTACTTTATCCGTTTATTGGCACTTACAGCAGGAGCTTTGCTTTTGTTTCCGGTTTAATATTTTCGAGGTTTCATTATGAAAAATACATTTGAATTGGCCCACATTGGGATTAACACAGAATCTGAAGAACAAGCATTAGAACTAGCTAAATTGTTAAGTTTAATGTTTAATTTAGAACCTAGACATGGGATGAAGTCAGAATTTGCAGGCAGTTATTTTGAATGTCTTAAAAGTCCATATCTAGGACAAAACGGTCATATTGCTATGACTACTGCAGATGTAGAATCTGCTGTTGAAGAATTAAAAGAAAAAGGTTTTAATTTTTTAGATGATACGATTCAGTTAACTGAAGATGGAAAATTAAAAAATATTTATATTGATGGTGAATTTGGCGGATTTGCTATCCATATTTTAAAAAAATAAGATGGACTTCAAAAAGGTTTTAGATTATGTCCAAAACCTTCTAATTCATTTTGAGATAGCGCCAAAGTGTTGTTCGACTGATACCTAATTGTTTTGCAGTCTTTGTTTGATTTCCTTTGTTATATTCAAGAACAGTGCGTACAATATCTTGACTGTAATCAAAGAGAGTCTTTTCTTCGATAATTACTGGTTCCGCTTTTTTTGAATGATTTGAGGAAGTTAGCTGCAGATGATTTTGATGTTTGCGTTCCTCGGATAGAACTTCAATTACTGCATTTTCTAAAATATAGTAAGAATTGGCAGAAAGTATTAACTTTTTAATGACTCTCTCTAACTGATAAAAATTACCATTCCATGGGAATTCTTGGAGAGTATGCATTGCCTGAGGTTCAAAACCAATAACCTGCGTATGGCATTCAATGTTGGCTTTATTTAGTAGGAGAGTGATAATACTTGCTAATTCTGTATGGCGCTCAGACAATGAAGAGGAATAAAGGGTTGCACAGTTAAGTTCTTGCATAATTTCCTTAAAAATTAGCTTATCGGGATCTGCCTTTTTTGTTGTGTATGTAAATATAATATTTTGTCTTTGCAATAAGTTACTACTTTTTATAAGTTCTAAAAGTTTGCGTAAATCCTCCAGAGACAGTTGCTCACAATGCTGAAAAAGGATAGTGTTGCCAGAGTAAAGCAAAGGACTGTTACTGGTGTGGCTAAGATATTTCCAAAGACGCTCACCAAACAATTTACAATTTATGCTGATAAGATTTGCTGTATGGTATTGAAATTTCAAAAAACAGGAATAGGCGAGACTTGTTTTTGCCGTTCCTTCTTCTCCAAAAATCATCATGGCATTATAATGTTTTAGGAGCTGGGACATGAGAACCAGATTTTTTTCCTGAATAAAAGAAGCAAAGAGGAGTTTCTGGGATATAGTGTCCTCAATTGCTGAACGACTGCTAAATGTGACACCGAATTGTTGATGAATCAAAGGGGGAGTTACCATTTTTAATTCACAATGATAATAAGTCTGTTCATTAAGGGTTAAAATATTACTTTTGACCTGATAGGTTTGCCCTTTGTGTGTATGGTAGAGCTGTTGGTTATCCAGATGCTTTTGTTTTTTTAGAAAACGAATCAAAGTATGGGTAAGCTTTGCTGGAAGATTGGAAGAGACAGGCTTGAAGTCTTGGTCTAAGACTAGTGTTGCCAGCGCTTGCTTTGAGAGCACCTCTTGGAGTAAATTCCGCTGAGTTTCTATTTTTTGAATGTATTTAGTAAAGGTTATAGCCTGCTGATAAGCATTTTTGATACTTTCTAATCCAGAAGTAATCAAAATTGTATTTAATGACAGTCTAAGAGCTGTATGGTTGGTAATAGCATCACAAAGGACTAACTCACAGCCTTGTTCTTTGAGTTTTATCAGGGTGTCAGCTGTCTGTTCTGGATGATCAATCGTGATAATCTTGATGTTATATTGAAGAACGTCACAGATCAGGTGGGCATTTTTAGTAATACTTTCATATCCAACAATGGCTATATTTTGACTGTAATTATAAGCTAATTTGATACTGCTCAAAATGTCATAAACAGAGATTGAAACATCAATTACTGGGATATCAACAGCATCTTGAATAAGATGAGCCGTGCCTCCGCGAGAAATAACGGCGTCATAATCATCATGAGCTAATTGTATAGCTAAGTCTCTTCCTTCTTGTAAGTTTGCATTGAACACATCTATGGATAATGAATCAAATTGCTGAGCAACCAGGTTCATAGAATGATTTAATTCCTCATAGGGAGCAATACCGAGTAAGCGAATAGGTCTCATAACAACCTCCTGTTTCATTTGTAAACCATTATATAAATATTCTGAAAAAAATTCAATATTCTTTATGATGGTTCAAAAAAAGACAATTATTTTTTTTGAAACCTAGTATTTTTTTCTGACAAAGTATAAACTAGGACTATAAATAATCAAAGGAGGTGCTGCAGTGTTACAGCTGCTAATTTTGGCTGATGATTTTACAGGTGCTCTTGATACAGGAGTTCAGTTTTCAAGTCAAGGCGTCCATACGTTAGTAACAACTAATCAATCAGTAGACTATGCCAGTCTAGAAGATGAAATAGAAGTACTGGTCATCAATACCGAAAGCCGTTATCTATCCTTTGAAGATTCGTATCAGATAGTTAGCAACATTCTGTCTGATGCTAAAAATTACGGTATTCCTTATTTTTATAAAAAAGTAGATTCAGCTCTTAGAGGGAATATCAGCAGTGAGATTAAAGCACTTTTAGACCAATTTCAGGAGAAAAAAGCAGTAATGGTTCCTGCATACCCAGCTATCAAGCGAGTGGTTCGGGGCGGAAAACTGTACATTGATGAGGCGCCTGTTTCAGATAGTGTTTTTGCCAAAGACCCTTATGAACCTGTGACTGAAAGTGATATTGCCAAACGTCTCAGTCAGGAGGCTGGTATTGAAACATCACTGGTAAGCCGTCACTCATTTTTGCAAGCTCAGCAACAGTTACTTCTATTTGACAGTGAAACAGAGGAAGAGATAGAAGAAATTGCAGCTGACCTCTATCAGCAAAACCTACTGTCAGTTAGTATCGGCTGTGCAGGCTTTGCTAAGTATCTGGTTAAGCAGCTTTTTCCTAAAAAGAAAATCTTAAAGCCACAGCTTACTAAACCGCTCCTTGTTATCTGTGGCTCAGTTAACCCGATTACCAGACAGCAAATTGAGTACGCTCAGGAAAAACACCACTTGCGTATTTCTTTGAGTTCTCAGGAATTGTTGGAAGAAAATTTTTGGCAGAGCGACAGTGGTCAAGATCAGTTGAAGATTTATTTAGAAAGTATTTTGCAAAGTGATTTGGCTATTATTGAAACGCTGGGTGAAAAAACCAGCCAGGATATTGTAGCTTATGCTCGAGCACAAGGGTTAGACAGAAATGCTATTCGTTTTAAAATCGGCCGCTCTTTAGGAGAACTCACTAAGCAGCTTTTAGAAAGGGACTTAGTTCGAACATTTCTTTTCACAGGCGGAGATACACTTTATCAGTCTATGCAGGTACTGCAGATTAATCAGATCAAGCCGATATGTGAAGTTAGTGCCGGCGTCGTTTTAGCTGAACTGACTTGGAAAGGCAAAACGATTCAAGTTATAACAAAATCCGGTGGTTTTGGACATCGGGAATTATTTGAAGATATTAGCAAAATGATACAAAAGGAGGAAAACTATGTTAACTGATTACAGTTTGAAAATGCCTAAAAATGTCTTGGCTGGGGAACATGCTCTAGAAGAAATAAAGACTGTTATTCCGGCTTCCACAAAAAAAATCGTGATTTTCACAGATAAGGGAATCATCAAGGCGGGTTTAGTTAAAGTGCTTGAGGAAGTTTTGATAGATTTAGGATTTCCTTATACAATCGTATCAGACATTCCTGCTGAACCGACTTATCATCAAGTGCAGAAAGTAGTCGATCAGTTTAAGGCTGAAAATGCTGATTTTATCATTGCAATTGGCGGAGGATCGGCCATGGACTCTGCTAAACTGGCTTCTATTCTTTCAACCGACGACTATGGTGTCAAGGATTTATTGGATGATCCACTGTTGGCTAAAAAACAAGTGCTTAGTTTATTGATTCCGACAACCGCAGGAACGGGCTCTGAAGCAACTCCCAATGCTATCGTATCTGTTCCTGAGAAAAACCTTAAGGTGGGTATTGTCAATGCAGAAATGATTCCGGATTTTGTTGTTTTAGATGCTCGCTTTATTAAAAATCTGCCGGTAAAAATTGCAGCAGCTCCCAGTGTAGATGCTATGTGCCATGCGATTGAATGCTTTACATCTAAAAAACGCAACCCTTTTTCAAACTCATTTGCCTTAGAAGCGTTTGACTTGATTTTTAATAATATTGAAGAAGCGACTTTGAACCCAGATGCTATGGAGCCAAAGAAAAAGATGCTGATTGCAGCTTTCTACGCTGGTGTCGCCATTACAGCTTCTGGAACAACGGCTATCCATGCCTTGTCTTATCCATTAGGCGGTAAATACCATATTGCACACGGGGTCTCCAATGCCATTCTTTTAATGCCCGTTATGAAATTTAATGAGCCAGCTATCAAGGAATATTTGGCAGAGGCCTATGACCGTGTTGTTCATGACGGTGATAGATCTTTATCAATCGATGAAAAATCTCATTATATTATCCAAGAAATGGATCGAATTGTTGACGTTCTCCAAATTCCAAAAAGCCTGACAGAGTTTGGTGTTCCCAAAAGCGATTTGGAAGAATTGGTGGCTTCGGGTATGGAAGTTCAGCGTCTTCTGGTGAACAATATGCGCCCAGTAACAGCAGACGATGCACGTAAAATCTATCAACAAGTTTTGTAAAAAGGCAAGAAAGTGAAATAAGGAGGGACAAATGACTAAAAAAATTATTGGTATTACTATGGGAGATCCTGCCGGAATCGGACCTGAAATTTCGATTAAAACCCTTAATAAACCTGAACTCTATGAACGCTGCCATCCGCTTTTGGTTGGCGACGCATCAGTGCTCACCTATTATTTAGCCAAACATCCTGAGCTTAATTTAAAGGTTAATATTATTCAGAATGCTAAAGACGGTAAGTATGAGTATGGGACGATTGATTTGATTGATTTAGGGATAGTTGATATGGCTGATTTTGAAATTGGTCAAGTGTCAACGACAGGCGGCGATGCAGCTTTCCAATATGTCAAAAAGGTCATTGAGCTAGCTTTAGCCAAAGAAATTGATGCAACGGTGACTAATCCGCTTAATAAAGAAGCCATGAATGCAGCAGGTCACCACTATGCCGGTCATACTGAAATTTATGCTGATCTGACTGGAACTGATAAATATACCATGATGCTGGCAGACGGCAACCTTCGTGTTGTCCATGTGTCTACCCACGTGTCACTGCGTGAGGCTTGTGATCGTGCGACTAAAGAACGTGTCTTGGATGTTATCCGCATTGCTGATAAAGCTTGTAAGAATCTTGGCATTAAAGAGCCTAGAGTTGCTGTTGCAGGACTTAATCCTCATTGCGGTGAAAATGGCCTTTTTGGCCGCGAAGAAATTGAACAGATTAATCCGGCTGTTGAGGCGGCTAAGGCTGAAGGAATCAATGTAGAGGGCAGTTTGCCTGCGGACACACTTTTTTCCAAAGCTAATGGCGGTATGTATGATATTGTTGTGGCCATGTATCATGACCAAGGTCACATTCCTTTGAAACTGCTTGGTTTTGTCTACGATCAGGAAAAAGGATCTTGGCAAGCTGTTCAAGGGGTCAATATCACACTGGGCTTGCCAATTATCCGTGCATCTGTTGATCATGGAACTGCCTTTGATCAGGCTGGACACTGGACAGCAAGTGAATTGAGCTTGGAAAATGCGATTGACTATGCCATTCGCTTAGCAGAAAATTCATAATGCAGATGTAGAAAATATTTAATGCAATCAACTTGTTTAATGAAGACAGCAGCAAGAATGATTCCTATTTGTTTTCTTATAGAGAAAAAGGGCACAAAATAGTTTGTAGATGGACCCTTAACTTTTACAAAAACAGTCATAAAATAAGAAATAAAATAAAGAGGTGAACTATGGTTACAGAGCTACCAAAGGTAAGAATGTCAGACCCTGATGGGGTTGTTTATCGAGATGAATTTTTGGGTGTAGATTTTTCCCTGATCCCAACTGGCGGCAAAGCAACAGCTCACGCTCCCGCTTTAATCGAAACCAAAGACGGCGGTCTCTTATGTGCTTGGTTCGCAGGAAGTTTTGAAGGCAGCGGTGATATTTCTATTGCTCTTTCTAAACTTGACCCAGAAAGGCAAGTCTGGTCTGTTCCTGTTATTGTTTCTAAGGGGAAGGACAGAAGTGAGCAAAATCCTGCCTTTTTCCGTGCTCCCGATGGGCAAATTTGGCTGATTTATACGTCTCAGCTCAGCCGTCAAGAAGGCAAGGATAACATGCAATTTACTTCCGTTATCATGGTTCAAAAATCAAGTGATGAAGGCCAGACATGGGGAGAGCCAGAGGTTCTCTTCCCAGAAGAAGGAACCTTCTCGCGTCAGGCGATTCAGATTTTGAGCAACGGCCGCTGGATTTTTGCAACTTGGCTGTGTGAAGATTCAGCAGAAGGCTTGACTAATGACCCAACTGAATTTCGGGTTTCTGATGATGACGGTCAAACTTGGAAACGTGTTCGCATGCCGGAAAGCAATGGCCGGGTACATGCTAATATTATTGAAACAGAACCAGGACATTTAGTGGCTTTTATGAGAAGCCGTTTTGCAGACAATATTTATACTAGTGAGTCTCATGATTTCGGCGATACATGGACTGTACCGCAAAGAACTGTTTTACCCAATAATAATGCCAGCATCAGTGCTGTCAAGTTGCAGTCAGGTGAAATTGCTCTGGCCTATAATGTTAATGCCGCTCCTCATCCAGAATTTGGCAAGGTTGCTTGGCCGGGCCTGCGTAATCCAGTTGCTGTTTCAATCTCAGAAGATTTTGGGCAAACTTGGCCTATCGGCCGAATTTTCGAAGCGGCAGAAGGGTTTATGGGAACAGAAAACAAAACAAATAATGCCCAATACGAATATCCAACGCTTTATCAGACTAAAGACGGATTGCTGCATCTTGTTTATGCCTACAAGAACAGACTTTGTGTCAAGTATGTACGTTTTTCAGTAGCCGATGTCTTCGGTGAAAAAAGAGAAGCAGATGCTGTTTACAACCCAACTTCAGGTGAAGGTGTTGAAAAATGAAAAACTTTGACTTTCTTAAATCTGCTGAAATAAAACGTTTTTATTTTTTAAAATATTGAAAAGGCTTTTATTTATGGTATAATGAAAGTTATCAAGGGAGTAGCTAGCGGTTTTGCCGTGATGTTGTCGTCAATACGAAACTGTTTTCCGGCAACATATTAAATAGCGAGACTTGTTTATCAAATAAACAGGTCTTTTTCTTTTAAAGACCGAGAAGGAGAAATATTTTGTCGAAAGAACAAAGAAAAGAAGCTTTCTATGTCCAAGACGAAAAGACTGTCTTATCCAGTTTGGAGACCTCTAAAAAGGGGCTGACAACTGCTGAGGCCAAACAGCGTCTGGCTGATTACGGACACAATGAATTGGATGAGGACGAAAAGCGTTCGATATTCGCTAAGTTCATGGATCAATTCAAAGACTTAATGATTATCATTTTGCTTGTGGCTGCTGTGCTTTCAGTGATTACTGAAGGGATGGAAGGCCTGACAGATGCTGTCATTATCCTTGTGGTTGTTGTCCTTAATGCAGCTTTTGGGGTCTATCAGGAAGGTCAGGCAGAAGCGGCTATTGAAGCTCTTAAATCAATGTCCAGTCCTTTAGCGCGTGTCCGCCGTGACGGGCATGTAACGGAGGTTGACTCTAAAGAATTGGTTCCCGGTGATGTGGTCCTGCTGGAAGCGGGCGATGTTGTGCCGGCTGATATGCGGCTGCTGGAAGCGGCTTCGCTGAAAATTGAAGAAGCAGCTCTGACGGGTGAATCGGTTCCTGTTGACAAAGATTTGGCAGCTGAAATTGCTGAGGATGCCGGTATCGGCGACCGTTTAAACATGGCCTATCAAAATTCCAATGTCACTTACGGCCGCGGTATGGGTGTGGTTACCAACACCGGTATGTTTACAGAAGTCGGTCATATTGCCGGCATGCTTGCCAATGCTGATGAAACCGATACACCGCTGAAACAAAACCTCAATCAACTTTCCAAAGTTTTAACTTATTTGGTTGTGGCGATTGCCATTATTACCTTTATTGTCGGTGTCTTTGTCCGTCATGAGCCGCCGCTTAAAGGTTTGATGACTGCGGTTGCTTTGGCCGTAGCTGCTATTCCTGAAGGACTGCCGGCGATTGTTACGGTTGTGCTTTCTCTGGGAACTCAGACACTGGCTAAACGTAAGTCTATTGTCCGTAAACTGCCGGCTGTTGAAACACTCGGGTCAACCGAAATTATTGCTTCGGATAAGACCGGGACGCTGACCATGAACCAAATGACTGTTGAAAAATTATACTACAGCGGTCAGCTGGTTGATGCTAATGATGATATTGATACTGACAATATGGCGCTGCGGGTCATGAATTTTGCCAATGACAGCAAACTTGATGTCAACGGAAAATTACTGGGGGATCCTACTGAAACCGCCCTTGTGCAGTACGGCTTGGATCATAATTTTGATATTCGTGATGTTCTCAAGGCAGAACCGCGCGTAGCAGAGCTGCCGTTTGATTCTGATCGCAAACTGATGTCAACCATTCATAAGATAGATCAGGATCAGTACCTCATTGCGGTAAAAGGAGCGCCCGATCAGCTCCTTAAACGTATCACCCAGATTGAGGAAAACGGAACAGTTCGTCCGATTACTGAAGACGATAAAAAGACCATCCTTGCAACCAACAAATCGCTTGCTAAGCAAGCTCTCCGCGTTCTCATGATGGCCTATAAGTACGATAATCAGATTCCGACTTTGGAAACAGAAGTTGTTGAAAACAACCTGATTTTTGCAGGTCTTGTCGGAATGATTGACCCGGAACGTCCGGAAGCTGCAGACGCTGTTCGTGTAGCCAAGGAAGCCGGTATTCGTCCGATTATGATTACCGGAGATCACCAAGATACAGCAGAAGCGATTGCTAAACGTCTGGGTATCATTGATGATGATGGCGTTGACCATGTATTTACAGGTGCAGAACTCAATGAGATTTCTGACGAGGACTTCCAAAAGGTCTTCAAGCAATACTCTGTTTATGCGCGTGTTTCGCCGGAACACAAGGTTCGTATTGTCAAGGCTTGGCAAAATGAAGGCAAGGTTGTTGCCATGACCGGTGACGGGGTTAACGATGCACCGTCTCTGAAAACAGCCGATATTGGTATTGGTATGGGAATTACCGGTACGGAAGTTTCTAAAGGTGCTTCTGATATGGTTCTTGCCGATGATAACTTCGCAACCATTATCGTAGCTGTCGAAGAAGGGCGCAAGGTCTTCTCCAATATCCAAAAATCTATCCAATACTTGCTTTCAGCTAACATGGCCGAAGTCTTCACCATCTTCTTTGCGACACTGTTTGGCTGGGATGTGCTTGAACCTGTTCATTTGCTTTGGATCAATCTGGTAACGGATACGCTGCCAGCGATTGCGCTTGGGGTTGAGCCTGCTGAGCCTGGTGTCATGAAACATAAACCGCGCGGCCGCAAGTCAAGCTTCTTCTCAGGCGGTGTTATGGGAGCCATAATTTATCAAGGTCTCCTGCAGACACTTCTGGTACTTGGTGTTTACGGATGGTCTCTGCTTTATCCGGAACATTCAGCCATGCGGGATATCCATGAAGATGCCTTAACGATGGCCTTTGCTACTTTGGGCTTAATTCAGCTTGTTCATGCGTATAATGTTAAGTCTGTTTACCAATCTGTCTTTAAAGTCGGACTTTTCCGCAACAAGCTCTTCAACTGGTCCATTCCTTTGGCCTTCATTATTCTGATGGTCACAATCGTTGTTCCGGGCTTTAATAAATTCTTCCACGTGGCGCATTTGAGTGTGACGCAGTGGCTGGCTGTTATTATAGGAAGTCTGCTCATGCTGGTTATTGTTGAAATAGTCAAAGCTGTTCAGCGGGCATTGGGACAAGATCAAAAAGCTATTTAAAAGTTGGGCGTCTAAAGTCCATTTAAGGAAAGCTGCAGTGCTTTCCTTTTTTATATGCTGAAAGCGAGCTGGATAAATTTTCACTTGATGAAACGGTTATTTCTAGTCGGAATAAGTGTTTCAGGTAAGAATTTATGGTAAAATAAAGTTACTTTATGTATTTAGAAAGAAACTGATGACTCAAATTTTTGCTCACAGAGGAAGTAAATCCAACCGTCCGGAAAATACAATGGCTGCTTTTGCGGAGGCGGCAGGTGTTGGCAGCGACGGCATTGAACTTGATGTTCACCGAACCAAAGACAATCAGCTGGTTGTTATTCATGATGAGTCTGTTGACCGCACGACAAACGGTCGGGGGCTTGTGCGGCATCTGACTTTGCAGCAGGTTAAAACCCTTGATGCCGGATCATGGTTTCATCCGTCTTATTTTCGTGAAAAAGTGCCAACTCTGGAAGAGGTTCTAACTTTTTTAGAGGAGCATCACTTTACAGGCATTCTGAATATTGAGCTGAAAACTAATAGGTACCCTTATCCTAAAATTGAAAAACAGATTGCACAGTTGATGCTTGCTAAAAAAAGGCCTTTTTCTCATATGTATTCCAGTTTTAATTTCTTTAGTTTGTTTCTAATGAAAAAGCACGATCCCAAGGCTGAGCGGGCTTATTTGGTAAAACTAAAACCCTTTTATTACTGGCTGGGACGGCATTTAAAGTTTATTGAAACAATACACTGTCATCGTTCGTACTTTTTGGACAGCAAGTCTCAAAAAGGAAAGCAAAAGCCGCTCAGGCTTTGGACTGTCAATAAAAAAAGTGATATGAAAAAAGCTTATTTAGCTGGTGTTAAAGGCATTATTACAGATAAACCGGAAGAAGCGGACAGAGTCAGAAGGTCTCTGTCACAGACGGAAATAAAGCACAGCAGTTGAGGGGATTTTGCCTTTTTCACCAGTATTTTGAAAATCCCGGCAAACTGTATTTTCAAAGCTGGGAAGAAAATAAGTGCTTCTGGAGGCGCTTTATGCTTTTCAAAAAAGACTGACAATTATTTTTGCCAGTCTTTTTTTGTTTGCATAAGAGTGTTAGCGCTAGGGCTTTAAAGATCAAATATCGTCATGGAGTTAAGCAGCTCTTTGGCCAAATGTTTGTTCTTATACGCTTGAAAAGCTGTCAGATGTCTGACCGCATTGTAGCGTTTACTGAGATTCCAGCTGCCGGTAGGATTGTATTCGGGGTGCTGATTGACGAAATCAATAGTCAAATCCCATTCTCGGATATAGCCAAGAGGTCTGGAATGATAGGTAACACCATCGAGGGCGACGTCGCCGAAACTTCTGTGAGCATGACCGAAAGTGACGTCTTTGATATTGTGCTGAACAAAGAGGTCGTGGAATTTCTGGCTGCCTAAAAAAGCGTTAAAGGGAGCAAAGCGCGGATGGGTCATAATAAACTGCTCGTGGGGAACAAAGTGCATGGCGACAATTAGCTTTTGACTTTCTAAAGAAGCCAGAGTCTGATCAAGTTTTGCCAATGATTCCTGAGCTATAGCGGGGTCATCTTTCAGCCGCTGCAGGCGCCGATCAAACCAAAATGTTTTTTTCAGCCGCTCGATTTGAGCAGGATCTTGGGCAGAAAAAGAGTAATCATACCAAGCATGAAGCGCCAGCAAAGATGCCTCACCGACCTGATGTGTCTGAAAATCAAAAGCCTGAATATGACGCTCATCTAAATCCAGCATATCATGGTTGCCCAGGTTATAGGTGACGGTCAGATCCTTCTGCAATTCGTCAATAAAAGGAAGCGTGTGGCTGTAAAAATGATTAGAGATATCTCCTGCCAGATGAAGATGGTCAATATGCTGTGCCTGCAGCAATTGCTTAAGAGTCTGCATCTCAAAGGTTCCAAAATGGTTGAGGTCAATGTGGAGATCGCTCATAATAGCAAGTTTTGTCATAAAAATATTGTACCACGATTTTTCAAAATGAGAGGGGCAGAAAGATTGCGACAACCATTTTTGCAAAAATTAATTGTACATACTGGCTGATTTGAACAAAAATAAGGCTCCTGAAGATTGTCTGCCTTATGCTGTGGCAGCAGGAACAGCCAACGCTTTGTCGCCGCATACGGGGCATTTTAAGCAAGAAGATCTAGACTGGATTTATCAGGAAGTTCACGTAGACATTTTGGATAATTAGCAGGTTCAAGCAGGGCTGTTTTGGTAATTTAGTGGGGCTGGAAATGCCGCCTGCCGTTGATTGACAGCGCTGCCAAAAAGCTTTATAATTTTTTATGCAGCTGCTGTTTACTGCAGAAGCTTTTTAGCATGGTCAGCGATTTTTTGGAGTGTATAGCTAAAGGAGGACAAATGAAGGCCTTTTATCAACTACTTAAAGAAAAATTTCCCACCAGAGCAGATATTCTGACTGAAATTATCAATCTGGAAGCGATTTGCCATCTGCCTAAGGGAACCGAGCATTTCGTCAGCGACCTGCATGGGGAATACCCGGCCTTTGATTATATTTTGAGAACCTGCTCAGGCTCTATTAAGTCTAAAATTCAGGAGTGTTTTGACCTCTATCAGCTGTCTGCTATAGATGTTCAAGAGTTCTGCCTCTTTGTTTACTATCCTGAACAAAAAATAGCTCTTGACAGGCAAGGCCTCTCGCAAGATGCTCTGCAGGAAAAGCTGATTACTTTGGTACCCGTTCAGATTCAGGTTCTGAAATATCTTGGCAATAAGTACACGCGCTCCAAGGTCCGCAAAAGTCTGCCGGCTAATTTTGCTTATATTATCGAAGAACTCTTGGCAGAAATAGAAAGAAACCCTGATAAGGAAAACTACTTTGATGCAATCATTGACAAGATTACCGAACTTAACCAGTTGGAAGAGCTGGTCATTGCTCTATCCTATGTCATTCAGCGCTTAGCTGTAGATGTCTTGCACGTTGTCGGTGATATTTATGACCGCGGCAAATACCCTGATATCATTTTGAACCGTTTAGAAAAACTGCCCAATGTTGACATTCAGTGGGGTAACCATGACATTACCTGGATGGGCGCTGTTTCGGGCTCTTATGTCTGTATGATCAATGTCATTCGCATTGCTGCCAGATATAATAATTTAACTTTGATTGAAGACCGCTACGGCATTAATCTGAGAAAACTGGTTGATTACAGCCGCAAATATTATCAGCCTGTGCCGGCTTTTGATCCTATTTTAGATGAGGGACGGCTGTCTCAGGAAGATAGTGACTTGCTCAATCTTGTTCAGCAGGCCACAGCTATTTTACAATTTAAATTAGAAAGCCGTTTAATTCACCGTCGGCCGGATTTCCAGCTGGAGCACCGGCAGGTTTTGGATATGATAGACTATGCGAATAAGACAATTTGCCTGCAAGGCAAAGAGTATGCCCTGTCAGATTTCAACAGCAGCCGTATTGTGCCTGACAAGCCCTATGCACTAGATGCAGAAGAAGAAAAACTTCTGCAGCAGCTGATGCATGCCTTTCGGACATCAGAAAGCTTGAAGCGCCATGTTGATTTTTTATTTGAAAAAGGTTCCATGTATTTGCAGTACAACGGCAATTTGCTTTTTCACGGCTGCATTCCCCTGCATGAAAACGGTGATTTTAAATCATTGAAAATCAAGGACCGCAGCTATTCCGGCAAAGAATTGCTGGATTTATATGAGAAGGAAATTCGCCAGTCTTATCGGCATCCTGATAAGCACGAGGACTTTTCAACGGATTTGTTTTGGTATCTCTGGATTGGTGAAAATTCCTCTCTTTTCGGGAAAAAAGCCATGACCACATTTGAACGGTATTTCATTGAAGATAAGGCAACGCATGAAGAAATCAAAAATCCTTATTACCGGCTGCGAAATAACGAAAGTATCTGCCGGGATATCCTCAAGGAATTTGGCTTGAGTGAAGAAGGACACATTATCAACGGCCACACGCCTGTAAAGGAAAAAGACGGCGAGAACCCTGTTAAGGCGGGCGGTAAAATGCTTGTTATCGACGGCGGTTTTGCCAAAGCCTATCAAAAGAAAACAGGTCTTGCAGGCTATACCTTGGTTTTTAACAGCTATGGCATGCTTCTGGTGGCACACCAGCCCTTTACAAACAGTCAGGATGTTTTAATGGGCAAGTATGATATCCTTTCAGCCAGACGTCTGGTTGAGGAGTCGAGCCGCCGTATTTTAGTCAAAGATACCAATATCGGACATCGTATTTGCGATGAAATTAAACATCTGGAGTATCTTTATCAGCATTTTGATAAGTATTAACAGCTGATTTGAAGCACTCTGTCTGCTTAAGCAAAGTGAGCCTGAATCAGCTTTACTTTCGCATCGCTTCAAGCTGTACAAACAGCGGGGCAAGAGAATCAGCACCGTCAGCTGACTGATTTTCTGCCCTGCTTTTTTAGCTGCGCTTCTGTCAGCCTGCGACTTGCTCTCTGTTTAAAAATCCTTTAAGATAGACTTATGAACATTAAAGAAGAAATCCAAAGACTGGCCCGGGAAATCGGGATTTCAAAGATTGGCTTTACAACTGCCGATGATTTTGCTTACTTGGAAAAATCGCTGCGCGCTTCAGTTGAGGAAGGGCGTTCTTCAGGTTTTGAACATAAAAATATTGAAGAGCGGATTAAACCTAAGCTTTCTCTAGCAAGCGCCAAAACCATCATTTCCATTGCTGTAGCCTATCCGCACAGGCTGCCTGTGAAACCGCCTAAAACACAGTACCGGCGCGGCAAGATTACTCCTAACAGCTGGGGCTTGGATTACCATTATGTTCTGGAGGATAAGCTCCAACGCTTAGCTGAGGGAATCGAAAAACTGACGGAACATTTTGAGTATAAAGGAATGGTGGACACCGGAGCCCTGGTCGATACAGCCGTGGCTCAGCGGGCCGGCATTGGTTTTATCGGCAAAAACGGTTTGGTCATTTCCAAAGAATTCGGCTCTTACATGTATCTGGGAGAATTGATTACCAATCTGGAAATTGAGCCGGACAGTCCTGTAGATTATGACTGCGGAGACTGCCGCCGCTGTCTGGATGCCTGTCCGACGTCCTGTTTGCTGGGGGATGGCACCATGAACGCTAAGCGCTGTCTTTCCTTTCAGACACAGGATAAGGGCATGATGGATCTGGAATTCAGAAAGAAAATGAAGACGGTTATTTATGGCTGCGATATTTGCCAGATTTGCTGCCCCTATAATAAAGGGCTCAATAACCCATTGGCCAGTCCTATTGATCCTGAATTGGCAGAACCAGAACTGATTCCTTTTTTAAATTTATCTAACAGTCAGTTTACGAAAAAATTCGGCAGGATTGCCGGTTCCTGGCGGGGAAAGAATATTTTGCAGCGCAATGCTATCATTGCTCTGGCTAATGCTCATGATAAAAGTGCCGTTGTCAAGCTCCTAGAAATCATTGACAGCAGCCAAAATCCCATTCATCGGGCAACAGCCATCTGGGCCTTGGGAGAGATTGTCAAAAAACCGACAGAGGAATTGCGGGACTTTATTTTAAGCATTGATTCAGAAAATGACGATATCATAAAAGAAAGAAATGCCCTGATTAATAGATGGCAATTTTAATTGAACTATGTTAGAATAAAACAGATACTGGAAAATGAGGTATGAAATATGGATATGGCAGAAATGCGCCAAAAATTAGCAGAAAATAAAGAAAAGCTGACTGGCTTTGGGAGGTCTCTTTGACTTAGACCGCTTGGAAGAAGAGATCGCTCTCTTAGAAAATCGGATGACTGAGCCTGACTTTTGGGATGACAACAGTGCTGCTCAAAAGACTTCACAAGAGCTGAGCGACTTAAAACTCAAGTATGATACTTTCCATAACATGGAAAATTTAGCCGATGAGGCTGAGATTTTATATGAATTAGCAGAAGAAGAACCCTCAATGCAGGCTGAATTGGAAGAAAGTCTGGAAAAGCTGGACAAGATGATGACCAGCTATGAAATGACGCTTCTTTTATCAGAACCCTATGATGCTAATAATGCTATCTTGGAAATCCACCCGGGTTCCGGCGGTACAGAAGCTCAGGACTGGGGAGACATGCTGCTGCGGATGTATACCCGTTTTGGCAACAGCAAAAATTTCAAAGTCGAAGTCTTAGATTATCAAGCGGGCGATGAAGCCGGCATTAAGTCTGTAACCCTGTCCTTTGAAGGGCCTAATGCTTACGGACTTTTGAAGTCAGAGATGGGGGTTCACCGTTTGGTAAGAATCTCACCGTTTGACTCGGCTAAACGCCGTCACACCTCCTTTGCATCTGTTGAAGTCATGCCTGAACTTGATGATACGATTGAAGTGGATATTCGGGATGAGGATATTAAGATGGACACTTTCCGTTCCGGAGGAGCCGGCGGTCAAAACGTCAACAAAGTTTCAACAGGTGTTCGCCTGACCCATATACCAACGGGTATCGTAGTAGCTTCAACAGTCGACCGGACGCAGTACGGCAACCGAGACCGAGCTATGAAAATGCTGCAGGCTAAACTCTATCAGCAGGAACAGGAAAAGAAAGCTCAGGAAGTAGATGCTCTTAAGGGTGATAAAAAAGAAATCACCTGGGGCAGTCAGATTCGTTCCTATGTGTTTACCCCCTATACCATGGTCAAAGACCACCGCACAGGCTATGAAGTGGCACAGGTTGACAAGGTTATGGACGGTGATTTGGATGGCTTCATTGATGCCTTTTTAAAATGGCGTATGGAGTAGAAAACCAGTTTTTACAAAGGAGAACTATTCTCCAAAGATATTATTAAAGAAAAGGAAATGCAAGACATGGCATTAATTCAAATGAAAGGTGTTACCAAAAAGTATCACCGCAGTACAACTGCCTTGAGAAATGTATCGCTTTCTGTCAATCAAGGTGAATTTGTCTATCTGGTAGGGCCGTCAGGTGCAGGGAAGTCCACCCTTATCAGACTGCTTTACCGTGAAGAAAGAACGACCAAAGGCTCTCTTAAGGTCGGCAAATTTAATCTGGCCAGAATGAAAAAGCGGGATATTCCCATTCTTCGCCGCGGTATCGGTGTTGTCTTTCAGGACTATAAACTTCTGCCCAATAAAACAGTGTTTGAAAACATCGCTTTTGCCATGGAAGTTATCGGCGAAAAGCCGCGTGTGATTAAAAAACGTGTAGCAGAAGTGCTTGACTTGGTCGGACTCAAAAATAAAATGCGCTCTTTTCCCGATCAGCTCTCAGGAGGGGAGCAGCAGCGGGTAGCCATTGCTAGAGCTATTGTCAATAATCCTAAGGTTTTGATTGCCGATGAACCGACAGGAAATCTGGACCCTGAAATTTCATGGGAAATTATGCAGTTGCTGGAACGTATTAACCTTCAGGGAACTACTGTTTTGATGGCAACCCATAATCGTCAGATTGTAGATACACTTCGCCACCGTGTGGTTGCCATTGAAGACGGCCGCATTGTCCGCGACGAAGAGGAAGGAGATTACGGATATAATGATTAGAAGATTTTTCCGTCACTTATGGCAGTCCATTAAAAATATCAAGCGCAATGGCTGGATGTCTATTGCAGCCATCACTTCTGTAGCGATTACCCTGACCTTGGTCGGCATCTTTGCAGCTTTTCTCTTGAATACCGAAAAATTAGCATCCGGCATTGAAAAAAATGTTCAGATCAACACCTATTTGCAGGTTGATTCCAAAGATAATGTGCAGTCTTATGTTGATCCTGACAATTCAAACAAAAAGATTGATAACCCTGACTACCACAAGGTTTATAATCAGATTAAAAAGATCAAAAATGTTAAAACGATTACCTTTTCAAGTAAGGATGAACAATTAGAAAAATTAAAGAAAACCATGGGTGACGACTGGACCCTGTTTGACGGGGACTCCAATCCTTTGTACGATGTTTACATTGTGCAGACAACCTCACCTCGCAAGGTTAAAACAGTCGCCAAAGCCATCAACAAAATTTCAGGTGTTGACTCAGTAGCCTACGGCGGTACAGATACAGACCGTATCTTTAGTCTTGCTAACTTCGTTCGAACCTGGGGGCTTGTCGGAACAGGACTTTTGGTTCTGGTTGCTATTTTCCTGATTTCCAATACCATTCGAATCACCATTCTTTCCCGCCGCAATGAAATTCAGATTATGCGTCTGGTCGGTGCTAAAAACGGTTATATCAGAATGCCTTTCTTCTTTGAAGGTGCTTGGGTAGGACTTCTTGGCGCGATTGTTCCGTCATTGATTGTCTTTTATCTCTATCAGTTTGCCTTTGATCAGTTTAACCCTAATCTGGCAACTCAAAATTTGTCTCTTTATGAGCCTAATCCATTTGTCTTTTATCTGATTGGAGCGATGTTTGTCATTGGTATTATTATCGGCTCCATTGGTTCCGTGTTATCTATGAGACGCTTCTTAAAGATATAAGAAAATGAATTACTGATAATCTCCTCAGACTGTAACTGCAAAGGGAGCAGAATCAAAACCGATTTCTAATAAATTACGGTTTTGATTCTGCTCCCTTTTGTCTGATTTGATCAGTCCGTTTTGAGTGCTTCAGCCATTTTATAAGAGGTTTTATGCCTCAGCTAAAAGAAAGGATTGAAATTCTTTTCGTGACCGATATGGGTTGCAGATCCATGTCCTGGGAAAACCTGAAAGTGATTGGGGAGAGTAAAGAGCTTTTCTTTGATGCTGTTAATGAGCTGATCAAAATTGCCGGTCGGCAGATCAGTGCGGCCAATAGCTTCTCTAAAAAGAGCATCGCCTGAGAAAACACTTTCCTCCTCATCAAAGATAAAAGAGACACTTCCCCAGGAATGGCCGGGGGTCGGAACCACTTTGAAAGTAAATCCGGACAGCTGATAAATCTTATCATAGTCAAAGTAAAAATCAGCAGGAGCCACGATAACGTCTTCCATGTCATCATGACGGGCAAGTCCGGACAGGTTGTCTACTGGGCTTGTCAGCCAAGAAGCTTCTTTTTCAGAAATATAGACGGGCGGGAAGTCAAAGTTTTGGCGCACCGCATCAAGGCTCATAATGTGATCATAGTGGGCATGAGTGAGCAAAACAGCAGCAATCGGCTTGTTGATTGTTTTTAACTGTGCTATGATCTCATCAGTGTTGCTTCCCGGATCAATCAGGAGAACAGCTTGATCATTGATAAGGTAGTAGGTGTTTTCAAGTGCAGCGTCATTTAATGTTTGTAAAATTTCCATACCTTTAGTTTAACAAAATTGTTTTTCTTTTGAAATTAAAAAGAAAGAAATTGAACAATATTTTACATTGACTTTTTGCCATGTCCTGTTTATACTGCTGCTATATGGGAAATGGAGGTTTTTTATGACAAAAGTTGCTATTGTTACTGGTGCAGGACAGGGAATTGGTCTTGCTATTGCCAAGCGTCTTCACAAGGATGGCTTTAAGGTAGCTATTCTTGATTATAATACTCAGGCAGCCCAGGATGCTGCTGCCAGTCTTTCAGAAACAGATGCTCTTGCTCTCAGCGTAGATGTATCTAAGCGTGAAGATGTTTTTGCAGCCTTTGACAAGGTTGTTGAAAAATTTGGTGATTTGACTGTTGTTGTCAATAATGCCGGACTTGGTCCGACAACTCCGGTTGAATCAATCACTGAAGAGCAATTTAAGCAGGTTTACGGTGTTAATGTCGGCGGTGTCATCTGGGGAATACAGGCAGCTCAGAAGCATTTTAAAGCTTTGGGGCACGGCGGCAAAATTATTAATGCCACCTCTCAGGCAGGAGTGGTTGGCAATCCTGAATTAACCCTTTATTCAGGAACAAAATTTGCCGTGCGCGGTATCACGCAGGTAACAGCGCGTGATTTAGCCAAGGACGGCATCACTGTTAACGCCTTTGCACCTGGTATTGTCAAGACACCGATGATGTATGACATTGCTCACAAAGTTGGCAAAAACGCCGGCAAGGATGACGAGTGGGGCATGCAGCAGTTTGCTAAGGATATTACCCTGCAGCGTTTGTCAGAGCCGGAAGATGTAGCCAATGTTGTTGCTTTCTTGGCAGGACCTGATTCGGATTATGTTACGGGTCAAACCCTGCTTGTTGATGGCGGCATGCAGTTTCATTAAAATATTGGGAAAAGGCCTCAGGGTCTTTTTTCATTTTGCGTATCTTTTAACAAGTAAATAATCAGAAAATTTTGTCATTTCCATAGAATTATCCTAAAAATTATGCTAGACTAAAGAAGTAGAAACAAAAAGAGGATTTATTGATGGATAGAAAAATGAATTTTGTAATGATTTCCCCCCATTTTCCGGCAAATTTTGAAACCTTTGCCCACCGTTTGTATGAAAACGGCATAAATACTTTGGGGATTGCGGATGCTCCCTATGAACAGCTAAGCCAAGGACTGCGCGATCATTTAACCGAATATTACCGTGTGGATAATATGGAAGACTATGATCAGGTTTACCGTGCTGTCGCTTATTTTGCCCATAAATATGGGAAAATTGACCGCATTGAGTCGCATAATGAATACTGGCTGGAATTAGACGCCCGCTTGCGGAATGATTTCAATGTGTTTGGTTATAAAAATGAGGATATGCTGTCCATCAAGACCAAGGCACAGATGAAAGAAATCTTCCGCAAGACCGGCTTAAAAGTTGCCCGCGGACGTGTCTTTACCGGAGCTGACGATGCCCGAACCTTGACCAAAGAGCTCGGCTTTCCGGTTATTATTAAACCCAACTCCGGGGTTGGGGCTTCCGATACTTATAAGATTAAGTCAGCTGCAGAACTGGAAGATTTCTTTGGCTATCAAAATCCGGCAGTTGAATACATCATGGAAGAATTCATCGACGGCGATATCATTACCTTTGATGGCTTGACAGATCATGACGGCAATATTGTTTTTTATTCCGGTTTGGAATATTCTGAAGCTGTTCTTGATACGGTAGAAAAAGACAGCGATATGTTCTACTATGTTCCCCGCGATTTTTCAGCGGACTTGATTCAGCTGGGTGAAAAGTGTGTTGAAGCCTTCAATGTCAAGGAACGATTTTTCCATTTTGAATTTTTCCGCATTAAAAAGACAAAAGAACTGATGGCGCTGGAAGTGAACTGCCGTCCGCCGGGAGGCCTGACCATTGACATGTGGAATTATGCAGATGACTTTGATATTTTTGATCAATATGCTAAGGTGGTCAGAGACAATCAATTTACAGCAGATGTGCAGCACCGCTACAATGTTGTTTATATTTCGCGTAAGGCCAATAAACGCTATGCTCACACGCTGGAGGACATTAAGGCCCAATACGGACAGCACATCATTGATATCGAATCTGTACCGGGAATTTTTTCAAAAATCATGGGTGAGGTCGGTATTCTTGCACGGACTGAAACAATGGCTGAATTACGGGATATTGTTCAGTTTGCCCATGCTAAAGTGTAAGCTGCTATCATCGAAACAACAAGTGTGAAAGGAATAAGCGCCATTAAAAGACTTGAAAAGGGGCTAAAACCGTTTAACAAATTCTGATTTTAAGCTGTTACCCCATTTCAAGTATTTTTTTGATTCGCTAGTGGTATTTTAACTATGCATTTTGAGAGAAGAAGCCAATGGTCGGGAGAGCTCGGCCGGGAAATGTACTTTAATGTTTACGGCCATGCGGGCAAGCCCGTCATTGTTTTTCCATCGTCAGGCGGCAGCCAAAATGAATATGGCGATTTTGGCATGATTGAAGCCTGTCAGGATTTTATCAACCGCGGTTTGGTTAAATTTTACACGCCCGATTCCCTGGATAAGGAATCTTGGCTGGCTGAAGGAAAGTCGGGTCATGATATGGCCTTAGCCCATGAAGCTTATGATCGCTACATTATTCATGAACTGGTACCGCTGATTCGTTATGAATCCAATTGGGACGGCGGTATGATTGCTACGGGCTGTTCGATGGGAGCTTTTCATACGGTCAATTTTGCTCTGCGCCATCCGGATCTCTTTGATGTTTCTGTTGCCTTATCCGGTGTTTATGATGCGCGCTTTTTCACAGGCGATTTTGCCGGTGATTTAGCTGTCTATTACAATTCGCCTATCGATTATTTGTGGAATCAGAATGATCCGTGGTTTTTGGATCAGTACCGCCGCAATCGTTTTATCGTTGCTGTCGGTCAGGGAGCTTGGGAGGAACCGCATGTGATTGATACGATTCGCCTGCAGGAGGCGTTCGAAGCCAAATCAATTCCGGCCTGGTTTGATTTTTGGGGGCATGATGTTGCCCATGATTGGGAATGGTGGCGCGTGCAGATGCCCTATTTCTTAGGAAAACTGGAAGAAGAAGGACGGATTTGATCTTTCTGAAGCCTTGCAAATCATAAAAAACATGGCAGACCGCTGCGATAATCAGCGGTCTGCCATGTTTTTGTTTTATTCTTGTAGGGTGAATTTTAAAAAGTCAATAAAATGATCTGCCCAGTATTTTTCATGGTGAATTTCATTGGCCATGATATGCAAGTCAATGTTTTTCATAGGATGCCCTGTGCGCAGGAGAGATTGGTAGTAGTGGAGCGTGCAGTCAATGTAGGCCTGATTCATATTGGGAGCAAAGGCTTCGTCCACTTCGTCGCCTTCCTTGGTACCGACCTGAATGAAGACCCTGCTGGTCTTATCCAGAGGATGATGATCGCAAAAGCGCAGGAAATCGCGTTCGCTGAACCAAGATGCTAGGGAAAAGACGCCCAGATTGCCAAAGACTTCGGGGTAAGCGGCTCCCATGTAAGCAGTAATGATGCCGCCCATAGATGACCCAGCCAGTAAAGTGTTTTGGCGGTCAGGTTTGGTTCTGTAATGTTGGTCAATAAAAGGCTTAACCGTATGGACTACCCAGTCACCGTAAGCCATCCCGTCACCGCCGCTGCTGGCAGTTTCGGGTGTTGTTCCTACATCTGTCATCCAAGGAGCATATTCATTGAGCCGGTTGCTGCCGGCATTGTCAATCCCCACGATAATCAGTTTAGGAAGCTCTTTGTGCTGCTTAATAGTAGGGATAATTTTCCAAGAATAACCAGAATAAGATTCCTTGCTGTAAAAGATGTTTTGACCGTCATGCATGTAAAGAACGGGATAAGCGGCCCAGTCTTCTTTATCATAGTCCTTGGGCAAAAGCACCCGAATCCGTCTTTTTTCTTGATAATACGGAACGTCCAAATGATGCTCTATCATTTCAAGATAATAATTATTAAGCTTGGTTTTCTTTTTCACAGCAGTCTCCCTCGTAAAATAGAATTATGCTTATTATAACATAGAACATTTTGAAAAAATAGACGGAACTATTTTTCAACTACAGCAGAGCTCTTGTAGTTGTGCATGTGCAAATAAGAGTAAGCCGTCATTTTTACTTTAAATATGATATAATTTTAGTGTTATGACGGAACGTAATTCAAGAAAATATGCTGTGGTCGATTTGGAGGCAACAAGTGCCAGCAGCTCAGCTTCCATTATCCAAGTAGGCATTGTCATTATTGAAAATAATCGCATTGTACAAACCTATGAAACGGATGTCAACCCTCACGAGAAACTTTCGCAGGCCATCATCGGCTTGACGGGGATTACTGATGCCCGCTTAGAACAAGCCCCTGATTTTTCTGAGGTGGCTGCTGATATTTATGAGCTGATTGCTGACTGTGTTTTTGTTGCTCACAATGTTAAATTTGATGCTAATCTTTTGGCTGAGCACCTTTTTTTAGAAGGCTATGAACTTTTGAGCCCTCGTGTAGATACAGTTGAGCTGGCGCAGGTTTTTTACCCGACTTTTGAAAAATATTCACTGAGCAATCTGACTGAACTTTTGGGAATTGAGCTGTCGGATGCCCACACAGCCATTGCTGATGCCCAAGCAACTGCCGAGCTGTTTTTAAAACTGAAAAAGAAAATGGCTGCTTTGCCTAGGATAACGCTGGAGAAAATCCTTGAATTTTCTGACAGTCTGCTTTATGAGTCCAAGCTTCCGATTGAAGAAGCCTTGGAGCTGGCTCCTGTTTATCTGGCAGAAGGTTATCAGGAAACAGCAGGTCTTGTTTTAAGAAAAGAAGAGCCTGTCCTGCAGGAGCGCCAGCTATCCCAAAATTTTGCAACCAATATCGCTCTTTTGAATCTTGAAGACCGACCCAAGCAGCTGGCATTTGCCAATCTTATTGAAAAACAATTTGACGATCCCAGAGCCAGCTTCATCGAAGCGCAGTCAGGCATCGGCAAAACCTACGGCTACCTGCTGCCTTTGCTTAATAATGCTGCGACAGAGCAGATTATTGTCAGTGTTCCGACTAAGGTGCTGCAGGATCAGATTATGGCTAATGAAGCCAAAGCATTGAGGGAGGTTTTTCACCTTAACTGCCACAGTTTGAAAAGTCCTCAAAACTACCTCAAATTGGACAGTTTTTACGAGACTTTAGCAAGAAGCGATGACAACCGTCTGTTAAACCGCTATAAAATGCAGCTTCTGGTTTGGCTGCTGGAAACAAAAACCGGTGATCTGGATGAAATCAGGCAGAAACAGCGCTATGCCGCTTATTTCGATGAAATCAGGCACGATGGCCGTCTCAGCAGGCACTCGCTTTTTGACGGCTGCGACTTCTGGCAAAAAAGCTATCAGAGGGCTCAGAACAGCCGAATAATTATTACCAATCATGCCTATCTGCTGACACGGATCGAAGATGACAAGGCTTTTGTAGAAAATCAGATTTTAGTTATTGATGAGGCACAAAAATTATTTTTAGCTTTGGAGCAATTTTCACAAAAACAGCTTAACATGACTAAGACCTTGCAGACATTGAGTCAGCTCCTGGAAAATTCTCAGGATATTTTAGAGAAGCGGCTGCTGGAGAGCATCCAGTTTGAACTGAATCATTTGCTGACGCTTTTTTATAAACGAAGAAGAAAGCAGCTTAAAGAAGAGGATGTCAAGCATCTGAGACAGAATCTGGCAGAACTTGATCTTGCGGATTTGGCTGATTTGCAGCAGCTGTTTGCAGAGCCTTTTTCGGATTTTTGGTTTGAAGAAGAAGTTTCTCCGGATCACCGGCTTGTGCTGCTCAAGTCTGCCCGCTTGGATTTTACAGATTTCACCGGTTTTTTGCCGCCGACCAAGAAAACGTATCTGGTTTCGGCTACCCTTCGTATCAGTCCTCAGGTCAGTCTAGCAAATCTGCTGGGCTTTACAACCTTTAGCTTTGACAGTGTGCCCAGTGATAAATCTAAGCAGCAGGCTATTTGGATTGATGAGAGTATGCCTGATATCAGTGAGCTGTCAGATACAGATTATGAGCATCTGCTGGCAGAGCGCCTGCTGCATTTGGCGCAGCTCCAAGAACCTGTGCTTGCGCTCTTTAATTCTAAAAAAACAATGTTTGCCGTGTCTGAACGGCTTGATGAAGCTCAGCTGCCTCATTTAACCCAGGACAAAAACGGGACGGCTTTTAATGTCAAACGGCGCTTTGACCGAGGAGAGACTGGTCTTCTTTTGGGAACCGGCAGTTTTTGGGAGGGAGTTGATTTTGTTGAGCAGGATCGGCTGATTGAAGTTATTACGCGTCTGCCTTTTGACAATCCTGAAAATTTCTTTGTTAAAAAACTGAATCGCAGGCTCAGACAGGAAGGCAAGAATCCTTTCTATGATTATGCCCTGCCCAGTGCAATTTTACGCCTGCGGCAGGCTATCGGCCGAACAAAGCGCAGCAGCAGCCAGCTGTCAGCCATTGTCATTTTAGACAGCCGGATTATACGCAAGAGATATGGTAAGACCATTTATGATGCCTTATCTGCACAGTTCCCTCTTAACAGTCAGGGATTTCAAAAAATCCTCGATGAAACGTCTCGTTTTTTAAGGTCTTGATATCAACCAAAACAGGCACTCCTTTTTGAAATGCCTGTTTTTTGACCTAATCTGAAAGAAAATGATAAATACACAATGAAGGCATCTTTTCAAGTCAAACGTTTTCTAAAATCTTAGTTTTAGCTGTGCGGACCGTTAAGAATATTCAAAATGGCAATTGAAATTTAGGCTATGTTTGATATAATAAAAAGTATTAGTGTATAATGCTATGAGTCAGTGTTTGAGAAGAAGGAGACAGGATGGTTAAATTATCAAGGCGTGTTTTAGAGATGGAAGAATCAGTTACGTTGGCTGCCAGTGCACGGGCCAAAGAACTGAAAGCACAGGGACGGGATATTTTGGAGCTCTCTGTGGGGCAGCCGGACTTTATAACGCCTAAGCATATTCAGGATGCAGCTATTAAGTCTATCCAAGACGGCAGCGCTTCATTTTATACGGTTGCCTCAGGCCTGCCTGAGCTAAAAGATGCCGTCAGCCGCTACTTTGAAAAATTTTACGGCTATTCTGTAGAGCGCAGTCAGGTCGTTGCCGGAACCGGTGCTAAATTTATGCTTTATGCGCTCTTTGCCGCCCTTATTGACTCAGGGGATGAGGTCATCATTCCGACGCCTTTTTGGGTGTCTTATGCTGATCAGATTAAGATGAATGAAGGGGTTCCGGTTTTTGTCAAAACCAGTGAAGCCAATCACTTTAAAGCCAGTCTGGATCAGCTGGAAGCAGCAAGGACAGATAAGACTAAGATGCTTCTGCTCAACAGCCCTTCCAATCCGACAGGAATGATCTACAGCAAAGAAGAGCTGGAAGCTATCGGCAACTGGGCTGTAGAACATGATATTTTAATTTTGGCTGATGACATATATGGCCGCTTGGTTTACAACGGTGCTGAATTTATTCCAATTTCAAGTTTGTCAGAAACGATTCGTAAGCAGACGATTGTTGTCAATGGCGTTTCCAAAACTTATTCAATGACCGGCTGGCGCGTCGGCTATATTGTTGCAGATTCTGAAATTGTTGCAGCCATTTCAAAAATTGTCAGCCAGACAACATCTAATTTGACAACTGCGGCTCAGTATGCGGCTATTGAAGCTCTGACCGGCGATCAGGACAGTGTTGAAGAAATGCGTCAGGCCTTTGAGGAACGTCTCAATACGATCTATCCGCTGCTGGCAGAAGTTCCCGGTTTTGAGTTAGTGAAGCCGCAGGGAGCATTTTACTTCTTTCCAAATGTTAAAAAAGCCATGGAAATGAAAGGCTATACAGATGTGACTGCCTTTACAACGGCTATTTTGGAAGAAGTCGGTGTTGCTTTGGTGACGGGGGCAGGCTTTGGAGCTCCTGAAAATGTCCGCATGAGCTATGCGACTGACATGGATACCTTAAAAGAAGCAGTCCGCCGTCTCAAGGTCTTTATGGAGAACTAAGCCATGGCTAAAATACTTCGTCGTTATGCCATCCCGGCCATTCTGCTTATAATCATCATAGGTCTCAGCTGGGTCCTTTTTCAAACCAAAAGGGAGCTCACGACCGTTAAAAATAAGGCCATGCACCTTGCCTTTGACCGAGGGGACATTCAGATTCAAAAGTCTGATGATACCTTTAAGCTGACTTTTGTCTCCAATGGCTCGACCGGCTATGGCTGGAAAGTCAGTGATGTTTCAGAAAAGCTGGATTTAGATGATATAACCACTGAAGATTTGTCGCCGTTTTACGGAGCTGATTATCAATTGTGGGCAGGACGCTCAGACCTTGCCTATCTTAAAGGGAAAGTGCTGGCAAGTGGCCGCCACCAGTTTAAACTGTCTTATAAACGTCCATGGGAAAAAACGTCTCTGGATAGACACTATCTTGTGACTGTCGAAAGTCGAACAAGGCACTATGGCAAGACTTCCTCAGAACCTGTCATCAGCTTCATCTCCATCAAAGAAATCATAAGCAAATAAGAAAGTAGAAAAGAGAACCACTAAACATGTCTAAAGACTTAGTATCCATTATCGATGTTCCAAAACACGTTGGCGAAGAGGTAACCATAGGCAGCTGGGTTGCCAACAAGTCAGGCAAGGGTAAAATTGCCTTTCTTCAGCTGCGTGACGGCTCCGCTTTTTTTCAGGGCGTGGCTTTTAAACCAAACTTTATCGAAAAATTCGGTGAAGAAGAAGGAACCGAAAAATTCAATACTATCAAGCACCTCAACCAAGAAACAGCTGTCTTGGTAACAGGTGTTGTCAAGGAAGATGAACGGTCAAAATTCGGCTATGAGCTTGATGTCACAGGTGTTGAAGTCGTTGGCGAATCAGAAAATTATCCTATCACGCCTAAAGAACACGGAACAGACTTTTTGATGGATCACCGCCATCTCTGGCTGCGTTCGCGCAAGCAGATGGCCATCATGCAGATTCGTAATGCAGTTATCTATGCTTCTTATGAATTTTTTGATCAAAACGGCTTTATCAAATTTGACAGTCCGATCTTATCAGGCAATGCAGCTGAAAACACGACCGATCTTTTTGAAACAGACTACTTTGGTGAGCCGGCCTTTCTCAGCCAGTCCGGCCAGCTCTATCTGGAAGCAGGTGCTATGGCGCTTGGACGGGTCTTTGACTTCGGACCGGTATTCCGTGCTGAAAAATCAAAAACCCGCCGCCATCTGACAGAATTTTGGATGATGGATGCGGAATACCCGTTCATGTCACATGAACAGTCCCTTGATTTGCAGGAAGCCTATGTCAAGGCTCTTATTCAGGGTGTTCTCGATCGGGCACCGCAGGCTCTTGACATTTTAGAGCGTGATGCTGATTTACTCAGAAAATACATTGCTGAACCGTTTAAGCGTGTCTCTTATGATGATGCCATCACACTTCTTCAGGAGCATGAAGGCGATGAGGACGCTGATTATGAACATGTTGAGCACGGCGATGATTTTGGCTCACCCCACGAAACATGGATTTCCAACTACTTTGGCCTGCCGACTTTTGTCGTCAATTATCCGGCCAGCTTAAAAGCCTTTTACATGAAACCGGTGCCGGGCAATCCGGATCGTGTGCTTTGTGCCGACTTGCTTGCGCCGGAAGGCTACGGTGAAATTATTGGCGGTTCTGAACGTGAAACGGATTATAACACCCTACTTGAGAAGATCAAGGAAAACGGACTTAATCCGGATGATTATGCTTTTTATCTTGACCTGCGCAAGTACGGGTCTGTCCCGCACTGTGGATTTGGTCTTGGTTTAGAGCGCATGGTAACTTTTGTAGCAGGTACCAAACACATCCGTGAAGCCATTCCTTTCCCGCGGATGCTGCATCGGATTGAACCGTAAATTATCTTAATTTGGCGCTTGCTTCTGATGGCAGCCAGTCCCACAGCTGGGACTGGTTTTTTTAATAAAGTCTTTATTTTAATTTTCTGAATATTTTGCTATAATAGAAAGCATCAGGCAGTTATAAGAGGTGGTTTTCAAGCTGTTTGAAGACCATTTTTTGTCTTTCTGCCTCATTAATAGATTGTCACCGCCTAGAAAAAGACGATGGCCACTTGTTTCATAGGAGGAACTGTAATGACAACTACTGTAATGGCAAACTATAGCTATGGCGAAGACTGCTACCAAGAAATTCCTGAGGTCTTAAAACCCTACCATATTAAAAGTGTGGTCTTAATTGGAGGGAAAAGAGCCTTGGCCAGCAGCGAAGATGAGGTTCGTGCTATTTTGGTACAGGCAGGTATTGACGTGACGGGCAGCTTTGTTTACGGCGTTGATTCGACCCAAACAAACATTGATAAACTGGCAGCCAATCCTGATGTGCAGCGGGCGGATGCTATTTTTGGTTTTGGCGGCGGAAAAGCACTGGATACCGCTAAAATGGTTGCTAAAGAACTGGATAAACCGACCTTTACTTTCCCGACAATTTGTTCTAATTGTTCAGCCGGAACAGCAATAGCGGTCGTTTATAATGATGACCATTCCCTTTTAAAATATGGTTATCCTGACTCACCGCTCCATATTTTCATCAATACACGAGTCATTGCCCAAGCACCTGAAAAATACTTCTGGGCCGGTATTGGTGATGGTATTTCGAAAGCTCCTGAGGTAGAGCATGCTATCTCGGAAGCAAAGAAAAAAGGAGCAGCAGCCTTTCCTCATACCGCAACATTGGGTGAGGCTGTGGCTCTGTCTTCAAAGGATGCCTTTTACCGCTATGGTCCGCAAGGGCTGGAAGATGTTCGCAATAACAAGGCATCTCAGGCAGTTGAAGAAATCGCCCTTGATATTGTGGTATCAACCGGCTATGCTTCTAATTTAGTCAATCAGCCTGATTTTTACTACAATTCTTGTCATGCGCATGCTTTTTACAATGGAACAACTGCCATTAAGCGCGAAGGAGAATATCTCCATGGTATGGTTGTTTCCTACGGTGTGCTGGTCTTGCATGCTTATTTTGATGAGCAGGAAGAGCTGGAACGTGTAGCCAAGTTCAACAAGGAATTAGGGCTGCCGGTAACCCTGCAGGAACTGGGCTTGACTCAGGAAGATATTCCTAAGATTGTTGAAGTTGCTCTGACAACCAATGAATACCGCAACACGCCTTTTGATCCTGAAAAATTTGCGCAGGCCATCCGTACAGTCGATCAACTTGGTCAGCAATTATAAACCAGATAAAAGAAAGAAGGAAGAGCTATGAAAAAAATTCAGACAGATAAAGCACCTGCAGCTATCGGGCCTTATGTTCAGGGAAAAATTGCCGGTAACCTTTTGTTTGCCTCCGGTCAGATCGCCCTGTCGCCTCAAACAGGCGAAATTGTTGGCGAGACCATTCAGGAACAAACTCAGCAAGTGTTAAAGAATATCTCAGCTATCTTATCAGAAGCGGGCACGGACTTTGACCATGTTGTCAAAACGACTTGCTTTTTAGCCGACATCAAGGATTTCGTACCTTTCAACGAAGTCTATGCGACAGCTTTCGGTCAGGAATTCCCGGCGCGTTCCGCTGTTGAGGTTGCCCGTCTGCCCAAAGACGCTAAGATTGAAATTGAAGTGATTGCTTATATTGACTAAGTCAAAAAGCAGAAAAAAGCCCGAGCGACAGTAACGCTCGGGCTTTTGCTATGATAGTCAGCGAGTTTCTAGGCTTTTTGCATTTTTTTGGCGGTCGTCATCATAAGACGAATACGGTTGAGCTGATTGACTTCTGAGGAGCCCGGATCATAGTCAATCGGAGCAATGTTTGCTCCCTTATATTGGCGGCGCAGCTCCTTGATCATACCTTTACCAACAATGTGATTTGGCAGACAGCCGAACGGCTGCAGGCAGACAATGTTTTTGACATTGTTGTTGAGGAGTTCGATCATCTCACCTGTCAAAAACCAGCCTTCACCGGTATGATTGCCAATGGAAATAATTTTAGACGCACCGTCAGCAATGTCATAAATAGATTCGATGCCTTCAAAGCGCTGCGATTTTTCAAGGGCCTTATTCATCGGTTTTTCAAGGAGATTGATGGCATCAATGCCCAGTTTAGCCAGACGCTTGGTCTTTTGGCTCATATTGAGTTCATCGGCCTTCCAGATTTGATTGAAAAGGGAATAGTTCATAAAGCCAATCAGATCAGGAACGACAGCCTCACCGCCTTCTCTTTCGATAATACCGACAATATCATTATTAGCAGTAGGTGCGTATTTAACTAGAATTTCGCCAACCACACCAACACGGGGTTTTTTGTCAAAATCAACCGTTTCAAGCTGATCAAATTCCTTGATGATCCGTTTCATGTTGCGGTTGAATTCGAAGTAAGAACCGGATTTGATATTTTTCTTGGCGGTGCTCAGCCATTTATCATAGAGGGCGTTGGCCGTGCCGGGGACTTTTTCGTAAGGACGGACACGGTAGAGAACACGTTCGAAAAGATCGCCATAGAGCACGGCAATGAGGAGCCGTTTGACAAAAGAAAGCGTAATATTCCAGCCCGGGGTTTCTTCTGTCCCCTGATTGCCCATGGAAATCGAAACAACCGGAATTTGCGGGAAGCCTGCATCTTTTAAAGCCTTGCGCAGGAGCGGGATATAGTTGGTTGCCCGGCAGCCGCCGCCTGTCTGAGTCATCATGACACTGGTGTTGTTGAGGTCGTATTTGCCGCTTTCTAAGGCTTCAACCAGCTGGCCGATAGTGATGATAGCAGGATAGCAGGCATCATTGTGGACAAATTTGAGACCAACATCAACAGCTTTTCGGTCCATGGCGGGCAGAATAACAACATTGTAACCGGCTTGCTTGAAGGCTTCTTCGATCAGCCCGTTTTGGTGAATGGGAGACAGCATGGGCATGAGCAGCGTATGCGTTTTCTTCATTTCTTTAGTGAAGACAGGCTCATTGACCGAGGCATCCTCTTCCTCATCTCTTTCGGTTTTACTGATAAATTGCGGCGCTTGACTGAAGATGTGATTTAAGTTGGCTTTTTTGAGCTTATTATCACGTTCTTCGACAGCGGCCTTGAGAGACCGCAGGCGGATGCGGATAGCTCCCATATTGCTGCCTTCATCAATTTTAAGGACGGTATAGAGCTTATTGTGGCCGCGCATGATTTCTTCAACTTGGTCAGTCGTTACGGCATCAAGACCGCAGCCGAAACTGTTTAATTGAACCAATTCCAGATTGGGATTTTTAGCGACGACTTTGGCCGCTGCATAGAGACGGGAATGGTAGACCCATTGATTGACAACACGCAAACCAGAGACTTCTTCTAAGCCTGACACCATGTCTTCTGTCAAAACATGAAAACCTTCCTGAACGATGATATTAGCAATGCCGTGATTAATTTCCGGGTCAAGATGATAAGGACGGCCGGAAAGAACGATTGCCTTTTCGCCCTTCATGCTGATAGCTGTCAGCAGCTCATCAGCCTTGGCCTGCAAATCAGCCTTGAAATCAGCCAAAGCTTGGTAGCCATGTTCAACAGCCTTACGAATTTTTTCGGCTGTTATGTCATCGTAGTCCGCAAAGGCTTGTTTCAGAGAGTGAACAAGGGTTTCCGGGTCAGCTAAATTGACGAATGGGTGATAAAATTTAACTTGGCCGTCACGAATGGGATCCATATTTTTTTCAATCACTTCCGGATAACCTTGGACGATAGGACAGTTGTAATGGTTGGGTGCCTTACTGTTTTCCATGCGTTCATAGATAACGCTTGGGTAAAAAATGGCATCAACCTTTTTGTCAATCAGGGCTTGGATATGGCCGTGCACCATCTTGGCAGGGTAGCAGACTGTGTCGCTCGGAATCGTTTCGATTCCTTTTTCAAAAAGTTTCTTGTCAGATTTTGGTGAGATCTGTACGCGAAAACCAAGGTCAGTCAGTATTGTATGCCAGAGAGGATAATTTTCATACATATTGAGCACCCGCGGAATGCCTATCACACCGTGAACGGCATCGCGTTTTGACAGCGCTTTAAACTTAAAGAGTTTTTTGTATTTGTAATCAACCAGATTTTCTTTTTGCCGGCTGCGGTCAAATTTAATCTTAGTAACCTTTTCAGCCCCGCGTTCGCAGCGATTGCCGGTAACAAATTTTGAACCGTCGCTGAAAATAGTGACAGTCAGGGCGCAGTTGTTTTCACACAGACCGCAGCGTGTGAATTCTTTTTCAGCAGTAAACGTATCTAATTCGTCCAGATTCATGATGCTTGAACGTTTGCGTTGAGTCAGTTGTTCAGACATAGCATTCTCCTTTAGGCCATAGCCATTTCCGGCCGGTCAGCAGTTTGATCTGTTTGTCCTTGATGTTCCAAGGCAAGCTCGTCTTCGTATTTTTCCTGAGCAATGAGTGCACAGCCATAAGCACCCATAAGCCCGGCGATATTGGGACGAACGACTTGGCGGCCTGATACCAGTTCAAAGGCGCGAAGGACTGCCTCATTGTAAAAGGTGCCGCCCTGGCAGACAATTTTTTCGCCTAAATCTTCAGGGCGCTTGAGTTTGATAACCTTATAGAGGGCATTTTTAATGACTGAGTAAGAAAGTCCGGCAGAAATATCAGCAACGGTGGCACCTTCTTTTTGAACTTGCTTGACTTTTGAATTCATAAAAACGGTACATTTTGATCCCAGATCAACAGGATGTTCAGCCAACAGAGCAGCCTGAGCGAAATCTCTGACATCGTATTTAAGCGATTTGGCGAAGGTTTCAATGAAAGAACCGCAGCCCGACGAACAAGCTTCGTTGAGCTGGATGCTCGACAGAGCGCCGTCTTGGACAGACATGGCTTTCATGTCTTGACCGCCGATATCTAAAATAAAGTCAACACCGGGATTGAAATAATTGGCGGCCTTGAAGTGGGCGACCGTTTCAACCTCACCGTAATCCACACGCAGAGCGGCTTTGATTAGGTTTTCGCCGTAGCCGGTCACGCAGGAGCGGGCAATAAAGGCTTCATCAGGCAATTGGCGGTACAATTTTTTCAGAACAGCAATGATATTTTCCAAGGGCTGGCCTTGGTTGTTGCTGTAGTGCTGGAAGAGAATGCTGCCGCTGGGATCCGTTAAGATGACTTTTGAAGTTGTCGAACCGGCATCTATCCCTAAGAAAACGGGACCAGAAACGCTTGCGATATCCCTGTACTGAGCGCTGGCTTCATCATGGCGCTCACGCCAGTCTTCCAGATTTGCTTGATTTTTAAAAAGACAGTCCAAGGTATTTTGAGGAACCAAGGATTGCGAGGTATTTTTTTCAAGATTGTCAATAATTTGTGTCAGGCTCAGCTGGGCCTGCTCTTCTTCAAGAGCTGCTCCCATGGCAACAAAGAGCTGTGGATTTTCTGGGAAAATCACATGTTCAGGGGCAATATTTAAAGTCTCGATGAAACGCTGACGCAGCTCACTCATAAAGAAAAGCGGACCGCCTAAAAAGGCTATGTTCCCTGTAATCTTACGGCCTGAAGCAAGACCTGCAATCGTTTGATTAACCACAGCTTGAAAAATAGAAGCGGCAATGTCTTCTTTGCGGGCGCCTTCGTTGATGAGAGGCTGCACATCGGTTTTAGCAAAGACTCCGCAGCGGCTGGCAATGGGATAGATGGTTTCATAATTCTTGGCAAGTTCATTAACCCCGTTGGCATCCGTCTTTAAAAGCTCTGCCATTTGGTCAATAAAGGCTCCGGTACCGCCCGCACAGGTCCCGTTCATTCGCTGTTCCAGGGTATCGCCAAAGAAGGTCATTTTGGCATCCTCACCGCCCAGCTCAATCACCACATCGGTTTCAGGAATCAGTTTTTCAACCGTCGTAGTGGCTGCAATAACTTCCTGCACAAAAGGAATATCAGCAGCATCGGACAGGCCGATACCTCCCGAACCGGTAATAGCAATACTGACTGTTTGGTCGCCAATATCAGCAACAGCTTCTCTCAGTACTTTGACAGTAGCAGTTTTGACATCTGAAAAATGGCGTTCATAGCGTGAAAAAATTAAATGATAGTCCTCATCAAACACAACTAGTTTAACGGTTGTTGATCCAACATCAATTCCTGCTTTATACATCATTAAGACAGCAGACAGACAAAAAATGGCAGAAAATGGAAATACGTCCAAATAGAAAGCATCTCACATTAACAGTTGCTTGGTTTTTCGCCCGTCTTGCTCCTTTCTCTTATTTTTAGGCGACAGGCTTGCTAGTCCTGCAACAATCTGTTGCTTAGTCAACAGCCTGTCTGTTATAATATTATTATAGAACTCAGCAAGACAAATTCAATCGTTGATTTTAAAAAAACTGTTGTTTAAACAACACATCCCCGACAAAGTGTTGCTTATCTTGCAAAGGATAAAGCTGACAGTACCCCAGCTGATTGTGACAATCTGGACTGATCAGAATACATTTTTAGTTTTAGCAGAAGAGAGTGCTCATGAAATTTACAGATATTCGTTACCTGCGGACAGAAAAACTGATTTTTGATGCTTTTACCAAGCTTTTGAGTGAAAAGCCTTATGAAAAAATTACGGTGCAGGACATTGCCGATGAAGCTATGATCAACCGTGCGACATTTTATGCCCACTATGCAGACAAGGATGAACTGCAGCAAGGCATTCACAGGCAGCTGCTGCAGCAGTTATCTGATATGATTGATGCGGCTCAGGTGACAAACGGTGATATTGTGCAGGTCAGAAGAGCAGAAAATTTATTGACAAATTTCTATCACAGCCTGGAAAAGAATCCCTCCATTGCCAAGATAGCTTTAAAGAGTATCTCGCAGGAAATCATGCAGGAAAATTTCGGCAAGCTCTTAAGAGAAAAGTATGCTGATTTGCTGGAAAAGCTGAATGTCACAGAATCCGGAGAATCAGTGCCTACGGATTTTATCGTTGCTTATCTGACCAGTATTTTTACAGGGACGCTTATGTGGTGGATAAAATCCAATTTTGATATGCCCTCAAAGGAATTAGCCCGCTTAGTCATTACCTTGGTCAGCAATGGGCATTTAACTGTTCTGGGGGTGACGATTAACCGTGATTAAAAACGGGCGCTGTGCTAAGCCCGATTTTTAGCGATCCGCTTCTTAAAAAAGTCCGCTGAAGCGGTTTTTTTGTTATAATAGAAGCAATAGAAAGAAGGCAGGGTATGACCAAGGGTGAACGGTTAGCAGATGCTATTGACCATAAAAGCTATCTCTTAGAGGAAGGGGTTTTTTTATCTGATTTGGATAAACGTCTGCAAAAACTCCTCTTGCAGCACCATCCGCAGCTGACTGAAAAAAGTTTTATCAGCCATAAGAATTTGGCGCAGTATCGCTTGATGTTTTTACAGGAAATTGTAAAAAAAGCTAATAAAAAGAACGACTATGTCCGAGAAACGGTCTATGAAGTAAGCAAAAACCAGGACTATAAACCATTGAATCTGCAGGAAGAGTGGGACAGCAAAATAACATTCGGCCAGAGGATAGCTGATGATGTTGCGCGCTTTGGCGGTTCATGGACCTTCATCATCTGTTTTGTTGCCCTGATGATTCTCTGGATGGCGTTTAATGTCATCAAACCCTTTGGCTTGGTCTTTGATGCCTATCCCTTTATTCTTTTGAATTTGGCTCTGTCTACCTTAGCGGCCATTCAGGCTCCCTTGATTATGATGAGTCAAAACCGTGCTTCGGACTATGACCGTCTGCAGGCTAAAAACGATTATAATGTTAACAAGAAATCTGAAGAGGGCGTAAGGCTGCTGCATGCTAAAATTGACCACTTGGTGCACCAAGACCAGTCAGATCTTTTGGAAATTCAGAAACTGCAGGCAGAAATGCTGGTTTCTATTACCAAACAGTTAGCAGATATGCAGGAGCAAAATCAGGCCCTGATTGAGAAAGTGGAAGAGCTAGAGAAAAGGAGCAGTGAAAATGTCTGACAAAAAAATTGATCTTGTCATTGTCACAGGCATGAGCGGTGCCGGGAAAACCGTTGCTATCCAGTCTTTTGAAGACTTAGGTTACTTTACGATTGATAATATGCCGCCGGCCCTAGTGCCTAAATTTTTGGAATTGGTTGAAAGCAGCGGTGAAAATGATAAGGTTGCCCTGGTCGTTGATATGCGCAGCCGTCTTTTTTTCAAGGAAGTCAGCTCTATTTTGGACAAGATAGAATTAAACGACTCCATTAATTTTCGGATTCTCTTTTTAGATGCTACTGACAGTGAGCTGGTGTCACGCTACAAAGAAACCCGCCGCAGCCATCCTTTGGCAACGACCGGGCGTGTCTTGGACGGTATTGCCCTTGAGCGAAAACTTCTGGCTCCTTTAAAAAATCTCAGTCAGAATGTTGTTGATACCACAGATTTAACACCGCGGCAGCTGCGCAAAACCATTTCAGATCAGTTTTCAGGTGAAAAAGACCAGGACAGCTTTCACCTGGAAGTTGTCAGTTTTGGGTTTAAATACGGTCTGCCTTTGGATGCCGACTTGGTATTTGATGTGCGCTTTTTGCCCAATCCATACTATAAACCTGAACTGCGCGACAAAACCGGGCTTGACAAAGATGTCTCAGACTATGTTATGGATCACGAGGAATCAGAAGAATTTTACCAACATCTTTTAGCGCTGTTAAAACCTATTCTGCCGGGCTATCAAAAGGAAGGGAAATCTGTTTTAACCATCGCTATCGGCTGCACAGGCGGCCAGCACCGCAGCGTGGCCTTTGCTCATCGTTTGGCGGAAGATCTGAAGCAAAATTGGACCGTTCATGAAAGCCATCGTGATAAGAATCGACGTAAGGAGACAGTGAATCGCTCATGAGAAAACCAAGAATAACCCTTATCGGCGGCGGTACAGGCCTGCCTGTCCTTTTAAGCAGTCTGCGTCATGAAGATGTGGATATTACAGCTATTGTCACGGTAGCAGATGATGGCGGCAGCTCAGGTGCTATTCGCCACGTCATGCAGATGACACCTCCCGGCGATCTTCGCAATGTTTTAGTAGCGATGAGCGATATGCCCAGATTTTACGAGAAGATTTTCCAGTACCGTTTTAATGCCGAGGACGGGGCGCTTGCCGGGCACCCGCTTGGCAATTTAATCATTGCCGGTATTTCAGAAATGCAAGGCTCTACTTACAATGCCATGCAGATTCTGTCAAAATTTTTCCACGTTACCGGTAAAATCTATCCTTCCAGTGAAAAAGCCCTGACACTTCACGCCGTCTTTCAAGACGGACAGGAAGTTGTCGGTGAAAGTCAGATTGCTAAACATAAGGGAATGATAGATCATGTTTATGTCACCAACAGCTATGATGATATAAAACCAGCGGCCAGCCGCAAGGTTGTTGATGCCATTATGGACAGTGACATGATTGTTTTAGGTCCGGGCTCACTCTTTACATCCATTTTGCCGAATTTAGTCATTGATGAGATCGGTCAGGCACTTTGTCAAACGAAGGCAGAGGTGGCTTATGTCTGTAACATCATGACACAGTACGGTGAGACAGAGCATTTTACTGATGCCGATCATGTGCGCGTGCTCAACCGCCATTTAGGGCAAAAATTTATTGATACCGTCTTGGTCAATGTTGAAAAGGTACCTAAGGAATATATGAATTCTAATAAATTTGACGAGTATCTGGTTCAAGTAGAACACGATTTTGCCGGTCTTAAAGAGCAGGTACCAAGAGTCGTCTCATCAAATTTCCTCTGTCTGGAAAATGGCGGAGCCTTTCACAATGGTGACAGTGTTGTTGCCGAATTGATGAGCCTGATTAGAATGAAGGAATTATGAGTTTTACGACATCTGTCAAAGAAGAAATTTTAAATTTGGAATCAGCTGACAAAAACGAATTGTCAGCTATTATTAAAATGTCAGGCAATCTGGGTTTGACGCATCAAGGCCTGACTTTGTCCATTATTACCGAAAATGCAAAAATTGCCCGTCATATCTATGCCCTGCTGGAGCAGTTTTACCAAATTGTCCCCGAGATCAAGTACCATCAAAAGACCAATCTGAGAAAAAACCGCGTCTACACCGTTTTTCTTGACTGCCATGTGGACAGCATCCTGTCAGATCTGCAGCTGTCAGACTCATTCTTTGGTATTGAGACGGGCATCCAGGGAAAAATCCTGTCGGATGATGATGCCGGACGTTCTTACTTGCGGGGGGCGTTTTTGTCTACCGGTTCTATTCGGGATCCGGAATCCGGCAAATATCAGCTGGAAATTTTCTCTGTTTACCTGGACCATGCGGAAGATTTAGCCCAACTGATGCAAAAATTCATGCTGGATGCCAAGGTCATTGAACACAAGCACGGTGCGGTTACTTACCTGCAAAAGGCTGAAGATATTATGGATTTTTTGATTATCATCGGCAGTATGGAAGCCATGCTGGCCTTTGAAAAAATCAAAATCATGCGAGAAACCAGAAATGATGTCAATCGGGCCAGCAATGCCGAAACAGCTAATATTGCCAGAACCATCAGTGCCAGCATGAAAACAATCAATAATATCATTAAAATCAGAGACAGCGTCGGTTTGGAAAGTCTGCCGGTAGAACTGCAGCAGATTGCTCAAATACGAGTCGCCAACCCAGATTTTTCCATCCAACAGATTGCTGACAGCTTAGATGCGCCGCTGACCAAGAGCGGCGTCAATCACAGGCTCAGAAAGATTAATAAATTAGCAGAAGAATTATAGTAAAGGAGAAAACAGTGACTTGTACAACGATCCTCGTCGGGAAAAAAGCCAGTTATGACGGCTCTACCATGATTGCCAGAACCGAAGATTCACAAAGCGGTGATTTTTGCCCTAAAAAGTTTGAAGTAATTAGTCCGCAAAAGCAGCCCAGACATTACCAGTCCGTTTTATCCTCATTTGCCATGGATCTGCCTGATGATCCCTTGTCTTATACCTCTGTTCCTAATGCATTAGATAAAGATGGAATTTGGGGAGAAGCAGGTATCAATGAGATGAATGTCGCCATGAGTGCAACTGAAACCATCACGACAAACAGCCGTGTCTTGGGAGCAGATCCCTTAGTTGCAGCAGGTATTGGGGAAGAAGACATGCTGACCTTGGTACTGCCTTATATTCGTTCAGCCCGTGAAGGTGTGGAGCGGCTGGGAAAATTGTTAGAAGAATACGGCACCTATGAATCAAACGGCATTGCTTTTTCAGATGCAGATGAAATTTGGTGGCTGGAAACCATTGGCGGCCACCACTGGATTGCGCGCCGTGTTCCGGATGATTCCTATGTGACCAATCCTAATCAGCTGGGAATTGACCATTTTGAATTTAATAATCCGGAGGATTATCTTTTTTCTAGTGATTTGAGAGACTTTATCGACGACAATCATCTGGATTTGACCTATTCCAATGAGCATTTTAATCCCCGCTATGCCTTTGGCAGCCAAAAAGATAAGGACAGGCATTACAATACGCCCCGTGCCTGGGCCATGCAGCGATTTTTGAATCCTGAAATTAAGCAGGATCCGCGCAGTTTCTTTATTCCCTGGTCGCAAAAGCCCTATCGCAAGATTACAGTTGAAGATATTAAATATGTCCTGAGCAATCACTACCAAGATACAGCCTTTGACCCTTACGGACCTGAAGGCGATCGCGTCAGCCGGACAGCTTTTCGAACCATTGGCATTAATCGTACCAGTCAGACTGCTTTACTGCAGATAAGGCCCGATAAGCCTCAGCCGACTCAAGGAATCCAATGGCTTTCTTACGGTTCCATGCCTTTTAATACCATGGTTCCTTTCTTTACGCAGATTGCAAAAACGCCAACTTATTTTGCCAATACCAGCGATAAGGTCTCTGCCGATAATTTTTATTGGGCCAACCGGTTGATTGCTGCCCTTGCTGATCCTCATTACCATAAGCACGAGTCGGATCTGGAAGCCTATGCTGAGAAGACCATGGCCAAAGGCCATGCCATGATCGGCCGTGTTGACAGAGCTTTGAAAACAGGGGAAGCCGTTGATTTAGAAGCAGAAAATCAAGCGATGAGTGATTTTATTGAGACTGAAACCCAGCTTCTTCTTCAAAAAATTCTTTTTGATGCCAGCAATCTGATGACCAACCGTTACGGTGTCAGCGACTGATGGTAAAATGAGCAGGGAAACTCCAAATAAGTGCCCTGCTTTTTGTTTTTTTTCATGATTTTCACTGTTGGTAAAAAATAATAATTTTAAAGCTTGCAAAATTTTTAAAATATGATATACTTAACCAGTAAATAATTAACTGGTTAACAAAAGGAGATTCACATGAAGAAAAAACCGCTTATCATCGTTTCACTTCTCGTTGCTATCATGGTAGCTTCTGTCGCATTTTTAATAGGACAGGAAAAGAGCAGGAAAACCGATGGCAAAATAGATGTTGTTACAACCTTTTATCCCATGTATGAATTTACAAAAAATATCGTCGGCAATCAAGGGCAGGTCTCTCTTTTGATTAAAGCGGGAACAGAGGTCCATGATTTTGAACCCTCAACTAGAGATATTAGCAAAGTTCAGGATGCTGACGCCTTTGTCTATGACTCAGACAGCATGGAATCTTGGGTTAAGTCGGTTAAAAAATCTGTTAATACTGAGAAAGTACCCTTTATCGAGGCGACTGCTAATATGATTTTAGCACCGGGAACAGAAGAAGGAGACCATGAACACGGTCATGAAGGTCACCATCACGCTTATGATCCCCACGTTTGGCTGTCACCTAAACGGACCGTTGACTTGGTAGAAAATATCCGTGATGACCTCGCAAAGGAATTTCCTGATAAGGCCAAGATTTTTAAGAAAAATGCTGCCGCTTATATCAAAAAAGTAAAGGCTTTGGATAAAGAGTACAGTGACACTCTTAGCAAGGCGCAGCAAAAATCTTTTGTAACACAGCACGCTGCATTTGGTTATTTAGCTCTTGACTATAATCTGACACAAATTCCCATCACCGGTCTGACAGCAGAATCTGAACCGTCAGCCAAGCGTTTGGTTGATTTGTCCAAATATGTCAAAAAATATGGGATTGATTATATTTATTTCGAAGAAAATGCATCCTCAGCCGTTTCTAAGACCTTAGCCGATGAAGCTGGAGTAAAAACGGCTGTACTGAGCCCTCTTGAAAGCCTGACGAAAAAGCAGATGGATGCTGGCGAAGATTATTTTTCTGTCATGCGCCGCAATTTAAAAGCACTCCAAAAGACAACAGATACAGCCGGCAAAATTATTAAGCCGGAAACAGATGACAGCAAGACTGTCGCTGATGGTTACTTTAAGGATAAGGATGTGACAGATCGAAAGCTTTCTGATTGGACGGGCAAGTGGCAGTCTGTTTATCCTTATCTAAAAGACGGCAGCTTGGACAGTGTCTGGGATTATAAGGCCAAGTCTAAAAAGGATATGACTGCCCAGGAATACAAGGAGTACTATACTAAAGGCTATAAAACGGACGTTGACAAAATTGTTATTGACGGTAAGGCAAATACAGTTGCTTTTACGCAAAAAGGCAAGGAATACAAGTACACCTATAAGTATGTCGGCTGCAAGATTCTCAGCTATGCAAAAGGCAATCGGGGTGTTCGCTATCTCTTTGAAACCAAAGCAAAAAATGCCGGTTCCTTTAAATATATCCAGTTCAGTGACCACGGCATCAAACCTCAAAAGGCAGAGCATTTCCACCTTTTCTGGGGAAATGACAGTCAAGAACAACTCCTGAAAGAAATGGAAAACTGGCCAACCTACTATCCAAGTAAGCTAAACGGCTGGGAAATCGCTCAGGAAATTGTGGCTCACTAAAGACAGTTTGAAAAACAAAGCATCAGATGTTCTTAAGATCAGCTGGTGCTTTTTTGTGAGCCGCCCGGAAATAATAACTCTTGATTGCTGTTTAAACGAGTAAAGGTTTGCAAATCATCCTGCTATTTCTTATAATAACAGTAATCAGAAAGGAGTCTTTATGAAAGCAGCAGTTGTTTATAAAGCTGGCGGTCCGGATGCTTTTGTCATCGAGGAAAGACCGCTTCCCGAAGTCAAAGAAGGATGGAGTCTTATCAAGGTTTTAGGCTTTGGTATCAACCATTCGGAAATTTTTACAAGGCAGGGGCTGTCTCCCAGTGTCAGCTTTCCCAGAGTTTTAGGCATTGAATGTATCGGAGAGGTTGTCAAAACCAGCTCTCCTCATCTGAAGACCGGTCAGCAGATCATTTCTATCATGGGGGAGATGGGACGTGATTTTGATGGTTCCTATGCCGAGTATACCCTTTTGCCCGATGAGCAGATTTATCCTGTTAAAACGGATTTGCCCTTAGAAAAATTAGCTGCCCTGCCTGAAACCTACTACACTGCCTACGGTGCTTTTAAAAACTTGCAGATTAAGGCAGGAGATGTAACTCTGATACGGGGAGCATCATCTGGTGTCGGCTTAGCCATGCTTGGTCTGATTAAGGCACAGTTTCCGCAAAATAAGGTTTTTGGCAGCAGCCGTCATTTAGAAAAAGAAGATATTCTGTTAAAGTTAGGCTATGATGGAATTATTCTGGATGAAAACAATATCTTGCAGACGGATTTGACCTTTGATAAAATTTTAGAATTAGTTGGCCCCACCTCCGTTAAAGATTCCTTTGATCATATTAAAGAGCAGGGAATTGTCTGTTCCAACGGTCAGCTGGGCGGCCGCTGGTATTTGGAGGACTTTGATCCCATTATGGAATTAAAGCATAATAGTTATCTGACAAGTTTTTATTCCGGTGATGTTGATCGAGAAAGGCTGCAGGAAATGCTGGATTATGTGGCTGACTTCCAAGTTCCTATTCGTGTTGAAAAAGTTTTCAAACTAGAAGAAATCAGCAAGGCTCATGCTTATATCGAAAGCACAGCGGGTTTTGGCAAAGTTGTTGTTTTAAATTAAGAGCTTTAGGCTTGAAAAAAGGCAGCTCAGGTTTTGTTCCTGCAGTTTATGACACTGACGAGAGACTGGCTGCAAAAGAAAGGGAAGAAGATGGCTTATATTGAAAAACTTGAACGTGGTAAGGTGTTAGATTTAAAGAAAGAAGTTCCGGTTGAAGAGGAGCAGATACTCAGTAAAACATTGGTACAAAGAGAAGATCTGGGGATGACGCTTTTCTCACTGGACAAGGATCAGGAAATCAGCCGCCATACATCGCCGGGTGATGCCATGGTTAACGTTTTAAGCGGTTTGGCAGAAATCACTATCGGCAGCGATGTTTTTGAAGCAGCGGCCGGACAGACCATCATCATGCCGGCAGATATTCCGCACAGCCTCTATGCCAAGGAAGCTTTCCAAATGCTCTTAGTTGTTGTCAAACCTGAGGTGAATCATGATTGATAATCTTTCTAATCTTATCAAATACCATGACGGTCAAATTGCCAGCCGGTCCTTAAGCAGAAAATTGGCTGTTGATAGACCCATAACACTCTATGCCATGGCTGCAGGCGAGTCCGTCAGCAACGAGTCCGGCACTCTGACCAAGCTGATTCAGGTTTTGGAGGGCAGCCTTCAGGTTGAAACAGCAGGTGAAAAATACCGGCTTGATGCCCAAGGAATGCTGAGTATTGCTGCTGGTCAGGTTCATAATCTCTATGCGCTTGAAAACAGTAAAATCCTGCAGATCGAACTATGACAGAGGCCATTAAAAAGCATGATTAAAAGAGAATCCTTGCAGCAAGCAAGGGATCAAAAAAATCCTCTCGGAATTCCGAAAGGATTTTTTAGTCATACTGCAATAGTGCAAATAGATTTGTTTATTTGAGACCGTATTTTTTGTTGAAACGATCGACACGTCCGTCTGCCTGAGTGAATTTTTGACGTCCGGTGTAGAAGGGATGTGAGTCAGATGAAATTTCCACACGAATAAGCGGATAAGTTTCACCTTCAAACTCAACAGTTTCGTTTGAAGTCTTAGTTGAACCACTAAGGAACTGATAACCAGTTGACGTATCCATAAAGACAACCGGATGGTATTCAGGATGAATATCTTTTCTCATTTTAAAAAATTTCCTTTCTGCCATAGCCCACTTTGAGCCATAGTTAATCTAACTTCTCTAGTTTATCAGATAAAGCATGATTTGACAAGACTTTTATCCATTTTTTTGCATGAAAATAGAATGTGGCAGCACGGCGTTAGTCTTTTGCTGCTCATTGTAAGACACCTGCCGGCAGACATCCGCTCACACACTTTTTCATCGCCCTTGCTGATTTAAGGCAAATAATAGATTTATTTTGAAGTTTTAAGGAGGTCTTGCAGTTCCTGATAGATTTGATCATTTTCTGCTGTGCTGTAAGAATTAGCACCGCTTGCTAAGGGATGCCCGCCTCCGGCATGTCTCTTGGCAACTTCGTTGATAACAGCGGATTTACTGCGAAGTCTGACACGGTAATGCCCGTCCGGCTGCTCAACAAAGATAGCCCAGACCTGAACAGTTTCGATTTTCCCCGGAGCAGAGACAATGGCTGATGTTTCCGCATCTGTCAGCTTAAAGGCCTTGAGCAGATCCTGACTTAAAACAATGCGGGCTGCGCCCTGCTCATCGATGTCAAGATTTTCAAAAACATAGGCCAAAAGCCTTGCAATCTTGTAAGGGAAGGAATCCATCTGCCGTGCCAAAGCCGCAAAATCAAAGTCGTATTGAAGCAGATGGCTTGCAATCTTTAATGTTTTTGATGTGGTTGCAGGGTAGAGGAAACGTCCTGTGTCACCGACAATGCCGGCATAGAGGAGGCGTGCTGCCTGAGCCGTCAGCTCCAGCTGATTTTGCAGAGCGAAGTCAGTGATAATCTCGCTGGCGCTGGAGGCTTTTGTATCAACATAGGACAAATCACCATAAAAGTCTTCATCCGGGTGATGGTCAATTTTTATTAAAAAGTCGCCTGTTGAATAGCGGCTGTCATCAATCCGGGGGCGGTTAGCGGTGTCAGCCACAATAACAAGCGCACCTTTGTAATCATCATCGGTGACCTCGTCCATTCGGGCCAGCCAATCCAGAGTAGGCTCATCATAGCCGGTCACTTTAACAGTTTTTTGAGGAAAATTCGTCTGAATAATTTCTTTTAAGCCGACCTGGCTACCCAGTGCATCGGGATCTGGTTTCATGTGCCGGTGAATGATAATTGTCTGGTATGCTTTAATCTTATCTAAAATATCTTTAAAAGTAGTCATAGATGCCCCTGTTCATTTTTTTCCATTATAACATAGAAAAGAAAGGGAGACAAAAAACCAGACTCAGCTATAGATTTCAGGTCTTAGAGGCAAGCAGCAAAATGAATCAAAACAATAAAAAAGAGTAAAACAGCAGTCGCCTTTTCCGAGGAGCTGACTGTATTTTACTCTTTTTTGAAAGTCTCCATTTAAGGCGGCTTTTTTACTTGATAGCTTTATAATCTGCCGCAAGAGCCCGCTTGACAGCCGGACGCTGAGCAATTTTTTCCGTCCAGTCTAACAAGTGCGGATAGGTGTCCAGAGCAAGAAATTCATAAGCTCCCTCATAAAGGGCATCTTGTGCTAAGCGCCCATACCAAGACCAGACAGCAATATCGGCAATGGTATAGTCTTCTCCGGCGATGTAGGGCTTATTGGCCAGCTCTTTGTCCAGCAAATCCAGCTGCCGCTTGGTTTCCATGGTGAAACGATTGATAGGGTATTCTAATTTTTCAGGAGCGTAGTGGAAAAAGTGACCAAAACCGCCGCCGACAAAAGGTGCTGCCCCCATTTGCCAAAAGAGCCAATTCAGAACTTCTGTTCGCTGTGCCCAGTCTTTTGGGATCAGCTGTTTAAATTTATCGGCTAGATAAAGCAGGATAGAGCCGGATTCAAAGACACGGACCGGCTTTCTTTCAGACTTGTCCAAGAGAGCAGGAATTTTAGAATTAGGATTAATGGCAACAAAATCAGAGCCAAACTGATCACTGTCCATAATGGCGATCTTGAAGAGATCGTAATCAGCTGCTTTAATACCAAGCTCGCGCAGTTCTTCCAGCATAATAGTAACCTTGATACCATTAGGTGTACCTAAAGAATAAACTTGCAGCGGTTTGTCACCTTGGGGCAGCTTTTGTTCAAATCGGCTGCCGGCAGTGGGACGGTTGATGCCGGAAAATCTTCCTTGGCTGCTGTCCTCAGCAGACCAGACTTTCGGCGGAATATATTGAGACATGATTTCTCCTTTCAACTGGTGGGATATTTTCAAAATATAGCATAGAAAAAAGATAAAATCAACTAAAATATGTTATGATAGATAGCAATACGTAAAATGGGAGTTATACGATGAAAAATCACTTGCACCAACTAGCAAAAGCAGAGCTGCACTGTCATTTGGATGGTTCCCTGTCACTTGAGGCTGTTCGAACATTAGCTGAAATGGCCGACATAAGGCTGCCGGAGTCGGACAGCGAACTGAAAAACTTAGTAACGGCTCCTGAGAATTCAGAGAACCTGCTTGATTATTTAAAAACCTTTGACTTTATTCGCCCGTTGCTGCAGACTAAAGAGGCCCTTCGTCTGGCAGCCTATGACGTAGCCAGACAAGCGGCAAAAGAACATGTGATTTATATCGAAGTTCGTTTTGCACCTGAATTATCTATGGATAAGGGCTTAACGGCTGTCCAGACAGTAGAAGCAGTGGAAGAGGGCCTGAAACAGGCTCAGTCAGACTTCGGTATTGTTGCCAAGGCCTTAATCTGCGGGATGAGGCAGTCATCTCAGCAGCTGACAAAAGATATTTTTGAGCAGATTGACAGCGCAGAGGGTCTGGATTATGGCGGTTTTGATTTTGCCGGCAACGAATATGATTTTCCGCCGGAAGACCTAGCAGAGCTTATTCGTCATACGCAAAAGATGGAGCATCCTATGACTTTTCATGCCGGTGAATGCGGCTGTCCGAGCTATATTGCTCAGGCTCTTGCCTTGGACATTAGGCGGCTGGGACATGTAACGGCGATCCATCATCATCCCCATATCCTAGAGGAATTTGTCAAAAAGGGAACAACTGCAGAACTCTGTCTGACCAGCAATTTACAAACCAAGGCTGCCAAAAAACTGGCAGATTTTCCCTATCATGAACTCTATCATGCCGGCGCTAAAATCACCATTAATACGGACAACCGGACGGTCTCACAGACAAATCTGACAAGGGAATACCAGCTGTTTGCAGATTATTTCGGTACCAGCCTGACAGATTTTTACCGCTTCAATCAAAATGCGCTGCAAGCTTCCTTTGCTTCTTTTTCCGAAAAGGCAGAACTTCTGGAAAAACTAAAAAGGTCCTATGCTCCCTATCTCAGCGAAAGTATTTTAAAAGTTCCGAAACTGTGATATAATAAACAACAGTATTATTTTGGAGGGAATTATGGCTTTCGCTAAGATTGTTTTTGCTAGTATGACGGGAAATACAGAGGAAATTGCGGATATTGTCGCTCAGAAGTTAGAAGAATTAGGACACACCGTGGATGTGGATGAGTGTACGACAGTGGACGCTGATGAGTTTCAGGATGCGGACATTGCCATTGTAGCCAGCTATACGTATGGTGACGGAGATCTTCCTGATGAGATTGTCGATTTCTACGAAGATTTGCAGGACCTTGACCTTTCAGGCAAGATTTACGGTGTTGTAGGTTCTGGTGATACTTTTTACGATGATTTTTGCAAGTCAGTCGATGATTTTGAACTGGCCTTTGAAGGAACAGGTGCGACAAAGGGAGCTGACTCTGTCAAGGTTGATCTGGCAGCAGAAGATGAAGACATCGACAATCTGGAGCGCTTTGCAGAAGAAATTTCCAGTAAGGTCAGCTAAATAAGATAATTGAGGCAATGAGCCGGTTTAGGAATGAACTGTTGATTCTTGAAGCGGCTTGCTGCCTTTTTTTATGATTGCGGTGCAGAATTTGAAAGCCGCATGCCTGAATTTTCATAGAAAAAGGAGTATAATGAAAAATGAAAGCGAGCGCTTTCATTGATTTTTAAATTTTACAGTGAGGTGAAGGAAATTGAAAAATAGAGATTATGCCTTTGGTTTTCACGATGATATAAAGCCTCTTTATTCGACCGGCAAAGGCTTAACTGAGGAAATTGTCAGAGATATTTCCGAGATTAAAAATGAGCCTGAGTGGATGCTGGACTACCGGCTGCGCTGTTTAAAGCTCTTCCATAAACTGCCAATGCCTAGCTGGGGGCCGGATTTGTCAGGAATTAATTTTGAAGATGTAATCTATTATCAAAAGTTAAGCGGTAAGCCGTCCAGAAGCTGGGAAGATGTTCCTGATGACATTAAAAAGACCTTTGAGCGCCTGGGAATTCCTGATGCTGAACGCCAGTTCCTATCCGGGGCAGTGGCTCAGTATGAGTCTGAAGTGGTTTACCACAATATGAAAGAAGAATTTGAAAAGCAAGGGATTATTTTCACGGATACGGATACTGCCCTGCAGAAATATCCTGACCTTGTTAAAAAATATTTTGCGACAGTGGTATCGCCTGCTGAGCACAAATTTGCAGCTTTAAACGGAGCTGTCTGGTCCGGCGGAACGTTCATCTATGTCCCTAAAGGAGTTCAGTGCCAGATTCCTGTACAAACCTATTTTCGGATTAACGGTGAGAACGCAGGGCAGTTTGAGCGTTCTCTCATAATCGTTGAAGAAGGTGCATCCATTCAGTATATTGAAGGCTGTACGGCACCTAATTATTCCAGCAACAGTCTGCATGCAGCTACTGTGGAAATTATTGTTAAGCGCGATGCGTCATTTCGCTACACGACTATTCAAAATTGGTCTGACAATGTTTACAATCTGGTCACGGAAAGAGGTACGGTTGAAGAAAACGGCACTCTGGAATGGATTGACGGCAACTTGGGCAGCAAGGTCAACATGAAATACCCTTGTTCGATTTTAACTGGTCCGCATGCCAGAACCTCTGTTTTGTCTATGTCTTTTGCTAATTACGGCCAGCATTTGGATGCTGGCTGCAAGGTTTATCACAATGCTCCTAAGACTTCCAGCACACTTATCTCAAAATCAGTTGCCAAAGACGGCGGTAAAACAGACTATCGCGGAACTGTTAAATTTGGCAAGAACAGTGCCGGCTCTAAGTCGCATATTGAATGTGATACAATTTTGATGGACGGTGAGTCCAGCTCAGATACCATTCCTTTTAATGAAATCCATAATTCAGATGTTTCACTGGAGCATGAAGCTAAAGTTTCCAAGGTCTCTGAAGAACAGCTCTATTATATTATGAGCCGGGGAATCAGCGAAGAAGAAGCTACTGCCATGATTATCAACGGATTCATGGATCCGATCACAAAAGAGCTGCCCATGGAATACGCAGTAGAACTCAATGCTTTAATCAACATGAGCATGGAAGGGTCTGTCGGCTGATGCGTGCAGCAAGCCTGGAAATGGAAGAAGGATTGCCTTATCAGTCTTTCTTCCATTTGTCTTGTTAGAAAAAATAAACTATGAAAAAATTTTCTGTCAAATACAGGCAAATCAGCCGCTTCTTTCTTTGGCTGGGTCTGATAATAATGGCTGCCTATCTTGCTTTTATTCTTTATCAATATTGGGATCGGTGGCTGTTGCTTTTTAATCCTCAAAGAACCATTAAAGATTTTGAACAGCAGCTGCGTTCTGAAAATATAGTGAATTTTGTTGTTTTAACACTTTTAACCAGCCTGACCTCTGCCGTCCCCTTTTTATCCAGTTCTGTCCTGTCTGTTTTTAACGGTCTGGTTTTTGGTGCTTGGCTGGGAATGTTGATGAATATCAGCGGCAATGTGCTGGGACATTTTGTTCTGATTCGGGTCATGGCTCATGTGGAGCTGACAGAAAAAGACAGCAGGTTCAATGAGCGGCTGGCTAAACTGGCACAGCTTAAAAATCCTTACCTGGCTTTGACCTTAGGCTATATGATTCCTTTTCTGCCATCTTTTTTGGTGGATTATACGGTTCTTGATACAAAGGTGCCCTGGCAGCGCTGGCTGCTTTGTGTCACACTGGGAGTGACTCCGTCCGGTGTTCTCTATGCTTTTGGCGGCCATGCCCTTATGCTGGGCAATGTGAAACAGTTCCTTTTCATTGGTATTGCTGTCCTTGTTTGCTTGATTGCTTACAAAGGTTTTGAACAAAAGAAAGGCTAGAAGCAGGGCCTTTTTTTTGCTATAATGAAGCAAAGGAGTAGATGATGGATTTACAAGATATTAGAGAGCAGATTGATGCTGTTGACAGGGAATTGGTTTCGTGCTTAGAAAAGCGCATGGCTTTAGTCAGTCAAGTTGCTGCCTATAAAAAAGCAACCGGCAAGGCTGTGCTGGATCCTGAGCGTGAGAAGCTCCTGCTGCAAAGAATAGCGCAATTAGTGACTGATGACGTTTACCGTCCGGCTGTTTTAGCGACCTTTGCCGATATTCTCAAACATTCAAGGGATTATCAGATTAAAACGTTGGGAGAGGATTCAGATGAGAGCCTTTCTTGATTGGGAGAAAAACAAGCGCCTGCTGCTGGTATCAGCGGCAGCTATTCTTGTAGGTTTGCTGGTCGGCGTTGTTGATATGATTTTTGGCGCTGTCTTGAATACCCTAACTGTTTTTAGAGACCGTCATTTTTGGGCTCTCATTCCTTTTTTGCCCTTATCCGGCCTTTTAATCGTTTTTCTTTATGACCATTTTGGCGGCAAAAGTATTAAAGGAATGGGCTTGGTTTTTGATGTCGCTGACGAAAAGGAGGCGGCTATTCCTAAAAGACTGGTGCCTTTAGCCATTTTTTCAACCTGGCTGACCCATCTTTTTGGCGGCAGTGCCGGCCGTGAAGGCGTGGCTGTCCAGATAGGGGCAGCCTTATCTCATGCTTTTTCCCCTGTTTTTTCATTTAAAGAATCCTCAAGAAGTTTTCTGATTATCGGAATTGCAGCCGGTTTTGCAGGACTCTTTCAAACCCCTATAGCAGCAATTCTTTTTGCGCTTGAGGTGCTTGTGATTGGCCGGCTGGAATTAACTGCGCTTTTGCCGACTTGTCTGGCAGCTTATACTGCCAGCTACACCTCGCATTTATTGGGACTGAAAAAATTTACCCATTTGATAAAGGCAAACATAGAGCTTAACCCTTTTCTGTTTGTGCAGTTTGCCCTCTTAGGTATTGTATTTGGCTTAACAGGAACGCTGTTTGCCTACTTGTTAAGAAGAACCAAGCTGGCTTTGATTTTGCGTTTTAGAAGGCCTTACCAGCGCATAGCGATTGTGGGACTCCTGCTCAGCGTGCTATTGCTCGTATTGGGTGCGGGACGTTATTCTGGCTTGAGTACGGATTTGATTGCTGCCAGCTTTTCAAAGAACGGCGGTGTTTATCCTTTCGATTGGCTTTTTAAGCTGATTTTGACGGTTTTAACTCTGTCTGCAGGCTATCAGGGCGGTGAGGTAATGCCAATGTTTACGATTGGAGCAACCCTTGGTGCGGTGCTTGCACCTTTATTCCATTTGCCGGCAGCTCTTGTTGCAGCGCTTGGCTATGCCAGTGTTTTTGGCAGCGGAACAGGAACTTTTTTAGCCCCTATTTTTATCGGCGGTGAAATTTTCGGATTTGACAATATCCCTTATTTTTTTATTGTGGTTAGTTTTGCCAGCATTGTTAAAAAACGCATCAGCGTTTACGGTGCTCAAAAGACAAACCCTAAGATTTAAAATAGCCCGCATGAAATTTACTATCATTTTAAAAAGGAGATTGCATGGCTGAAAAGAAAATTCAAGAAGCTAAGGAACTTCCATACTCTACCTTGCTTTTGCTGGCGCTAATGGGAATTCTTATCGGCGGTATTGCAGGAATAATTGATGCTGTTTTCGGTCGTGTGCTGCTGTACTTGACTGCGGTGAAAACAGCGTATCCTTGGTACTTACTGCCTTTTTTGGGACTTATTGGTTTAGTGATTGTCTATGCTTACCGCACTGTTGGCGGCAAAAGCAGTAAGGGTATGGGGCTGTTGTTTGAAGTCGGTTTTGATGAAGAAAAAACGATTCCCAAACGTTTGGTGCCGATGGCTATTGTGACAACTTGGCTGACGCACCTTTTTGGCGGCAGTGCCGGCCGTGAAGGTGTTGCAGTACAGCTGGGAGGAGCCGTTTCTCATTGGTTCAGCCGCTTTTTTCACTTCCCCAATAAATCGCGCATTTTTCTCCTTACTGGCATGGCAGCTGGCTTTGCAGGTTTATTTCAAACGCCCATGGCTGCAATTTTATTTGCTCTGGAAGTTCTGGTTATCGGGAATCTCGGCCTTGGTGCTTTAGTTCCAATGACGCTTGCTTCTTTTACGGCCAGTCTGACTTCACACAGTCTGGGACTGGAAAAATTTTCTCATGTCATTTCTGAGACGCTTCCGCTGAGCCCAAAAGTCTTTACAGAATTGCTTGTTCTCGGTCTTTTCTTTGGTTTAGCGGGGAATCTTTTTGCCTATCTTTTAGCAAGGTTCAAACAGCTTCAGGCACAGCTGTTTCCCAATCCCTACCTGAGAATTTTAGTGACCGGATTAGTCTTGAGCATTCTCTTTCTCAGCCTTCATCAGGGACGCTATTCAGGGCTGGGAACCAATTTGATTGCTGAGAGTTTTTCCGGGCAGGAGATTTATGCCTATGATTGGCTCTTAAAATTGATTTTGACTGTCCTGACTCTGTCTGCCGGCTTTCAAGGCGGTGAAGTGACGCCTTTATTTGCCATCGGATCTTCTTTGGGAGTTTTTTTGGCCGGATTCTTTCACTTGCCGGCTGAGCTGGCTGCGGCCTTGGGGTATATCAGTGTTTTTGGCAGTGCTACAAACACTTATTTGGCACCGATTTTTATCGGGGGAGAGGTATTTGGCTATGAGAATTTACCGGCCTACTTTATTGCAGCCACTTTTGCCTATGTTGTCAATCGCAGGCATTCCATCTATACCCTCCAGAAGATTAGAGACAATACAGCAGGCAGTGAGGAATAATCTGATCTTTCAAAAAACAGATTGTGCACTTTTATGATATTTCACTTTACAGCTGCGGCAGATTCTGTTACAATAATCTTTGTGTGTAATGGACGCACAAAAACGGCTAATCCGCTGGGACCGAGCTCTTATGATTAGTAAGATAAGGAGAAGAAAAAAATGAATCCATTAATCCAAAGTTTGACTGAAGGTCAGCTTCGCACTGATATCCCGAGTTTTCGTCCCGGTGACACTGTCCGTGTTCACGCCAAGGTTGTCGAAGGAAACCGCGAACGTATCCAGATTTTTGAAGGCGTAGTTATTTCCCGCAAAGGTCAAGGCATTTCAGAAATGTATACTGTTCGTAAGATTTCAAGCGGTGTCGGAGTTGAACGTACTTTCCCTATTCACACACCGCGTGTTGAAAAAATCGAAGTTGTTCGTTACGGTAAAGTGCGTCGTGCTAAACTTTACTACCTGCGCGCATTGCAAGGTAAAGCTGCACGTATCAAAGAACGTCAATAAACTTAAAAAGGTCTTCCGTAAGGAGGCCTTTTTAAAATTCAGTCAGTCGCAGAAAGCTGTGTTAGAAATCCATCAAAGCCAGCTGTTATTAAAGCAGCGGCTGTCAGTCGAGGGTTACTGAGGCGGTTTCTTTCGGCAAATAACAGTTGCATTCCTTTTTGCTCTAAGGTACAATAGAAGGAGTTAATCGGTCCCCTTAGTTAAATGGATATAACATCTTCCTCCTAAGAAGCAGTTGCTGGTTCGATTCCGGCAGGGGATATTTTTATTGATTGAAAAAGACATTGGGAATAGGCTTTCTGGATTATCGAAATAAAAAAGCATTTTGACGCAGTCAAGTTTCTTGATGGCTGCCGACCAAAATGCTTTTTTTGATCTTGTGCAGAAATATAAGTTTAATTGCCGCAGGCAGGAACTTCCTTAGCTCTCAAAGCTGTAAAAGATTTTTTAGAAGGGGAAATTTAAAACAATCAGAACTGACAGACCTTTTGGCTGCTTTGTAGATTGGTGTAACTGTTGACTGCAGCTTGCTGTTCTTAAAATTTAGCCTTATTTTTTGTTACAGGATTTTAGCTTTTAAGACACTATGAGGTCATAAAAATGATATAATATTTTCTATAAAATTCTTAGGAGCAAGCATGGCAGCGAAAAAAAAACCTATTGACAGCCGAGTGGATTATTCCCTTATTTTACCAGTCTTCTTTTTAGTGCTTATTGGGCTGTATTCAGTCTATACGGCAACGATTCATGACTATCCCAATAAGATTCTTCTTGTTATGGGACAGCAGATGATCTGGCTGGTTATGGGAGGTGCTATCAGCTTTATTGTCATGCTTTTCAGCACGGAATTCCTTTGGAAAATCACGCCGTATTTATATGGTTTTGGTCTGGTCTTGATGATTTTGCCTTTGGTTTTCTACAGTCCGGAGCTTGTGGCTTCAACCGGTGCTAAAAACTGGGTTTCGATCGGATCGGTGACTCTGTTTCAGCCTTCTGAATTTATGAAAATTTCGTATATTTTAATTCTGGCGCGCTTAACCGTCAGCTTTAAGCAGAAGTATAAGGATGGGGAAAAGGATTTGCGAGAAGACGGCAAGCTTTTGCTGTGGTTTGCCCTGCTGACCCTGCCCATCATGATTTTGCTGGCTTTGCAGAAAGATCTGGGAACGGCCATGGTCTTTATGGCCATTTTAGCCGGTCTGGTTTTGATTGCCGGTATTTCCTGGCAGATTATTTTGCCGGTTGTAGGAGCAGCGGCTCTTATAGCTGCACTTTTCATGGTGGTCTTTTTGGTGCCGGGCGGCAAAGAATTTCTTTATCATCATATGGGCATGGACACCTATCAGATCAACCGTCTTTCAGCCTGGTTAAATCCCTTTGATTATGCCGGCAGCATCGCTTATCAGCAGACGCAAGGGATGATTTCGATTGGCAGCGGCGGGCTCTTAGGTAAGGGAGTTAATGTCATTGATTTGCCTGTTCCAGTACGTGAAAGTGACATGATTTTTACTGTCATTGCTGAGAATTTTGGCTTTATCGGCGGCAGTATTGTTTTGGCTTTGTATCTGATTTTGATTTACCGCATGCTGCGCGTGACCTTTGCGTCTAATAATCTGTTTTATACCTATATTTCAACAGGCTTTATCATGATGATTCTCTTTCATATTTTTGAAAATATCGGAGCAGCCGTTGGCATTTTACCGCTGACCGGGATTCCGCTTCCCTTTATTTCTCAGGGGGGAAGTTCGCTGATTTCAAATCTGATCGGTGTCGGTCTGGTTCTTTCCATGTCTTATCAAAACAGTCTCAATCAAGAAAGAGCAATGGAAAAACACTTTGAACATTCCAAGACAAAATTAGGAGCTAAAACAGCTTCTAAGGCTTGAAGCGGAAAGCTGGTGTTAAAGCTTTAGAGAGTGTTTGCAGCTTCTCTGACTAATCAAGATAATAAAGACTCATTCTTTAGACAGTGGGTCTTTTTCTTGTGGCTCTAACTGTCAAAAAACTTAAAAATATGTTACAATGAAAGATATGAATTATCAGGATTATATCTGGGATTTAGGCGGAACATTGCTTGATAATTACGGCCTGTCAACCAGAGCCTTTGTTGCTACACTGGCGGATTTTGGTGTTAGGGCCTCCCATCAGGAAGTTTACGACAAGCTGCGGGAGTCAACAGATGCTGCGCTTGCTTATTTTGTGCCGAATCAGACCGGTTTTTTAAAGGCCTACAAGAAAAAGGAGTCTGAATTTTTAGAGCATCCCATTCTTTTTGAGGGGGCTAAAGACGTTCTTGAGAAGGTTGCAGCAAGCGGAGGACGCAATTTTTTAGTGTCCCACCGAGATAATCAGGTTTTGGACATTTTGGAAAAAACGAAAATTGCGCCTCTTTTTACGGAGGTTGTCACCAGCAGCAATGGCTTTGCCAGAAAGCCGGACCCTGCCAGTATGCTTTATCTCAAGAAAAAATATGCTATCAAAAAGGCACTGGTTATCGGTGACCGCAAGATTGATATGGAAGCTGGTCAGGCAGCAGGTTTTGACACGGTATTAGCAGATGGCTCTAAATCTCTGATAGAAATCATAAAATAAAGGTTAGGATAATGACAGAAGAAAATAAAAGTTTAGATCAATTAGCTCAAGAATATGATGCCAGTCAGATTCAGGTTCTGGAAGGTCTGGAAGCGGTGCGTATGCGTCCGGGTATGTATATCGGCTCGACTTCTAAAGAAGGCCTCCACCATCTTGTCTGGGAAATTGTTGATAACTCTATTGATGAAGCTTTGGCAGGCTTTGCCAGCCATATTCAGGTTTTCATCGAAGAGGACAATTCAATTACGGTTATTGATGACGGCCGCGGGATTCCGGTTGATATTCAGGAAAAAACCGGACGTCCGGCAGTTGAAACTGTTTTTACGGTTCTTCACGCCGGCGGTAAATTTGGCGGCGGCGGTTACAAGGTATCGGGCGGCCTCCACGGCGTTGGTTCATCGGTCGTTAATGCTCTGTCAACGCAATTAGATGTCCGTGTTCATAAAAACGGCAAGATTCATTTCCAAGAATACCATCGCGGTGCTGTTGCTGACGATTTAAAGGTTATCGGAGATACTGATATTACAGGAACTGTCGTTCATTTTACACCTGATCCTGAAATTTTTACCGAAACGACAGAATTCGATTTTGACAAACTGGCTAAACGTATCCAAGAACTTGCTTTTTTGAATAAGGGATTGAGAATTTCTATTACGGATAAGCGTCCCGGTCAGGAAAAAGCTGAAGAGTTTCACTACGAGGGCGGTATTGTCAGCTATGTGGAATTTATCAATGAAAATAAGGAAGTCATCTTTGATAAGCCTATCTATACGGACGGTGAACTGGATGGCATTGCTGTTGAAGTAGCCATGCAGTACACGACCGGCTTTCATGAAAATATCATGAGTTTTGCCAATAACATTCATACCCATGAAGGCGGAACGCATGAACAAGGTTTTCGGACAGCTCTTACTCGGGTCATCAATGACTACGCTAAGAAAAATAAGATTCTCAAAGAAAATGAGGACAATCTGACCGGTGAAGATGTTCGCGAGGGTCTGACAGCCATCATCTCAGTCAAACATCCCAATCCTCAGTTTGAAGGACAAACTAAGACTAAGCTTGGCAATTCAGAAGTGGTTAAGATCACTAACCGCCTCTTCAGCGATGCGCTCAGCCGTTTCTTATTGGAAAATCCTCAGATTGCCAAAAAGATTGTTGAAAAAGGCATACTGGCTTCTAAGGCACGAATTGCAGCTAAACGGGCGCGTGAAGTGACTCGCAAGAAGTCGGGCTTAGAAATCTCCAACCTGCCGGGAAAACTGGCAGACTGCTCTTCAAACGATCCTATGCAAAATGAGCTCTTCATCGTGGAAGGAGATTCCGCCGGCGGTTCTGCCAAGTCCGGACGCAATCGGGAATTTCAGGCAATTTTGCCCATTCGCGGTAAAATCCTCAATGTCGAAAAAGCGACCATGGATAAGATTTTAGCCAATGACGAGATCAGAAGTCTCTTTACAGCTATGGGAACAGGCTTTGGAGCAGAATTTGATGTTTCCAAGGCACGCTATCAAAAATTGGTAATCATGACCGATGCTGATGTTGACGGTGCCCATATCAGAACCCTCCTCTTGACCCTTATCTATCGCTTCATGCGTCCTGTTCTTGAGGCCGGCTACGTTTATATTGCTCAGCCGCCTATTTACGGCGTCAAGGTCGGCAGTGACATCAAAGAGTACATTCAGCCGGGCAATGATCAGGAAGAAAAACTGCAGGAAGCCTTGGAAAAATACAGTCAGGGCCGCTCTAAGCCGACTGTTCAGCGTTATAAAGGTCTGGGAGAAATGGATGATCATCAGCTGTGGGAAACAACCATGAATCCTGACAATCGCCTGATGGCCCGTGTTTCTGTAGATGATGCTGCTGAAGCTGATAAGATATTTGATATGCTTATGGGGGATCGCGTCGAACCCCGTCGTGAATTTATTGAAGAAAATGCGGTTTATAGTACGCTTGACATTTAATCGAAGATTTTTTTGAAAAGCAGCTGGAAGTATGTTATAATCGTAACGTTATAGCCTATTTTGACAATAATAAGACAATTTAAGGAGATTAAGATGTCTAGCGGAATTGTATTGCTGATAGTGGCAATAGTGCTGGTAGTTATTACAGCCTACCTGATTGCTGTTATTATCAGAAAACGAAATGATTCGTTAATCACAAAATTAGAAGAACGCAAACAAAATCTTTTTGATTTGCCTGTCAATGATGAGATTGAAGAAGTTAAGAAACTGCATTTAATCGGTCAGAGTCAGACGACTTTTCGTGAGTGGAATCAAAAATGGGTTGATTTATCCCTCAACTCATTCAGCGATATTGAAAATCATATCTTTGAAGCAGAAAATCTCAATGATACCTTCAATTTTATCCGTGCTCACAATCAAATCAACAGTATTGAAAGTCAGCTGAACCTTGCAGAAGAAGATATCAAGTCAATCAGAGAAGCCCTTGCTGTCTTAAAAGAGCAGGAAGAAAAGAACAGTGCCCGTGTTCTGCATGCGCTGGAAATGTATGAAAAACTGCAGGCTTCAGTAGAAGAAGGAGACAGCAATTTTGGGACGACCATGCCCGAAATTGAAAAACAGCTGAAAAATATTGAAGCTGAGTTTTCACAGTTTGTTACCCTGAATTCATCAGGCGATCCTGTAGAAGCTTCGGAGATTCTCGACCGTGCTGAAGAGCATACCATTGCACTGGGACAAATGACTGAAAAGATCCCGGCCATTGTTGCTAAATTAGAGGATGATTTTCCGGATCAGCTGGATGATTTGGAGTCTGGCTACCGCCGTCTCTTAGAAGAAAATTATCACTTCCCTGAGAAAAATATCGAAGAACGTTTCCAAGAAATCCGCGAAGCAATCGGCAGTAATTCCAGTGAGCTGGTTTCTTTAGATCTTGATAAGGCTGAGTCAGAAAATGAATCCATCCAAGAAAAAATTGATGCTCTCTACGATATCTTTGAGCGTGAAATCAGAGCTCATAAAAAGATTGTTAAAAGCAAGAAAATCATTCCGGCTTACTTGGAGCATGCCAAGAAAAACAACGAACAGCTGGAAGCAGAGATTGAACGCTTGACGCATCGTTATGTCTTGAACGAAAAAGAAGAAATCAATGTCCGTGATTTCAATGAAGATTTGACAGCCATTGAAAAAGATGTCCTGCCGATTATTGAGAATTTTGATGTGCAGGAAAAACCATTCTCGCTGTTAGAGGATAAATTTGACCGTGCCATCAAAAAACTGGATCTCGTTGAAGAAGGTCAGCTGGATGTTTTCAACAGTCTGAAAGATATTGAAAATATCGAAAAGACCTCGCGTCAAAAATTGGACGGCTACATCAATCAGCTGCACGCTATCAAACGCTTCATGGAAAAACGCAATCTGCCGGGAATCCCTCAAGAATTTCTGAGCGTTTTCTTCACAACCAGCGCTCAGCTGGAGGCTTTGATGGATGAGCTCAACCGTGCCCGAATCCATATTGAAACAGTGAACCGCCTGACAGAAGCAGCAACGGCAGCTGTAGCTAATTTGGAGGAAACGGCTTATCGTGTGGTTCAAAATGCAACCCTGACTGAGCAGCTCCTGCAGTACTCAAACCGTTACCGCAGTTTTGAGCCAAGTGTTCAGGAAAGCTTTGATATCGCTCTTAAGCTCTTTGAAGAAGATTACGACTACCAAGGCTCTTTTGATGAAATTTCCTATGCTTTGGAAACCGTAGAACCCGGTGTTACAGACCGCTTTGTTTCTTCATATGAAAAGACACGCGAAACCATTCGCTTTTAATAATACTGACAACACTGGTTAGCAAGGCTAATTGGTGTTGTTTTTTATTTTTAGAATAAAGTGCCAAAATAGTGATAAGGAAGTCAATAGCGTCGATTTTTTATTACTAACAAAAATTAAAAAGCACAGAAAATTATGTTTCTTGCAACAATAACTTTGAGATTTGATTAAAACAAGCTTAATGATATTGCCAAGTGAAAGGGAATTTGCTAAGCTAAATATCGTTTAGTCAAGAATGTTTGACAGCTTTAAGGCAAGCGGACAGAATGGCTCTTTCTGGTAATCAGAAGGCAAGGGTTCGCTGCTTGGTATTGCTGGTGCGGCTGGTGATACATGGGGACTATGGATTTAAAGAAGGTATTACAATGCACTTTCCTAAATTTATTAATATTATCATGGGAGCTATACCAATACTGTTACTTTTGTTGGTTATATTTCCAAATAATAAAATGAGACTGTTCATCTATGCCCTACTTGTGATTAATGCACTGGTAATTATTTATAGTTATTTGAAAAATAATTATCTTAATCGCTAATGATTTGAATTTCTCTGCACCACCAATTACTATTTATCTGTGATTAAAAGAGCCTCAGCCGCAGTTGGCGGTATCGGTGGTGCTATTACTGGAGGCATTGCCGGATATAACTTACCATTTTAATAAGTCGTTTATCTATCATCTATGGAAAGGCAAGTCATTATGATACCTTCAAAAAGATCACTTTATCTGAGTTATGGATATTTATTTAGCCTGCCAATTATCCTGCTAGTCTCAGTTTTTTCAGAAAATACAACGGTAAAGATTATTATTTTTGGACTTTTTATAGCTGAATCTATCTTAGTCACTGTATTTTGCTGGAAAGATTTTACAAAAATTTTCAAAGGCATTGTCGATTTTATGAAAAATAGATAGAAAACTAGCGATTGTGCCAAGTTTGTCAGCTTGCAGCAATCGCAGAGGCTTCAAATTCAGTTGGTTGGAGATTTCTGGGTGCTCAATTTTCATCTGAAAAACAGTAGATAGATGAATTAATGACCAAGAACTGGAACACTAGTGACCCAGCTCAAACAAAAAAGTAACGGTTTTGATACCGTTGCTTTTTAAATATTCGAGACAGTATTGCTCAAATTTCAGAAAGAATAAAGTTTTTAGTAGGAAGCATACCAAGGCTTTATTTAGACGTCCGATAACAATTTAGGGCTTGCAATATTCAGAATTTTCTTGTAGAATAGAGAAAAACACAAAAGCGATGAGAGAAAAAGTCTAAGTCACCGGGTGGGTTACAGGCACAGACAAGCTGATATATCTATCCGGCAACAACAGAGAGTATGGCAGCTGAGAACATACAAGACAGTTAGACGACACATTCTTGAGCGCAGGTGCCAAATCATATGAAAGTAGTGCCTGACGGGTTATTCACGTTACGAATTGGAGTTTTAACTCCCTGAGGGCAGTCTGGCGACAGGCTGCTGAAGTAAAGGTGGAACCACGTTTCAAGCGTCCTTGCAATTTTTGCAGGGGCGCTTTTTAAATCGTTATCTGAGGTGATGAGATGATTAGAGGATTGCGGAAAATTGAACCTTATGTGGCAGGCACTCAGCCTGCTGAAAAAGATATCATTAAGTTAAATACCAATGAAAATGCCTATGGTGCCAGTCCCAGAGTTTGCAAGGCTTTGTCAGGGTTTAAAGCTGATGACTTGCGCCGATATTCAACGCTGGATCAGGCTGACTTGCGTCTTGTTTTGGCCGAGAATTTAGGCGTAAAACCTGAGCAATTATTGATTGCTAACGGTTCGGATGATGTGTTATCCATCGCCTTTTTGGCCTTTTTTAACAATCCGGAGCCTGTTCTTTTCCCCGATCTAACCTATGGTTTTTACAAGGTCTGGGCAGATCTTTATAAAACCCCTTACAGAGAAATTACTTTGGCGGATGATTTTACGGTTAAAACAGAGGATTATCTGACGGCTGAAAATGGCGGCATTATTCTTGCAAACCCCAATGCACCGACAGGCATTTACAAGCCCTTGGCAGAAATCGAGACTATTCTCAAAGCTAATCCGGAGACGGTGGTTGTGGTGGATGAAGCCTATATTAATTTTGGCGGTCAGTCGGCTGTTCCTTTGCTTAATCGCTACGACAATCTTGTGATCACGCGGACTTTTTCCAAAGATGCAGCCTTGGCCGGCCTGCGTGTGGGCTATGCGATTGCGAGTCCTGAGCTGATTGCGGTGATGACTGCGGTCAAACATTCCATCAATCCTTATTCGGTGGACTTGCTGGCAGAAGCCTTAGCAACAGCAGCTGTTGAGGACTGGGACTATTATCAGAACAATGCACAAAAGATTGAGCAGACACGGGATTGGTTTTCCCAGCAGCTGCAAGCCTTAGATTTTGAAGTTCTGCCCAGCAAGACGAATTTTGTGCTGACAAAACCGGCAGGTATTGCTGCCAAGGATTTATTTGAGGGGCTGCAGTCCCGAAACATTTACGTGCGCTATTTTCCGAAAGTTAAGAGAATCAAAGATTACCTGCGGATTTCCATCGGCAGGCGGGAGGAAATGGAAGAAGTCATCAGAACTATTAAGGAGTTGACATGAAAAAAACAAGTTTACCGGTTGGTATGCATGACAAGCTCTTTAAAAGAGCGCGTGCCATGTATGAGATTGAACGCAATATCAGCGATCTTTTGATAAAAGAAGGATTCAATCGGATTGAAACACCGACTTTGGAGCATTTTGAAGTCTTTGCAGATGAGGTGCTGCCCGAGCACTACCATCTGTTTGATAAGAAAGGCAATCTTTTAAGTCTGCGTCCTGATATTACCAGTCAGATTGGGCGGGTCATTGCTTCAACCCAGGTGGAAACGCCCATTAAATTTTCTTATTCCGGCAAGGTGTTTAAGGACAATGAAGAGCTGCGCGGCTTGCTGAACGAGCATACTCAGGCAGGAATTGAAATCGTCGGCTATGAAGCTGACCATGCTCTCAAAGATGCCCTGCTGTCCGCAAACAATGCACTGAAGGTCAGCGGTCTGAAAGACTACAAATTTGAATTTTCCCATGCCCATATTTTGCAGACTATCTTTGCGTCTCTGCAGATTCCGGCTCATGCAAAAGAGGAGCTGGCTGTGCTCATCCAGGGTAAAAATATTACAGGGCTCAATGAATTTACCTTTCGCTATCCCAGTGAATTTGACAGTCTTATCAGAGAATTGCCGTTCTTGTTTGGAGAAAGCACTCAGGTATTGGAGAAAGCCCGCCGTCTGAGCCAGAATTCGGGTATTTTACAGGCTCTGGCTGATTTGGAAAATGTACTTGCGGGCCTAGATGATCTGCTTTCAGAGATCACTTTGGATTTGGCACAAATTGCCACCATGCCTTATTATACGGGAATCATGTTTAAGGTATTTGGCGATAAAATTCCGGATGCTTTTGTTTCCGGCGGCCGCTATGACAAGCTGTTTGAGCGCTTTGGTGCCAAGGAACTGACGGCTTTTGGCTGGGCGCTTGATATTGACAGTGTTTATCAGGCCATTCATGATCAGATTCGTTTTTAGGAGGCATTATGACTAAGCAACTAACCATTGCCCTGACCAAAGGGCGGATCGAAAAAGGCACAGTGGAACTGCTGGAAAAAGCAGGATTTGATATGTCTTTTATGGCCGATAAGGGCCGCAATTTGATTTTTGAAAGTCCTGACAGACGGTTTCGCTTTTTGTTAGTCAAGGCACCGGATGTGACGACCTATGTCCGCCACGGGGTGGCTGATATCGGTGTGGTTGGCAAGGACGTTCTGATTGAGCACCCGACAGGCTATTTGGAAATGCTGGATTTGAATTTCGGCCTCTGTAAATTTTCTGTAGCATCGACCAAAGATTATAATCCGACTGACCATAAGCGCAAGCGCATTGCCACAAAATACCCAACTCTCGCTAAAAACTTCTTCAACCAAAAGGGAGAAGATGTGGAGATTATTTCCGTTCAGGGCAGTGTTGAGATTGCTCCTGTTATCGGCTTGGCCGATGCCATTGTTGATATTGTGGAGACCGGCAATACCCTAAAGGCCAACGGCTTAGAGGTATTTGAAGATATTTGCCGCATTTCGGCACGGATGATTGTCAATAAGGCCAGTTTAAAAAATAAGCCTGAGCTGCTGCCTTTTATTAAAAAAATTGAAGAGTTGGTTGGAGACCGGGAGGTGGCTTTTAAATGAAACGTCTGACAGGAACTAATGAAGAAATATCAAAGATTCTCTATCAGGAGCAGCTGGAGCTGAGCCGGGAGAATATCAATGTAGAAGAAACCGTCCGCACCATTATTGACCAGGTGAAAAACCTCGGCGATGACGCGCTGCGTGAGTATTCACACCAGTTTGATAAGGTTGATGTGACAGATTTTGAAGTTGGGCAAGATTTAATTAATCAGGCTTTTGCTGAGGTTGACAAGGATGTTCTGACAGCTCTTGAAAATGCCAAAATTAACATTGAATCGTATCACCGTCAGCAGCTGGAAACGGGCTTTGAAGACCAGCCGAGTAAAGGTGTGCTTCGCGGCCAGCTTATTCGCCCGATTGAACGGGTGGGCGTTTATGTTCCGGGAGGAACAGCAGCTTATCCGTCTTCTGTTCTCATGAATGTCATCCCGGCTAAGATTGCAGGGGTCAAAGAAATCATTATGATCACACCGCCGCAGGAGCACTTTGTGCCGGCCATTCTGGTAACAGCTAAATTGGCTGGGGTTGATAAGATTTACCAAGTCGGCGGTGCTCAAGGGGTCGCTGCTCTGGCTTATGGCACTCAAACCATTCCAAAAGTTGATAAGATCACAGGTCCCGGCAATATCTTTGTGGCAACAGCTAAGAAGCAGGTTTACGGTATTGTCGGCATTGATATGATTGCTGGCCCGTCAGAAATCGGTGTGATTGCGGATGGCACAGCCAATCCCGTCTATGTTGCTGCGGATTTGCTGTCACAGGCCGAACATGATGTCCGTGCACGCGCGATTTTGGTGACGGATTCTGAAGAACTGGCGGATGCGGTTGAAGCAGAAATTGAACAGCAGTTAAAGGAGCTGCCGCGCGAGGCCATTGCCCGTCCGTCTATTGAAAATAACGGCCGCATCATTATTGCAGAAAATGCGGATGATATGTTTGACCTTATGAACAAGGTGGCGCCGGAACACCTAGAAATTGCTATGGGAAATGCTTATGACTATTTAGACAAGGTCCAAAATGCCGGCTCTGTCTTTTTAGGGCACTATACGAGCGAACCGATTGGTGATTATTATGCCGGTGCTAATCATATTTTGCCGACCACAGCGACCAGCCGCTTTTCATCAGCTCTGGGAGTGCATGACTTTGTCAAACGCATCCAATACACCCAATACAGTAAGGAAGCGGTCAACAGCGCAGAAAAGGATATTACAACTTTGGCCTATGCAGAAGGTCTGCAGGCACACGCAAAAGCGATTGAGGTGAGAAATGGCAAAAACTAGAGGTCTTTTGGTCATGGATGTGGATTCTACCCTTGTTCAGGAAGAAGTCATTGACTTGCTGGGGGAAGAAGCAGGTGTCGGTGCCCAAGTTGCGGAAATCACTGAGCGTGCCATGCGGGGAGAACTTGACTTCAAGCAGGCGCTTGCTGAGCGGGTGGCAACCCTCAAAGGCCTGCCCGTATCCATTTTTGATAAGGTCTATCAGCGCATTCACTTTAATAAAGGTGCCAAGGAGCTGGTAGCTGAACTTCATGCGCGCGGTTATAAGGTTGGTTTGGTATCAGGAGGTTTTCATGAAACGGTTGACCGCTTAGCCGAGGAAGCAGGCGTTGACTATGTCATGGCGAACCATTTGGAGGTAGCAGACGGTGTTCTGACAGGTCAAACTTACGGTGAGGTAGTTACTAAAGAGATTAAAGTGCAAAAACTCCGTGATTGGGCTGCGGAAAATGGGCTGGCGCTGGCAGAGACTGTTGCCATGGGGGATGGCGCCAATGACCTCCCCATGATACAGGCAGCGGGTATTGGTATCGCTTTTTGTGCTAAACCCATTGTGCGCCAGCAGGCACCTTACCAAATCAATGAAGCTGATTTGTACAAGGTGATTGAGATATTAGACGAGGTGAAAAAATGAGACAAGCAAGCATCGAACGCAATACCTTTGAAACGAAAATCAAGCTCAGTCTGAACTTAGATGCTCAGGATCCGGTTGAGATTGACACCGGTGTGGGCTTTTTTGACCACATGCTGACGCTTTTTGCCCGCCACAGCCGTATGTCGCTGGTGGTTAAAGCAGATGGGGATCTCCATGTAGACAGCCATCACACGGTGGAAGATGTTGGTATTGTCCTTGGACAAGCCTTGAAAGAGGCTCTTGGCGATAAGGCTGGTATCAATCGTTATGGGACCAGCTTTGTGCCTATGGATGAAACGCTTGGAATGGCCAGTCTTGACTTGTCGGGGCGCAGCTACTTAGTTTTTGACTGCACGTTTGACAATCCCAAACTGGGGAATTTTGATACTGAATTGGTGGAGGAATTTTTCCAAGCCTTGGCCTTTAATGTACAAATGAACTTACATTTGAAAATCCTGCACGGGAAGAATAACCACCACAAGTCAGAAAGTCTTTTTAAGGCGACGGGACGGGCGCTGCGTGAGGCCATTACGCTCAATCCTGAAATTAAGGGTGTCAACTCAACCAAAGGAATTCTGTGATATGAAAATCATTGTTATTGATTACGATGCCGGCAATACGGCTAATGTCTTACGGGCACTGTCCAAAATTGGTGTTGAGGCCGAGCTGTCAGCTGACCCGCAAAAGATTTTAGCAGCAGACGGCTTGATTTTACCGGGTGTCGGTGCCTATCCGACAGCCATGGCAGAGCTGGAAAAACGCGGGTTAGTATCTGCTATCAAAAAAGCTGTAGCTGCCGAGACGCCTTTGCTGGGCATCTGTCTGGGCATGCAGCTGCTGACAGAAACTGGTTTGGAGCATGAAGAAACAGCTGGTTTAGGCTTTATTCCGGGTGTGACACGTAAAATTCCAGCTAAAGCAGGCTTTCCGGTTCCCCACATGGGCTGGAATGATTTGCAGGTCAAGCAGGAAACACCACTGACAGATGGTTTGCAAGGCCAGTCTGTTTATTTCGTGCACAGCTATTTTACAGACGTTCCTAAAGCATACATCGATGTCACTGCTGATTACAGCCTGCAAGTGCCAGCCATGATTCACAAAAACAAGGTCTACGGCGCCCAATTTCATCCGGAAAAATCAGGGCAGGTTGGTTTGGGAATTCTCAAAAAATTTGTTGATTTGTGCAAGTAGCTCAGTTATTGCGAACGAAGTGAGTAGAAACAGCTACCCTCGCTCTAGTGGAATAGTACGCAATCTTTCGAGAGAGTATGGCTCGAAAGTTAGTCAAAAAAATAGCTTGTTCGCTCTGACGGCGCCACTGTATCAGGGGGTATTTCTCTAAGAAAATAAGGACCTAAGACACTTTTTGTCAGAGGTTCCAAACCAATGTATTCTCCGCGTTATTTTGAACTAGATAATAAAAAAGAAAGGAAGGTTCAGGGATAAGATCAAGTAAGTTTTTTGAACTGAACCCGAGCTAAAAGCGTCGTGAAAAAGATAAATTCCTTGTGTGCGAGCACACGTCGTCAGTTTCCTGTTTTCATCTCGCTTTCTTAACGCTCTTGGTATCTTAATTATGCAAATTCTTCCTGCGATTGATATTAAAGATGGACAGGCGGTCCGCCTATTTAAGGGGGACTTTAACCAGAAAACAGTGGTCAACCCTGATGTGTTGGGTCAGGCACGGATTTTTGCGGATGCGGGCATCCGGTTTATCCATGTGGTGGACTTGGACGGCGCTCTGGATGGCCGCGCGACCAACCGCGATTTGATTGCAGCACTGAAAGCAGCGACTGGTCTTGGCGTTGAAGTCGGCGGCGGCATTCGCACGCTGGAGCAGATTGAAGACTACCTCAATGTCGGTATCGACCGTGTTATCATTGGCTCTATGGCGGTCAAAAATCCTACTTTTGTCAAGGCTGCACTGGAGCGGTTCGGAGCGGATAAGATTGTCGTTGGTATCGATGCCAAAGATGGCTATGTTGCTACTGAAGGGTGGCTTGCGACCAGCACAGTTGACTACATCAGCTTGGCTAAGGAAATGGAGAAAATAGGTGTCAAGCTCTTTGTCTATACTGATGTTGACCGAGATGGCACGCTGACGGGTCCTAATTTTGACCATTATGAGCGTTTGGTGGCTGAGCTGACAACCGCCAAGGTTATCGCTTCAGGCGGCATTGCCGAACTTAGTAATTTGACTAAACTTCAAGAAATCGGTGTAGCGGGTACCATTGTCGGCAAGGCCTACTATAACGGCAATATCAGCTTAGAGGAGTTCAAAACCTTTGGAGGATAAGCAATGCTGAAAAAACGAATTATTCCCTGTCTTGATGTTAAGGACGGGCGCGTGGTTAAGGGAATCAATTTTGTCAATCTGACAGATGTCGGCGACCCTGTAGATTCGGCGCGTGCCTACTATGAGGCAGGCTGTGATGAACTGGTTTTTCTGGACATCACCGCAACTTCAGACAATCGCGAAACCACAGTAGACATGGTGCGCCGCGTCGCCGATCAGGTCTTTATTCCTTTTACTGTTGGCGGCGGGATTCGCTCGGTTGAAGACATGAATAAAATGCTCAAGGCCGGTGCCGACAAAGTTGCAGTCAACTCTTCTGCACTTGCTAATCCCGAGCTCATCAGGGACTGTGCTGAAAAATTTGGCAGTCAGTGTGTGGTTGTGGCGATTGATGCCAAGAAACAGGCAGACGGCAGCTGGCATGTCTATGTGGCCGGAGGCCGCAAGGATACCGGCAGGGATTTGATTGCCTGGGTCAAAGAAGCCGTCAGTCTCGGTGCGGGTGAAATTCTCCTCACCTCTATGGATAAGGACGGGACCAAATCCGGCTTTGATCTGGACATGCTTAATAGTGTAGCAGCAGTGGCGGACGTGCCCATTATCGCTTCAGGCGGTGCAGGCAATATTGAACACATGGTGGAGGTTTTTGAGAAAACTCCGGCGACTGGTGCCCTGGCGGCTTCGATTTTTCATTATGGAGAAGTTGCTGTCGCTGACACCAAAAAAGCCATAGCTGACGCGGAAATCGAGGTGCGCTTATGATAGATATAAAACTTGATTTTGCTAAGCAAGACGGACTAATCCCTGTCATTGTCACAGATTATCAGACAGGACAAGTCCTCATGCTGGCTTATATGAATGAAGAATCCTACCAACTGACCCTTGAAACCAAGCAAATGCACTACTGGAGCCGCTCGCGGCAGGAACTCTGGCACAAGGGCGCAACCAGCGGCCACTACCAATATGTCAAATCCATCACAGCCGATTGCGACTGCGACACCCTACTCATCGCTGTCGAGCAAGTTGACGCAGCCTGCCATACGGGGGCTTACAGCTGTTTTTTCAATGAAATATACAGCGAAGAAAACTCGCAGCAATAAGCTCTGCTATTTTTCAAAAAATCGAAAGAAAGGAATTGAGTTTGAGCTAAAAGCTCGGAATCTAGATAAATTATCTGGAAAATCAGGATTTTCCGATAATTTCCTAAAATTCGGTCGCTTTTTAGACGCTCTCACATCTTAATTATGTTAGAAACACTATATAAAGAAGCTCTTGACCGCAAAAAGAACCCTAAAGAAGGTTCTTACACCAACTACCTTTTTGACAAGGGCTTAGACAAGATTCTCAAAAAAATCGGTGAGGAAGCAACAGAAGTCGTTATTGCTGCCAAAAATGCAGATAAGGACGAAATTGCCAACGAAACAGCAGACGTCCTCTATCATTTGGCCGTCATGCTGGTTGAAACCGGCGTGACACCGGACGATGTCAATAGAGTGCTGGCAGCCCGCCAAGGCAAGAAAAGTAATGTCCATGACCGCAAAGAAATCACAAATTATTAAGGAGCATCAAAATGCTAAGCTAGCAGGACATCCGCGATAAGCAGTTCTCTGCTAAATTTCGAGGATATGATCAGGAGGAAGTCGATGAATTTCTTGATGAGATGATAGCAACCTTGGACGCTTTGAAGCAGGAAAATCAATCACTCAAAAGACAGATCAAACGGCTTAAGTCGGGAGATGATTATTTGTTATAAGAATAACAGCAAAACAAAAGAGTTTGGGACAAAAGTCTCAAACTCTTTCAATTTATGAAGTATCACATATTAACGCAGTGGTTTATTGGAAGTCCTTATCCCTTGCTACGCAAGGGATAAGGACTTCCAATAAACTGTGCGGAGGTGGGACAACAAAATCGAAATCGCCATTTCATGACGATTTACCGATTTTTGTCCCACTCTCTTTTTTGATGCAGAATTAGCCCTTTGAATCTTCAAAAATGTAGGGATAAAGCTGTGCCACCTTTTGAAAAGCCGCAGTATCCAGCTGCCCGATTTTCTGAATATCACGAGCTCTGTAGTCAAAGGTATGAAGTTGAAAAGGATTGACCCAACCATTGATTTGCGGATGATTAACATTGATCAAGAGGCCTCGTTTGCGTAATTTTTCTTGTCCATGCGTGATAGGACAGACCGCCACAAAACCAGTCTGTTTAGCATAATTGCAACTAGAAACCACGAGTGCCGGTCGGCGTTTTTGAATTTCTCTGCCAAGAGAAGGATCAAAATCTATCCAGACCAAATCCTGTTTTTGAGGAATGTAATTAGGCTTCATTATCTAGCAGAGTCACTCCTTTAAAATCGTCGGACATGGCTAAATCAGTCTTGCCATCAAAGGGATTAGCAAGCTTTGGTGCCAGAACAATCACACCATCCACCCCTCTGTAAACAGAGAACTCGGTGCCCTCTTTTACCTTTAAATCCTTTGGAATCGTCACCGTCATAGAATTCCCAACCTTTCTCGCTTTTACTGTTACCATGAAAATCACCTCTAAACTCTTTTGTATACATCAAGTATATACAAAAGAGCTTGCAAAGTCAAATGGTTTTCATAGAGATTATTCGAGAAAACTAAACAAAAATAGTCAAGTCTTGATATAAATAGCATTTTATAGTGCTATAATAATAGGTGTAATCAAATTGTTAAAAAGAGGAAAATAATGGCAAAAAAGACAAATGCTAATATTGGATTTGAAAAAGAATTATGGAATGCTGCAGATGCCCTACGAGGACATATTTCTGCATCTGATTATCGAAAAGTCGTTATCGGGCTTATTTTCTTGAAGTACGTTTCAGATGCTTTTGAAGAAAGGTATAATGAGCTAGTGGATGAAGGTTCAGGTTTTGAAAATGATCCAGATGCCTATACTGAGGATAATATTTTTTATGTACCGGAAAAAGCTCGCTGGAAATTTGTTGCCAGCCATGCACATTCGTCAGAAATTGGAACGATTTTAGATGAGGCCATGCGTGAGATAGAAGACGATAATCCAAGTTTGGACAACGTTCTTCCCCAAATCTATGCTAGTCCAGATTTGGATAAACGGGTCTTAGGTGAAGTTGTTGATATTTTTACTAATATCAATATGTTTGAAGGGTCGGAAGAAAAAGATCTATTAGGTCGCGCTTATGAATATTGTATTGAACAATTTGCGGCTCATGAAGGGAAACGTGGTGGTGAATTCTATACACCGACCAGCATTGTTAAAACGATCGTTGAAATTCTCAAACCTTTCCGCGGGCGTGTCTACGATCCTGCCTGTGGTTCAGGAGGTATGTTTGCGCAGTCAGCTAAATTTGTAGAGAGCCACAGTGGTAATATTGCCAATTTGTCTATTTTTGGTCAAGAATCTAATGCGGATACTTGGAAAATGGCTAAGATGAATATGGCCATTCGAGGCATTGATGCCAACTTTGGCGAACATCAAGAAAATACTTTTTATAATGACCTGCATCCAACTCTGAAAGCCAATTATATCATGGCTAATCCGCCCTTTAATATTTCAGGTTGGGGTGCGGATAAGCTCAAAGATGATATTCGCTGGAAATATGGGACTCCGCCAGATGGTAATGCTAACTACGCTTGGATTCAGCACATGATTCATCACATGGATCCAAGTAACGGAAAGATTGGTCTAGTGTTAGCTAATGGCTCTCTGTCTTCCACCACAAAAGGTGAAGGAGACATTCGTCAAAAGATTATTGAAGATGATTTAATTGAGGGTATCATTGCCTTGCCATCTAATCTCTTTTACAGCGTCACTATTCCGGCTTGTCTCTGGTTCATCAGTAAAAATAAAAAGCAAAAAGGGAAAACAGTATTTATCGATGCCCGCAATATGGGTGAAATGGTTGACCGCAAGCACCGTGATTTTAGTGATGACGATATTAAAAAACTAGCTGATACTTTTGAAGCCTTCCAAAATGGGAAATTAGAAGATGTTAAAGGCTTCTGTGCAGTAGTTGACACATCAGAAATTGCTAAGCAAGATTATATCTTAACACCGGGACGCTATGTCGGTATTGAAGAGCAAGAAGATGATGGCGAACCATTTGAAGAAAAAATGGAACGTTTGACCAGTGAACTATCAGAACTCTTTACCAAATCGCATGAACTGGAAAAGGAAATCAAGGAACGATTGGGGGAGATTGGGTTTGAGATATAAGAAGCTACAAGATGTATGTACTTATGTTAATGAGCGGGTTAATATCAGTGAATTAAATCTAAGTAATTATATTTCAACAGATAATATGCTTGCTAATAAAAATGGGGTTGTTAAAGCCACAAAATTACCAACTACGAAGACAGCATTAGCATTTAAAAAGAATGATATTTTAATTTCTAATATTCGACCATACTTTAAGAAAATTTGGAAAGCAGATAAATCAGGTGGTTGTTCAAGTGATGTATTAGTCTTTCGAGCAAATGAGACTATTGATCCGGATTTTCTCTATTATGTCTTAGCTAATGATAGATTCTTTGAATATGACAATGTTAATTCAAAAGGAACGAAAATGCCAAGAGGTGATAAGACAGCGATTATGAGGTATGAGGTGCCTGATTTTCCGCTTTATAAACAACATGGATGTTCCCAAATTTTATCTGCTTTAGATAACAGAATTGAAACCAATAAAAAGATAAATCATCATTTAGAAGAGATGGCGCAAGCTATTTTTAAATCTTGGTTTGTCGATTTTGAACCGTTTGAGGGAGTTAAACCAGCTGATTGGAAGATTGCAAATCTTACGGATATTGCTGAATATCTTAATGGATTAGCCATGCAAAAATATCGGCCACTTGACGGCGAAGAAGCCCTACCAGTTCTAAAGATAAAGGAATTACGTCAAGGTACTTTTGATTCATCAAGTGATTTGTGTTCAACTAAGATAAAATCACAATACATTGTCAAAGATGGTGATGTCATTTTTTCTTGGTCTGGTAGTCTCCTAGTTGACTTTTGGACAGGGGGAATTGGAGGACTTAATCAACATCTATTCAAAGTCAGTTCTTATGACTATGATAAGTGGTTTTATTATAGCTGGACGAAATACCATCTTGAAGAATTTACTGCAATAGCAGCTGATAAAGCAACTACAATGGGACATATAACACGCAGTAGTTTAGAAAAAGCAGAAGTTTTGATTCCAAACACCCAAGACTATAAAACTCTCGGTGCATTATTGGAACCTATTTATGACCAAATAATCTCTAATCGTATTGAAAATCATAAACTCATGAAAACTAGAGATACTCTTCTACCAAAACTCTTATCTGGCGAGTTCCCTGTCAATTAAGCAGCTAAATGATGATTTATCTATACACCTGCCTATGAACTGTAATAAAATAGGGATGAAAGGTAGGTTGCTTATGAAAGATAAATTAATTACACAGATCACATCTAACATGGCGGAAAGCTTGACAGTAAAGCAGTTAGAGGATTTGAAAAAAGTTTTAACAGCTGCATTTACAAGGATAGAAGTGGCAGAAGTCAAATCTGCTACAGAGCAGGAAACCAACAGCCGTTTACTTGAATTATTTATTTCAGCTAAACAAATTGAAGGGTGTAGCGAAAAGTCTCTAACGTATTATAAAATGGTTATCAAAAATATGTTTGTCAGTTTAAAAAAGGCTATAAGAGACCTTACTACTAGTGATTTACGGTCTTATCTCGCGGATTATCAGCAGGAACGCAATTCTAGTAAGGTAACGATTGATAATCTGCGTCGGATTTTCAGCAGTTTTTTCAGTTGGTTAGAAGATGAGGACTATATTCTCAAAAGTCCTGTTCGTCGCATTCATAAGATAAAGACAGATAAAACGATAAAAGAGACATTTTCTGATGAAGGTCTTGAGCTTTTGAGAGATGCCTGTGATGAGATTCGTGATTTGGCCATGATTGATCTACTGGCTTCAACAGGCATGCGTGTAGGTGAGTTAGTAGGGTTAAACAGGGAAGATATTAATTTCTACGAAAGAGAATGTGTTGTTTTTGGTAAGGGAAACAGTGAACGAATTGTTTATTTCGACGCTAGGACGAAAATTCATTTGATAAACTACCTAGATAGCCGAACGGATGATAATCCTGCTCTATTTGTTTCCTTATCTTCTCCTCATGACAGGCTACTAATTGGGGGAGTAGAAACAAGACTGAGACAATTAGGACAAAAAGCGGATTTAAATAAAGTTCATCCACACAAATTCAGACGAACATTAGCGACGAGAGCGATCGATAAAGGCATGCCCATCGAGCAAGTTCAGCACTTGCTAGGTCATGTCAAGATAGATACAACCATGCACTATGCCATGGTCAACCAAGCGAATGTCAAAAATTCGCATCGAAAATATATAGGGTGAGGAGTAATAGCAATTGAACGATTGGAAGCAAGTAAAACTTGGAGAGTTGGCAGATATTACAATGGGTCAATCTCCAAAATCTAAATATTATAATTCAAATGCCAATGGTCTTCCTTTTTTACAGGGGAACCGCACTTTTGGAGATAAATATCCTACTTTTGATACTTGGACAACTGTTACAACCAAAACAGCAGAAATCGGTGATGTAATTATGTCTGTTCGTGCACCAGTCGGTGACATTAATATCACTCCATTAAAGATGTGCTTAGGGCGTGGAGTGTGTGGCCTACGACACAAAGAAGGAGCACAAGAATTTTTATATTATCTCCTAAGGGCAAACAAAGAAAATTTGGTTAATCGAGAAAATGGTACAGTTTTTGGCTCAATAAATAAAAATGATATTTCAAATTTAGAGGTTTTAGTTCCTTCTTTGGAAGAGCAGATTGAAATAGGCTTAACACTAAAAGCATTTGATGACAAAATTGAAAATAACAAAAGGATAAATCATCATTTAGTGGCTTGATTAGCGGAGACTTCACCTGAAAGAAGTTTGGGAAGAAGGGCGTCTCTTAGTTCAGATAACCTTTGAATTTCAGAAAGGTTAAAACAAAATAACTCATAAAGAGGAGAGATTACTTCGTCTAACTCAATTAAATCTTTAAGTGTTACATTCAAGTCATAACCATTCACTGAAAATGGACTTAAGTTAGCTTGTGCAGAGCCGCCAGAAAGCTCAATTAAGTCTGTAATTATATTTTGCTGTTGCAAAATAGACCAAAGGACTGCATAAGAAAGTTCTGTTTTGGTATAAAATAAACCAACACGCTGATTTACATACCCCTTAAAATTTTTTGGAATGACGCCAATTTTTCCAGTAGTCGCCCCTGTTAAAGCCATTACAATTTCTTTTCCAAACACTTCAAAGTTTGAAGCCTTTGCTAATTGAAACTTATTGTTTACATAATTCAGATTGGTAATATCAATAGTTATCCCATCTATGTCTTTTATTTTGATTATTGGCTTACCTTCATCAACCCAGTCCTTACTCTTAAATGCATAGCCTGATTTTAATTCAAATAAATCTCCTAATTTAATGGATGTATTCGAATGGAGAGTCTTAAAATAATTCTTACTGATAGCCGCTAAATGATGATTTATCATACAAATTATAAAAAGAAAGGTAATAGTACCGATTGAAAGTCTTCATAGATTTTTTAAATCAAAATTCAAGTGTCATTCAAATTGTTATAGCATTTCTATCGCTAATTGCTTCAATTATTGTCGCTATCTTAATTTATTGGCTACAAACTAGGCATGAAAAAGAAATAGAAAAACTTAAAGAACAACGTCGGATAGATAACATAAAAACGGAAGCAAAACAGTTTCTTATTGATTATTCTGATGAGAGAAATTACCTACCTCTATGTATGATTGCTAATAATGTTAATTTACATAAAAAGCATCATCGAGAAATTTATACAAGTTTTAATCGCTGCAATACAGAACTTCAAGTGGAAATATTAAAACAGGCAAAATTTCCAGAACTCAAATTTGAAAATTCTAATTGGGTAGATGATTACTTAAAGCAAGTAGAGGAATTTGCTGATAGAAATAATTTAGGAAAAAGTCCACTATACGATAGTTTTAAATATTTTCATCGTGCCATGGAGCGTTATTCTGATAAAAGAGTAGATGAAATTAATAATTATGTATTTGAAATTCCCAATTTATCATCAAAAAAATTATTTAATTCTCAACATTTTGACTTAGATTTTTATATTCATGAGTATCTAGAACAGCAAAAATCCCATGGAAATGAAGATGAGCAGCACTCTCTTGTACCACCCTATGATTTAATGTGGCAGCAGTTAGATTTATATAATTGCCCTGAATATGTAATGTGCTTTTGGACGGTTGAAGCTGTAATGGCAACTCTTTCTTCTATTGACAATATCCACTTAGAAAGGAAATATCAATTAGAAACAGATGCTAAAATTGAAACATTTGAAGACTTTTATTATCAGGCATTACTCAAATTATATATGGTCTATACATCGAACGATAAAGAAACTTTACTAGATTAGAAAGGACGCACTTTATGAATTTCACTGAAAACAACTACGAGAATGCGGTTATGGAGCTTTTTCGTGATGGTTTGGGTTATTCATCTATTTATGGACCGGATGTGGAGCGTGATTATAGAGAGCCCCTCTATTTGGAAGAGCTCTATCCTGCCTTGGAGAGGATTAATGCCGAGTTACCTGATGTTGCTATTAGAGAAGCGATTGATAAACTGCAGCGTTTTGAGACAGGCTCTTTGCTCCAAAAAAATAAGTTTTTTACAGATTATCTGCAAAATGGTATAGAAGTTTCTTATTTTTATCAAGGTAAGAGGCAATCTAGTCTTGTTTATCTGGCTGATTTTGAAAATGTTGATAATAATATCTTTACCGTTATTAATCAGTGGACAGTTGTAGAAAAGAGCAATAAACGTCCGGATGTTATCGTATTTTTGAATGGCTTACCCGTTGTTGTTTTTGAGTTGAAAAGTCCTTCTCGTCAGGAGACAGATGCTTCAGCGGCCTATCGTCAGCTTAAAACTTATCAGAAGGAAATCCCAAGTTTATTTACTTACAATGCCTTTTGTGTCATGACTGATCTCGCAACTTCAAAGGCAGGGACGATTACTGCTGGTGAAGATCGTTTTATGGAGTGGAAGACTACAGATGGCAGTTTTGAAGACAGGGAGTATGCTAATTTTACGACCTTTATTGAGGGAATATTTGATAAGACAAGGTTCTTAGATATCCTAAAGAATTTCATTTGCTTTTCTGAGGATGCAAAGATTTTAGCGGCCTACCATCAGTATTTTGCCGTTAATAAAGCTGCTGTTTCCACTTTGAAGGCAACTAAAAGCGATGGCCGCGGTGGTGTCTTTTGGCACACACAAGGAAGCGGAAAATCCTTATCTATGGTCTTTTACGCCCATTTATTACAGAAGGTTCTGGATTCACCGACTATTGTTGTCTTAACAGATAGGAATGACTTAGACGATCAACTTTATGGTCAATTTTCAAAATGTAAAGACTTCCTCAGGCAAACCCCTGTTCAGGCAGAGAGTCGTCTCCATTTGAAAGAATTACTGGCAGGACGACAGGCTAATGGGATTATCTTTACCACCATGCAGAAGTTCTCAGAATCTGCCGAAGCCCTTTCTGAGAGAAGAAACATTGTTGTTATGGCAGATGAAGCGCATCGCGGTCAGTATGGCTTGGAAGAAAAGGTTGATGCGAAAAGCGGTCGTTTAGTCATTGGTACAGCTAGAGTTATCAGAGACAGCCTGCCCAATGCGACTTATATTGGCTTTACTGGGACACCGATTTCTAGTAAGGATAAGTCAACGACTGAAGTGTTTGGTAATTATATTGATGTCTACGATATGACCCAAGCAGTTGAAGATGGTGCTACGCGTCCTGTCTACTATGAGAGCCGTGTCATGCACCTAAAGCTTGATGAAAATATTTTGCGTCTGATAGATGCTGAGTACGATTTAATGGCAGAAAATGCGGAATCTCATGCAATTGACAAGAGTAAAAAAGAACTGGGACGTCTTGATAGTATTTTAGGAGCTGATCAGACAATCAGTGCGCTGTGTGATGATATTATCCAGCATTATGAGGAAAATCGTGCACAGGAGCTGACTGGTAAGGCGATGATTGTTGCCTATTCTCGGCCTATTGCTATGAAAATTTACCATCAATTACTCGAAAAGCGTCCTCATTGGACAGAGAAAATTGGTGTTATCATGACCTCCAGTAATAATGACCCAGAAGAATGGCACGATATTGTTGGTAACAAACGCCATAAGGAAGAGATGGCTAAAAAATTTAAGGATAATGACAGTCCATTTAAGATTGCCATTGTTGTTGATATGTGGCTGACAGGATTTGATGTGCCAAGTCTGGCAACTATGTATGTTTATAAGCCTATGCAAGGCCATAACTTAATGCAGGCTATTGCGCGGGTTAACCGTGTGTATCAAAATAAAGAAGGCGGTCTAGTTGTTGATTATATTGGCATTGCCGGAGCCTTGAAGCAGGCTATGAACGACTACACAAATCGGGATAAAGGCAATTTTGGAGATACCGATATTGCTAAGACTGCCCTGCCAAAATTTATTGAAAAATTAGAAGTTTGTCGCGATTTGTTTTATGGTTTTGATTATTCAGCGTTTATGAATTCAAAATCGAGTGATTTGGTCAGAGCGCAAGCGATTAGTGGTGGGGTTAATTTCTTATCGGCTGTTGATAAGGAAAAGAAAAAAGATCTGTTTATCAAAGAAGCCATGCTGCTGCGTCAAGCTTTATCACTTTGCCGTTCTTTATTGACACCTGAACAACGCTTTGAAGCAGCTTATTTTGAAGCAGTGAGAACCTTGTTGACACGAATTACAGGCGATACGAAAAAATTATCCTTGAAAGATATTAATGACCATATTAATGAACTGTTAAAAGCTTCGATCAAGAGTGAAGGTGTCATTAACCTATTTTCAGATATTGATACAGGATTTTCTCTATTTGATCCAAAATTTTTAGATGAAATTTCTAAGATGAAAGAGAAAAATTTGGCTGTTGAACTTTTGAAAAAACTATTGGCTGAACAAATTGCCCTGTACCAAAGGACAAATTTGGTAAAGTCAGAGAAATTTTCAGAGATTTTATCGCGTTCTATGCGGGCTTATCTAAATGGCATGCTTTCAAATGAAGAAGTAATTGCTGAATTGATGAAGATGGCCAAAGAAATGGCAACAGCTCATAAAGAGGGGGACTCTCTAGGTTTATCAGATGAGGAATTAGCCTTCTATGATGCCCTGACACAGCCGCAGGCTGTCAAAGATGTCTACGAGAATGACGAATTAATTGCTCTTACTCATGAGTTAACTGATATGTTAAGAAAGAGTAGGACAATTGATTGGCAGAAAAAACAATCGGCGCGTGCTCGGATGCGGATGCTGGTCAAACGTCTCTTGAAAAAATACAAGTATCCACCAGAGGGGGAAGAAGAAGCTCTTGAAACAGTAATCAGTCAATGTGAGTTATGGGTTGATAATGGGGAAGATAGCTATGAGATCTATAGTCAACCTGAAGGATTAATGGTTGCAGAAGAAAATGCAGATTTGTTGTAAAGGTAAAATTCCAAGAAATAAAAAGCACTATTTTTATAAAAATAGTGCTTTTATTGTTGAATCGTAAATCAAAAAATGCTAAAATAATTATAGAAAATTAAACAAAGGAGTTATGATTTATTGTCAGTTCAGGAATATTCAGAACAGGAAATTGAAAATATTTTAGAACAAATCAAATTGTTGGTTTCAACAGATCGATTTATCATCAGCACTGGCGAAAATAGACGAAAAAATGATGAATTTGCCGATGAGTTCAACCTGAGTATTCGTAAACGGAAAAATCTTATTTTAAAGATAAAAGTCCATGATTTTTGTGATTGTGTCCAATCACCTAATATCTATAAAAATCATGATGATTATTTTATTTTTGGACCTCAATTTACTTTAGAAGATTTTTTAGGAGATGAGAGAGAAGTACAGGTTTACGCAAAATTTGTACTTGCGACTAGCCGAATCTCTAGTCTAAAAACAATTGTTGTTTCCTTTCATGAAGCTGAAAGGCCGCTGAGCTATTATTTTCAATGATAATAAAGGAGTTGAACATATTATGGCAGAAAAAAGAGTTTTTTGTGAACATTGTTTAGATGATGTCACTTATCATGTTGAAAAACGCGAATTCACGCGGAAATTAAAGGGAAAAAATTATACTTTTAAAGGACAGGAAGCTATTTGCGATAACTGCAATAATCCTGTTTTTGTGGAAGAAATTGATAATGCTAACAGAACAGCTCTTTATGCTTCTTTTAAAAAAGAAAATGACATTATTTCTGTCCCTGAGATTGAAGCTATTCTTAAAAAATATAATATTGGGGCTAAGCCTTTATCAGAACTTTTAGGTTGGGGCATTAATACCATTCCTCGATATTTAAAAGGAGATATTCCAAAAGCGGACTATTCGGCTAAGCTTCACAGGATTGCGGCTGAGCCAGATTATTTCTTATCTCTTTTGAAAGGTGCATCTGATATTTTAAAACCAGTAGCTTATGTGAAAAGCATGAGAGCTGCTGAGCAAGCAATCAAAGCAGAAGGGCTAAACAAAGAATCTTTAGCATCTGATTATTTGCTGTCTAAAAATAATGAGATAACACCACTGGCTTTGCAAAAATTGCTTTACTATGTTCAGGGCTTTTTTTATGCTTTTACTGGGGAATTCATGTTCGAAAGTGATTGTGAAAGCTGGGTGCACGGACCTGTATACAGAGATATTTATAATAAATATCAAGAATTTGGCAGAAATCCGATTGTTTCAGAAAAGAGTTATGATTTCAGTAGTTATTTCACTTCTCAGGAAATGCAGCTGCTGGACAGTATTATCAAGCATCTCAGTGTTTATAATGGTAAGGTATTGGAGAAATTCACTCATGAGGAAAGTCCTTGGCTGTTGGCTCGAGGAGATTTAAGAGAAGATGAGCCTTCCACTAATATTATTGAAAAGGAAATGATTGCAGATTTCTTTACCAAAGTCAAAGAAAAATATAATATGCTTACAGTAGATGATTTGTCGGCTTATACCAAAGCAAGGTTTGCTAGTCTTAGTTTTTAAACTGTTTATACAAATTCATCTGCTATGACATTGCCGGCAGAGATTCGCTGATAGAAAAGAGGAAAAACTATGTCTGCTAAGCAAAAGGAAAAACGATCCAAACTAAAAAAGTGGCTGGCTGCAAGTATGATTATTGTGAGCAGTTTCTTGTTAGTCAGTTTGATGATTTATGCTGTTACGGATTTTGTGCCTAAAGATGCTTCGCCTATGCAGATGAAAGTGTTGGTCATTGCTATAATGGCTTTTCTGCCTTTTAATATGCTGATTAGCGCTGTCTTTATGCTCAAATATCAAAAGATTTTAAAAAGATTCTACTGACCTGCCTGGCTTCTGTTATGACAGTAATCATTATGTTTCTTGTTACTGTTTTTACTATAAAGTCAGATGTTTCTGATATGCCTCAGTCCTTTGGTGTTCGAACGACGTATTCAGCCAATCAGTCAGTAAATAAGCATAAAAAACGGAAAAAATCATCAGAAAATGGTCGCTGGTACTCAACTGAAAGCGAAGCCTTGAATCATTTTAAAAAAATAAAGGGAAAAACGAATGAAGATTTCTTTTACATTAAAGGATTAAGGGGCACTGTCCATTATTTTTATACTTCCAGCAAACCAAAGACCTTTACAGTATACACGCTGGAGGTGAAAGACGGCACATATTTTAAACCTGCTGCGGAAGAATATTTTATGAAAGATTACTTAGATGATTATTACTTATATGACTGTGATGATGCTGCCTGTGACAGTATTTCCGAAGAGTACATCTTTAAATATACGCCGGGAGCAGGTGTCTCAGCCATGGCAGAGCAGGATTTATACTTTGGCATGTGGCACAATAAAAAAGAAGTCAAAAGCTTAACAATTTTAGGCAAACGCCCGGATGAGATTATTCCTGTCAGGTCTGGAAAGAGGATTGATTATTTTTGGACTATGGAAAATCCAGAAATCACGAAATCGCTTGAAGACTTTAACTTTTCTAAATTTACTTACCGCAAATTGTCTAAGCATTTGCATATCAAGTACACCAAAGCAAAAAAAGCAGACTGAGCCTTAAAATGGCTGCACAAAAAGACTGAATCTGGCTGTTCCTAAATTGGATTTTGATGTCCGATTGAGAAAAACAGTACAAATTCAGTCTTTTTTGCTTTATGCGGAGTTGTTTACTGGTCTTTGAATTGTGACTCTAGTGTGCGGCACTTTCTCTGACGGCAGCAGCGACGGTCTTAGCCACGCCTTCTTGGAAGGCATCCGGAATGATATTGGTCGGGCTGAGTTCGGCATCAGGGATAAGATCAGCGATGCCGTGTGCTGCAGCAATCTGCATGTCAATGGTAATTTTTCTGGCGCGAGCGTCCAAGGCGCCGCGGAAGATGCCCGGAAAGGCTAAAACATTATTGATTTGGTTAGGAAAATCACTGCGCCCTGTTCCGACAATATAAGCACCGCCGTCAATAGCTTCATCAGGGAAAATTTCAGGAACAGGATTAGCCATGGCAAAGATAACGGGCTTGTCTGCCATTTCTTTAATCCATTCCTTTTTAAGGACACCCGGTGCGGAGACGCCGATGAAAATGTCTGCACCTTTAAGAGCGGTCTGCAAGTCACCTGAGAGATGCTCACGGTTGGTAACCTTAGCAATATCGGCATGGTGGGCAGGAAGACTGCTGTCTTCTTCGTTGATGATACCTGTTCGATCAACAACAGTAATATATTTGGCACCGGCAGCCAAGAACTTACGTGTGATGGATAGGCCGGCCGATCCGCCGCCGTTGACAACGATTTTGACCTCATCAAGGGTCTTGCCAATCAGTTTCAGACTGTTAAAGGCGGCTGCCAGGACAATAATGGCTGTTCCGTGCTGGTCATCATGAAAAATAGGAATGTTACACTCTTCAATGAGCCGCTGCTCAATCTCAAAACAGCGCGGTGCACTGATGTCTTCTAAGTTAATACCGCCAAAGGTTGGAGCGATGGCCTTAACCGTTGCGATAATTTCCTCGGTATCCTGAGTATCAAGAACGATAGGTACAGCATCAACATTTGCAAAGCGTTTAAAGAGGGCTGCCTTGCCTTCCATAACCGGCATAGCCGCCTCAGCTCCAATATTTCCCAGCCCAAGAACGGCCGAGCCGTCGCTGACTACCGCAACAGTATTTTTTTTGGTTGTCAGCTCATAAGCCAGCTCCTCGTTTTCTGCAATAGCCGATGAAACGGCAGCAACACCCGGTGTATAAGCGATGCTCAGATCCCTTTTGTTTTCGACGGTAACCTTGGAAACAACTTCTAATTTGCCGCCGTTTTCTCTTGCTTGCTGCAAGGCCAATTCTCTAACATCTTCATTTGCCATAATTGTTTCTCCTGTTTCTATTTTTATTTAATCATTAAAAGATAATCCGTAAGATAGCTGTCATAGTAATAACAGTGATAGCTCCGCCGAGCCGTGTTGCTACCTGTGCAAAGGGCATGAGATTCATGCGGTCTGCTGTACTTAAAATAGCAACATCACCTGTACCGCCCATACCGCTTTGGCAAGCTGAAATAATAGCAGCTTCAATAGGATACATATTCATAAAACGAGCTACGAAAAATCCTACTGAAATAACAGTAAAGACAACACTGATAACGATAATAAAGTAAGGCAGGGTCAGAACCCCGACAACATCCTTCAAAGGAATATAAAGAAGACCAAGTCCCGCCATCAAAGGATAGGTAAAGTTGCCTGAGATAAATTTATAAAGCTGTTTAGCTCCGTGCTGTGTTTCAGTCGGAATGACGTTGAGATACTTGAGAGCGGCAGCAGCAACAATCATCAGTACCGGTCCCGGAAAACCAGTCAAATGCTGCAGCAGATGGCCGACGATAAACAAGGTACAGGCTGTCAATACACCGGCTCCCATTTTTTTGATGTCAAGCGGACCGGAAGTATCTTTAAGGGCATCAGCCATATCGTCTTCTGATTTCATTTTTACCAGCTGCCCCTGTCCGGAAAGATCCGTCCGCCGTTCGCCCCAGCGTGATAGGATAGCTGTGCACATAATGGCAAAGAAATTACCGACAATCGTTGCAGGAATGAGCTGAGCCACCAGCTGCTCGCTTCCCATGCCGGTAATAGCACTGTAGCCCAGCGACAGCGGAAGAATACCCTCGCCGATTCCGCCGGCAAGAACCGGGGTTACGATGAAGAAGAGCGTGTGTTTCCAATCCTGTCCCAGCAAAACGCCGACAAGCGTTCCGACAGCCATAGCGCAAACCATACCCAGCATCATCGGAATAATCATTCGCATCAGTCCCTGTACCAGAATTTTGCGGTTCATTCCCAGAATACTGCCGCAGACCAAACAGGCAATGTAGAAGTATAAAAAGTTAGCCTGTTTCATCAGGATATCAGCAGAATCCAAAACATTTTTATTGACGAGATTGAAAAAAACTAAAATGGACGGCATCAATAAGGAAAGGATTGCCGGTCCGCCAAAGTTTTTTAAAATTGGAATGCTGGCACCAATCGTTCCTAAGAGCCAGCCCAAAGTCAAAATAACAGCAAAGCCGCCCAGCATATTGACCGGGAGCTGCTGCAAGAGGGCTGTTATTAATATAATGAGTGATAAGGCGACGTAGACAGGCAGGGGAACAGAGCCGACATAGCGGTTCATCCATTTATCCCATCCTGTTGGAGACGTCTCAGCTGTTTTCTCTTTTGCCATAAGTTTCTCCTCCTAAATGATTGGAATTACCCCCATTATAGAAAAACTGCTTTTTAAACTTAAGATTTTTTAAGTAATTTAAGTAAATCAACTTTTTTAAGAACGGCTGTCGTTTTAAGGATATGGTATAATAATGGACAATAAAATGGTTTTTTTAAAGCAGCAAAAGAGCCTTGTCAGCTGATTTAAAAGGGGAAAGATGGTCTGGAGCAATCATTTTTCGGTTCTGCTTTCTTTAAGACAGATAATAAGAGGGAATAAAAAACTGCAAAACTGTGGCAGGCATACTTTGACCTGCACCTGACATTAGGTTATCCGAGAATAGGAGATTTGAGCATGAGGAAGGGATTGCATCTCAGAAATTTATTGACCATGGTCTTTATCTTAATACTGCTGCTGATGGCTTCCTTATTCTATGGACTGACCCTCTATCAGCACTCCCAGCTTATTCGCAAGCAGCAAGAAGAGCATTTGCTGTCTGTTGGCCGCCAGCTGGCTCTTGATCCTCAAATTAAAAGGGCTCTTTTAACCAAGGACAAAGACAAGACAGTAGAAGCCTATACGAAAAAAATTTCGGACATTCATCATTTAGATTTTGTGGTGGTTATGGATATGGACGGAATCCGCCTAACTCACCCTGACAAAAGCAAGATCGGCAAGCACTTTGAAGGAGGCGATGAACGGCCGGCTCTCAAAGGAAAAACAGCCATTTCAGTCAGTCAGGGGAGTCTGGGCAAGTCTTTAAGAGGCTTTGTTCCTGTATATGCTGATCAATCCAAGAAAAAGCAAATCGGTGTTGTAGCCTTGGGAATTAAAGTTCATTCGCTGAGTACGCTTATCAGAAACTCGCGGCAGGGGTACTCTTTAGCTCTGTTTTTAAGTGTTATGGTAGGATTTGCTGCTGCGACAGGCTTGGCTGTTTATCTTAAAAGGCAGCTCCTTAATTTGGAGCCTAGAGAGCTCTCCCGTCTTTTTGAAGAGCGCAATGCCATGCTGGATCAGACCAAGGATGCTGTCATCGTTATTGACCTTGGACATAAGATTAACTTGGCTAATATTGCTGCTGAAGAACTTTACCATAAGAGCAGCGGTCGAAAGGACAGTTTGGTGCAAAAACCTATTGAACAGCTGATAACAGATTTTTCAGAGGAGATGTTAAAAGATAAAAAAGAGCAGGTCTACCGGCAAAAAGGACAGGATTACATTTTTTCTTCCGCTCCTATTGAAGTTAATAACAAGCGGATTGGCTGGATTATTTTTTTGCGAAATGCGACCGAGTCTTTTTTGATCATGGACCAGCTGGCCAATACGACCGCCTACGCTTCATCGCTTCAGGCTCAGACGCATGAGTTTGTCAACCGTCTTCACGTGATTTACGGTTTAGCCGATCTCAATGCTTATGAGGAGCTGAAAATTTATTTGGAAGATATTCTGGCGCCGGACAAGGAGTTTGCTCATCAATTGTCCTTTTTGGTGCAAAATCCTCAGATTGCAGGGTTTCTCAATGGTGAACGTCAAAAATTTACTGAACGAAAGATACCATTTCTGGTTGAAATCTCACCCAAAATACCGGCTAACCAAAACGAGGAAGAAACCAAAGCTCTTATCAATGTTTACCGCTATATTCACCATGCTCTCTTACAATTGGTGCTGGAGGGAAACCTTTCCTTGGTGATTCACTATGAAGACAATGAGCTGACAACCAGGTATTTTCTCACGCTGCCGCAGGATCAAAAAGAGCAGCTGCAAAGTCATTTTGACAACCATTTCTTTAAACAGATACTCAAGGAAAATCAGGCAGCATTTGACATGAAAGCAGAAGAGAACTTCATCCGGCTTGTTCTGGTATCACCTTACAAGGAGGCAAAGACATGAACGTACTCATCATAGAAGACGATCCCATGGTAGAATTTATCCATCGCAACTACTTGGAAAAGGGAGGACAGTTTGAGAATATTTACTCTGCCAATTCTTTAAAAGATGCCGAGGAACTTCTGGAAAAATGTGAGGTCGCTTTGATATTGCTGGACGTTCACCTGAGAGACGGGAACGGTCTGGATTTGCTCAGTGAGCTGCGAAAACGCCGCTGCAGCAGTGATGTCATCCTCATCACAGCCTCCAATGAAGCCCAAACGGTTAAGGAAGGGCTTCACTTAGGCGTTGTCGACTATTTGATCAAACCCTTTACAAATCAGCGTTTTCAGCAAAGCATTAACCTCTTTATCAGACAAATGATCAATCTGAATAAAGACACTGTAGAGCAGGCTCAGATTGATCAGCTTGTGAGCAGTAAAGCAGATGCTCCTCAGCATAGAGTAGATCTTGATAAGGGACTGTCTTTGGAGACTTTGGATAAAGTAAAAGCAGCCATCTTAAAACTGTCTGCTCCCTTTACCGTTCAAGAACTGGCTGACTGCTGTCAGATTTCGCATGTGACCATCCGCAAATACATCTCCTACCTAGAGGAACATGAGTACCTTAAGAGTCAAGTTATTTATACAAAAGTCGGACGTCCTTATAAAGTCTTTGAAAGAAAAAAGTAAAAAGCTATTCTGCAAGGTTAAATAAAAAATTATAAACAGCAAACAATCTTAAGTTTCGTTTAAGCCTTCCTTGTTATATTATAACCATCCTAAAACTTTCTTTTTCATAAATCTCCTAAAAAGTGAGGAAAATCATGATTTTCCTCACTTTCTTTATACCTTAAATGCTAATTGTTTTTGCTGGTTTCCAGCACAATCCGTTTTAAATCCTGCGTGTTTTTGGCGATATAATCAGCTTTTGCAGCCTGTAATTCCTCCAAGCTGCCATATCCGTAAAGCACGCCAGCTGAAGCAATGTGATTTTTCTTGGCACCTGCAATATCATATTTCCGATCGCCAACCATAAGGGCTGCACGAAGGTTTGTGCTGCTGACGTTTGCCAGAGCATAGGCAATGATATCTGATTTGCTGCTGCGGGAACTGTCCATACTGGCACCGGCAATGTAGTCAAAAAAATGACTGAGTTCAAAGTGTTCTAAAATTTGCCGCGCAAACATTTCGGGCTTTGATGTAGCGACCAAGAGCTGTTTTTGCTGCTCTTTTAAGGCTGTCAGAAGTTCAGGAACACCTGAATAAATCTGGTTTTCAAAGATTCCTTTTTGTCTGAAATACTCCCGGTAAAATTGAATGCCTGCCTGACTTTCAGCAAAAGACAGCCCCAGAGTTTGTTCAAAGCTGACTTTTAAAGGAGGCCCGATAAAGGTTTTCAGCAGGTCATCATTTGGTATCGGATGTTTTAGCTGAGTCAGAGCATAGCGGATAGAATTAAGGATTCCCTGTCCTGAGTCGGTCAAGGTACCGTCTAAGTCAAATAAAATTGTCTGATACATGCTTTCTCCTTAATCTTTTGAAAACCATTTTTTCCAAAAAGACTTTGGCCGGGGCTGTTCAGCCTGCTCTTTAAATAGCTTGGGATAGAGGACTCTGATATCAGTATTCTCAAGGTTTTCAGCCTTGTTTGTATGCGCCAGCAGGCCAAAAGGAGACTGAGAATTGTCCTCATCAACGATGGTTGCAGACAGATCGGCCTTCTGTGCTTTTTTCATGTAAACCATTTGGCTGTTCAGCGACAGCTTGGGTGAAATTTTCAGGGAACATTCACCGTAGTTTGCTTTGAGGTCGGCAAAAACACTATCTATGGCCTCAAAAACAGCCTGTTTTTCAGCATCTGCTAAAAAAATACTCAGCACCAAACGCTCAGCAAAAGTGCCCAAATACTGGCGCTGTTCATCAGGATTTAACCGGCGTTCACCCTGGGCACTTTCCAGAACTTTCTTTTCTAAATCAGTCATTGTTCACCTCATTTTATCATTTATCAAAATTATACACTATTTTACAGAGAAAAGCTGTGCGGATAAGGCAGAATTTGCTTTTTAAGGAAATTTAGTGATATAATCAACCCAAGAAAAGTTGAGGGAGGGCAGGAAAAGATGGAAGAAAAAACAGATATCTGGAAGGTTCTCGGCATAGTCTTCATTGTTTTAACCAGTGTTTTTGTCATTTCGACGGTGACTATGACAACCGTTTACGTTTTATCCCATCAGGATGTTCATCAGTTAATTGAAAGCTCAGAAGATAAGGAAGATAAGATTTCTGACTATCGAAAAACAGCGAGAAAGTATAAGGAAAAAGAAGCTAAAGATATTAGAAATACTTATTATCGCTACAGCTGGAACCGCAGTTTAGATGGAAGCTACGATGATTAGAAGCGGACAGTAAGGAGACGAAAATGGAAAAAAGAACAAATGTCTGGAAAATTATCAGTATTGTCTTTATGAGCTTAGCAGGTTTTTTCTTTCTTATTACCATGGTTATGAGTGCTTTTTACATAGCATCCAGGCAGGATTTTAACCAATGGATGGCGACAAACGCTATGCAGGACAGGACCATTGCCAACAAGAAAAAAGAAATTAAACGGCTAAAGCTCTATGATAGGATAAGAAATGGCAGCGTCGGCTATGATGATGATTGGTACAGTGATCCAAATAATAAAATTAAACAGTATATTTTTGGCGAAAGCGCTGAGCTGGCTAGCGGTGAAGAAGTCACTGTAACAGGTGTTAAAACAGTATCAAATACTAAGATGAAGGAGACTTCTGATGGCGATCAAAAAATTGCTCTGACTGTCAGCGTGAAAAATACAACGAGGAACATGATTCAGTTCAGTCCCCAAGATTTCTATATCTATGACAGAACATTTGATATTGCGGACTTAAGCGACTATGCCGCCAATGAAAAAATTCCAGAGACCATTGAACCGGGACAGACCATTGATATCAAAATTTATTTTACCATCTCTAAAACATCGCCTTATATCGTCAATTTTGGAAATGCTTACTGGGTGCCTCAGTCTGCCTATCAAAAAAAATCGCGCTCAGCCTGACCGTCTGTATCAAAGCACAATCAGATCGGAAACAGCCTATGCTGTTCTCGGTCTTTTTTAGTTGGAAGGCTGTTTTTCAGAGAAGTAAGACAAACAAATCTTTTTTTAGTTTGCCTAAGTTCTAACTTTGTGGTATTATTAACATGTAAAAATTAAAACTCATAAGGAGAGTAACATAATGTCAATTATTACTGATGTTTACGCTCGCGAAGTCCTTGACTCACGCGGTAACCCAACACTTGAAGTAGAAGTCTACACTGAATCAGGTGCTTTCGGACGCGGTATGGTTCCTTCAGGAGCTTCTACCGGTGAACACGAAGCAGTTGAACTTCGCGATGGAGATAAATCACGCTATGGTGGTCTTGGGACTCAAAAAGCTGTTGATAACGTAAATAATGTTATTGCAGAAGCACTTATCGGCTACGATGTTCGTGACCAACAAGCTATTGACCGTGCTATGATTGCTCTTGACGGTACTCCAAACAAAGGTAAACTTGGTGCTAATGCCATTCTTGGTGTTTCTATCGCCGTAGCCCGTGCTGCTGCAGACTTCCTTGAAATTCCGCTTTACAGCTACCTTGGCGGTTTCAACACTAAAGTTCTCCCAACTCCAATGATGAACATCATCAATGGCGGTTCTCACTCAGATGCTCCTATTGCTTTCCAAGAATTTATGATTGTACCTGCCGGTGCACCTACATTTAAAGAAGCTCTTCGCTGGGGTGCTGAAATCTTCCATGCTCTTAAGAAAATTCTTAAAGAACGCGGACTGGAAACAGCTGTTGGTGACGAAGGCGGATTCGCTCCTAAATTTGACGGAACTGAAGATGCTGTAGAAACAATTATCAAGGCTATTGAAACAGCAGGTTACAAACCAGGTGAAGAAGTATTCATCGGATTTGACTGTGCGTCATCAGAATTCTATGCAGACGGCGTTTATGACTACACTAAATTCGAAGGTGAAACAGGTGCAAAACGTACAGCTGCAGAACAAATCGATTACCTTGAAGAATTGGTAAACAAATACCCAATCATCACTATCGAAGATGGTATGGATGAAAATGACTGGGAAGGCTGGAGAGCTCTTACAGAACGCCTTGGCGGACGTGTTCAATTGGTCGGTGACGACTTCTTCGTTACAAACACTGACTACCTTGCTCGCGGTATCAAAGAAGGTGCAGCTAACTCAATCCTTATCAAAGTTAACCAAATCGGTACATTGACTGAAACATTTGAAGCTATCGAAATGGCTAAAGAAGCTGGCTACACTGCTGTTGTATCACACCGTTCAGGTGAAACTGAAGATTCAACAATTGCTGACATTTCAGTTGCAACTAACGCCGGCCAAATCAAGACAGGTTCACTGTCACGTACTGACCGTATTGCTAAATATAACCAATTGCTTCGTATCGAAGATCAACTTGGTGAAGTGGCTGAATACCGCGGTTTGAAATCATTCTACAATTTGAAAAAATAATCGGTGATTGAATAACCTTTTAAAGACCTCAGTTTATATGCTGAGGTTTTTTGGTTTTCGATGGGCTAAATAAGGGGTAAGTATTTATCGTTTGTTAATTTTGTCGAGCTTGTCTGCGGCAATGTTTTTCTGTATTTTTGAATTGTCGCTTGTATTAGTAAACGCTGGGCTTCAGCGAAATTTTGCATAGTCGATATTAAATGTCAGACTATGGTATAATACTGTATAGAATATTAACGGTAAGGAAGAGTTAATTTGGTTAGATGGGTAAATGTAGCTAAAGGGTTTGCTATATTTTTAGTCGTATATGGACATGTTATAGAGGGGCTTGCTGAAGGCGGCTATTCTTTCAGAAGTTATGATATTCAGCATGCAATAATTTACGGATTCCATATGCCTTTATTCTTTTTCTTATCAGGTTTGTTTTTGAATAAGATGCTTGCTAGAGAGTTTGCAAAAGTACTGAAGAGTAAAGCACAAAATTTACTTTATCCATACTTTTTATGGGGAATTATTCAAGGCTCAATCATGGCTATCTTTTCTAGATTTACCAATAGCGGTCAAGGGTGGGATAAGATTATATCGCTGCCAATTGATCCTTTAGGACAATTTTGGTATTTATATGACTTGTTCTTTATGACAATATTGTTTTATGTTCTTAGTAAGTTATTAAAAAACAGTAAACTGGTCTTATTAGTATCTTTAGCTTTGTTTGCTGCCACACCTTGGATGAGTGGTTGGGAACTGTCAAGAATTTTCCATCATTTTATTTTCTTGGTTTTGGGTTCAATGTTTTTTGACTATGAAAAACAGTTAAAAAAGTACCAATTGTGGATTATAATATTCTTAGCGATTATTTCAATGGCAGCTTATTATTTCGATATTGACTTACTAGAATTTTTCATTTATGGCTTACTGGGAACTGCTGTAACTGTCATGCTTTCAAAATCATTCAAACAAAACAAGGTGATTGAATATCTTGGCATTAAATCGTTACCTATTTACTTATGGCATATTTTAGCAATAGCTGGCAGCAGAATAATAATAACGAGGTTTATGGGCTTTGAGAATATACTTGTATTGATTATCACACTTATCATTGTTGGTGTACTATTCCCGTTAATTGTGGATTACATCGCTAGTAAGTTGAAGCTAAACAGAATTATATATGGAAGATAGAAGAGTGATCTCTTTTATCTTTATTGTTATTTTTATAATTGTAAAAAATGAGACTTAAAATATTGCAGAGAAAACAGCTGGTTTTGAGCGGCAATTGCGAATATGTTATAATGAAAACAAGTATATTTTGAAGGAAAGCAATATGGCAAAAAATAACGTTAAAACTTATCTGATGATACCCTTGGCTCTGACTCTTTTTATGGCTGCAAGCAAGGTGTCTGCAGACGAAACAGCTCAGACTTCTTCTGTCTCAGATAAACCGGTATCTTCTGAGGTAACGGCAGTATCCGGCACTGAAACATCGGTATCAGAAGCAAACACGCTTCCAAGCACAAGTACGGTCAGTCAGGAGACAGCAGGACAAGCAGATGCCCAGACGGCTGTTACTGAACCGCAAGCTGCAAAATCCTCTCAAGTTGTTAAAGAGCCTGCTGCTGTAACGACGAACCAGTCTGTATCTGATCAGCCAGACAACCAAAGTCAAAGTCAGCCGGCAACAGCTGCCGCTGATGTTCAAAGCCAACAATCCTTGTCTTCTCAGTCTCTCAAACAAGCTGCCCCTTTAAAAAGAGAAGCTGTCACACAGGTTCCTCAGTCAAGTGCTGCAACTGTGCAAAAAGCGGCTAAACCTAAGGAAGTGACAGCCGCTAGGGTTGAAGCAAAAGGGATAAAATTACAGTACAAACAGCCTATTGCCAAGGGCAGCAAGATTCAGTTTGCAGTTTGGACGGCACAAAAAGGCCAGGATGATCTTAGGTGGTATACTGCTAATAATATGGGAGCTGCCTATGCTGAATTTAAAAATCACCGCGAATATGGCGTCTATCATGTCCATACCTATGCAAATCAAAAGGGTAAGATGATTGGGCTCAATGCGATGACTGTTACGATTGCTAGGCCGCAGATTAAAACAAAAATTCAAAAGACTTCGGCTAATCATGTTGACATTACTGTCTCCAATGTGCCAATTACCATCACACAGGTTCAGATTCCCGTATGGTCAGATAAAAACGGCCAGGATGACCTTAAGTGGTATAAAGCAGTAAAAACAGCTAGCGGCAGCTATAAAACAACGGTCAATCTGCAGAATCATAAAAATACTCTGGGACACTATCAAGCTCACATTTACGGCTACAGCGCTGTTACTCAGTCTCAAATTGGTTTAGGTACGAGCTCAGGTTTTAATAATACTGACAGCCGTTCCAATGCGGTGGCTTCAGTCGTGGGTTACAAAGAAACCTCAGGTACTTTTGATGTAGTTGTTAAAGGCAGTCCGACTACAAAGGCCATAAAATCTGTCAATGTTGCTGTCTGGTCAGAAGACAAGGGTCAGGATGATCTGAAATGGTATACACCGGCAGTTGTCAATAATCAAGCGACCGCTAAAATAAATATTGCTAACCATGCTAATGTCTCCGGACTTTACCATGTTCATGTTTATACAGACTATACTGACGGAACGAAGTCAGGAAAAATTTTAGGAACTTATAAAATTACCAAATCAGTCGCCGAGGCTAAATTAACGCCCAAAGGGATTTCACTGAAACTAACTGCCGCTAATATCAAGGATAAGAGCAAGGTTTCCTTTGCCGTTTGGTCAAATGAAAAAGGTCAGGACGACCTGAAATGGTATCAGGCGGATAAGCGTGGTGAAGCAGTTGCCGGATATGATAATCACAAGGGCTACGGTCTTTATAATATCCATGTCTATCATAATCAAAACGGCCGATTGTCAGGTCTTGGGACAGCAACACTGACAGTTCCCAAGCCGACTGTAACAACAAGCATTTCTAAAACAGGTGACAATGAGTACACTGTCACGCTTAAAAATGTACCTTATTACATCTCCTCCGTGCAGGTTCCTGTGTGGACCAGCAAGAACAATCAGGATGATATTAAGTGGTACGGAACCCGCAAGGTATCAGACAAAACCTATGAGGTCAAAGTTCTCCTTAAAAACCATCAGTTTGAAACAGGCCGCTACAATGCTCATGTCTATGGCAAAAGCAGGCTGGAAAACAATAAATTAATCGGCATGGGAGGAAAAGAATTTACAGTTGCTGCGGCAAAAATCGCTAATGCCAAGGTTGCCGTGACTAATCACCAGGCTAAGAAAGGTACTTTGGATGTTGTCATTACGGAAAACAGTAATTCTAAAAAACTAAAATCTGTTAAAGTTGCTGCTTGGTCAGAAGATAAACAGAGCAATCTCTACTGGTATACCAGCAATACTGTCAAAGACGGCAAAATCAGCATTACGGTCAATGAAAAAAATCACGGGTACATCAAAGGAAGCTACCATGTTCATGCTTATGTGACCTATCAAGACGGCCAAGAAGCTGGTTTTGATACAGGAACTTATCGATTGGAAGCTGAAAAGCCGGCGATTGCTCTGCCATCTTACTTTATTGATATCAGCAGTCATAACGGCAGTATTTCTGTTGCAGAATTTAAAAGTTTAAAGCAGCAAGGGATTCAGGGAGTTGTTGTTAAGCTGACAGAAGGTACCAGCTATATCAATCCTTATGCAAAATCACAAATTGCTAATGCCAAAGCAGCAGGTGTCAAAGTTTCTGCCTATCACTATTCGCACTACACATCAGCAGCAGGAGCACAGGAAGAAGCACGTTACTTTGTCAATGCTGCTAAGGCACATGGCTTGTCCTCTTCGACTGTTATGGTCAATGACATGGAAGAATCTTCTATGCTGAACAACATCAATGCCAATGTTCAGGCCTGGCAAAATGAGATGAAGCGTTTGGGTTACAGCAACTTAGTTCACTATACCATGGCAAGCTGGCTGGATATCCGTGGCGGAAGTGTCAATACAGGACAATTTGGCCTTAACAATTTTTGGATTGCCCACTATGCCAAAGGCTATACTTACATGAGTCTGGAAGAGGCTAAATCCTTTAATTATTATGCCAATGCAGCGGCTTGGCAATACACAAGTGTTTCTCCTAAATTATCTCATCCTTTAGATGAAAACATTGACTATACCGGCCGCTTTACCCGACAGTCGTAACAAGGAGTTCGATTTATGAAAATGAAACTTATCTTCAAGCGTGTTGCTGTCGTATTGCTGTCAGTTTTTCTTCTTGTCGGCTGCTCAAATCAGAAAAAGAATAATGACAGGGAGGAATCGGCTTCTCCTAAGACAAGTTTGCAGTCGCAATCACATAAGAGCGATACGCGCAGCTCATCCGAGCAAAAGAAGACGGCAGAGTCCACCTCGGAAAGCACTCAGTCCTCCAGCTCTTCCAGTGAGGAGAGCCATGAGGCAGAGAGTCTCGTTCCTATTGATACAGGTGCTATCTTGAAGGCTGATTACAGCACTGCAGCAGGTACTTGGAAAAATGCCCAAGGGCAGAATCTTAATTTTAATGCCCAAGGCCTGGCAACTTCCGGCATGACAGTCAGTCTGCTGGATATTGATCAGGATGGCATTCTCTTGCTGAATGTGGAAACAGGGAACAAAACCAATCTGACTCTCTATATGGTTCCGGCCAACCATACTCTGTCCCAGCAGTACTTTCCTAATGGGCAGACAGATACATCTGATAAATCAAAAGACCGTATCATTTCTTCTGAGGATTTGAGCAGCAGCCAGCTGACAGAGCATGTTTATTATCATGTATCAGACCATTAATAAAACTGAAAAACTTCTGAATAATATTTTAAAAACCACAGATATCTGCGGTTTTTTCTGTTATAATTAAGAGGATAAGAGGTAGAAAATGACTTACGATAATTTACTAAAACGTTTTTTGACCTATGTCAAAATCAATACAAGAAGTGATGAAAACAGTACGAAAACACCAACAACGCAAAGTCAGACAGACTTTGCATTGACTGTTTTAAAACCGGAAATGGAGAGCATTGGTCTCAAAAATGTTCATTATTTGCCGAATGGCTACTTGGTAGGAACCTTACCCGCAAATGGGAATTTTCCTTATAAAATCGGTTTTATCGCCCATATGGATACGGCTGATTTTAATGCTGAAGGTGTAAATCCGCAGGTCATTGAACAGTATGATGGCGGAACTATTCAGCTTGGTCAGACCGATTTTACTCTTGACCCGGCAGATTTTCCCAATCTTAAAAACTATGTGGGGCAGACTTTGATTACAACAGACGGGACAACCTTGCTGGGGAGTGATGACAAGTCCGGAATTGCTGAAATTATGACAGCAATGGAGTATCTGGTCAGTCATCCTGAGATAGAACACAGTGAAATTCGTGTTGGTTTTGGGCCGGATGAAGAAATCGGCATTGGTGCTGATAAATTTGACGCAGCTGATTTTGATGTTGATTTTGCCTATACTGTTGATGGAGGACCGCTTGGAGAGCTGCAGTATGAAACCTTCAGTGCTGCTGCGGCAGAGATCAGCTTTGCGGGGCGCAATGTTCATCCGGGAACTGCTAAAAATCAGATGGTCAATGCCTTGCAGTTAGCTATTGATTTTCATGAGCAGCTGCCTGCCGGTGACCGTCCTGAAAAGACAGACGGCTATCAAGGCTTTTATCATTTACTCAGTCTCAATGGGACAGTCGAAGAAGCCCGCAGTTCTTATATCATCCGCGATTTTGAAGTTGAAAGTTTTGCTGCTCGCAAAGCCTTGATGCAGCAAATTGCTGAAAAAATGAACGCACAGCTAGGAACAAAACGGGTACAGCTTGAACTTCATGACCAATATTACAATATGCGAAAAGTAATCGAGAAAGATATGACCTGTGTTACTATCGCTAAGAAGGTGATGGAAGATTTAGCTATAGAACCTGTTATTGAGCCTATTCGAGGCGGGACAGACGGCTCTAAAATATCTTTTATGGGGCTGCCGACACCTAATCTTTTTGCGGGTGGTGAAAACATGCACGGCCGCTTTGAATTTGTCAGCTTAGAAACCATGCAGAAAGCTGCTGAAGTCATCATAGGCATTGCTAGGTTCAGACATTAAAGTTTGGAAAAAATCACTTAACTATGATAAAATAATGTAACATGGAGGAAGTGTAAGTGATTAAAATATTTGGGAAAGTGAGATACCATTGGCAGCCCGAATTGTCATGGCTGATTATCTATTGGTCGATTGCGATCATGCCGATTTTCATTGCCTTGTCACTGTTATATGAGCAAACCAGTATACCGCAGTATTTCTTTATTTTGTTTATTGCCTTTATTGTGTTGGTCGGTGTTGGATTCCACCGTTATTTCATCATTGAAGATAAGGGTATTTTAAGGGTTGTATCGTTAAATATATTCAGACCTTCTAAGATTGTTATTGCTGATATCGAAAAAGTAGAAGTAACAAAATCAACTGTAACGCTGTTTGTCAAGAATAAAAAGAAAAGCCTCTTTTACATGCGAAAGTGGCCGAAAAAATATTTTTTGGATGACTTGGCTGTTCATCCGGATTTTAAAGGTGAAGTTGAGCTGATTGATAATTTTGTTAACCTTGATTATTTTGAGGCTTACAAAGACGAAAAAAAGCCCTTACGGTAAAGTAAGTGCTTTTGTTGGACAAGATTTGACTGCAGTGAGAATATCGGCATCATCCGCAAAGGTTTTAACAGTTTCACTGCTGCCTGTAAATTTGACGATACCGTCATCATCGTAATCAAAGACATCTGAATAAGTCTGACAAAGCCCGCAGGCAATACATTTTTCTGGGATAATAGCTACTTTCATAGTAACATTGTAATACTATTATTGACATTTAACAAGGGGGAAATCATGTCCAATAAACCATGGGAAGAAAAAGTAACAGAAACGGATACTGAAAACAAAGAATTAACACGTAATTCCAAAGATGATCGCGCTGTCAGTACACCGGTTTTAACGATTCTGCTGAGCCTCTTTTTCCTGATTATTATTGGTATTTTATTTTTTGTACTTTATACTTCTAATGGCGGCAGTGATGAAAAAGCTGCAACTTCGGGATTTTATGGGTCTTCTAAGACCGTCAAAAAATCTAAAAAAGAAGTCAGCCAGTCTTCTGAGTCGGAAGAACAGACCGTGACAGAAACAACTGAGACTGAAACGACTCAAACAGAGACAACGACTTCTTCGGACGGAGAAGATACCCTTACTGTTCAAGGCGGTGAAGGTGCGGCAGCCATTGCTGCGCGTGCAGGAATTTCAGTAGAGCAGCTTTACGAATTAAATCCGGATCACATGACAAAGGGATACTGGTATGCCAATCCCGGTGATAATATAAAAATTAAGTAAGGGGATTTGTATGACAGGAATTAAAATTGCCATTGACGGACCTGCTTCAAGCGGAAAGAGCACGGTTGCTAAAATTATTGCTAAGGATTTAGATTATACCTACTTAGATACAGGAGCTATGTACCGCTCCGCAACTTATTTGGCCCTTCAGCATGATGCTTCTTTGACGGATGAAGAGACCATCGTTAAACTGTTACAGGATTATCCGATTAGTTTCGGCCGCCGCGAAGATGGGCAGCAGCTGGTCTTTGTCGGAGATGTTGATGTCAGTCTTCCCATTCGGGAAAATGAAGTGACTAACAATGTTTCCACAGTGTCTGCCTTACCTTTGGTGCGTGAAAGATTAGTCGAACTGCAGCGTCAGATTGCTGATCAGGGCGGTATTGTCATGGACGGCCGCGATATTGGAACGGTTGTGCTGCCGGATGCCGAGTTGAAGATTTTTCTGATTGCATCTGTGGATGAGAGGGCTGAGCGCCGTTATAAGGAAAATCTTGAAAAGGGAATTGAAGCTGACTTGGCTAAGTTAAAAAGAGAAATTGCAGCGCGCGACTACAAGGACAGCCACCGGAAAGTTTCCCCTCTTAAGGCAGCTGCGGATGCCATTACCTTTGACACAACAGGTGTGACAATTGAGGGTGTTGTAGAGTTTATTGAAGAAAAAGCAAAGAAAATTATTGACAGTCATTAATTGGCATGTTATACTGGTTAACAGTGAGAAAAGCAGAAGTGAGAACTTCTCGCCTTGCGACTAAGGTTGTCTGGCCCAACATGTCAAAATTCCTTTAGGATAAGGAAAGTTATGTGTGCGGGCTTGAAATGTCAAGTCCGCTTTCGTTTTTCTCGAAAAAATTTAAAGGGGTGAAGAACATAGCTAAAAAAGATTTGTTCATTAATGATGAAATTCGTGTCCGCGAAGTTCGTCTTATTGGCCTTGATGGCGAACAATTAGGAATTAAGCCATTGGCAGAAGCGCAGTCTATTGCCGATGACGCCAATGTTGACTTAGTTTTAATTCAGCCGCAGGCTGCACCGCCTGTTGCTCGTATCATGGACTATGGTAAGTTCAAGTTTGAGTATCAGAAGAAACAAAAAGAGCAGCGCAAAAAACAAAGTGTTGTTACTGTTAAGGAAGTCCGTCTCAGTCCTGTTATTGATAAGGGTGACTTTGAGACCAAGCTCCGTAACGGCCGCAAATTCCTTGAAAAAGGAAATAAGGTCAAAGTTTCTATTCGTTTTAGAGGACGTATGATTACTCACAAGGAAATCGGGGCAAAGGTATTGGCTGATTTTGCTGAAGCAACGCAGGATATTGCGATTATTGAGCAAAGAGCTAAAATGGATGGCCGTCAAATGTTTATGCAGCTTGCACCAATTCCAGACAAAAAATAAGTCGATAAAAATAGTAAAAGTAGGAGAAATATTAAAATGCCAAAACAAAAAACACACCGCGCATCAGCTAAACGTTTTAAACGTACAGGTTCAGGTGGATTGAAACGCTTCCGCGCTTATACATCACACCGTTTCCATGGTAAAACTAAGAAACAGCGCCGTCATCTTCGTAAGGCATCAATGGTGCATTCAGGAGATTTCAAGCGTATCAAATCAATGCTTACTCGCTTGAAATAAGCAGGGCAGTTTAGAAAAATTAGAAAGAACTATTGGAGGATCAATAAATGGCTCGTGTTAAAGGTGGCGTTGTTTCACGCAAACGTCGTAAACGTATTTTAAAATTAGCTAAAGGTTACTATGGTGCAAAACATATCTTGTTCCGTACAGCAAAAGAACAAGTGATGAATTCATATTACTATGCCTATCGTGACCGCCGTCAAAAGAAACGTGATTTCCGCAAACTGTGGATTACTCGTATCAATGCGGCAGCTCGTATGAACGGACTTTCATACTCACAATTGATGCATGGTTTGAAATTAGCTGAAATTGAAGTTAACCGCAAGATGCTTGCTGACTTAGCAGTCAATGATGCAGCAGCTTTCACAGCACTTGCAGATGCAGCTAAGGAAAAGCTGGGTAAATAAGACGATAAAAAGGTGGGATAAGAAGTCCCGCCTTTTTTGTTTTTTAGCAGAGATTATGGCAGAAAGATACGTTTTATCAGCTGTTAATTGTCAGAAATCTGACAGAAAACCTCAAGCCAACAAATGCAGCCTTATAGAGTTGCTTTCTTTAGCCAGACTGCTGTTTTGAGTCTGCTTAAAAGAGAGTGGGACAAAAATCGGTAAATCGTCATGAAATGGCGATTTCGATTTTGTTGTCCCACCTCCGCACAGTTTATTAGGATGGCCGCTATCCCTTGCGTAGCAAGGGATAAGGACTTCCAATAAACCACTGCGTTAAATATGTGATACTTCATAAATTGAAAGAGTTTGAGACTTTTGTCCCAAACTCTTTTGACAGGATTATTTTTTCGAATCCGTGCTTGTTGATGAGGATTCCTTGGCAGCTTCCGGATGCAGTTCCTTATAGCTCGGTGCTTTGTATAAATCTTGTGTAGATTTGTTACCGTTTTTGCTGTAAAGGCTGGTCGAATTTTGACCCAATTTCTTTTCGATCTTTTTCAGAGAAGCCAGAGAGTCATTCTTATATGAGATGGAGCTGATGTTAACAGGTTTTAGACCGCTGTTTTTATCAAAACGCAGCAGATCGCCCGTTTGGATCTCATCACTCATGTCAAGCTGCTTGTCGGCTGCTTCACGGAGTTCCTTAAGTTTTGCAGTTGTCGTTTCATCCGGGTTGGTGATTTCAACACCTGTTTTGGTATCGTAAACACGTCCGCTGTAATTAGTATAGTTAGGTGTGATGTAGTTGCCTTCAGAACGGAAAGCCACTAGCTGCTTATTAGCAGGAGACAGCAAATCCTGACCCAATTCAACATAGTTTTTACTGTCAATTCCAAGCAGATGAAGCAGCGTTGGCAGGGTATCAACTTCACCGCCGTAAGTATTGCTGATGAAGCCCTTGTCTGTTCCGGGAACATGGATCATGTAAGGAACGCGCTGCAGCATAGCATTATTGTATTCTGTCCACGTCTGCGGGTCTTTGCCCAGAAGCGGTGCGAGGTCTGTATTTCTTGAATTGGCAATACCGTAATGGTCACCGTACAAGACAATGATGGAATTTTTGTACAAGCCGGAGGCTTTCAAATAATCAAAGAAACTTTTGATGGCAGAATCTAGATAGTTAGCAGTTGCAAAGTAACCATTGATGGTTTCATCATCTGTTTTAGCAAGAGGGAAACCTGTATCATCACCGGCCAGACTTTGGTAGGGGTAGTGGTTAGATACAGTAATAAACTTAGTATAAAAAGGCTGCTGCAGATGTTCCAAATACTTAATAGAGTCTGAAAACATGACCTTGTCATTGAGGCCGTACTGGAAAGAGTTGTCTTTAGTCATCTTAGACATGTAAGACTGATCAAAGAAATGCTGGTAGCCTAATTGCTTGTATGCATTGTTGCGATTCCAGAAGGTGCCGATATTGCCGTGAAAAACAGCACTGCTGTAATTGCTGGTATCATTGAGAATATGCGGAGCAGCCTGCTGGGTATTGTCACCGCCGTATTGGACGAAGAAAGACCCTTGGTTGAGACCAAACAGCGATGTTTCCATGAGGGTTTCGGCATCTGATGTCTTGCCTGCCTTAACCTGATGGAAAAAGTTTGAAAAGGCAAAGGTTTCTTTGGAATGGTATAGGGAGTTGAGGAAAGGTGTAACAACGTACTCTTTGCCATCAACATTGAGTTTGTAATCAAGAAGGAACTGCTGAAAACTTTCCAAGTGAAGAATAATAACATTTTTTCCCTTGGCAAGACCATAATATTTAGGATTGGGGGCAGCGTAATGCTCCTTGACGTATTCCTTGACAGTACTGAGTTCATCGGCAGTCGCCTCAGAGCGGACCTTTTGCGTTTGATAGGTTTGATTGGCACTGTAGGCGCTGAAAGCCGGCAGACCTAAGGCACGGACAATGTAGATATTTGAAAAGCCGCGTGTCAGCAATTCCGGCCGATCAATTTCGGCCATGAAAAGGTTGATTGAAAAGAAAAGTCCGGACAGTGCCGAAATGGCAAAGCTGGCTCTTTTATTAAAAGGTCTTGTATCAAAAGAGATTTTTTTGAGGGAAAAAAGTGTGATGAAGATGATGTAATCTAAAATGTAGATGACATCCCAAGGTCTTAATAAATTAAGGGCGGAAGCACCTAATCCGGCAGAAGTTTTACTGCTGGCAAGGGCTGCGCTGACCGTAATGAAATCTGAGAATTCCCTGAAGTAAATCGAATTTGCAAATAAGAGAACATTGAGCAAAGTGTAAATAACAGCTGTCACAATATAAAAAGCGCGTGTGTTTTTTATATAGAGGCTCAATCCTAAAAGAAGGAGAGAGACTGGGATAGGATTAATCATTGTTAAAAGAAATTGATAAGAATTTCCTACGTCCAAACTAAAATCAATATTATAAGCCCACAGCGTTTTGAGCCAATAAATGAGCACAAGTGTCAAAATAAATCCTAAACGGGTCTTGACAACGCTCAGGAGAAATTTAACTATTTTTTTCATTATACCGATTCCTTATCATTTTAAAGATAAAATCTTATTATTTGATTATAACATAAATTTATTTTTGGCATATAGAAGAAATGTTTTTTTAAGGGAGAAAATTTCTTAATTTTTTGTTATAATGGTTGTTATGAATAGACTTACGGTGGGTTCTTCGGCGGAGAAAAAACTTAAGCGGGGAATTCAGTTATTAAGCAGTAAAGATTTTCCGAATATAAAGCTGAGTGACCAGACGGTTTACCTGTATTCTCAGGCAGGCAGTTTTTTAGGAACAGCTTATCTGTCCAAGCAAAATAAGGGAGTTGGCTGGCTGGTATCATCCGAAAAAGTGGTACTAAATCAGGCTTATTTTGCCCAGCTGTTTCAAAGGGCTAAGAAAAAACGGGAGGCTCTGTCAGATTCGGATTTAACAACAGCCTACCGTCTGTTTAATCAGGACGGAGATTATTTTGGCGGTATGACTGTTGACCGTTATGGTCAGTTTGCTCTTTTTTCTTGGTACAATGCCTTTGTTTACCGGCTGAGAGATCAGATTACAGCTGCTTTTTGTCAGGTCTATCCCGAATTTTCGGGAGCTTACGAAAAAATTCGTTTTAAAGGTCTTGGTTACGAGTCTGCGCACTTATACGGTCAAGAAGCACCGGAACAGTTTACTGTCACGGAAAACGGCGTGTCTTACAGCGTTTTCTTGAATGATGGTCTGATGACAGGTATTTTTTTAGATCAGCATCAGGTGCGCAATAGCCTGGTAAACGGCTTGGCTGCGGGGAAAAGAGTTTTAAATTTGTTCTCTTATACAGCTGCTTTTTCCGTCGCTGCTGCAATGGGCGGAGCTCTTGAGACCACGTCGGTGGATTTGGCTAAACGCTCTAAAGAGCTGTCGTTGGCTCATTTTGAGGCCAATCATTTGGATATGAGTCAGCACCGGCTGATTGTCATGGATGTTTTTGATTATTTTAGATATGCTAAACGCCATCAGCTGACCTTTGATGTTCTGATTATTGATCCGCCGAGTTTTGCGAGAAATAAAAAAGAGACTTTCTCTGTTTTGAAAGATTACCATAAGCTAATTAGTCAGGGACTTGAGATTTTGGCTGAGGATGGCTTAATCATCGCATCAACGAATGCCTCCAATATGACCATAGCTCAGTTCAGGAAACAAATTGAAAAAGGTTTTGGAAAACAGCAGCACACTTATCTGGACTTGCAGCAGTTGCCCGGCGATTTTGCCGTAAATGAAAAAGATGAAAGCAGTAATTATTTAAAAGTATTTACAATAAAGGTTTAATTATTTATGAAAATAGTAGTTCCTGTTATGCCTCGAAATATTGACGAGGTTAACCAGCTTGATTTAGCAAAAATCAGCAGCGCCGATCTTATTGAGTGGCGGGCGGATTATTTGGCTAAAAATGATATTCTGACGGTAGCTCCGGCTATTTTTGAGAAATTTGCAGGGCGTGAAGTTATCTTTACCCTGCGTACGGAAAAAGAAGGCGGCAATATTTCACTGACCAGTGAAGAGTATCTTGCGATTATTCGTGATATTGCAACTCTTTATCAGCCGGATTATATTGATTTTGAATATTTCTCTTACCGCGACGTATTAAAAGAAATGTATGATTTTTCTAATCTGGTACTGTCCTATCATAATTTTAAAGAGACGCCTGAGAATCTGATGGAAGTCTTCTCGGAGCTAACAGCTCTGGCACCGCGTGTGGTTAAGATAGCGGTCATGCCCCAAAATGAACAGGATGTACTTGATTTAATGAACTATACGAGAGGTTTCAAGACGCTGAATCCCGAGCAGGAATACGTCACCATGTCCATGTCTAAATTAGGACAGGTATCGCGTTTGGCGGGAGATTTGACAGGCAGCTCGTGGACTTTTGCCAGTTTGGAGCAAGAAAGTGCTCCGGGGCAGATGTCACTGACAGATATGCGCAAAATTAAGGAGGTTTTAGATGCAAATTGACGGACACACTCGTTTAGCAGCAGTTGTTGCGACACCAATCAAACATTCCATTTCACCTTTTATTCACAACTATGCCTTTGACAAAACGGGTGTCAACGGCGTTTACGTGGCTTGGGATATTCCAGAGTCTGAACTTGAGGCTACTGTAGAAAATGTTCGGCGCTACGACATGTTCGGCATCAATATTTCGATGCCTTACAAGCAGGCTGTTATTCCTTATCTGGATGAGATAACAGAAGCTGCTGATTTAATCGGAGCAGTCAATACAGTCGTCAATAAAAAAGGCAGACTGTTAGGCTATAATACAGACGGTATGGGCTTTTTTAGAAGTCTGAATACTTTTGCTGATTTTGATGTTAAGGGCAAGGTAATGACCATTCTTGGCGGCGGAGGCGCTGCAACGGCTGTTATTGCTCAGGCTGCAATCAATGGTGCTGCGAAAATCAATATTTTTAATCAGACAGAATTTTTGCAGGAAACCAAAGAGAAGGCTCAGCGGATATCCGCTAAAACCGGTGTTCCTCTTGAGGTTTTTCCTGTTGAAGATGTGGATTTGATCCAGGAAAAAGTTTTGGCATCTGATTTATTTGTCAATGCTACCAGTGTTGGGATGGATGGCAAATCCATGATCATTGACGAAAAATTTGAATTTCCTGAAAATATCATGGTTGCCGATGTTATTTACCAGCCCTTTGAAACACCGTTTTTGAAGTTGGTACGCAGCCGCGGTTTAAAGGCTGTGAATGGTCTGGGAATGCTGTTATTTCAAGCAGCAGAGGCTTTTGAACTCTGGACAGGACAGGAAATGCCCAGTCAGGAAATCTGGCAGGCATTGGCAGAAAAATATAAGTAAGGAATTTAGGTGCTTCCATGAAATTAAATGTCAATCTTCCTCAAAATCCCTATGATATTATCATCGAAAACGGCAGTCTGGCAAGTGCCGGCCAATGGGTCAAAAAACTTTGGAAACCGCAAAAAACAGCGATTATTACTGATAACCGTGTGGGAAGTCTTTATGCTGAAAAAGTAAAGCTCAGCCTCGAAGATGCCGGTTTTGAGGTTGTTGTCTTTGACTTTTTAGAAGGTGAAGCCAGTAAAAATTTGACAACGGTCAATAAGGCCTATGAATTTTTAGTTAAGCAAGGCATGACCAGAAGTGATGGGATTATTGCGCTGGGAGGCGGTGTTGTCGGTGATTTGGCAGGTTTTGTGGCATCGACCTACATGCGGGGCATTCATTTTCTGCAGATTCCAACCAGCCTGACAGCTCAGGTAGATTCTTCTATCGGCGGCAAAACCGGTGTCAATACTCCTTTTGCTAAAAATATGGTTGGGACTTTTGCCCAGCCTGACGGTGTCCTGATTGATCCGGAGACTCTCAATACGCTTGGCAGACGTGAGCTGACTGAAGGCATGGGCGAGGTTGTCAAATATGGTTTAATTGCTGACGCCGAACTCTGGGAGAAGCTGGAAGCTCTGGATGGTTCTGCAAATTCTATCTTGGAAAATTCCGAGATGATCATCTACCGTTCCTGTGATGTGAAGCGTAAGGTCGTCGTTGAAGACGAATTGGATAAGGGCGTTCGTCTCTATCTCAATTTTGGGCATACAATCGGGCATGCTATTGAAGCAACAGCTGGTTATGGTAAAGTGATGCACGGTGAAGCAGTGGCAATCGGGATGGTTCAGATGTCTCGGATTGCTGAGAAAAAAGGTTTAATGCCGAAAGGTATTACAGAAAAGATTGCGGCTATGTGTGCTAAATTTGGTCTGCCAACGGTGTATGAACCATGGGACGCCGAAAAGATGTATGAGGCGTTAAAGCACGATAAAAAAGCCCGCGGTCAGATGATTAAGACAGTGATTGTTCCCCAGTTAGGGCAGGCTGCAATCAATGAAATCAGTCTGGAAGAGATGAAAGAGTACTTGGAGAAATAAGATGAGATATTTCACAGCTGGGGAGTCACATGGTCCCCGTCTGACAGCTATTATTGAAGGGGTGCCGGCAGGCCTTCCCTTGACGGCTGACTATATCAATGCTGAATTAAAGCGGCGTCAGGGCGGCTATGGCCGCGGCGGCCGCATGAAAATTGAATCCGATCAGGTAGAGATTACCTCAGGCGTTCGCCATGGTTTGACAATGGGCAGTCCGATTACGCTTAATGTTAGCAATCGGGACTTTAAAAACTGGACGGAAGTCATGAGTGCTGCCGATATTGAAGACAAGAAAAAATCAATTCGGAAATTGACCAAACCCCGTCCGGGGCATGCCGATTTAGTTGGCGGTATGAAGTATCGTTTTTCTGATCTGCGTAACAGTTTGGAACGCTCCAGCGCACGTGAAACAACCATGCGTGTTGCGGTAGGAGCAGTAGCCAAGCGCCTTTTGGAAGAGCTTGGCATGGATGTTGCCAGTCATGTGGTCGTTTTTGGCGGCATTGAAATAGATGTTCCTGAAAATCTGACAGTAGCTGAGATCAAGGAACGCTCCCGCCAATCAGAAGTTTCTATTGTCAATCAGGAGCGTGAGCAGGAAATCAAAGATTATATTGACCGAATTAAAAAAGAAGGCAATACAATCGGCGGTGTTATTGAGACTGTTGTTGGCGGTGTTCCGGTTGGTCTGGGATCTTATGTCCAGTGGGATCGAAAGCTCGATGCTAAGATTGCTCAAGGAGTTGTTTCCATCAATGCTTTTAAGGGTGTTGAATTCGGTCTGGGCTTTAAAGATGGCTATCTCAAAGGGAGCGATGTCATGGATGAGATTATTTGGTCCAAAGAAGATGGTTATACGCGCAAATCCAATAATCTCGGCGGTTTTGAAGGCGGTATGACCAATGGACAGCCTATTGTTGTTCGCGGTGTCATGAAGCCAATTCCAACACTGTACAAGCCGCTGATGAGTGTTGATACTGAGACGCATGAGCCCTATAAGGCCAGTGTAGAGCGCTCCGATCCGACAGCTGTTCCTGCTGCCGCAGTAGTCATGGAAAGTGTGGTTGCAACGGTGCTTGCAACCGAGGTATTGGATAAATTCTCGTCTGACAATATGGAAGAATTACAGGAAGCTGTAGAGCGCCATAAGCAGTTTGTCAAAGACTTTTAAAGATTTTGAGGAATTCTTATTTGCATTAACAAAAAGGTTTGTCAAAAGTGAGCAGCATTGATTTAGTTCGGAGAAGCGATGGAAGGAAAAACAATTTATATTGCAGGCTTAGGGCTCATCGGAGGTTCTCTTGCTTTAGGGATCAAGCGCGGACATCCCGATTATAAAGTTATTGGCTACAATCGTTCTGACCAGTCACGAGACATTGCTCTTGAACGCGGAATCGTAGAAGAGGCAACTGCCGATTTCAGGGAATTTGCGCCTTTGGCAGATGTTATTATTTTAGCAGTGCCTATTAAAAAAACAATTGATTTCATCAAAATGTTGGCAGACTTAGATTTAAAAGACAATGTTATTATTACAGATGCCGGTTCTACCAAATTTGAAATTGTCAAAGCAGCAGAGCAATATCTTAAGGACAAACCAGTACAATTTGCAGGCAGCCATCCTATGGCGGGAAGCCACAAATCAGGAGCTGTTGCAGCAGATGTTAATCTTTTTGAAAATGCCTATTATATCTTTTCGCCGTCAAGTCTGACTAAAACCGGTACAATACCTGCTTTGCAGGATCTCTTATCCGGCCTGCATGCCAGATATATTGAAATTGATGCAGCAGAACATGATCTGGTCACCGGTCAAATCAGCCACTTTCCCCATATTATTGCTTCAAGTCTTATGGAACAGGCGGGCGATTTTGCCGAAAGTCATGAAATGACCAAACATTTTGCTGCGGGCGGTTTTCGCGACATGACACGGATTGCTGAAAGTGAACCCGGTATGTGGACGAGTATTCTGCTAACAAATCCTGAGGCCGTTTTAGACCGTATTGAAAATTTCAAGCAGCGCCTGGACAGGATTTCCGATTTGATTAAAGCCAAAGATGAAAATGCCATTTGGGAATTCTTTGATCGGGGCCGGCAAATTCGTAAAAATATGGAAATTCACAAACGTGCCGGTGTTGACAGCTTTTATGATATTTATGTAGATGTTCCGGATAAAGAAAATGTTATTTTGGAAATTTTGGAACTGCTGAGAGGAACATCGTTAGTTAATATCCGCATCAATGAAGAAAATCGGGAAGATATCAATGGTATCCTGCAAATTTCGTTCAAGAATGAGCGTGATCTGAAGCGTGCTCAGGAATTGATTAGTAAAAATACTGCTTATCGTGTCTATCTAGATTAAATAATTGAACACGGGCTAAAATCCTAGTAAAAAAGATAAACGTCCCTGTGTCTTAGCGACACAGTGTCCGCTTCCTATTTTTATACGGATTTCTTAACGCTCTTAGTATCTTGATAATTGAACACGAGCTGCGAGCTGTGTCAAAAAGACAGCTTCTCCTAGCGTCCTGTGACGCTTCGTCGAACCTTCTATTTTGCCTTTGCTCGCTGACGCTCTTAGTATCTTAGTTAAAGGAGAAACTATGGCAGAAAATATCTATGATTTAGCAAATGAAATGGAGCGCAGTATTCGTGCTCTGCCTGAGTATCAAGCGATTGTTCAGGCAAAAGCTAAGATTGACGGAGATGAGGAAGCTAAAAGACTGTGGTCTGAATTTACGGAATTTCAACAGAAGATCCAAGGTCTCATTCAAACAGGACAGGCGCCTACTCCTGAAATTCAAGAGGAAATGCAGCGTTTTGGTCAAAAGATTGAAGCTAATCCGCTGTTAAAAGACTATGCTTCAGCTCAGCAAGCTCTGGGCGTTTACCTCAATGATATTGAACGCATTATTTTTCAGCCCCTTCGGGATGTGATTGAACAAGATAATTAACTGTCAGATGTTTGCAAGAACTTCTGTGTTAAAAATGCTAAGCTTGTTTAGCATTCACCGGTAAATTCATGCAAACCACAGGGCAGTGTGTCCCAATGAATTTCTGCCGGAAAAAGAGCTAAATTTTTTAGAATGAAGCTGCTGTTTTTAATAACTTATCAGACAAAAACCCCGTCAGATACGTCATCTGACGGGGTTTTTGTGTGTATTTTTACAGGATGCTCTTTTATTCTCAGACTGCAGGCTGAAAAGAAGGTTTTTTAAATCGATAAATTCATGATTTCTGACTGTGTGGCGATAAAATCAATAAAATTTTTTAAGTCGGCATGCAATTCTTTGCCTTTATGATAGGCCGCATAATAGATCCGGCGATTTTCTAACGACTTAATAGGAATAACATCGATATCATCGAAATCCTTTAAAAAATCAGCTTTGGGGGCGATAGCAATTCCGAACTGCTGGGCGACTAAGCCAACAACGGTTTCATCTTCACTGACTTCAAAAGCGATTTCAGGCCGTTTGCCTGTTTCTGAAAAAACCTGATCCAATACAGGACGCATTCCGCTGCGCTTTGAAAACCAAACTTGGGGATATTCCAAGGTATCTTCAACCCTCACCTGCTCTTTAGCTGACAGAGGGTGGCCTTTAGGAACAATGAGTACAAGGTCTTGGGTGAAGATAGGAATAAAGGAGACAGAAGAAAAACTTTCAATTTTAGAACAAAAGGCTAAATCATACTGATCATTCTGGATTCCTTCCAGCATATCTGCTGACATGCCGCTGTCATTGTGAAAGTCAAATTCTGATTGTGTATCAGGGTGCTGTTCAATGAAGGTGCGAACAAGATTGGGAACAGCTTTTCGGCCCAGAATACGCAGCAGTGTAAGGTTAATACGATGCTGCTTCTGATGGGTCTGCTGCAATTGCTTAACACCTGTATCTAAGAGATTAAGAGAGGTTGTGACGACTTTGTAAAAATCTTTTCCTGCATCTGTCAAGACGACATTGCGCCCTTTTTTTACAAAAAGAGAAACGTTGACCTCATTTTCCAAGGCAGCAATAGCATGGCTCAGCGTTGGCTGGGTGATATGCAGCTGCTTTGCAGCATCGGTATAATGCTCCAAATCGGCTAGAGTCAGGAAGTAGCGTAAGTGTTGAAGATTCATCTGTCTACCTGTGCCTGCTTTTTTGTTTATTATAGCACAAAATTATTAAAAAAATCTATGAATTGCTGAAGAAAGATTCATTAGTATTTGCTTTTAATTCATTGTATAATCAATGTGATAAGTGAAAAAATTAACAATATAGGAGGAAAAAGTAATGTCTAACCTTTCACCAATTACAATCAGTTCATGGACTCTTGGCGATCAGTGCCAATTTGAAGACCGTGTAAAAGCAGCCAAAGATGCAGGTTACGAAGGTATCGGACTTCGTGCAGAAACCTATGTCGATGCTTTGAATGAAGGACTGACCGACCAAGATATTCTAGCTATTCTGGACAAATATGATATCAAAGTGACCGAAGTAGAGTATATCGTTCAATGGGCTGAAGAACACCGTTCCTATGAACAAAAATACAAAGAGCAAATGTGTTTTCATATGTGTGATTTGTTCAACGTCGGTCATATTAACTGTGGGCTGATGGAAAACTATTCGGTAGAATATACGGCTCAAAAATTGAAAGAACTGTGCGCGCGTGCGGGCAAATATATTATCGGAGTAGAGCCCATGCCCTACAGCGGTCTTGCGACCTTTGACAAGGCCTATGAGGTTGTCAAAGCATCCGGTGCTGACAATGCCATGCTCATTCTTGATACCTGGCATTGGGTGCGTGCAGATCAGCCTTACCGCGCTTTGACAGCAGATGAAGCTGCTAAAATCATTTCAATTCAAATCAATGATGCTTATGAGCGTCCCTATGCCGATGCCATTTTGCGGGATGAATCGATGCATGACCGCTTAGCTCCGGGAACAGGAGCTAAGGATACTGCCGGCTTTGTCCGAATGATTAAAGAAGCAGGTATCTCACCAAAAGTAATTGGTGTGGAAGTCATTTCAGATGCCATTTTAAGCCGGGGTCTTGCTGAGGCCAGCAGATTTACATTTGAAAATGCGGTTAAGGTTCTTAAAGAAGCTTGGCCGGAAGTGTTAACAGAAAATTAAAAAGAATAAAGGAGAAAAGCTATGTCAGACAAATGGTTAGGACTTGAAGGAAAAACAGCAGCAGTTACTGGAGCTGTCGGCGGTATGGGAAAAACAATTGTTCAAGAATTTACAAAACAAGGCACCAATGTTGTCTTATTAGACATTCGTGAGCAAGAGCTGAAGGATTATGCCGACGAAATCGCTAAAGAATACGGCGTCAAAACCCTGGCAGTGCCTGCTGATTCAACCAAGGAAACAGATGTAGACAGTGCCGTTGCAAAAGCAGTTGAAACGTTTGGCTCAGTTGATATCCTTGTCAACACAGCTGCCATGCTCCGTGCCTGTCCTTTGGAGGATCTTCCTTTAGAAGAATGGCGTCAAACGGTTGATATCAACCTAACAGGCTATTTTCTGGTATCACAGCGTTTTGGCCGTCAAATGATTAAACAAGGCCACGGTAATATGGTGCATATTTCAACAATTGCTTCTGTATTTCCGGAAACCTATTCAGCAGCTTACAGTTCAACAAAAGCCGGTGTCAATATGATGTCACGTCAAATGGCAGCAGAATGGGGACAGTTTGGTGTCCGTTCAAACTGTATTCAGCCATGTTTTGTCAAAACCCCTTTGTCAGAACCTTTTTATGCTGATCCCGAGGTGGAAAACGGGCGCAAGGCTTTGACAGCCAATAAACGTATCGGCAATACCATGGATATTGCCAATGCGGTGCTCTTTCTTGCAAGTGACCGCTCAGACTATACAAATGGCCATGAGCTCCGTGTTGAGGGCGGTTTTGGTATTATGATGGGAGATCAGACGCCAAAACCGGGCGGCCGCCGTGAATATGCGGTTAAAGAGCACAATGCCTATTTGGAACGTTTAAAAGGAAATCACTAATTTGTCTTAAGGAGCTTATACCGACATGTTTAAAAATAACAAATTTAATTTCTCTGCTGTCATGCTTTGGTTTACCTATTTCTGCCACGGCATGCAGGCCATTATTATCTCCCAAAACACAGAATATTTTGCAGATAAATGGGGCATTACCACAGCAGCTGTTTTGGGTGTTGTTGCCTGGGTTGGTATTGGTAAAATTACCTTTTTGATTTTTTCTGGTTCTTTATCGGATAAAATCGGGCGTAAACCGGTCGTTTTGGCAGGTCTGGTCGGTTATGTCATCATGTTTGCTTCGCTTTTGATTGCCAATAATGTACTGGAAGCTAACATTTTAGCATTCATCGGCGGTGCCATGACTTCTTTGTACGATGGTTCCGTTAATCCGGCTCTCTTTGAGATGTACCCGGAGAACAAATCAACTGCCTCTGTTTTGTCCAAAGCATTTATCTCTACCTCATCTATTCTCTATCCATTATTTGTTGCTTTTTTGGCAACAAACAAACTGGCTCCTGAGCTTGCCATTATTTTGCCGCTTGCTGTCAGCGCTCTTGTTTTGATAGGTGTCATTTTTGCACCGTTTCCGGACCGTGAGCTGCAAAAATCTGAAAAGCTGAGCCCGGCACAAGCCATTAAAGAGTTAGAAAAACGCCAGGATACTGCTAAAACAGCTGCAGAAACAAAAACTCAAAGTTCAGGAAAAGTCAAACCCAAATTTGCCATTGACGGCGTTGTTTTATCGCTTTTTGCCCTCACTATTTATTCCAATTTCTATCTGTTCCAGCAAGTTTCAAAAATTTATGCTAAAAACATTATTCACATGAGTGAAAGCGCCGCTGCTTCTGTGACTTCTCTTTACCAGCTGGGCGGTCTGGTTGCAACTATCGTATTTTCACTCATTATGGCACGCGGTATTCGTGATATGGCCATCTTAATCATTGCACCAATCTTTGCCGGTCTTGCAGGCTTGGCGGTCTATTTTGTGCCGACACCGACTGTTTTGACCCTTGCGGGGATTGTTGTCGGTTTCTGTGCAGCCGGCGGCCTTCTTCAGATGGGGAATGCTGTTCTCAATCAGTTCTTTGATACGAATAAGGGACGCAATACCTCCATTTATTATTTTGTGATGGCGCTGGGTTCTTATATTGTACCTGCAGCAGCCGGCGGATTATTGCAGGAAGTCAACGGTTCATTTCCAAATGCACCGATTATCTTATTGATTATTGCTGTTACCGGCTTTCTTTCATCTGCTTTGATGATTTATATTGGCTGGCGGTATAAACAAATTTTTGGTCAATCCGTATTTTCCAATGCCAATAAAAACTGAATCCGGTGCAATCGGAATTTGCCGGACTTTGGTCTTAGTCTCTTAGAAATGTTATAATAATTGTAATTTAGAAAGAAGGATTTTATCATGACAGAACGTATTTCAGGTCACACACTTCTCGTCAGCTTAATTGCTACCCCCATTCGCCATTCCTTATCACCTAAAATGCACAATGAGGCCTATGCTAAATTGGGCTTGGATTATGCTTATTTGGCCTTTGAGGTTGGCACTGAAGAGCTGAAGGATGCCGTTCAAGGGATTCGTGCTTTAGGTATTCGAGGATCCAATGTTTCTATGCCAAATAAACAAGCCATTATACCTTATCTGGATGAACTGTCTCCTGCGGCTGAATTGGTCGGTGCTGTTAATACGGTAGTCAATAAAGACGGCAAAGGCCATCTTGTCGGTCATTGTACGGACGGTACAGGCTGCGTGCGTGCCCTTGCAGAAGAAGGGGTGGACGTTAAGGATCAGGTCATTACCCTGACCGGTGCAGGCGGTGCCGGAACGGCCATTGCCATTCAGTTAGCCTTGGATGGTGCCAAGGAAATCCGTATCTTCAATCGTAAGGATGACTTTTATGCCAATGCTGAGTTAACTGTAGAAAAAATCAATACGCGGACAGATTCCCATGCGACGCTGACAGACTTGGCTGATCAGGAAGCTTTTAAGAAGTCCATTGCAGAATCCAGTATTTACATTGATGCAACAGGTGCCGGTATGAAGCCTCAAGAAGATGTATCATTGATCAATGATCCCCAGGTTATTCGGTCTGATCTTGCTGTTTTTGATGTGGTCTATGCACCGCTTGAAACCAAACTTTTAAAATTTGCCAAAGAACACGGTGCCAAAAAGGCTATCAACGGTATTGGCATGATGCTCTATCAAGGTGCAGAAGCCTTCAAGCTGTTTACCGGCGAAGATATGCCGGTTGACTACATTCACGATTTGCTTTTTAATGAAGAATAGTCCTTGATGACTGTTAAAGGAATAAGCGGCAGCTGTTAAGGAGAAACACATTCTTCTCACAAAAAAGCGAGGGGAATGCCTCTCGCTTTTTTAGTCAAAGAAAAGTAGGATCATGAGATAGAAAAGGAGAATTTATGACTAAAGCTAACGTGATTCGTCAAGCTAGTGAACTGCCATACATTAAGGCCGGTCCATTTAAAATACGCTTTCCCTTTATTCACTACAAAATAGAAAAAGTAGAATTCATTCAGGGGCTGATTGTTGGAGCAACCGCCCTGTCTGCCATTCCTTATATTACAGATTATCTGGAGCTTCCTTATGAGCTGGCCTACAGCATGGTCATTTTGGAGACCAGTCTGTACATTCTCCATGGAACCTTGGGCGATCCTGTGGTGCCCGGCTGGATTACGGCGACGCTTCCGTTGACCTTAACCTACCTGACAAAGTATGATGCCGGTGCCGATCGTATTAGAGCAATGATTGCCCTGCAGCTGTTGGTGGCGGCTCTGTTTATCTTTATGAGTCTTACTAAACTGGCCACACGATTTGTTCATTTGGTACCCAGCGGTATGAAAGCAGGCATTTTGCTGGCAACCCCGATTTCAGTCCTGCAGACTCAGCTGGGTGAAAAGGGAGGCTTTAAACAATATCCCATATCGCTTATAGCAGGCTTTGGATTGCTGATTATCCTGTCTTATTCAGCTTGGTATAAAAAACTGAGAGCTAAAAATCGTTTGCTTGATTTTATAGCCAGTTACGGCAATCTTTTTCCCTATCTTTTTGCTATGCTGGTCGGTGTTTTGATTTCTGAATTGCCGCTGCCGACATTTGAATTGGGAACTGTTTTAAAAGTTCCTGATTTTCAGAGGATTCTCAGTCAGGTCAGTGTCTTTGCAGTCGGCTTTCCTAAAATCCATTATTTTGCAGATGCGCTGCCTCTGGCTTTAGTCAGTTATGTTATTGCTTTTGGAGATTTTGTCACCACAGAATCATTGGTTGAAGATGCCCGCGAATCAAGAAATGACGAATACATCGATTTTGATTCAAACCGTTCAAACCTGATTATCGGCATTCGAAATACCATTCTTGCTCTTGTGGCACCTTTTCCGCCTCTGTCCGGTCCTCTCTGGGCTGGGATGACGGTATCTATCAGCCAGCGCTACAAGGAAGGAAAGGCCGCTATGGACAGTTTGATCGGCGGTATGACTTCTTTCCGTTTGGCGACCTTGCTTTGTGTGCTTCTTATTCCCATCACAAGTTTTATGCGGCCTATTTATTCTGTCGGAGGTGCCATAACCCTTCTTTTTCAAGCCATTGTCTGCGCCAAGATTGGCATGGAATACTGTGAAGACGAGACCGATAAGATGATTGCCGGTTTTATGGCAGCAGTGCTGGCATTTGCAGGGTCAGGTATCGGCTTGCTGACAGGGATTATTTTAACTCTGGTTTTAAAAGATGTTTTTGCTAAGAATAACTGAGTTGACTGCATTGGGAGTTAACCATAAAAATTCATGACTAAATTGCTTAGTTATGGATTTTTTATTGATAGAAAAAATTTTAAAACCGAAAGAAATTTTTCATCAAAAACTATGTGAAAACGTTCTCAAAGTATGGTAAAATAAAAACAAGTATCACACGTTAAGAAATCGTGAAAGAAAGGGGTTAAATCATGGAGATTAAACCATTTCCAGGTTATGAGGACCATCTGTTCAGCAATCTTGCTGAACAAAGTGAAGAAGTCAAACGCCGTAAGGCAGCACAGACTGAAGCCATGCTTGCTTATAAACTGCCGGAAGGTATGACAATGGAGGATCGTTTCATTCCGACTGAGGAAGGCAAGCAGGAACTGAAAATTCGCATTTTTACTCCAGCTGATTTTTCTGAAAAAGCTCCGATGATTTTGGATATTCATGGCGGTGCTTTTGTTGCGGGCAGTGTGGATATTGACAATGCCCGCTGTATTGCAATTGCCCGGCGTGTGCCTGCTATTGTCGTTTCTGTTGAGTATCGTTTGGCAGGAGCTGACGGCGTCAGCTTTCCGATGCCGCTGGAGGACTGCCATGCAGCCTACATGTATTTGCACGACCATGCTGAAGAACTGGGCGGTGATCCTGAAAGAATCGGGCTTCACGGATCAAGCGCAGGAGCAACTATTGCAGAGGGACTTGCCCTTTATCTCCGTGACCGAAATGAACTGCAGCCTGCTCTGACTGTTCTCAACTGTCCGGCTCCGAGTTTGGCTTTGGAGGAAAGCCGCTCTTATCACCAGTTCTATCAGCTGCGCATGGGTCCGGCTAATAAGGCACTTGGAGCTGAACCGGCCTATCTTGGCGGTTACAATGGCAAGACACCGTCTTACTATGCTTTTCCGGCTTATGCTCCTGATTTAGGAGGCCTTAAGGCACATATGGTTATTGTCGGAGAATACGACACCTTGCGTGATACCGGCCTTGATTATGCTCAGCGCCTTTTACGAACCGGCGTCCCTTGTGAAATTTATCAGGCTCCGCGTTTAGGACACTGCTATACTTCGGCATCGCATCCATTTACTGATTTTACTCATGATATGATGGCTTGGTCCTTCAAACGTGAATTTGGAATGTTGGATAATTTGATTAAAAAATAAATGCGTTAAAGAGATAGGAGAAAGATATGAGTCCAGCTATACTTGCCATTATTATGTTGGCAATTGTTGTCACTTTTATTCTTTGGAATAAAGTCCCTTTGAATTTTGTCATGTTTGTTGTTCCGGTTGTTTTCAGTTTTTTTGATGGGCTATGACTTGAAACAAACCAGTGATTTTATTATAAACCAGATTAATGTTGTAATGACCCAGTCCGGCTACATGCTTCTATTTGGGCTGATTTATTTTGGTATGCTGACAGAGTCGGGTCTGTTTGATACGATGATAAACGGTGTCATGAAAATTATCGGCAATCGGATCAATGTCATCGGCGTTATGATTTTGACAACTGTTTTAAGTGCCATTGCCTATTTGACAGCACAGATGTCCACGACCTACCTTGTCGTTTTTCCCATTGTTATTCCGTTTTTCAAGAAATTTAAGATGGATCGTAATTTTGCCTTTATCATCTGTCAGACCGCTATCGGAGCCATGTGCTGGCTGCCATGGGGAATCGGTTTGGTCATGTCAGCAACCATGGCCAATACTCATGCTGAGACCCTTGCCGTTGCTTCTATCCCTTGGGGGCTGTGCTTTATCCCGGCTATTATCCTGCAGTACATCTATTTTGCACGCAAACATAAAAAAGAGCATGGAACATTTGGACTGCCTGCAGATGCACAAGGCGATGCCACACATAAAATTGAAGAGCGGGAAAATGCCAGACCAAAATTATTTTGGATCAATATGCTGATCTTTTTGATTGTTATTGCTGCTTTGGCTGTCTTTAAAGTGCCGTCTTATTTGGTCTTTATCATGGCTTCAGTCGTTACTGCCCTAATCAACTATCCAAAGGATTTTGGGGCTATTTGGAATAAGCAGTCAGCGATGTTCTTCAATGTGTTAATTATGCTCATTGCGATTTGTTTTTATTTGGCTGTCTTTAATGCCAAGGATGCATCACACGCATCAATGGTAGAAAGTCTTGCTAAATTATTGGAAGCACATTTCCCAAGATTCTTGATGCGCTACATCCATATCATTTTCCTTCTGCTCTGTGTGCCGATTATCTATTTTGTTCCTTATCAGCTGTATAATGCGCTTTATCCGCTCTTTATCTCAATCGGTGCTTCCTTTGGTTTGTCTCCGATTGCCATCATCGCGCCTTTCGTATGTAATCTGGCTTTGGCAACGTCGGTGACACCGATGAATTCATCTACCTATGTCGGGGCAACGCTTTGCGAAGTTGAAGCAGAACCATTTACCAAAAAGGCTGCCCCTATCATGTTTGTCACTAACGCAGTTGTCGTAGCAGTGGCTGCTGTATTTGGTGTCTTACACTTTTAACAAAAAGAATTCATGTTGACATGAATTCTTTTTGTTATGCAGGATTAATCAGTTTGGTCCTGCAGATGTGCAGCAAGCAGCTGCTTGGCAAATGTTTTGAATGCTGTTTGAATTGGCGGATAAAAATCCGATTTATTATAAGCAATATAAATCATACGTTCATCCAGTGCATCAGTAATTTTAATCTTTTTAACAGGGTAAGCATCTATGCTGATAATATTTGGGATAATGGCAATGCCGAAATGATGGGCAACAAATCCCAGCACACTCTGATCATCCTCCAGCTCGATTTTTATGCGGGGCTGCAGTCCTAATTTTTTAAAAGACTGATCAAGATAGGGCCTAAGGCCGCTGTGCTTGTTATAGTAGACATAATCATAAGCGATGGTATCAGCCAGGGAGATGCTGTCGTATACTGCTAAAGGGTGGTCTTCCGGCACAATAATGACCTGTTCTTCGACCATTAAGGGTTCAAAGTGGATTTGACTGAAATGATCAATCTTAGAAACAATGGCACAGTCCAAGTCTTCTCTGCTCAGGGCCTGCAGCAAATTATGGGAGTTGTTTTGCTCCAACTGAAACTGAACCTGGGGGTACTTCTGCAGAAACTGACTGATGAGATCAGGGGCAGTATTTGATCCAAAAGTGTAGATAAAACCAACAGAAAGTTTTCCCTGATGCGGATGGATTTCGGCCTGCAGCATATCGTAGGCTTGTTTGATGGTGCGGAGAGATTCTTTGGCAGAAGTGTAAAAGATACGTCCGTAGCGTGTTAATTTAATGTTTCTGCCGTCTTTTTTAAAGAGCGGCAGCCCCAGTTCTCTTTCCAGCTCTGCAATCATGTAAGAAAGGTTTGGCTGTGACGTGTTCAGCTCTTTTGCTGTCTTTGTCATATGTTCGCTTTCGGCAAGAGCAACAAAATACTCTAAATGCTGGATATTCATCATGGTCACCTCAGAATTATTATAGCAAGTTTTGCTAAAATTATAAAGATTTTTTATTGATTTAATAAAATATATCTATTAGATTTATTGATAGGGATGTGTTAAAATCTTAAGTGAAATAAATCACAAATTGGAAAAGTGATGAAAATAATCATGAAAATGGAGGGCTTATCATGAAAACAGTTGCTGTTGAAACGATTGTCTTTGGACAGGGAAGACCCAAAATTCTGGTTCCTTTGGTTGGAAGAACGGAGCATGACATTTTAGATGCCGCTGCGCAGGCTAAGGATTTGGACTGCGATGTCATTGAATGGCGGATCGATTTTTATGAATTTGTTGAAGATACTGAAAAAGTTGCTGCTCTTTCTTTAAAAGTGAAAGAAAGAGCACAAAAGCCTGTATTGGTTACTTTCCGCACAGCTAAAGAAGGCGGTGCTCACGAAATACCTGATCCCCTTTACTTTGAAATTTACAGAACCGTTTTGGCTCAAGGCAGGGCCGATTTGATTGATTTGGAACTTTTTCTGGATTCGGCTGAAGTTCAAAAAACCATTGAACTGGCACATGAAAAAGGCACAAAAGTCATTATGAGCAATCACGACTTTAATGCAACGCCGGCTAAAGATGAAATCGTACGCCGTTTAACCATGATGGAAGAGCGTCAGGCAGATATCTGCAAAATAGCGGTGATGCCACAGTCAAATATTGATGTGCTGAATCTGCTTCAAGCAACTGCCGAACGTTATGCAAGTGCTCAGACGCCCTTAATTACCATGTCTATGGGACCGCTTGGAATGGTGTCCCGCGTATCTGGGGAAGTCTTTGGTTCATCAGCAACCTTTGGTGCAGCTGCCAAAGCCTCAGCACCCGGTCAGGTTCCCGTATCGGAACTGCGTACAATCCTTGAAACATTGAAATTACAGTAAAGAGGCAAGAGATGTCAAAACAATTATTTGAAGAAGTTAAACTATCTTCCGGAGCTGTCTTGAAAAACCGCATTGTGATGTCTCCTATGACAACTGAATCGGCTTATTATGACGGCAGTGTTCCAAATGATTTAGTGGCTTACTATGCGAAACGTTCCGGCACTGTCGGAACTGTCATTGTCGAGTCAGCTTTCGTTGAAAATTATGGACGGGGCTTCTTTGGTGCGCTTGGAATTGACAGCGATGATAAGATAGAGGGATTATCCAAAATTGCAAAGGCCATTAAAGATAAAGGGTCTAAAGCACTTATCCAAATTTACCATGCGGGGCGCATGGGATTTGAACCAATGAATGAAGGGCACATTCCTATTTCGGCATCGCCTGTAGCGGCTCTTCGTCCCAATGCGCCTGTTCCGACTGAAATGACCCACCATGACATTTTGGATATGATTGACCGCTTTGCTGAAGGAGTACGCCGTGCCATCAAAGCTGGTTTTGACGGTGTCGAGCTGCACGGAGCCAATACTTATCTTTTGCAGCAGTTCTTTTCACCTCATTCAAACCGTCGTTCAGATGCCTGGGGCGGTACGCTTAAAAAGCGCAGCAGATTCCCAATAGAAGTCGTAAAGGCGGTCAAGCGTGTTATTGCAGAAGAGGGGGCTTCAGACTTTATTCTGGGCTATCGTTTTTCACCGGAGGAGCTGGAAAAACCCGGTATTACTTTTGATGACACCATGTATTTGCTGAATGCACTGGCTGAGTATGACCTTGATTATTTCCATTTTTCGATGGGCAGTTATACACGGTCGTCTATCATTGACACAGCCAATCCGGAAATGCTGATTACAATGTTTTTAGATCAGCGTTCTGAAAAACTGGCAAAAACACCGATTATGGGTGTCGGCGGGATCATGCAAAAGGCGGATGCTGAAGATGCTTTGTCCTTAGGTTATGATTTAGTGGCTGTAGCTAAAGGCTTTCTCGTTGAGCCTGACTGGGCAGGAGCCATTCAAGCTGGCAAAGAAGTCAATCCGCTTGCTGACATTCACGACCGTGAAAAATTAGTGATTCCAAGACCGCTTTGGGACTTTATGGACACAAGTTTCGGCTTAATTAAAGACTTTGAAGCAGAAAAAGCCAAGGCTGAGCGCCTGAAGGATCTGATGACCAAAGATCTTGAATTTAAACCGGGTCAATACCGTGTCATGGCCTCAGGTCACAACAGTGAGCTGCCAATGGTAGTAACCTTTGATAAATCGCGGATTACAAATATTGAAATTGACAGTGCCGGTGAATCAGAAGGCCTGTCAGATTTGGTATTTGAAAAAATGCCAAAACAAATCATCGAATTTCAAACCCTGAATGTCGATGCTGTTTCAGGAGCTTCCTCCACTTCCAGAGGTGTCCTTGAAGGGGTTGCTGATGCAGCACGCCAAGCAAGCGGTCAAGATGCTGTTGATGTTTTGGAGGCCCGTCCAAAACCGGCAGAAGTCAAGTCGACAGAAGTTTTGGAAGAAACAGCAGACCTTGTGGTTATCGGAGGCGGTGCTGCCGGTATAGCGGCCTCTCTTCGTGCGGATGAGCTTGGTTTGAAGACGATACTGGTTGAAAAACTCAGTTTTATCGGCGGAGCTATTTCTGTTTCCGGCGGCAATCAAGTGGTTATGGGATCCAAACTGCAAAAAGAAGCGGGGGTCACTGATGATACGGTGAAATCCATGTTTGATGACTTCATGGCCAACGGTAATGGGCAAAATGTGCGCTCTCTTCTGACACTTTTAGCAGAAAATGTCGGACAAACGACCGACTGGGTACACGAATATGTTGGTGTTGAATACGACATGAAAGGCGGTCTGCATGTTTTGGCCGAGTATGCCAAGGACCGTGAACTAGCCTATGCTCACGGCGGACATGGCTTTGCAGCTTCAGTCCGAGCCAAAATGGCAGCATCTCATGTCAATGTGCTTTTGCAGACCAAGGCAGAAGAACTGCTGACAGACGGAAAAGGAAATGTAACAGGTCTTGTTGCAGTAGAAGACAATGGAAAGACTCACCGAATTTCTGCCAAGGCTGTCATTATTACGACAGGTGGCTACGGTAACAACAAATCTATGCTGCCGGATGAGCTGAAAGGTGTCCTTTTCTACGGAACACGCTCTTCCATGGGTGAGGGCGTTCAGATGGCTCAGGCTCCCGGTATTGATGCTGCAACCCGGATGATGAATCTTGGTAAGATTTATCCTAATGGTGTCGAGGTTTCTCCCGGAACAGCTAAATCAACGATTGACGGAAACCTGCTCGTTCTAAAGGAAAACGGTCTTTTGCTCAACAGCAAAGGTAAGCGTGTTGTCAATGAACGTGCTTCCAACCATGCTATTTTGGATGCCTTAATGCAGCAGGAACCTAAAATACTGTATTTGCTGCTTGATCAAAAGCATTTTGATATTTTCCGAGAAGGAATTGCTGAAGGAGGTATTTCCTCGGCTGAAGTTGAAAAATGGCTGGCCAGCAACGGCCGTGAAACCCCTTATTTTTACCATGGTGAGACCCTTGAAGAACTGGCAAATGCTGCCGGTATGGACGGGGCTACTCTGGAAAATACTGTTGCCCGCTACAATGACTTTGTGGCCGGCGGTGAAGATAAAGATTTCCACCGTGAACAACGCTTCCTGCAAGTGCCGGTTGGTGAAGGCCCTTACTATATGATTGAGCAAAAACCTCGTTTTGCAACGACGATGGGAGGATTAGTGGTCAATAATAAATTGGAAGTTGTCAACACTTCAGGAACTGTTATCAAAGGCCTCTATGCTGCCGGTGAAGTCGTCGGCGGTGTTATGGGAACAGATTCACCGTCAGGAGCTAATAATGCCTGGGCCTTGACATCAGGTAAGCTGGCCGCTGAAAAAATTAAAAAGAAAATGAGACGATAATATTCTGCAGACGGCCTGCTTCCTGTCATTTAGGGGACAGGCCGATTTGTTTGCAAAGATGCGGAATGATAATTTTATCGATAAGTTTGCGAAAAGGTCAGAAAATTTAACAAAATTATGATAAAATGAATGTAACTTTCCTAAAAATCGCTATGATGATCTTTGGCAGTCAAAGATGGGGAAGTCGGCTTTAGATCATAAGAGGCAATCACTGCATCTTATCTGAGTTTCTTCTTGAACTTGGATCAGTTTCGTTAAAATCAAAGGAGTTTATTATGGCAAAAGTGTTACTTGGATTTATGGGTGCCGGCAAGACAACCGTTGCAGGGGAACTGCAAGAAAGCTTTGATCAGTTTTTAGATATGGATCTTATCATTGAAGAGCGCATAGGTATGTCTATTTCAGAATATTTTGCACGTGAAGGAGAAGCTAATTTCCGTAAGATTGAGTCTCAGGTCTTAGAAGAACTATTGGCACTGGATGGCAATATCATCATCTCCACAGGCGGCGGTGTTGTTGTTTCAGAGCACAATCGTGAATTACTGAGGGCTAATCGCAAGAATAACGTGCTGCTGGCAGCATCTTTTGAAGTTTTGTACGACCGCATTGAACATGATAAAGTGTTCCAGCGTCCGCTGTTTTTAAATAATTCCAAAGAGGACTTTCACGGGATTTATGAACGCCGCATGAAACTCTATGAAGGTTTATCCGATTTGATTATCAATACCGATCACCGCACTCCAAAAGAAGTGGCAAAAATCATTGAATGCATGTAAGGCAGGCCTTGCATTTCAGGCGACAGGATTCCACCCTTGCGGTGGTTTTTTTGTTTGTGAAATTATGGTAAAATAAAGGAAAATAATTTTTGGAGCAATGAATGAAACTACGGACAAATGCAAAACAGTTAAAAGGATACCTGAAAATTCCAGGAGATAAATCCATCAGCCACCGTTCTGTCATCTTTGGCAGTTTAGCTCAAGGCGTGACAACTGTTTATGGTATTTTACGCGGCGAAGATGTCCTTTCTACCATGCAGGTTTTTCGCGATTTGGGTGTTGAGATTAAAGATGAAGGAGACAGGGTCGAAATTCACGGCCGCGGCTTTAACGGGCTGAGAGCACCTGAGCATGCTCTGGACATGGGAAATTCAGGGACATCTATCCGCTTGATTTCAGGTGTTCTGGCAGGTCAGGACTTCGAAGCTGAGATGTTTGGCGATGACAGTCTCTCTAAGCGGCCCATGGATAGGGTAACTATTCCGCTTCGGCAGATGGGAGTCAGGGTTTCCGGCCGCACAGAGCGTGATCTGCCGCCTTTAAAAATGAAGGGTTCAAAGGCGCTTAAACCCATCCATTATCAGCTTCCTGTGGCCTCTGCCCAAGTAAAATCAGCCCTTATTTTTGCAGCGCTTCAGGCTGACGGTGAAAGTGTTATTCTTGAAAAGGAGATAACGCGCAATCATACGGAGGATATGCTCAGGCAGTTCGGCGGCCATTTAGAAGTAGATGGCAAGGAAATTCGGATATCCGGCGGTCAGCAGCTGACTGGACAGACAGTCACTGTTCCCGGAGATATTTCCAGTGCAGCCTTTTGGCTGGTTGCAGGGCTCATTGTTCCCAATGCTAAACTGACTCTTGAAAATGTTGGTATCAATGAAACACGGACAGGTATTTTAGAAGTCATTGAAGCTATGGGCGGCAAGATTAGACTGACTGATAAAGATGAAACAGCCAAATCAGCAACGATTACAGTTGAGACGTCTGCTCTTAAAGGAACCGAGATTGGCGGAGATATTATCCCGCGCTTAATTGACGAGCTGCCAATTATCGCTCTGTTAGCAACACAGGCCGACGGCAAAACGATTATTCGGGATGCTGAGGAGTTAAAAGTCAAAGAAACGGATCGCATTCAGGTTGTAGCAGATGCCTTAAATGCCATGGGAGCTGATATCACGCCGACAGAAGACGGTATGATCATTGAAGGGAAAACGAGTCTTCATGGTGCTAAGGTCAATACTTTTGGCGATCACCGCATCGGGATGATGACAGCTATTGCAGCTTTGCTGGTTAATGATGGCGAGGTTGAGCTGGAGCGTGCTGAAGCTATCAATACCAGCTATCCCAGTTTTTTCAGTGATTTAGAAAGCATTATTAAAGACTGACAGTTGATGTGAATTGCCGCCATGCTCTTGTTCGAAATGATAAAAGTCATTTATTTCAGAGTCTTTTGAGTCAAGACAGGCAGGATATGAAAAGACAAGTAGAACTAGTAATGCTGCTGATACAACAGCCTAACCAATCATTGAGGAAATAAATCAAATGAAAATTGCTTATCTGGGCCCCAACGGGTCTTTTACGCATAATGCCGCCATGCATGCTTTTCCGGAGGCTGAATTGCTTCCTTTTGCTAATATTACAGAAGTTATCAAGGCTTACGAGGATCAAAAGGTTGATTTTGCCATTGTCCCTATCGAAAATTCGATTGAAGGCAGTGTCCATGAAACCACTGACTATCTGTTTCATCAGGCAGAAATTCAGGCTGTGGCTGAAATTATTCAGCCCATTAAGCAGCAGCTGATGGCTGTCCGAACAGACAGCAGTATTGAGAAGATTTTTTCCCATCCTCAGGCCATTGCCCAAGGGAAAAAATATATCAAACGTCACTATCCCAATGCCAAAATTGAAATGACCGCAAGCACCGCCTATGCAGCCAGACTGGTAGCTGAGCATCCTCAGGAAAATTTTGCGGCTATCGCTCCCAAGGCTGCTGCTGATGAATACGGTCTGTCTATTATTGCCCGGGATATTCAGGAAATTGAAGAAAACTATACACGTTTTTGGGTGCTGGGCCACCAAGTACCTGAAACGCATCTGGAAAAGACAGATGATAAAGTATCTCTTGCTTTGACACTGCCTGATAACCTTCCGGGAGCTCTTTACAAAGCGCTGTCAACCTTTGCTTGGCGAGGGATTGATCTGACCAAGATTGAAAGCCGCCCTTTAAAAACAGTTTTGGGCGAATATTTCTTTATTATCGATTTTGAAAATCACAATAAAAAATTAGTTTCTTTTGCCTTGGAAGAGTTGACAAGTATCGGAATTCAGTATAAAATTTTGGGTATGTATGCCGTTTACAGGCTTTGAAAGAATTGCTAAGTATTAGAAAAAAATTAAGTTAGAGACATTAAAAAATGAGCAGAAACGACAAGGGGAAAGTAAGCCGCCATGAACAGCTGCGCTATGAGTACCTCTTAAGAAACATAGCCTATCTCAGCGAGCGTGAACAAGCAGAGTTTGACTATCTTAGAAAGAAGGTTGAGGCTAACAGCGCTGAAGAAGCCACTTATTATTATGATGATGAGCCTGAGGAAGATTACTATCAGGATTACGGACAGTCTTATGATGATTACGATGCCGATGATTATCAAGATGCCGATTCTTGGGAGGATGACACGGCAGGCAGTCAATACACCGATCAGGGACTGCCTGTTTATCCGAATCAAACGTTAAAACCTTCCCGCCAGAGCCGCAAAGAGAAAAAAGCCGCTCAGGCGCTGACTAAGGCCAAGACAAAGAAAAAGCCGACCTTCAAACGTTTTTTTAAAATTATCAGTCTGATACTGCTGGCAGTCTTTGTCGGCATGATTATCATGTTTATTAAAGGAATGCATGATATTTCCTCGGGCAAAAATGATGACTATAAACCGGCTGTTGTCGAAGAATTTAACGGCCAAGATGCCAAAGACGGAACTAATATTTTAGTTTTGGGAAGCGACCAGCGTATTACACAAGGGTCATCAGAAGCTCGGACGGATACCATCATGGTTCTAAATATCGGCAATAAAGATAAAAAGGTCAAGATGGTCAGCTTTATGCGTGATACGCTTGTTAATATTAAAGGGGTTAGCACCGATAATTATTCTTATGACAACAAGCTCAATACGGCCTTTAATATCGGCGAGCAGGATAATAATCAAGGGGCTGAGCTGATGCGTCAGACCCTCAAGCGTAATTTTGATATTGATATTAAATATTATGTCATGGTTGATTTTCAGACGTTTGCAGAAGCTATTGATACGCTTTTTCCTAATGGAGTAGAGATCAATGCGAAATTTGCGACGGTTGACGGTGATGCGGTGGATTCTGTTGAAGTGCCTGATGATCTGAACATGAAAAACGGTGTCGTTCCTAATCAGACCATTTCTGTCGGCAGGCAGAAAATGGACGGCCGGACGCTCCTTAACTATGCACGTTTCCGCAAGGACGACGAGGGAGATTTCGGCCGCACCAAGCGTCAGCAGCAGGTGATGTCGGCTATTATGTCTCAGATTAAAAATCCGGCCAAACTCTTTACAGGTTCGGCAGCTTTAGGTAAAATCTATGCCTTGACCTCTACCAATGTATCTTATAGCTTTTTGCTCAGTCATGGTTTATCGGTCATGACTAACGGTAAGGAGATTGAGCAAGTGACGATTCCTGAGAATGGTGACTGGATTGACGATTATGATATGTACGGCGGTCAGGCTCTGTCCATTAACTTTAAAAAATATAAAAAGAGACTGTCAAAATTAGGCGTTCGTTAATTATGGTATAATAAAAGGCGGTACAGGCTACCGCCTTTTGTATTATGTGACTTTTAGTCCGTCTCGCTCCGTAGGTGCGAGACAAATAAACCACCCGCTATGCGGGTGCGCAATCTGCGGTTATACCAAAAAACTCCAAACGCGCTACAATAGAGGTGTTCAAGCCTATTGTAAAGCGAAAGGAGAAAAGTATGGCTCAAAAAGCGCATAATTTATCACACACAAAGTGGATGTGTAAATATCACATTGTGTTCACCCCTAAGTATAGACGAAAAGTAATCTATAATCAATATCGTAGCAGTTTAGGTGAGATATTTCACCGATTATGTCGCTACAAAGGTGTTGAGATTATTGAAGGGCATTTGATGCCTGATCATGTTCATATGTTGGTCAGTATTCCGCCTAGAATCAGCGTTTCAAGTTTCATGGGGTATTTAAAAGGTAAGAGTGCTCTTATGATGTTTGACAAACACGCCAACCTCAAATATAAATTTGGGAATCGCCATTTCTGGGCAGAAGGCTACTATGTCAGTACAGTTGGACTTAACGAAGCCACGATAAAGAAATAGATACAGGATCAAGAAAACCATGACATCGCACTTGATAAATTGAGTGTGAAAGAATACGAAGATCCCTTTAGGGATAATGGCAAGTAATGCGAATGCCTCTTTAAGAGGCTGGTGACGAGTCAAGAGCAGTGAGGCTTGAACAACGTGAAAGCCAGCGTCTTTAGGCGCTGGCTGGTTACCTGGGCTTATAGCCCTGCTTCAAACCACCCGTTTGACGGGTGGTTATGATTTGGAGAAAAAATGTTAAAAAAGAATGATATTGCAGAAACAGAAATTGTCGATTTAAGCCATGATGGCGCAGGTGTTGCCAAAATTAACGGTTTGGTTTTCTTTGTGGACAATGCTTTGCCGGGTGAAAAAATCCTGATGCGCGTGCTTAAAGTCAAAAAGAATATTGGGTATGGGAAAGTGGAGAAGTATTTCACCAAGTCATCCTACCGAAACGAAGATTTAGATACTGCTTATTTGAGAAGCGGTATTGCCGATTTAGGCCACTTGGCTTACAGTGAGCAGCTTAAGTTCAAACGCAAGCAAGTAGTGGATAATCTCTACAAAACAGCAGGGATTGCAGATGTAGAAGTTGCTGAGACGCTCGGTATGGAAAATCCTCTTGCCTACCGCAATAAGGCACAGATCCCTGTCCGCCGTGTCAACGGCCAATTAGAAACAGGCTTTTTCCGCAAGAATTCGCATGACCTCATGCCTATCGATGATTTCTATATTCAGGATAAGGAAATTGATAAGCTCATCACCTTCATGCGCGATTTGCTGCGCCGTTTTGACATTAAATCTTATGATGAAACAGAGCAGACCGGTCTTATTCGTCATCTGGTTGTTCGCCGCGGGCATTATTCAGGTCAGACGATGCTGATTTTGGTAACAACGAGACCCAAAATTTTTCGCATTGAACAGATGATTGAACAAATCACCGAAGCATTTCCAAACGTCAAGTCTATTATTCAAAACATCAACGATAAGAATACCAATGCCATCTTTGGCCCAGAATTCCGAACGCTTTACGGCAGTGATACGATTGAAGACACGATGCTGGGCAATCGCTTTGCCATTTCCGCCCAGTCCTTCTATCAGGTTAATACGGTCATGGCAGAAAAACTTTATCAGACAGCGATTGACTTTTCAGAGCTGTCTAAAGACGATGTTGTCATTGACGCCTACTCAGGTATCGGAACCATTGGTCTGTCTTTTGCCAAGCAGATCAAGGCCGTTTACGGTGTGGAAGCCGTGGACAGCGCTGTCCGAGACGCTGAGCAAAATGCTGCGCTCAATAACATCACAAATGCTCACTACGTGACTGACAGTGCCGAAAACGCCATGGCTAAGTGGAGTAAAGAAGGCATCAAACCAGATGTTATCCTAGTCGACCCGCCGCGCAAAGGCCTGACTGAAAACTTCATCAAAGCTAGCAGCGCCATGCAGCCCAAGAAAATCACCTACATTTCCTGCAATCCAGCCACCATGGCGCGTGACATCAAGCGCTATGAAGAGCTGGGCTACAAGCTGAAGAAAGTCCAGCCGGTGGATCTGTTTCCACAGACGCATCATTGTGAGGCAGTCGGATTATTAGAAAGAGCCGCAGATTAAGAGTCCAGCATGCTTTCTTATCTCAGAGTGAGTTACTAAAAAGGTCTAGTGGATCTTTTACTCTCGCATACGCATCACATCGAGACAGTAGTCTTGATGTCACAAGGTGTGCAAAAGCCCTTGAAACAAGGCACTTTCCGGGTTTCGACCCTCTCAGGATGGTCGAGTGGATGACCGCTTCGTGGTAACTTATCCAAAGCTTTCTGAAAACGATTTGTGGCTGAAATGTGATAGGGTCGGGTGTTCAGGTTAGATGTCATAGCCGGGAAGGCTTGACAATAGAGGCTTTCTGTGAGAAGATCTTAATGAGAAAAAACTGTGATTTGATGCGGGAAACATCTGTTTGATAAATGAGGGTTATTATGTCGAATAGTAAAGAGCTTTCAGAATACATAATGGATCAACTGTCTGATTTGGGGGATATTCGAAATATACCTATGATGGGAGGATATATCTTTTACTATAGAGAACGCATATTTGGCGGGATTTATGGTAAAGGTTTTATGGTGAAGATTACTGAGGCAAGCAAGAAATACATGCCGGACAGCGAGCCGGAACCTCCCTATGAAGGGGCAAAACCAATGCTGCCTGTAACCATTCTGGACGACAGAACAAGGCTGCAAAATATGGTTGAAGAAATGTATCCGGAATTGCCTGAAAGAAAAGCAAAGAAAAAAATGTAATAAATTTTGATTTACTAGACAAAACCAAATTTGAAAATGAGAGCAAGCTACCCTATAGGCTAATTCCAAGGGTGACTTGCTCTTATTCTGTAATATCGATGCTGATGTCGGAATTGAACCCGACAGTGAAGTAGTCGGCGAAGATGGTGATATTCTTGATGAGCCGTCTGACCAGATCCTCGTCGAAGTCCGTGACCCTCGGTTCCCTGACTGGCGATGAAGTGCTGCAGCTCCTTGATCCGTTTCTTTATCAAGAAGTCTGTTGTATAGTTCTTCTGAAGTAGGGCAGGACATCTCCCATGTATCTCTCGTCGCGGATAATCTTGCTGATGTGCTCGTAAAAGTCTAGAAATCTTTCAACGAAAGGGAATTAAAAAACCTTGATCCCAAGGCCTTTTGTTGTATTTGGGGAATATCAGAGTGAGAGATGGGGTAGTAGTAATAGGTTTGATAGTTTATTTCTATAAGTTCAAAAAGAGCAAAAGACTTGCTAGTGAAAAGATTTTATGTTAAACTTGTTCCTAAAGCTGATACAATAATAGAAAGGAAGATGTTATCATGGACACAAAATTTTCCGTTGCTTTGCATATCTTAACAATGATTAGCGAGAGCAAAGAAAACCTCTCTTCTCAGGCCTTGGCAACAAGTGTCGGAACCAATGCCAGTTATATCCGAAAGGTCATTGCTCTGCTGAAAAATGCAGATCTCATCACATCGCATCAGGGTAAGGTCGGCTACGAGCTAACCAAGGAACCGTCGGACATCAGTCTGCTTGATATTTACTATGCGACACAAGAAGTGACCCAGGTCAAGCTTTTCCAAGTTCACCAACATGCTAATCTGGAGTGCCCAGTTGGCAAGCATATCGAAGGGGCGATCAGCCCAGTCTTCCAACAGGCGGAAAACCAACTGGCTCAGGAACTGGCTGGTCAAAGTCTGGCAGATGTCATTGCAAACCTCTACAAACAAGCGACTTTAACCAAGTGATAAGCTTGGTTAAATATTAAAAGCGTCTTGTGCCTGTATTAAAAACAAAAACAAGATAAGCTGACATTAACGTCAATCACTAGCAGACCCAGCTCTGCCATTTTTCAAAAATAGAAAGAAGAAAGCCATGAAAGCAGCACAAGTAAACGCCTATAACAAAACCAACCTCAACCTTGATCTAGTCGATGTTCCAAAACCAACCGCAGCGGTCAATCAAGTCCTCATCAAGGTCTTGACTGCTGGAGTTAATCCGCTGGACAATATGATTACCCGTGGTGAAGTTAAGATGATCGTTCCTTACAAAACACCCCTCATCGCCGGTAATGAAGTGGTCGGTATTGTCGAAGAGGTCGGCAGTAAGGTGAGCGATTTTAACCTTGGTGACCGTGTCTTTGGCCGCCTGCCGCTAGATAGTATTGGTGCTTTTGCCGAATACGTAGCGGTGGATGCGGATGCGCTTGCAATCGTTCCGGATTATTTGACAGATGAGGAAGCTGCTGGTGTGCCACTGACTGCTCTAACTATTATGCAGGCCTTAGCGTTGATGGACGCCAAAGCAGGGCAGACACTTTTTATCTCTGGTGGAACCGGCGGTGTCGGTGCTATGGCAATCCCTCTTGCTAAAGCTAAGGGCTTAAGTGTTATCACAAATGGCGGAGCTGATAGTCGTGATCGTGTTCTATCATTAGGTGCGAATCAGTTCTTAGACTACAAGACACAAGATTATACCGAGCTCCTGTCAGATATTGACTTGGTTTTAGACACACTAGGCGGTGCTGAAACCGAGAAACAGATGACCATCATGAAGCAGAGTGGTCACTTGGTGTCGCTTCGTGCCATGCCAAACGGCAGCTTTGCCAAACGCATGCATCTGTCAAAACCTAAACAACTTCTCTTTGCTCAAGCTGGCCGTAAATTCGATAAAATGGCTGATAAATATGGAGTTCATTATGACTTTATCTTCGTTGAAAGCAATGGCAAACAGTTGCAGGAAGTGGCAGATATCTTTACAGAGCGGCAGATCAAACCATCACTCGATACAGTCTTTGCCTTTTCAGATGTCAACAAGGCTCTGGACAAGGTAGCAAACGGTCGCTCACGTGGTAAAACTGTTCTCAGCATGAAAGGGTAAAACATGGCTTATTTAACCACTAAAAACCAATATATTACTGTTAATGACAACAAAATCGCTTATCGTGAAATCGGCAAAGGTAAGTCAGAACGGCCCTTAGTGATGCTGGTTCATTTAGCAGCAACCATGGATAACTGGGATCCCAAGCTGATTGACTTTCTGACCCAAAAACAACATGTCATCCTGCTTGACTTACTAGGAGTTGGGGCAAGCGGAGGCAAGGTTGCTCCAACTATTCCGGGCATGGCTGAGCAGGTAATCGCCATTATCAAGGCCATGGGTTATACCAGCGTCAATCTACTGGGACTTTCCATGGGCGGTATGGTCGCTCAAGAAGTCGTGCGTCTTGCACCAAACTTAGTGAATCGTCTAATCTTAGTGGGGACGGGACACCGAGGCGGCGTCGGTATTGATAAGGTAAGGTCAACGACCTTTCGTTACATGGCGCGTGCTGGTTTCCACCGCGTAGATCCTAAACGCTACATTTTTTACGGGCATGATGATAAGGGAAAAATAGAAGCTGATAAGGTTCTCGGTCGTTTAGACAGTCGTGATCAGGCTTATGCTGATAAGGCGATGGCTGTGCCGTCTTTCTTAGGTCAGCTGAAAGCAATCAAACGCTGGGGCAAGTCAGCAGAGGACGACCTGAGCTTTATCAGCCAACCGACCTTGATTGTCAATGGTGACAAGGACATGATGGTGCCTACGGAAAATTCCTATATCATGCACGATAAGATTGACAACAGTCAGATCATCATCTATCCAAATGCTGGTCATGGCTCACTTTTTCAGTACGCTGACCAATTCGCTAAAGATTTAGAAGCTTTCCTGGGAGTATAGAATGGCTAAAACTATTCTTGTTACAGGCGCGACAGATGGTATCGGTAAGCATCTGGCAACAAAGCTGGCCGCAGAAGGACACGAAGTCATTCTTCACGGCCGCAATCCTCAAAAGCTGGACAAAGCACTGGATGACATCAAAGGACAAGTTCCCACAGCCCGCATCCATGGTTACTTGGCTGATTTGTCCAAACTGTCGGATATTTACCGCCTGACGGCTGATCTTAAACGGGATTTTACCAAGCTGGATGTCCTCTTTAATAATGCTGGGCTTTTTGCAGGTAAGACCCGTCAGCTGACAGCAGAAGGAGTAGAGCTGACCTTCATGCTCTCTGTTCTGGCTCCTTATGTCTTGACGACGGAGCTTTTGCCGCTTTTGGAAAAGTCTGCCGCAGGACGTGTGATTAACACGTCATCATATATGCATCATTTTGCTAAGATTAAGGGATTGGATTTTTCTTTGGAAAAGGCCTACACTCCGACATTAGCTTATAATAATGCCAAACTCTACATCATCAGACTGACCCGCTATCAGGCAGAACTTCTGAAAAAAGCAGGTTCCAAAGTCACTATTAACAGTTATCATCCGGGTCTGATTTCAACTAATTTAGGAAATGATAGCAGTGACCCTAAAACGCAGAAGTCTCTTTTTGCTAAGATTATGAAAGGACTTTCCAAGGACTTGGATGGAGGTATCATGACTGGTTATTATTTGAGTCTTTCAGACCAAGTCGCTGGTATTAGCGGAAGTTATTTTGATGATAAAAAAGAAAAATGGGTTTCCAAAAAAGGCTATAATACGGAAAAGGCAAAGCAGCTCATGAACTATTGTGATGCTGCTATCGCAAGAAGAATAAAATGAATCAACTCTTTGAGATTCTGATCCTAAAAAGTGGCCAGACCTTGCGAAATCGCTTCTTTAAGTCTGTTATGAGCGAAGTTATGGGAACTAAAGATTTAGTTCCTAGTCAACATCTTATTACCCCTTATGACCATTGGGATAAGCAAGGGATAGGCCCTCTCGTATCGGTAAATGTCATAGCGGTATCCATTGTGAAGTAGCTGGATTGTTAGAAAAAGCACAGATTGAGAGTCCAGATCTTTTCGTGTTTCAGGGCTAACTACTAAAAAGGCCTAGAGGATTTTTTTACTCCTACTGACGCATCATGTCAAATGTGTGAGTTTACTTGTAAAACGTAATTAAAGATTGTAGTCTTTTGCTGTGTAAGAAATTAAAAACGTTAAATTTGCTAGCTCATGATCTTAAAAAACTTATAGTGCAGCACTATCTTCACATATTATCAGACCCCTTGACCAGTCAGATTAGTCAGGGGGTTTTTAGTTGTTGTTAAAAAATAAATCTGGCGGAAGTTTTCTCTTGACTTGTAGTTGACTATAAGTAGTAAACTAGGGTCATTCATTTGAAAGGAGCTGAATTATGTATTTAATTGATATTACTATTCATGCTGATAAGGTGCCTGCCGATAAAGCTGATGCGCTTTTAGCAGGGCATCGTGCCTGGTTTTCGCAGCAAGCCCAAGAGGGACAGTTTCTGCTTGTGGGGCCGTATCGCGATAAAGCGATGGCCGGTGTTGTCATGGCTCAGGCTGGCAGCCGTGAATCTTTAGAGGCTGTCATTGCCAAGGATGCCTATTATCCTGATATGGCAGCCTATGATATTCATGAATTTCAGGCTAATATCATCGCAGATAATATCACTGACTATAAAGGGAAATAGCTTTTACCATTGAAAATCAAAGTCATACATCGTTGCTATTGATTGCTCATACAGATGAGTCTTGTGGTACTGTCTGATTTTGATTTATTAGAAAGTAAAGAGGAAAATATATGACAAGAAAAACAGAATCAAAAATTGCACTTGGAACATGGTCTTGGGGAGCCGGAGCATTTGGCGGAGATAAGGTTTTTGGCAGCAGTCTTGATACAGCTGATCTTAAAGAAGTAGTCAGCTCTGCTATGACAAATGGCCTCAATCTCTTTGATACTGCCTATGCTTATGGGGTTGGTGATTCTGAGCGTATCGTCGGCGAATTGCTGGGCGCTTACCCGCGCGAGGAAGTTGTGATTTCGGATAAATTTACACCGGGCATGCAAAATGACGCTGCTGAAAATCCAGTCGTTGATATGCTGGAAGGCAGCCTTGAGCGCCTTGGAACGGATTTTATTGATATTTACTGGATTCATAATTCGGCTGATGTGGAACGCTGGACACCGCTCTTGATTGATGCCGTTAAAACCGGAAAGATTGGCCGTATCGGTGTTTCCAATCACAGTCTAGAACAGGTTAAACGTGTACAGGAAATCTTGGCACCTGCCGGTATCAAAGTTTCAGCTGTTCAAAATCACTTGAGTCTGCTCTACCGGAAATCCATTGAGGACGGCCTTTTGGACTACTGCAGAGAAAATAATATTCAGTTTTTTGCCTATATGGTATTAGAGCAGGGCGCTCTTTCTGGCAAATATGATGAAACTCACTTGCTGCCGGCGGATTCCAACCGCGGAAAGACATACAATCCGATGTTTCCGGCTCTCAAGGATCTTTTGACAGAACTGCGCAGCTTGGCCGGGAAATATCACGCTTCCGCAGCACAAATTGCTACTGCTTGGGCAATCGGCAAAGGAACAACGCCTATCCTCGGTGTAACGTCAACAGCGCAAGTCGAAGATGCTGCCAAAGCAGCTTCTATCAAACTGACAGCAGAAGAGGCTTCTGAGCTGGAACAATTAGCTGCAGCATCAGGTGTTGATACCAGCGGCGGCTGGGAAGGCCAAGCCTGATTTAGGTGTTTTTCAAATCAGAAGAAAAAAGCTGACACTGTCTGATAGGCTTAAATGATTAACAGATAATTAATAGAAAAAGGAAATCTATCATGAAAACAGTTATTTTTGTATTTCATCCGCATTTAACTGCCGAATCACGTATCAATTAGGCGCTTGCTCAAGCTGCACAGAAAGCTGGTTTTGAGGTACGTGATCTCTATGCTCTTTATCCTGATTTTCAAATCGATATCAAAAAAGAACAGGCTGTATTGGAGGCTGCAGATCGAATTGTGCTGCAGTTCCCGATTTACTGGTACCAGGTTCCGGCTCTGATGAAGCAATGGTTTGATGCGGTCTTAGAATACGGATGGGCTTATGGTTCAGCAGGCACTGCTCTTCAGGGGAAAGAGTGGCTGTTGGCACCGAGTTTTGGAGCAGGTGCTGATGACTATACTGAAAACGGACGTTTTCAGGCAAGTTTTGAAGATATTTTAAAACCCATTGAAAGCATTAAATTTCATACCGGTCTTGACTATCAAGAGCCCTTTATCACAGCGGGTGCTTTGAGTCTGTCTGACCAAGATTGTGAAAAACAGGCTGAAAACTATGTTAGACGGTTAAAAGGATAAAGGGATTCAATAGAAAAATTGAAAAATAATAAAAGAACCAGTATCTGCTGGTTCTTATTGTTTACTTGACTTACAGCTGGTTATTAGTGATAAAATAATCTTATATAATGTTAAAGAAAGGATTTTCCTATGTCTGAGCAAAATACCTATACCATTACGCAAGTCTCTGAAATGTATGACATCAATCCCAATACCGTGCGCTATTATGAGCGGATTGGACTTTTGCCCCATATTCCGCGCAAGGCCAACGGCAATCGCTATTTCACTGATGATCTCAACAAATGGCTGGAAACGGTCATCTGTCTGCGCCATTCAGGTGTGCCGATTGAGGCTCTGATTGATTACTGTCAGATGTTAAAAGAAGGAGATGCAACCCTGCAGGCTCGTGAAAAACTGCTGCGGGAGCAGCGCGCGATGCTCCTGAAAAAGCAGAATAACCTGCAGCGCAGTATTGAGCGCTTAGACCATAAGATTGGTTTATATGAATCTGGTGAAATCACCAATAATGAGACCTATTACAAGGAGTATGGAATCATTTTTGACGAAAAGGGCAGCTGGAAAGAAATGCTTCATGATTAAAGCAGCTGTTTTTAGCCATCTTATCCGGGAAAAATATCAGCTCTGCCATCCCAGTCAAAAAGCCTAAGCAGCAAGGCTTGACAGAAATAGCTGGCTAAGCAGTTGTTTTCCCTAAAAATGTTATAATAAACTTAAAACGTTAGCCTTGGGCGGTGGAAAATGCAGGGAGTTCAGCTGCAGAACAAAGAAATTTTATTATAAGAGGTTTTCTATGACTAGTGAAACGATGCGCGGGCAGCTGGAAGCATACGCTAAAGAAAAATACAAAGCGGAAACTGAACGGCTTCCCTTCAATCACGAGGATTACAGCATATTCAGGCATGCAGACAGCGGCAAGTGGTTTGCGGTGTTCATCGTGAAAACACGGTCTGAGTTTGGTTTGGACGGCGAGGGAGATGCGGAGATTGTCAGCTTGAAAATCGGTGATCCGCTGCTGGCAGATATTCTGCTGCAGCAGCAGGGATTTCTGCGCGGCTATCCAAGCAGTAAATGGAACTGGGTATCCGTTGTACTGGATGGTACAGTGCCTTTAGCAGATATTTGCCAGCTGTTGGATGAGAGCTATAAAGCTACTTTAACGAAAACAAAAAATAAAAAAGTGCCTCTTTCCAAGAGAAAGTCAGATTGTGATTAATCTGTACGGTCCTTTCTTTAAAAATCTTAGAACAGCAAAAAAGCTGTCACCCCTGGCTAATTGATAACCAAGTCCGTTTACTGTCTGAATCTTGAAAGGTTGAAAGGAAACATAATGAGTGATGAACATTTGCACGAAATTCGTGTGTTTGAAAATTTTGATATGGTTTCGTTTGAGAAAGGCCATGTGGTCGTGACTACAGAAGTCGTAGACAAGTCCTTAAATTATTATGGTTTTGCACACGGCGGCTATATCTTTACCCTCTGCGACCAAATCAGCGGTTTGGTCTCTATTTCAACCGGGTTTGACGCGGTGACGCTTCAGTCCAGTATCAATTACTTAAAATCCGGGAAGCTGGGGGATACCTTATTGATTGACGGCCGCTGTGTTCACGATGGACGGACAACTAAGGTTGTTGACGTTACGGTTACCAATCAATTAGATCAAGAAGTAGCCAAAGCTACCTTTACAATGTTTGTGACAGGCGAGCGTGCAAACGATTGATCATTTAGTTTGCCATCACTAAAGCGCATGCCAATGGGAGAATGATTCGATGAAAAAAATAATGATCTGGATTTCAGCTATTTTTCTTGTCATTGTTCTAGCTGGAGGTATCTATATTATGGGGTGGGGAATGCCGGGAAATGTCCTGCATACCAAAATCAGCTACGGACACTCTAAAATCTACACTCTGAAAGATCGAAAAGCGGCTGCTAATCTGATAAGGAGAAATTTCATTACTTTTAATGGCTGCCGCCTGGAAACATTGGACTATACTTCGGATAAAACGTCTCAGGAAATGTTAGCAGCAAAAAAACATCTGGATGCTGACAGGTACAAGGAGAAGTATGATAAAAAAGACGCTTCCAAGACCTATGATGAGTGCATTGTTTACCAATCAAGCTTCAGCACTGACGGCAGCCCCGATGCAGGTTTTAGTGCTAACAGTCATTACAGCCATTGGAATTGGATTTTAGTCCGAAAAAAAGGCGGTCCTTGGCGGCTTTACAGCTATGGACATGACTAAAAAATCAAGGCAGCGACAAGCACTGTCTTTATTCAGTGAATTAAAAGGCTCAGACACCAAGATGATGAATATCAAGCCAAATTAGTGCACTATTTTTTTGTGAAAGGAAACAGACATGACTCCATATAAGCATTTGGTTCAATATTATGAAACAGACCGCATGGGCATTACCCACCATTCAAATTATATCCGTTGGATGGAAGAGGCGCGTGTTCATTTTTTGACAGAAATCGGCTGGCCCTATGACACCTTGGAAGAAGAAGGCATCATATCGCCGGTTATTTCAGTTAACTGTCAGTATCTGACAACATCAACCTTTGCTGATGAGATTGCCATTGTCATTACTGTAGCAAACGTTAAAGCCGCACGGCTGATCTTTCATTATGACATGACCAACCAAAAGGGTGAAACGGTTTGCCGGGCTCAGTCAGAACACAGTTTCTTAACTCAAAGCGGCAGTTTTGTCAATATTAAAAAAGAATACCCTGATTTTTACAGCAAATTAGCAGAACTCAGTCAGTTCTAGCCCTACTGTCATAGCAGACAAAAAGAGCCCTTTTTTGGTTTTTTGATGATATAATGGAGTGAAGATCACAAGGAGGTTCATTATGACAATTGCTATTACGGGCGTAACAGGCAAGCTGGGCGGTTTGACTGCTGAACTCATTGCAAAAAAGAATATTTCAGCCAGACATTTGGCTCGAAATCCGCAAAAAGCAGTTTCCTATGACAATGCTGAAGTTGTTAAGGCAGCTTTTGAGAATTCTCCGGCAGCGATTGAGGCCTTAAAAGGCATTGATACCTTGCTGATGGTGTCTGCTTCGGAAAGTCCCAATCGTTTGCAGGAGCATTTTGATTTTATTGATGCAGCCGATAAGGCGGGTGTCAAGCATATTATCTATACTTCTTTTTATAATGCCAATGCTGAGGCAGCTTTTACTTTAGCGCGCGATCATGCCAAGACAGAAAATTATATCAAAGAAAAAGGATTTGACTACACATTTCTGCGGGACAATTTTTATTTGGATTTCTTTTTAGATCTCTGTTTAGAAAATGGTGAAATTCGCGGACCGGCCGGCAAGGGGAAAGTATCTGCTGTAGCCAGGCAGGATGTTTCCGAAGTGGCAGCAGCTATTTTAATAAGCCCTGATAAGTGGAGAAATCAAACATTAAATATGACCGGACCGGAAGATCTGTCAATGGCTGATATAGTTAAGACTGTTGCAGAGGCAGCGAAAAAATCTGTCCCTTATATTGATGAAACGATTGAAGAAGCCTACCAATCACGCAAGGCCTGGCCGGCGGAAGCATGGGAATACGATGCCTGGGTCAGCACCTACACAGCCATCAAAGACGGGGAGCAAGCAGGAGTTTCTTCTGATATTGAACATGTCCTTGGACGCCCGGCAGCATCTTTAACAGAATTGCTGAGATTGCGTCTTTCGGATAAATAGATTATTTGAGCGTAAAAGATTTGCAGAAAGGAGCAGATATGATTACTTTAACGTATATGGATGCCTATCAAACTCAAAGAGAGGTCTCTTTTGAAACAGCTGAGGAATTTATGCAGGCACTCAGTGGCTGTATTACCCTGCCGGATTATTACCGAGTTGTATCGTTGACTTATAAGGGTCGAGATGTTGGTTACAAAGGAGTGATTGGGGATTTGTATCAAACGGTCAGCCAAATGGACTGGAAACAGTTTGAATCAAACTAAGCCCTGATTAACTGAAAAAAGCGGAAAAGTTCTGTATTTACCTAGACAGATTTTCCCGCTTTTTACTTTTTAATCTAATTTATCAAGAAATTTTTTAATATCAACAACAACGCGCGTGTGTTTTCCCTTGCCGATAAGTTTGTCGCCCTCATAAACTTCAATAGTAAAATGAGAGCTCCGTCCGTCTTTTTCAGCATCCAAAATTCGGACTTCCACTGGTTTTCCGATTTTGGTAGCAGCTAAGTGCTGGACAGCAATGTGAGCACCGACCGTTGTTTGTGAGACTTCTAAATCTTCTTCACAATATAAGAAAGCTGCATTTTCTATGAAAGCAATCATACTGGGAGTTGACAAAACGTTAAGACTGCCCGAACCCCAGTTCATGGCTGAGTGTTCAGGGGTAGTAACATAAGACTTACTGTAAATTGACATGGCTGCCTCCTTTTGCTGTCGAAAGATAAAGTAGTAATGGTTAGTTCATATTTTAACTGTAACACATTTAAATTTAAAGCACAAATAATTTCCGAAAGCGTTTCCTCTAAGCTGCTGTTTGCTTATTCCTTTAATTCGTGGTAAGATAATTAAGATAAAATGCAGTGAGAGAGGTAAGAAAATTGGCTTTTGGAGATAATGGACCGCGTAAGAAGACACCGTTTGAGAAACTGACCCTAGTTGTCGTTATCATTATGGTTTTGGTTACAGTCGGAGCGCTGGTTCTCAGTGCACTTAGCGCCGTTATTTAAAAAGAAACGCTCACGGGCGTTTTTTTAAGCGAATTACAATAAGGTAGAAAAGATATGAGCATGTTTTTAGATACTGCCAAGGTTTCAGTAAAAGCTGGCCGCGGCGGTGATGGTATGGTTGCATTCCGCCGTGAAAAATATGTCGCCAACGGCGGTCCCTGGGGCGGTGACGGCGGCCGCGGCGGCAATGTCATCTTTGTAGTTGATGAGGGACTTCGTACTCTTATGGATTTTCGCTATAACCGCAAATTTAAAGCGAAAAATGGTGAAAAAGGCATGACCAAAGGAATGCACGGCCGCGGTGCCGAGGACCTTTATGTGCGTGTACCGCAGGGAACAACGGTTCGCGATGCGCAAACCGGTAAGGTTCTTGCTGATTTAATCGTAAACAATCAGGAATTTATTGCGGCTCACGGCGGCCGCGGCGGCCGCGGAAATATCCGTTTTGCAACCCCGCGCAACCCCGCGCCTGAGATTTCCGAAAACGGTGAACCCGGCGAGGAACGCGAACTGGACTTGGAGCTGAAAATTCTGGCTGATGTTGGTTTGGTTGGTTTTCCTTCTGTTGGGAAATCAACCCTGCTCAGTGTTATTACAGCAGCCAAACCTAAAATCGGCGCCTATCATTTTACCACCATTGTTCCTAATTTGGGCATGGTGCGCACTAAGTCCGGCGAGTCCTTTGCAGTGGCTGATTTACCGGGCTTGATTGAAGGTGCCAGTCAGGGTATTGGCCTTGGAACACAGTTTCTGCGCCATATTGAGCGGACACGTGTTATTTTACATGTCATTGATATGTCGGCAGCAGAAGGCCGCGATCCTTATGAAGATTATTTGGCAATCAATAAGGAATTGGAAACCTATAACCTGCGTCTGCTGGAGCGTCCGCAAATTATTGTTGCAAATAAAATGGATATGCCGGAAGCTTCAGAAAACCTAAAGGTCTTCAAAGAAAAACTGGCAGCCAATTATGATGAGTTTGATGAGCAGCCGCAGATTTTTCCAATTTCAGGAATTACTCATCAAGGACTCGATGCTTTGCTGGATGCAACGGCACAGCTATTAGCCAAGACCGATGACTTTCTTCTTTATGATGCTTCAGAAATGCAGGAAGAAGCTTACTATGGTTTTGATGAGGAAGAAAAAGCCTTTGAGATTTCCCGGGCTGATGATGCTGCTTGGGTACTCTCCGGTGAAAAACTTGAAAAACTCTTTGTCATGACCAATTTGGAACGCGACGAATCTATTATGAAATTTTCGCGCCAATTGCGGGCTATGGGTGTTGATGAGGCTCTGCGCGAACGCGGTGCTAAAGATGGGGATATTGTCCGTATCGGTAAATTTGAATTTGAGTTTGTGGATTAACTCGCTAAGAGTGATTATGCTATTAAAATAGCAATCACTCTACGCCAAGTGCTATGACACTTGGCTAAGCGACTTACTAGCTCGAAAAACGATTAGTCTCGAATCGTTTTTCTCACGTCGTGACTTTTTCATGAATAAAGGAGAAACTGCTGGTGGCCTGCCTATCAACATCACTAAGGCAGATAAATCAGTAATATCGACTGATTTATCTGCCTGTCGTAACATCAGGCTTTTGGCTGGCAAAGGTATCCGGTAGAAAAGTGAAAATTGCTAGGATACTTGGCTAAACGACTTACTAGCTCGAAAAACGATTAGTCTCGAATCATTTTTCTCACGTCGTGACTTTTTCATGAATAAAGGAGAAACTGCTGGCGGCCTGCCTGTCGTAACATCAGGCTTTTGGCTGGCAAAAAGAATGCTGCCACTATAGAATGAGTTAAGCTCAGCCGGCCTTTACGAGTAACTAAATATTAAACCTAATCAAGATGGAGGTTTTATTATGGGTGATAAACCAATATCATTTAAAGATAAAGATGGCAATTTTGTGTCAGCAGCCGATGTTTGGAATGCTGAGAAATTAGAAAAACTTTTTAATAAACTCAATCCCAATCGCAGGCTGCGGTTGGAACGCGAAAAACTTGCCAAAGAAAAAACAGAATAACGCAAAATACCAGCCTGATGTGAATATCGGCTGGTATTTTTTTAAAAATTTTCCATAAATAGCATATAACACTTGACAAGAGTTCTATACTGTTATATACTGTTTATAACAAGAAGGAAAAATCAGATGATGCAAATAATAATTAATAACACTTCTATGGTTCCAATTTATGAGCAAATTGCAGAGCAAGTAAAGAAAGGCATCCGAACAGGTCAGTTAAAAGAAAATGACCTCTTACCGTCCGTCCGTTCGTTATCCAAGGATTTAAAAATCAGTGCACTGACCGTAAAAAAGGCCTATGATGTTTTAGAAAGCGACGGTTTTACAGTCACTGTCCATGGCAAGGGCAGCTATGTTGCCGCTGTAAACCCGGAACTCTTATTGGAAGAGCAGAAAAAAGAAGTAGAGACCGATTTTGAGCGCGCCATTCAAAAAGGAAGGCGTTACGGCCTTTCTGACAAGGAAATCAGGAGTCTATTTGATTTGATTTTGGAGGACTAAGCCATGTTAAAAATCAACGATTTAAGGAAACAATATGATCGCTTTTCTCTGAAGGCTTCGCTAGACATCAAAGAGGGAGTGATTACCGGTTTGATTGGACAAAATGGATCCGGCAAAACGACACTGTTTAAGTCTATCTTAGGTTTGATTTCAGCAGACGGCGGGCAGATTAGTCTTTTTGGAAAAGACAGTCAGCGTTTGACCGCTAAGGACAAGGAAAAACTGGGCGTAGTGCTTTCTGATTCTGGATTCAGCGGCTATTTACGGATAATAGATATTCTTTCGATTTTAGAAGCTATGTATCCGGCTTTTGACAAGGCATTCTTCCTTAAACAACTGGATAGATTTCAGCTGCCAAAAGAGAAGTTTTTAAAAGATTTCTCAACAGGGATGAAAGCTAAGTTAAAAGTCTTGGTTGCCATTTCTCATCAGGCAGAACTGCTCATACTGGATGAGCCGACAGCGGGTCTTGATGTTATGACCAGAGATGAATTGCTGGACTTATTGAGAGATTATATGGAGCAGGACGACAGACGCTCGATCTTGATTAGTTCCCATATTTCAAGCGACTTAGAAAGTCTGTGCGATGATCTCTACATGATAGATGATGGCCGAATTATTCTGCACGAGGAAACAGATGTTTTACTGAGTGATTATGCTGTCTTGAAAGCTACAGAAGAACAGTTTGCTGAATTGGATAAACCTTTTATTCTTCGTTTTAAAAAAGGAAAATTTGGCTATAGCTGCCTGACCAATCAAAAACAATTTTACTTGGAAAACTACCCCGCAATTGCTCTTGAAAAGGGGACTATTGACACGGTGACAGCCTTGATGATAAGGGGGGATAAACTATGAAAGGGCTTTTGATAAAAGATTTTAAATTGATTGGGCAGCAAAAAAACTTCTTTTATTTGCTGCTGGCTGTTGTGATTGGATTGGTTGGCTTTTCAGATGATATTGCTTTTCCCTTATATTTTATGACGTTTACCGTTTCCTTATTTGCTTTAACAACTACCAGCTATGATGAACTTGACAACGGAAGTGCCTTTTTGTTCACTCTTCCTATCACCCGCAGTAATTATGCTCTTGAGAAATATATTTTGGCTGTTCTGCTGAGTTTCAGCTCTTGGATAGCTGCTCTCCTTTTGGCAATAGCAGCCGCAAGTTTGAGGGGAATGTCAGTCAAAGACATTTTGATGACAGCCAGCTTTATTTTCCCTTTGGTTGTGATAATGCAGGCTATCATTCTCCCGATTCAGCTGAAGTTTGGAGCAGAAAAAGGCCGTATCGCGATGATTGCAAGCATTGCCGGACTGGTTGTTCTAGGTATTGTTCTTCTTAAAACTGCTAAAATGTTTTTTGACATTGATTTGGCAAATTTACTCAATCACCTGCCTGTTCTCAGTGCAGAAGCACTCGTCGCTTTATTAATTCTTGCAGCTCTTCTGATTTTGGCGATTTCCTTAAAAATCAGTATTGGTATTATGAAAACCAAAGAATTTTAAAAATGAGGTTAACTAAGAATGACAAGAGAGTGGGAAACAACATCAAAATCGCCATTTCATGACGATTTACCGATTTTTGTCCCACTCTTATTTTTAGTTATTGAATCTTTCTGAGGTGCTTTTGATCAAGTTCGTAAACAGTGCTGCCAATTTCCTCAATAAACTTTCGATCATGGGAAACGCTGATGATGCAGCCGGGGTAATCCTTAAGAAGTTGCCGGATAAGCGGCTGGCTGGTTGGCGAGAAGTGGCGTGTTGGTTCATCCAGAATGAGCACATTATTTCCTTCCAGGACCATTTTAGCCAGAAAGAGCTTGGCTTTTTGGCCGCCGGAGAGGTCAAGGACGGAGTGTTCGACTTCTTGGCGTGTGAATTGCAGGCTGGCAAGGATGGTTCGTACCTTTTCAGGACTTGCGGCATCCGATAAAAAGCTCAGAGCAGTTTGGTGGGCATCTAAAATCTCCTCGTCATTTTGGGGCATGTAGCCCAATGAAAGGTCTGTTCTTGTTTTCAATTCCTCCAAAACTTGCTTGAGCAGAAGTGTCTTGCCAATACCATTTTTCCCTGTAATGACCAGCTTGTCCTGTCCACGAATTTGCCAATCGATTTTTTGTCCGCTTGCTAACTCTTTTGCCTCCCACTTTAGAATGACCTTGCTAGCAGGCAGAGTCTGAATATCTGAAAAGAAAAGGGCAATCGTATCCATATCTTGAGGGATTTCAGTGAATTGGTCCGCCTCTTTGTTTAGGCGGCCTTTTTGAGCTTGGTGGGCATGCATTTTTTTGGCTAGAAGCCGTCCTGTAACATCATTTTTGGTCTTGCGCAGTTCATGTTCTATACGTTGCTGAATGCGCTGGTATTTCTGAGTTTTTTTGGCATGTTCTTCGCGCTCCTTATTGGCCAGCTGCAGTTGGCGTTCAAACCGTTCACGTCTTTGCTGACGATAGCTTTGGTAGTCTCCATGAAAATAGCTGGCGCGCGCTTCTTGACGTTTTTTTAATAATTCAAGATGAAGTATAGCAGTAGCAGTGTTTGTTAAGAGTTCTTCATCATGTGAGATAAAGATAATCGTTTTATCTGTTCTTTTGATAAATTTTTCCAGCCATTGCAGACTTTCTAGGTCCAAATCACTGGAAGGTTCATCAAAGAGCAAGAGATCAGGGTCACTGGCTAAGATTTTCAGCAGCTGCAATTTCAATTTTTCCCCGCCTGAGAGGTTTCTGACCAGTTGTTCAGGGTCATCAAAGCGATTAGTATCAAATTGAAAGAGCTCTGCCATTTGATAAAAAAGATTAAAATCAAAGCGGTCATAGTCTATATCATGGTAGAGGCAGTCGCTTAAGCTGCGGTCTAAATCTGCTGGCGCTATATTCTGAGGGAGGTACCCTGTACGGCTAAAGCGGTTGGTGATTGTTCCTTCCATGGTGGTATAGCCAGCAATCAAGCGAGGATTGAGAATGGCTTTAAGCAGGGTAGACTTACCAGTTCCCTCTTCACCGATAAGAGCCAGTTTGTCGCCAGGGTTGACCACAAGATTAAGATCTCGAATAAGTGTTTGCAAATCTTTCTGGTGGGTAATCGTTAGATGCTGGAGTTGCAGCATGGACTGTCCTTCTTTCTTTTTCAAACAATAAAAGCCGCTACTTTATCTAGTAGGGCTTTCTTTATGCCATCAAAAACAGCAGCAGTCTATACTTTTTGAAAATAAAAATGGTAGGTCGGTGAGTCACTTTTAGTACCGGCTGCAGCTTGTCACCTAGCATCATTTTGATTTTATTTGAGTATTGGTTGCAATTTTTTGGATCTTGGTGCACACAAAAAATTCTTCTAGATAAAGTATATCCACTATGAAGAATTTTAGTTTTTCAATGCACCATACCTCCATTTGATATTATAAAATCAGTTTAGCAAAACGCTTTCAAAAAGTCAATGGGTCATGTTATAATAAAAAATTTAAAGGTTTTAAAGAACCTTGCAGCAAATGAAACTGCAAAGTTGAGGCTGTTAAAACAGTTACGGCAGTTAAAAAGCAAGACCGATCATGCCTTGCTTTTTAACTTAGTAAGGGAGCTAGTCAGTCCACCATAGTGGCTGATATTACGACGTAAAAAAACTTAGTTCGACAATAACTAAGTTTTTTCACTAGTAAGGTGTTTAGCAAGGTCTTATAGGAGCTTATTAGCAAGTGAGACTGGAAAGTTGAAGATATTAAAGCAGTTACGACAGTTAAAAAGCAAGGCCGATGATGTCTTGCTTTTTAACTTAGTAAGGGAGCTAGTCAGTCCACCATAGTGGCTGACGTAGTCTGATTAGGAGTTGAAAACTCCAATCAGACTTGCACCGTTAAACATTCAGCACTTTATCCAAGAAGTCTTTGAGACGCGGGTGCTGTGGGTTATCGAAAATTTCTTCAGGGGAACCGTCTTCAAGGAAGCGTCCGCCATCGGTAAAGATAACGCGGTTGGCGACCTTACGCGCAAAGCCCATTTCGTGGGTGACAATCAGCATGGTCATGCCTTGTTCAGCCAAGTCTTTCATGACATTAAGCACATCGCCGACCATTTCAGGGTCAAGAGCTGATGTGGGCTCATCAAAGAGCATGATGTCCGGATTCATGGCGAGGCTGCGAGCGATGGCCACACGCTGTTTCTGGCCGCCTGAGAGACTGTCAGGATAAGCTTGTGCCTTGTCAGAAAGACCGACTTTTTCCAAAAGTTCCATACCGTGCTTTTGAGCTTCTTCTTTAGATTCTTTTCCGAGTTCAATCGGGGCAAAGGTGATGTTTTCAAGAACGGTCATGTGCGGGAAAAGGTTGAAATGCTGAAAAACCATTCCGATATTTTCCCGAGCTTTATCGACATTGGTAGTAGGGTCTGAGAGTTCATAACCGTCAACAATGACCTTGCCGCTGGTAACAGATTCGAGAAGGTTCAGCGTGCGCAGGAAGGTCGATTTTCCGGAGCCTGAAGGACCGATAATGCAGACAACATCTCCCTCATTAAACTGCACATCAATGCCTTTGAGGACTTCATTTTGTCCGAAAGATTTATGCAAATCCTGAACATCAATTTTTAAATCAGTCATTATTTAATCCTCTTTTCTAAGCGTTTTGCCAGACGTGTCAAGAGTGTAATGATTACAAGGTACATCAGAGCAAGAATGGCATACATGCGGAATGATTGGTAGTTGCGGGCGATGATGATCTTGCCGGCTTGGAAAAGCTCAATCAGTCCGATAGCTGAGATAATGGTGGTATCCTTAAGTGAAATAACAAATTGATTGATGAAGTTAGGCAGCATCATTTTGAAGGCCTGCGGCAGAATGATTTTTTGCATGGTCGTCTTGTAAGAAATACCCAAGCTGCGGCTGGCTTCCATCTGTCCGATCGGAACAGCCTCAATACCGCCGCGGACGATTTCAGCAATATAGGCACCGCCGTTTAAGGTCAGGGCAATGGTACCTGCAACGAAGTCGTTGATAGGACTTTGATGACCGGTAACAGACTCGATCAGGTTAGGAATTCCCCAGAAGATGAAGGCTGCGACAATCATCAGCGGAATACCGCGCACCACATCAACAAAGACAGCAGCGATAACACGCAGTGCCTTGTAAGGGCTGACACTCATCATACCAAAGATAATGCCGACAATCAGGGCAAGACCGAATGACAGAAGAGCCAGGCTCAGGGTTGTTCCAAGGCCGGAGAGGAGCTGTTTATAATTGTTGGTAATCAGTCCCCAAATGGTAGATTCATCAACGGCTGATTTGGATTTAGCATCTTGCTTATCATCAGACAGGTATTTGTTGATAATCTTATCGTACTGACCTGATTTTTTAAGGGCAGCTAAGCCGTTGTTAAACATTTGAATGAGCTCAGGGTTATTGCCCTTTTTAACAGCAAAACCGTATTCGCCGGACTTTTCACCCGGAATTGGTGTTTCAAATTTACGCCCCTGCTGAATAGCATATTTAAGAACTGCTTCATCATCCATAAGTGCATAAATAGAACCGGAATTCAAGCTATCATACATGGTTGATGCTTCATCAAATGATTTTAGCGTGTAGCCGTACTTATCCTTATTTTTTTCGAGGAAAGCATAAGAAGCTGTTCCGTTTTTGGCCCCGACTTTTTTGCCTTTCAGATCTTTGTAAGACACAAGACCGCTTCCCTTACGAACGGCTAATAAGGTATTTGATGTATAGTAGGGGTCGGAAAAATCGAAGATCTTTTTGCGCTCATCGGTAATGGACATTCCGGCCATAACAGCGTCTGCCTGACTTGACTGAACAGTATTGAGAGCAGCGTCAAATCCCGGATTTTCCGTTTGAATCTTAAAGCCCTGCTGTTTGGCAATGGCTTTGATTAAATCAACGTCAATACCGACATATTTACCGCCGTCATTTTGAAATTCAAAAGGAGCAAAGGAAGAATCCATTACGATCTTGTAGCTGTTTTTAATCGGCTTTGCTTTGGCCTTGGCATCACCCGTGCTCTGTGATTTAACAGTGTCGGCAGAAGCAGACTTGGAAGAAATCCACTTGTTCATGATCTCATCATAAGTTCCGTCAGCTTTCATTTGTTTTAAGGCTTTGTTGAAATCTTTGACGAGGTATTCATACTTACTGCCTTTTTTGACGGCGAAAGCAAAGCTGCCAATAGGCTCGCCTTCCATTTCGATACGGAGATCCTGGCCTTGATTGATAGCGTATTGGGCAACAGGTTTGTCATCCATAACGGCATCAACAGAAGCAGATTCTAAACTGTTATACATAGAATCGCCAGTGTCGAAGGATTTGATTTTATAGTGGTACTTATCCTTCTTTTTTTCGAGAAAGCTTTGGGCAGCTGTCCCGTTTTTAACACCTACCGTCTTGCCTTTGAGCTGACTGTACTTGGTAATTTTGTCTTTGCTGCGAGTAACAATGACAATTTTGGTATCATAATAAGTGTCTGAAAAAGTAAAGACTTTTTTACGCTCTTTGGTAACAGTTGTTCCTGCCATCAAAGCATCGGCCTGTCCGGACTGAACGGCATTAACCGCCGCATCGAAACCGGGGAAGGACATTTTGTAGTCCCAGCCGCTGATTTCAGCTGCTTTTTTAATGATATCTACATCAATTCCCTTATAGACCTGGTCGCTGTCCTTAAATTCAAATGGTGCATAAGTAGAATCTGAAACAACCTTGATGGTATCAGCAGAAACTTTTGCGCCAAAGATAAAAGCCAGTGTCAAAAATGCTGTCATAAGAGCAACTATCTTTCGCTTCATGTTCGTACTCCTTCATAAAAATTACTTTATTATATCAAATATTAAAAATTTAGGCAAGAACAGTCCTGCATGCCATGTAAGAAAACATAACATAGATATGCCGTTGACTTTTAAAGGGAAAAAGTGTAAATTGCTATATATTATAAGGAACTTTTACCAATGAATTAAAGAAAGAATCACCTATGCAAAAAAGAATTTTAGAAGCTCCGACACTCTTTTATCAGAAAATACCCAGCTGGCTCTTTATTATTTTAGCCTGTATTATGGTCTATCTTTTTGTTTTTCTGGGGAGTTTTGCCGGAGGAGCTGTACTGTCTCTGCCGATAATGACGCTTTATCTCATTGATCCGATAAAGTTCAGTCTTACTGCGGCCTTTAGCAGCTTATATTTTCAGCTGTTCTTATTTTTCTTTGTTTCTCTAGTGGTCTTTGCCTGGGTGAAGTGGGCTGAAAAGCGCCCGATTTCCAGTTTGGGGCTATTCAGGAAAAATTGGTTTCAAGCCATTATTAAAGGCTGGGGTGTAGGCATGCTTGTTTTTTCGGCAGCTTTTCTGCTAACCTACCTTTTTGGCGGTGTTGAACTGCAGTCTGTTGATTTTTCGGGAGGAGCCGTTTTGTCTGTCTTGTCAACTATCCCCTTTTGGTTTATTCAGAGCGGGACAGAAGAACTGCTGACACGCGGTTGGCTTTTGCCTTTGATCAATAAGCGCAGCAATCTTGCGGCAGCCATCGGAATTTCCAGCAGTCTTTTCGGACTGATGCACTTGGGAAACAGCCACGTGACTGTCTTTTCAATACTCAGTATCATTTTGTCAGGTGTTTTTATGGCACTTTATATGTTAAAGACGGATAACCTTTGGGGCGTTGCCGGCCTGCATGGTGCTTGGAATTTTACTCAGGGAAATCTCTTTGGAGTAGCTGTCAGCGGGCAAGGTGCAGGGACATCTTTATTTTACTTCAGCAGCAAGGCTGATGCAGCCGAATGGATTTCAGGCGGCGCCTTTGGAACAGAAGGGAGTTTTCTGACCAGTCTGGTACTTGTTGTGGCTATCGTCATACTTGGTTTTTTGCTTAAAAAAGAAAATGTCACCCTTGCTAAGGACGCTTGAGTTTGAAACTCAGGCTTTTTCTTTTAGGCTTTTCTTGTGATAAAATAGAGAGTAGAAAATGAGGTGGCAGTGAATGATAGATAAAACAGAGAATAATCAGTTTAAACTGGTTTCCAAATACCAGCCTTCCGGGGATCAGCCGCAGGCCATTGAACAGTTAGTAGATAATATTGAAGGCGGTGAGAAAGCGCAGATCCTGATGGGAGCGACCGGGACAGGTAAGACTTATACCATGAGTCAGGTGATTCAAAGGGTCAATAAGCCAACTCTCGTTATCGCCCACAATAAAACCTTGGCCGGCCAGCTTTACGGGGAATTTAAAGAATTTTTCCCTGATAATGCAGTCGAATATTTTGTATCTTACTATGATTACTATCAGCCGGAAGCTTATGTGCCGTCCAGCGATACTTATATCGAAAAGGACAGCTCCGTCAATGACGAAATTGACAAGCTGCGCCACTCGGCAACCTCGTCTTTACTGGAGCGCAACGATGTTATTGTGGTGGCGTCTGTGTCTTGTATTTACGGTTTGGGTTCACCCAAGGAATACGCAGACAGTGTTGTCAGTCTGCGTCCGGGTCAGGAGATTTCTAGGGATCAGCTGCTCAATAGTTTAGTTGATATTCAGTTTGAGCGCAATGACATTGACTTTCAGCGCGGGCGTTTTCGTGTGCGCGGCGATGTGGTGGAAATTTTCCCGGCATCCCGTGATGAGCATGCCTTTCGGGTTGAATTTTTCGGGGATGAAATTGACCGCATTCGGGAAATTGAAAGTCTGACCGGCCGTGTCTTAGGAGAAGTTGATCATTTGGCTATTTTCCCGGCGACTCACTTTATGACCAATGACGAGCATATGGAGATTGCCATAGCAAGGATTCAAGAGGAATTGAAAGAACAGCTCAAGCTCTTTGAATCGGAGGGCAAACTCTTAGAAGCTCAGCGATTGAAACAAAGAACCGACTATGACATTGAAATGCTGCGGGAGATGGGCTATACCAACGGTGTCGAAAACTATTCCCGCCATATGGACGGAAGAAGTGAAGGCGAGCCGCCTTACACTCTTTTAGACTTTTTCCCAGAAGATTTTCTGATCATGGTCGATGAAAGCCATATGACCATGGGACAGATCAAGGGGATGTATAATGGCGACCGTTCGCGTAAAGAGATGCTGGTCAACTATGGTTTTCGTCTTCCGAGTGCCCTGGACAACCGTCCGCTGCGCCGGGAAGAATTTGAAAGTCATGTCCACCAGATTGTTTACGTGTCTGCCACTCCGGGAGATTATGAGCTGGCACAGACCGATACAGTCATTGAGCAAATTATTCGTCCGACAGGTCTGCTTGACCCAGAAGTAGAAGTCCGGCCGACCATGGGGCAGATGGACGACTTGTTGGGTGAAATCACCGTGCGTGCCGAAAAGGGCGAACGAACCTTTATTACCACTCTGACGAAAAAAATGGCAGAAGACCTGACCGACTATCTTAAGGAAATGGGGGTCAAGGTTAAGTACATGCACTCGGACATCAAGACCTTGGAGCGGACCGAAATTATCCGCGATCTGCGGCTGGGTGTTTTTGATGTGCTTGTAGGGATTAATCTGCTGCGCGAAGGAATCGATGTACCTGAGGTCAGCTTAGTTGCGATCCTTGATGCTGACAAGGAAGGCTTCCTGCGCAATGAACGCGGGCTTATCCAAACCATCGGCCGGGCGGCACGAAACAGTGAGGGTCATGTGATCATGTACGCTGATACCATGACCCAGTCCATGAAAAATGCTATTGACGAAACGCACCGCCGCCGCCAAATTCAGATGGCTTACAACGAAGAACACGGCATTACTCCTCAGACAATCAAAAAAGACATTCGCGATCTTATCGCCATCAGCAAATCAACAGAGAGCGATGTGGCTGAAGAGCAAGTGGACTACAGCGCTATGAACAAAAAAGAACGCCAAGAAGTCATCAAGAAGCTGCAAAAACAAATGCAGGAAGCGGCCGAACTGCTTGACTTTGAACTGGCCGCCGAACTCCGCGATATGGTGCTGGAATTGAAAGCGATGGATTAAGGGGAGAAGTAATATGTCAGAAAATAATTTTAATATTCAAGAAGTCAATACGATAACAGAATTTGTAATCTGATTGCTTAACTGTCTATTTTAGCCTATGCTTTCCTCAATTTGCTGAGTGTGTCTGAAGAAGGAGATTTGTCTGAATTATTTTACAGTATTATGAATAGTAATGAATTTTTATAAAAAAATACTTGACAAATGCATAAATATAAAATATAATAATCCTATCTTAATAAAAATAGAAGTTGAGGATTGTTATGAAATTAGCTAAAAAAGTGTTAGTGGGAGCCTTTGCTGCTTTATCTTTGGTCAGTCTTGCTGCCTGTGGTTCTTCATCTAAGGATAATTCTTTGAAAAAAATTGAGGACAAGGGAAAGCTTGTTGTTGCCATGAACCCTGAGTTTGCTCCGTTTGAATTTAAAACCTTAGTCAACGGTAAAGATACCATCGTCGGAGCAGATGTTGAGATTGCTAAAGCCATCGCCAAAGAGCTGGATGTCAAAGTCGAATTTTCGGCCATGTCGTTTAACAATGTTCTGTCAAGTGTTCAGTCAGGTAAGGCGGATATTGCGATTTCAGGCATTTCGGCAACTAAAGAACGTCAAAAAGTGTACGATTTCTCAGAAACTTATTACGAGTCCGTCAATGTGGTCATTGTCAAAAAATCTGAATTAGCCAAATATAAGAAAACTGATTCACTGAAAGGGCTCTCCGTAGCTACTCAAAAGGGAAGCATTCAAGAAGATGTTGCCAAAAAACAATTGACAGGTGCTAAAATCATCTCTCTCGTTCAAAACGGCGAGATGATCAATGAATTAAAATCCGGTCAAGTGAACGGCGTCGTTTTGGAAAAGCCGATTGCAGAAGGCTATGTGGCTAAAAACAGCGACTTGGCCATTGCTAAAATCAAATTAAAATCGGGAGCCTCTGATTCCTATGCTGTTGCCATGCCTAAGGGCAGTCCTTCTCTTAAGAAAAAAGTTGATAAGGTCATTAAGCAGCTGAAGAAGTCTGATAAAATTGACGGTTTTGTCAAAGAAGCCTATAACTTATCTGTTTCCAGCAAAGAATAGCAGTTCTGTGTTAGGATAAGCCGTTTATGAAAAATTAAGAAAAGCCCTCGGCAGGTGTTTGCGAGCCTGCTGAGGGTTTTGTCTAGTAATGGGAAAACGGGCTGTCTGTCCTTACTTTCTCGGCATTGACAAGTGTCTGCTTATTGAGTATTATCATTAGCAGGAAAATAAAAGGAGTCAAGATGAAATTACCACGTTTTGGAGTGGAAGAATGGCTGAACGTTCATGAAAAGGATGCTCTCTATGATATTGCCGGCGTAACTGTCTCGGCTTTGACTCTGGAGGAGCTCTTTGATCTGGCAGATCAGGATTTGCAGACTTTTTTTCAGGAGCTGTCCCGCAAAAAGCTGGACTACGGCTGGATAGAGGGTTCGCCCGAATTCAAAAGGGAAGTCTGCGGGCTTTATAAGACCATTCAGCCTGAGCAGATTTTACAGACCAATGGCGCCACCGGCGCTAATATGCTGGCGCTCTATGCGCTGATTGAGCCTCAAGACCATGTCATCTCAGTCTATCCTGCTTATCAGCAGCTCTATGACATTCCCAAATCTTTGGGAGCACAGGTGGATTTGTGGCAGATTAGGGAAGACCATAATTGGCTGCCGGATTTAGACGAGCTGCGCAGGTTGATTCGTCCCAATACGAAAATGATTTGTATCAATAATGCTCACAATCCGACAGGGGCTGTTATGGACGAAGCTTACCTGCAGGAGTTAACAGCTATTGCTGAATCCTGCGGGGCTTATATTCTGTCTGATGAGGTCTATAAACCGTTTTCTTTCCGGCGGGAAATTCCTGCTATTGCCGACTTATACGATAAGGGCATTTCAGTTGACAGTCTGTCAAAGGCCTACTCTCTGCCCGGTATACGTGTAGGCTGGGTAGCTTCAAATAAGGAAGTAGCAGACGTTCTCAGGGACTATCGCGATTATACCATGATCTGTGCCGGTGTCTTTGATGATATGCTGGCTGCCTTTGCCTTGAAAAACCGCCAGGCTATTCTTAAGCGAAATCAAAAAATTGTCAGTGAAAATCTTTTGATTTTAAAAAATTGGCTGGCACAGGAGCCGCGGGCCCATGCTATCCTGCCGGATCATGTTTCCACTTCGCTGATTAAGCTGGATGTACCGCTTCCCATTGAAGATTTTTGCAAACAGCTTTTATCAGATTACGGTGTGCTGCTGGTTCCGGGCAATCGTTTTGATCTTGAGGGCCATGTCCGCCTTGGTTACTGTGGTGACAAAGGTGTTTTAAAAACAGCCTTGTCAAAATTATCCCAATGCCTGAAACAATTTGACTGATAAGGGTAATAAAATTTATAATAGACTTATCAAAATAGAAAAGAGAAAAAAATGACACTTAAAAAATTATTGCTGACTTTCCTCAGCCTTTTGGCTGTAGTGGCCTTGACTGCCTGCGGTGCTTCCAGTTCAAAAGATATGCAGGACAAAGTGAAAGAAAAGAAAAAACTTGTTGTTGCTGTCAGTCCGGATTATGCGCCTTTTGAATTTAAGGCTCTGATTGACGGCAAAGATACCGTGGTCGGTGCTGATATTGAACTGGCAAGGGCGATTGCCGATGAATTGGGAGTCAAGCTGGAAATATCATCAATGAGTTTTGACAATGTGCTCTCCAGTATAAAAACTGGCAAGGCTGATATCGCTATTTCCGGTTTATCTTATACCAAGGAACGTGCCAAAGTTTATGATTTTTCAGATGCTTATTACAAGACAGAAAATGCTATCTTAATCAGAAAGTCTGACCTTAGTAAATATACATCGCTGGCAGCTTTCGATAAGGCCAAGGTTGCTGTTCAAAAAGGAACTATTGAAGAAGGCTTGGCAAAAGATCAATTGAGCAAATCAAACATTACTTCTTTAACCTCAATGGGTGAGGCTGTCAATGAGCTGAAATCAGGACAGGTTGATGCTATTGATTTGGAAAAACCGGTAGCAGAAGGGTACATCTCTCAAAACAGTGATCTTGTTCTTGCATCAGTTGCCCTGAAAACAGGTGAAGGTGGCGCCAAAGCTGTTGCGCTGCCGAAAGACAGCGGCAAATTAGTTAAGACTGTCAATAAGGTCATTAAAAAACTTAAAAAAGACGGCAAGTACAAACAGTTTATCAGTGATGCAGTTAAGCTGACCGGACGCCAAGTTGATTAAAGGACAAATTTTTCTGATTTGATTTTCAGTGTTCTTGAAAATAAATTTTAAAATAGCCTGAAAATGCCTTGACATTTATTTCCACATTTTTGTATAATGTTTAAGAACGTGTAAATGTTACAATGAAATTGAGGGGAGTGAGATACATGTCAAAGACTGTAGTGCGTAAAAATGAATCACTTGACGATGCTCTTCGTCGTTTCAAACGTTCTGTAACTAAAGCTGGTACACTTCAAGAGTCACGCAAACGTGAATTCTACGAAAAACCTTCTGTGAAGCGTAAACGTAAATCAGAAGCAGCTCGCAAACGTAAAAAATTCTAAAGTGATTATTATTGAAAAAGCTGAAACTTTGTTTCAGTTTTTTTAGTTCTTTTCAAATCTGCCAACAAGATACTGCGGGATAAAAGGCCTTGTTTCTTTTTAGCAGTGATGAAGTTTTGGCGGCAGCCAAACAGGAATCGCTGCTGAAGATGGTAAAGAAAAAACAGCCTTACTTAGGCTGTTTTCAATAAAAGGGAGAAGCAGCTCAATGACCGTTTGATCGCGATTGCTTCCTGCAGTTTTTAGTTTTGTTTTTCTAAAAGGGCTTTGATGTCTGCTAACAGTTCAACTTCAGTAGGTTCACCTTCAGCAGCGTCTTCTTCTGCTTTTTTGGTAATTGCCATTGCATGATTAGCAGCTTTAACAACGAAAAAGAGTGTTGTTCCTACAATCAAGAAGTTAATGACAGCACTTAAGAAATTACCGTAAGCAACACCGTGCCATGAAAGCTCAGCAATCTTTTCGACGCCTGCAGCTTTTAAAGCAGGGTTCAAAAAGAGCGGTGTGATGACGTCTGAAACGAAGGATGTGATGATAGCATTGAATGCTGCCCCCATAACAACGGCTACAGCAAGTTCAAGGACACTTCCTCGGAACAAAAACTCTTTAAGTTCTTTGATCATTTTGTTTTTCCTTTCTTATTATTAGTTACTTATTATACGGGAAAAAATGGTATTTGACAATAGATGTACTTCACTTTTTACAAAAATATGGTAAAATTGAAATGCTGTAAAAATATATTTTCTGAAGGGAAGACAATGGGAAAGAAAAGACATAAGCGAAAGGGGCTAGTTCGCAAAAGCGAAATTATTGCCTTGAGTGTTTTTGTTTCGTCAGCTGTTGTGCTGCTGGCAGCAACTAATTCTTTTGGAGTTTTGGCCAAAACCCTGCATCTGAAGCCTGTCGGACTCACCCTTCCTTTTATCAATAAGGAAGCGGAGCAAAAATCACAATATGCTTCCGGCGAAAAAGTCCAGATCAATTCCAGTCAAAAGCTGGCAGATTATCAAAATTGGATCGGAACAGTCAAGAAAGTAGAACCTGCGGAGACCTCACAGCAGAAATCAGCCTACAGCTATGATGTTAAGTTTGGCAACGGACGCACCATAAAGCACGTTCGGGAAGAAGATCTGACCAAAAGCAAGAATTCAAAATACCATCAAGGTCAGGTTGTTAAGCTAAAATCATCTGCCAAGGAGAATTTAAAAGGGCACAGTTTGTCGGATTATCAAGCATCAGCCGGCCGAGTTGATCAGGTTTCTTACAACCACAGCAGTGCTGCAGGCGGTTATAAATATGCTGTTACCTTTGATGACGGCGGAAAAGTTACTGACATTCAGGAAGAGGATCTGGATACTATTTATGAGGTCAAGTTAAAAGCTGAAAACAGTGCCGCTCAAAATAATGAAGTGCTGAGACAGGCTTTTGCCTATGCCAAAGAGCATCCCGGCACCATTTTAAGCCTGCCCGACGGTAAATTCAAAATCGGCAGTCAGACGCCAACCAAAGATTACATTACTCTTGCTTCCGATACTGAAATCAGGGGCAACAATACAACGCTGTTGGTTGAAGGAGCAGCCTACTGGTTTGCCTTGGCGACCGGACCTCGAGCAACTGACGGGGTTAAAAATTTCACCATGCGCAATCTGAACATCAAGGCCAGTGATTTGGATAAGGGCAACCACTTTATGGTTATGGCTAACCACGGTGACCATTGGCGGGTTCTGAACAACAGTTTCACTATGGTTCATAAAAAAGGCAGCCATGTTTTTGACATGGGCGGCCTGCAAAATTCCGTTTTTAAAGGCAATCAATTCACGGGTTATGCTCCTGAGCTGGTCAATGCCCGTCAAATTGATGCTAATCTTTCCCTTCACGACTATTATTCTGAAGCTATTCAGCTGGATGCTTCAAGTGATAACGGTGTATGGGACGGCGGTTTGATTAAAGCCATTGATCCTGACTACGGCAGTCACAATAAGGAAAGACAGCTCAGCAGAAATATTATCATCACTGATAATTCCTTTGTTCCTTATTACGACAGCAAAGGCAATATCAAAGCCTACAGCGGAAGTGTCGGCCAGCATTCTTCAGATGTAGGACCGATTAAGATTTACAACAATCTGTTTAGCAATACTTTGGTTGATCGGCTTAACGTCAATGAAAAAACTAAACTCTGGCTCTTTAAAGCCATTCACCTAAAGACAGAACGCAAAGGCACTGTGTACGATAATGATATAGATTGACAGATTCCGTGAAAAGATTATAAGAAGGCACTCTCTAAGCCGGTCGTAAAGACCAAAATAGGAGGGTGCTTTTGTGCTTCTTTAATTTACAAAAAGCCTTAAAAATGGTATAATGAAAAGTAACGCTAAAATAGGGATTTTTATGTGGAGGTGATGATTTCTGGCTATCGATAAGGGAATGATTAACGACATTAAAAACAGCGTCAATATTGTTGATGTGATTGGTGAAGTTGTCAGTCTTTCACGGGCAGGCCGCAATTATTTGGGTCTCTGTCCCTTCCACAAAGAAAAGACGCCCTCCTTTAATGTTATTGAGGACAGACAGTTTTTTCACTGTTTTGGCTGCGGGCGTTCAGGCGATGTCTTTAAATTTATAGAAGATTACCGCAACATTAGTTTTCTGGAGAGCGTTCAGGTGCTGGCCGACCGCGCCGGTATTGCTGTTGCAGTTCAGGACAAGAGTCAGGAAACAAGGCAGGAACACCCCAATCAAAGGTTTTTCAACATCAATGACGATGCCGGCAAGTTTTATCAGGCTGTTTTGAAAACCACCAAGATAGGTGAAACAGCTCGGCAGTATCTTTATGAAAGGGGACTGACAGATGAGCTGATTGATTATTTTAAGATAGGTTTAGCTCCGGATGAACATGATTATCTTTATCAGGCCATGCTGAAAAAATATGATGAAGATACCATCATTAATTCTGGTCTTTTTAATCTGTCAGACAGCAACACTGTTTACGATGCCTTCCAGAACCGCATTATGTTTCCTTTGACGGATGAATTCGGTCATATTGTCGGTTTTTCAGGTCGGATTTGGACAGAGGCCGACAGTGCCAAAAAACTGGCAAAGTATAAGAATACGCGTGCGACAGCAGTTTTCAACAAGTCTTATGAGCTCTATCATCTGGATAAGGCCAAAGCGGTCGCAAAAAAGGAACATGAAATTTACCTGATGGAAGGTTTCATGGATGTGATTGCCGCCTATCGTGCGGGCATCAGCAATGCTGTTGCTTCCATGGGAACAGCGCTGACACCGGAACATGTGAAGCATTTGAAGAAATTCACTAAAAAAGTTATTCTGACATATGACGGGGACAGTGCCGGGCAGAATGCCATTGCCAAATCCTTAGCCATTCTGTCGGATATGGCAGTGGAAATCGTCAGAATTCCCGGTCAGATGGATCCCGATGAATTTATCAAGGAAAATTCCGCAGAAGAACTGAAAAAACTGCTGACACAGGCAAGGATCAGCAGTATTGAATTTTGGCTTCATTACCTGAAACCTGAAAATAGTGATAATTTGCAGGCGGAGATTGATTATGTGGAGAAAATGGCAAAAATTATTGCCGCCTCGCCTTCAATTACTGCTCAGAATACCTATATCAATATGGTAGCTGAAAGTCTGCCGGACTTTAATTATCAGCAGGTAGAACAAGCGGTTAATAACGAGCGCCTCCAAACGCGTTCACAAAGAAGCGAGCAGGCTCTCAGCCGGCCAATCAGGGTGGAGATGCCTGTGACTAAGCATCTGACGGCTGTGGCTAAGGCTGAAAATCAGCTCTTTCATCGCATTCTTCACCATGATTATCTGTTAATTGAATTTCGCAATCGGGAAGATTTTTCCTTTGAAACCCCGGAATTGCAGGAACTCTACCAGCTTTTAAAAAGCAAGGGTGAACTGAATGCCTATGATTTGTCTCAGCTTCCTGAGGAACTTCAAAATGCCTATTACCGTGTTTTAGAGGAAAATCTGCCGGAAGAGATTGCCGAGGGGGAAATCAGGCAGCTGGAAAGTCAGAGAAATAAATACCTGCAGCAGCAGGAGCTGCAAAAACAAAGCAAAGCCATCCGTGAAAACAGCAATCACGGTGACATAGATACTGCAGTTGAGGGCTTAGAAGCTCTCATCGCTCAAAAAAGAAATATGGAATAGAGGAAAAATGGCAAGTAGTAGTAAAAAAACATCAAGTACCTTTAATGTTCAAGTGGCGGATTTTATTCGCAACCATAAAAAAGAAGGGGTAGCAATTGACGATGAAGTTACTGAAAAACTCGTCATCCCTTTTGAACTCGAGGCTGAGCAGATTGATGATTTGCTGGAACGTTTGACTGACGGCGGCATCTCTATCACTGACAAAGACGGCAATCCTTCATCGAAGTATGCAGTTGAGGAAATCAAGCCTGAGGAGCTGACCGATGAGGAGCTTCTGGGAAGCAATTCTGCCAAGGTCAATGATCCTGTACGGATGTATCTAAAAGAAATCGGTGTTGTCCCTCTTTTGTCTAATGAAGAAGAAAAAGAGCTGGCCATTGCGGTTGAAAACGGTGATCTTGAAGCCAAGCAGCGCTTGGCAGAAGCCAACTTGCGCCTGGTTGTTTCTATCGCTAAGCGTTATGTCGGCCGCGGCATGCAGTTTCTGGATCTTATCCAAGAAGGCAATATGGGCTTGATGAAGGCGGTTGATAAGTTTGACTACTCTAAGGGATTTAAATTTTCAACCTATGCCACTTGGTGGATTCGTCAGGCCATCACACGCGCCATTGCCGATCAGGCCCGCACGATCCGTATTCCTGTTCACATGGTGGAAACAATTAATAAATTGGTGCGTGAACAGCGCAACCTTTTGCAGGAATTAGGTCAGGATCCGACACCGGAACAGATTGCAGAGCGCATGGATATGACACCGGATAAGGTCAGAGAAATTCTGAAAATCGCTCAGGAACCCGTGTCACTGGAAACACCAATCGGTGAAGAGGATGACAGCCATCTGGGAGACTTTATTGAAGATGAAGTGATTGAAAATCCGGTAGATTACACAACGCGTGTTGTGCTGCGCGAGCAATTGGATGAGGTGCTTGATACGCTGACAGACCGCGAAGAAAATGTTCTGCGTCTGCGCTTTGGTTTAGATGACGGCAAGATGCGTACGCTGGAAGATGTGGGCAGAGTGTTTAATGTTACGCGTGAACGGATTCGTCAGATTGAAGCTAAGGCACTGCGCAAGCTGCGTCATCCAAGCCGCAGCAAACAGCTGCGTGATTTCGTTGAAGATTAAAAGGAGAGGGAACTATGGCAGAAGCAAACTATACTCCCGAAGAAGTCACAAAGATTAAAGACAGAATTCTGGAAGCTTTGGAAATGGTTATTGATCCCGAGTTAGGAATTGATATTGTCAACTTGGGGCTTATCTATGACATTCGTTTTGAAGACTCAGGTCATACCGAAATTGACATGACTCTGACAACCATGGGCTGTCCTTTGGCAGACTTGCTGACGGATCAGATTTACGATGTTTTAAAGGATGTACCTGAGGTTCTTGATGTTGATGTTAAGCTGGTTTGGTCGCCGGCCTGGTCGGTGGACAAAATGAGCCGCTATGCACGGATTGCTTTGGGCATTCGGTGATTGGCCGCAGCAGAAAATCAAGGAAACGTTTTAAAAAGAGCTGTTAAGGCTGCCGGGCTTAAAGAACGGTCTTGTATACAATACATTTTTAATGGAACACAGACTAAAATCCTAATAAAAAGATAACGGTCCTTTTGTCTTAGCGACACGGCGTCCGTTTCCTATTTTATACGGATTTTTTCACGCCCTTTGTATCTTAAATTAAAGGAGAATACGAATGATTTTAATCACAGGAAGCAATGGTCAGTTGGGTACGGAGTTACGCCATCTGCTTGATGAACGTAATGAAGACTATGTGGCTGTTGATGTCGCAGAAATGGACATTACAAATGCAGAAAAAGTGGATCAAGTTTTTTCACAGGTGCAGCCCAGCCTTGTTTACCACTGCGCAGCCTATACGGCTGTTGATGCAGCAGAAGATGAAGGAAAAGACTTGGATTATGCAATCAATGTGACGGGAACTGAAAACATTGCCAAGGCCTGTGAAAAATATGGTTCAACTCTGGTTTATATCTCGACAGACTATGTTTTTGACGGCGAAAAGCCTGTCGGACAAGAATGGGAAGTTGATGATCAGCCGGATCCAAAAACAGAATACGGCCGGACAAAACGCCTGGGTGAAGAGGCTGTTGAAAAATACGTCAGCAATTTCTATATTATCCGTACCGCTTGGGTTTTTGGCAATTACGGGAAAAACTTTGTCTTTACCATGCAAAACTTAGCTAAGACCCATGATACGCTGACTGTTGTCAATGATCAGCACGGCCGTCCGACTTGGACCCGCACGTTAGCTGAATTTATGACCTATTTGGCTGAAAATCACAAAGCGTTCGGCTATTATCATCTGTCAAACGATGCAGCAGAAGACACGACCTGGTATGATTTCGCCCGTGAAATTCTTAAGGATACCGATGTTACGGTCAAGCCTGTTGACTCCAGCCAATTCCCGGCTAAAGCTAAACGTCCTCTCAATTCAACCATGAGTCTGAAAAAAGCAAAAGCAACCGGTTTTGTCATTCCGACTTGGCAGGAAGCCCTGCAGGAATTTTACAGACAAGATGTGAAGAAATAAGATGGCAAAACGCCTTAATTAAATCTTTATAATAGTGCAAACGACAGCAGGCTCAAGCCTGCTGTTTCTTTTCGCAAAATTCTTTGAAATATGCTATAATATTATGGATTGTATTGTTAAAATGGGGGAATAGAGTTTGCGTCATGTATTCATCATCGGAAGTCGGGGACTACCGGCCCAGTACGGCGGTTTTGAGACTTTTGTAGAAGAATTAGTTAAGCATCGGCAGTCGCAGGATTTGACTTATCATGTGGCCTGTCTCAGTGAAACTGACCGCCATAAGCATTTTACTTATCTGAATGTTGATTGTTTTACGATCAAGGCTCCTAAAGTGGGGCCTGCCAGAGTAATTGCCTATGACATGATGGCCATCAGCTATGCTTTAAAATTAGTTAAAACCCAAAATATTGCAGCTCCCGTTTTTTATGTTTTAGGCAATACAATAGGTGCTTTTATGGCACCTTTTGCCAGAAAGATTAAAGGAATGGGCGGACAGTTTTATATCAATCCGGATGGATTGGAGTGGCGCCGCTCCAAATGGTCCCGTCCCGTGCAGTCTTATCTGAAATATGCAGAAAAGTGCATGACAAAGACGGCTGATCTGGTTATTTCAGATAATATCGGGATTGAAGATTATATCAAGCAAACCTACCCTTGGTCAAAAACGGCTTTTATTGCTTATGGAACGGATATGTCGCCATCCGGACTGGACGAAAATGCTCCTGAAGTTCAAAAATTCTATGAACAATGGGCACTCAAAAGTAAAGGCTACTATTTAATCGTTGGCCGTTTCGTGCCGGAAAACAACTATGAGACAGCTATCCGCGAATTTATGGCATCGGCAAGTAAGCGCGATCTCGTCATTATCTGCAACCATCAAGGAAACACCTATTTTGAAGAGCTGCGGCAAAAAACGGATTTTGATAAGGATTCTCGTATTAAGTTTGTTGGGACGGTCTATGACCGTGCTCTGCTGACTTATATCCGCGAACATGCTTTTGCTTATATTCATGGGCATGAGGTCGGCGGAACCAATCCGGGCTTGCTTGAAGCCTTGGCGCACACTGATCTGAACCTTGTCTTAGGTGTTGATTTTAATCGCTCGGTTGCGCGGGACGCTGCCTGCTATTGGTCGAAAGACAGAGGCAGTCTTGCACAGTTGATTGAACAGGCGGACGGACAGACGGATTTTTCAGAGTATGGTCAAAGGGCTAAGGACATCATTCGCCGCCATTATACCTGGGAAAAAATTGTAGGAGAGTACGAGGACTTGTTTTTGCATGAAAGTTAATATTGTAATGTCTGCCTACAATGGTCAGGAGTTTATCGCAGAGCAGATTAGAAGCATTCAGCGGCAGACTTTTAAAGATTGGAATCTGCTGATCCGTGATGATGGCTCAACGGATGACACACCTGAGATTATTGCAGATTTTGCGCAGCAGGATCCGCGTATTCATTTTATCAATGCTGCTGAGCGTACTAATTACGGTGTTATCAAAAATTTTTATACGCTGGTTAAATACGAAAAGGCTGATTATTACTTTTTAAGCGACCAGGATGATATTTGGCTGCCCAATAAACTGGAGCTCTCTCTGGCAGAAGCCCAAAAATATGATGGGCAAAAACCTTTGATGGTTTATACAGATTTGAAGGTTGTGGATAAGAAGCTGCAGGTTCTGCACGAGAGCATGATCAAAACGCAGTCACACCATGCAAACACAGCATTGCTTCAGGAATTAACAGAAAACACGGTGACCGGCGGTACAGCTATGTTTAATCATGCTTTGGCTGAAAAATGGACCGTTTGCGAGGGCATTCTCATGCATGACTGGTATCTAGCATTGATTGCTGCCGCTTTAGGAGACTTGGTTTATTTGGATGCTGCGACAGAATTGTACCGGCAGCATGAGAGCAATGTGCTGGGGGCAAGAACCTGGTCCAAGCGTTTTAAAAACTGGCTGCAGCCCCATAAACTGCTGGCTAAGTACTGGTGGCTGATTACTTCCAGTCAAAAACAGGCTGCCTACCTATTAGGTTTAGATTTGCCTGGGGATAAGCACGACTTGGTTGCAGCTTATGTCAATCTGCTCAAACAGCCGTGGCTGCACAGACGGCATGACCTTAAAAAATACGGCTTTGCTAAAAACAGAGCTTTTCATACCTTCATTTTTAAAATTTTAATTACAACGAAAATCGGCTATAGTCATTATCGCAAACATGGCTATCAGGCATAGGAGAATATCATGGACTTGATTAGTAAGAAAAATCGTATCCTGCTAAAAGAACTCATTAAAACAGACTTTAAACTGCGCTATCAAGGCAGTGTCATCGGCTATCTCTGGTCGATTCTAAAGCCTTTGCTGCTGTTTATGATTATGTATTTGGTTTTCATCCGCTTTTTGCGTTTGGGAGGAGATGTGCCTCACTTTCCTGTAGCACTCTTGCTGGCCAATGTCGTCTGGTCTTTCTTTATGGAAGCGACCAGCATGGGAATGGTCTCTATCGTAACTCGGGGTGACCTGCTGCGCAAACTGAACTTTTCAAAATCGATCATTGTTCTTTCAGCGGTGTGCGGAGCCTTGATTAACTTCGGTATCAATTTGATTGTTGTGCTGATTTTTGCCTTGGTTAACGGTGTTCATATCGGCTGGAATGCTGTCTTTTCCATCCCGCTCTTTTTCGAGCTCTTTATCATGGCTTGGGGAGTAGCCCTTCTTTTGTCAACTCTCTATGTTAAGTTTCGGGATATCGGACAGATCTGGGAAGTTATCCTGCAGGCCGGGATGTATGCAACACCGATTATCTATCCTTTGACCTTTATCACTAATCAGGGACCTAAGGGAGTGCTGGCTGGTAAAATCATCATGCTCAATCCTTTGGCGCAGATGATTCAAGACCTGCGTTATCTTTTGATTGACAAGGCCAATCTAACCATCTGGCAGCTGATTAATCACTGGTGGTATTACGCTATTCCTTATGTACTGCCCTTTATCATTTTTGGCATCGGATTAGTTGTTTTCAATCGTAGTTCTAAGAGATTTGCGGAGATTTTATAATGACGAAAGACAATAATATTGCAGTAAAAGTTGACCATGTCAGCAAATATTTTAAGCTGCCTGTCGAATCGACAAACAGCTTGCGCACGACTTTGGTCAATCGTTTTAAAGGCGTTAAAGGCTATAAGAAACAGCACGTTCTGCGTGACATCAATTTTGAAGTGGAAAAAGGTGATTTCTTTGGAATTGTCGGCCGCAACGGATCGGGCAAATCAACGCTGTTAAAAATCATTTCACAAATTTATGTGCCTGAACAAGGCACTGTCAGCATTGACGGGAAGCTGGTTTCATTCATTGAGCTGGGAGTCGGCTTTAATCCTGAGCTGACAGGCCGTGAGAATGTCTATATGAACGGTGCTATGCTTGGTTTTTCAACGGAAGAAGTAGATGCCATGTATGATGACATCGTGGAATTTGCTGAGCTTAAGGAATTTATGAACCAAAAGCTTAAAAACTATTCCAGCGGGATGCAGGTTCGCTTAGCCTTTTCAGTTGCCATCAAGGCACAGGGAGACATTTTGATTCTTGATGAGGTCTTGGCTGTCGGTGATGAAGCTTTCCAGCGCAAATGTAATGACTACTTTATGGAAAGAAAAGAAAGCGGTAAGACGACTATCCTTGTAACCCACGATATGGCAGCAGTTAAGAAATACTGCAACAAGGCTGTCTTGATTGATGACGGTTTGATTAAAGCTTACGGTGAGCCTTTCAATGTTGCCAACCAATACAGTTTTGACAATACTGACAAGGTTGTTGATGACAATGGTGAGACAATTGAAGCTGATACTGCTAAAGAACAAGTCACACACATTGAGAATTTAGCGGTTAAGCTCCTGTCCGATAATCCGATGACACCTAAAAATAAGATTAAGTTTGAAATTTCTTATGATGTGCTCAACGATGTTCCAACCTACATTGCCTTATCATTGACCGATATTGACCGCAATATCTGGGTCTATAACGACAATTCAATGGATTATAAAACATCGGGTGCCGGTCATAAATCGGTGGTCTATGAATGTGATATCGCACATCTGAATGATATTAAACTGAAATTGGAAGTGACCGTTCGCGATGATGATAATCAAATGCTGGCCTTTTCTGATGCGAAGCAGACACCGATTATTGTTGTCCATCGTGATGATATTGAAGCAAATGATCTTTCGGCTCTGGATTCAGCCAGCGGTCTTTACCAACGCAACGGTCAGTGGCAATTTGGATAAGATAGGAAAGACGTATGAAGGTTTCCATTATTTGTACTAATTTTAACAAGGGAGACTGGATAGCGGAAGCTATGGACAGTTTTCTGGCTCAGCAGACAGATTTTCCTTTTGAAATTATTGTCGTTGACGATGCTTCAACCGATCAGTCACCGGATATTATGCGGCAGTATGGCGAGCGCTATCCTGATAAAATTAGGCCTTTCTTTAATGAGACCAACAAAGGTATCGCGAGAACCTGGATTGATATTTGCAAAGAAGCTAAGGGAGAATATATTGCCAGATGTGACGGTGATGATTATTGGACTGACAGCTGCAAACTTCAAAAACAAGTCGATCTGTTAGAAGCTTCTCCGGAATCCAAGTGGTCCAATACGGACTTTGATATGGTGGATCCAAAGGGAACTGTCATTCATAAGGATGTCCTGCAAAACGGTGTTATTCCATTTATGGATTCTTATGAGAAAATGCTTGCCCTAAAAGGCATGACCATGGCGTCTACCTGGCTTGTGGAGACGCAGCTGATGTTAGAGGTCAACAGTCAAATTGACAGCCATGCGGTTGATGACACCTTCAACATTCAGCTGGAGCTGTTTCGCAGGACAAAGCTAGCTTTCTTGAAAGATTCAACAACCGTTTACCGAATGGATGCCGAATCCGATTCCAGAACCAAAGATCCTGCTAAAATAGAACAGCGCTTTGACAAACTGTTAGCTACGCAGCTGGAATATATTGCCAAGTACCCTGACAGTGATTATAAAAAAGTTTTAGAATTTTTACTGCCCGAGCACAATGCTTTTGAGAAAGCCTTGGCTCAGAAAGGTGAGAACAGCTGGCACAATCAGCAGCTTACCATTTATTTGGACCGCGGCAAGGATCAGGCTTTCTCAGAAGATGACAGTCTGCATTTTCCTCTGGCGCACTCAGGCAAGCATCAGCTGACGCTTGCAGAAGATGTTCGAAAAATCCGAGTTGATTTGTCTGAAATTCAAAGTTATTACCGCAGGGTTTCTTTGGTTGATAGGCAATATGATACAGAAGTGCTGCCGGTTTGGACCAATGCCAAAGTGATTGGTGAAGCTTACTATTTTACAGCTCCTGATCCTCAGATTATCTATGAGATTCCCGAACATAAAGGCGGAAAATTTCAGCTGACCTACGAATGGTTCAATGCAGACAGACCCGATCAGCCCGACTTTGTTGCTAACAGCTTAGCAGAAGAACTGGCATCAGCAAGAACTGGATTAAAAGAATTCCTGTCTTATAAGTATCTCTACCAGGATGCTGTCTCTTCCAGGGATCAGTACCACAAGGAACTCAATGAAATGACCAACCGTTACAATGCGGTCATCAATTCCCGCCGCTGGCGTATTCCGACAAAAATTATCAATCTAATCAGGAGAAAGAAATGAAGCGTCTGCTTTTGTATGTCCATTTTAATAAATATAACCGCCTCAGCTCTCATGTCATCTATCAGCTGACACAGTTAAGACCGCTGTTTTCTAAAATTGTGTTTATCTCAAACAGCGAACTTGCCCCAGCTGACTTTGAACGGCTGAGAGAAGAGCATTTGATGGATCATTTTATTCAGCGTCAGAACTCCGGTTTTGATTTTGCAGCTTGGCGGGACGGTATGGCTTTTATCGGTTTTGATGAGTTAAAAACCTATGATTCCGTGACAACCATGAATGATACCTGCTTTGGTCCGCTTTGGGATATGGCGGCAGTCTATCAGAAATTTGAAGCAGATGAGGCCGTGGATTTTTGGGGACTGACCAATAACCGTGCAACCAAAGCCTTTCGTGAGCACATCCAAAGCTACTTTATTTCTTTCCAAAAGCCCGTTATCAATAGCAGTGCTTTCACAGAATTTTGGGAGAATGTCAGAGAGTACCAAGATGTTCAGGAGGTCATTGCTCATTATGAAACACAGGTGACAACTGTCCTTTTAGATGCCGGTTTTAAATACGGTGTGGTTTTTGACACACGTGAGGAAGATGCCAGCCAGCTTTTGCATGCTGATTTTTCCTACTATCATCCGACAGCTGTCTTAAACCACAAGGTTCCTTTTATTAAGGTCAAAGCTATTGACGCCAACCAGTCTATAACACCTTATCTCTTTAATGACATAGAGAGCAGATCGTCTTATCCTATTGATCTCATCGTTTCTCACATGTCAGAAATTAATTATCCTGATTTCAGTTATTTGCTGGGCCATAAGTACGTTAAAAGAAGGCCTGCTGCTGATTTGAGCGGACAAAAGATTGCTGTTCATCTTCATGTTTTTTACGTAGATTTGCTGGAAGAATTTTTGAGCAGCTTCACACATTTTCATTTTGCCTATGATTTGTTTATTACAACAGATCAGGAAAGCAAAAAAGAAGAGATTCTGGACATCCTGCATCAGCACGGCAGTCAGGCGCAGCTCTTTGTGACAGGCAATATCGGCCGCGATGTGCTGCCTATGCTGAAATTAAAAGAAGAGCTGTCACGATATGATTACGTCGGTCATTTTCATACCAAAAAATCCAAGGAAGCTGACTTTTGGGCCGGTGAATCTTGGCGCACGGAACTGATCAGCATGCTGATTAAACCGGCAGACACCATTCTTTCGGAGTTTGTCCGCAATCCAAAAATCGGTCTGGTTATTGCAGATATTCCGACTTTCTTTCGCTACAATAAGATTGTTACCGCTTGGAATGAGCACTTGATCGCACCGGAGATGAATGAGCTGTGGCAGAAGATGGGAATGAGCAAGACTGTTGATTTTGAAAACTTTCAGACCTTTGTCATGAGTTACGGAACCTTTGTCTGGTTTAAATACGATGCCTTAAAGCCGCTCTTTGACTTGGATCTGACAGATAAAGACGTGCCTTCAGAACCGCTGCCGCAAAATTCTATCCTGCATGCCATTGAGCGGCTGTTAGTCTATATCGCTTGGAATGAGCACTACGACTTTAGAATCTCTAAGAATCCGGTTGATTTAACACCATTCATTGACAATAAACTCTTAAACGAACGCGGCAATTCAGCACCGAATACCTTTGTTGATTTTAACCATATGGGAGGAATAAAGGGAGCTTTTAAATATATCTTCATCGGACCGGCCAGGGCAGTCAAATATATTATCAAACGCTCTCTTCAAAAGATAAAATCATGAAAAACAATCTTAAAAATATTAATTGGTTAAAGCTGGGCTATAGTTCACTTTTACTTCTTTCCATCTTTGGCATTAATTTTTTGACACTTAATAACAGCATCCTCAGTGATTTGGGACAAGCAGGCAAGAACATTCTGAGCCATCTTGGTTTTATGCCGTTTATCTTTGTCATTTCACTTGCCATCATTGCTTTTGATTTAGTCCGCAATATATCTTGGAAATTTGTAGGAAAGCTGGTCTTGGGCTATGTCATTTATTTGATTGTTGCTTATTTTCTACTGATTACCCGAAACCTGAATAATGAAAAGTTTAAATTGTGGGATTTTGCAGGAAACGATTTTTGGCAGGTTGAGTTTTTACCTATACTAATCCCGCTGGTCATTTCCGCTTTATTGATAAAAGCCTTGTTTGACTACCTGAAGCCTAAGCGCCTTAGAGGTGAATTACTCAAGGACTGTCAGACCTCCAATCTTTTGCTTGCAGGTCTGCTTGCCTCTGTCGCTGTTAATGATGGGCATTATATTAGTATCTTGCGTGAGGGCTTTATAAATTCAATTAAAACCAATCAATTTAATGATTACCTGCATAATGTCATCATAGCTTTAATACTTTCCTTGATAGGTCTTATTTTAATATCTTATACAGCTTTTCAATCGGGAAAAGATATTATTAAGAATCAGCCAAGTTGGTCTTTAGCTTTTGCAACTAGTGCTCTATTAGCGGTCATATTTAATTATACTTTACAGTTAGGAGTGGAAGATGACGCAATACTGTTGGGAAAGTATGTCTTTCCTGGAGCTACACTCTATCAGATTTGCCTGTTATTGGTCGTCTATCTTTTTGTATATTGCTTAATTAATAGGTATTTAATATCAACTATCATAATTGTGTCATCTGGTATTGTGATTTCAGTTGTAAATGCAGTTAAAGAAGGTATGCGCAGTGAGCCTTTATTAATTACCGATTTCGTTTGGTTGCAGCAGGTTGATTTATTAGTCAGCTTTGTTGATATAAAATTAGTTGTTTATACAGTCTTGTCTCTTGTGCTTGCTGTACTAATCTATCTTTTTTTAAGAAAAAGAATCTTTCCAGGAAAGATTATCAATCGAAAAAGAATTAGGCTCGTATTATTAACAGCTCTTGCGTTTTTGTCAGTATCGGTTTTTACTGTTTTTCGAAATGAGAAAGATGCTAAAATTGTCAATGGTTTTCCTATTATTTCTAAAGTAAACAATTGGTATGATATTAATTGGATGGGTTTTTCTACCAGTGCCCGATATAAGTCACTCATGTATGTTTGGACAAAGCAGCTAACTAAGTCTGTAATGGACACTCCAGATAATTATAGTGAGAAAGAAATAGGTAATCTTTCAAAAAAGTATACTAAACTGGCAAAAAAAATGAACGAAACGCGAAAAGAGAATATCTCTGATCAAACAGTTATTTATCTCTTAAGTGAAAGTTTCTCTGATCCAAAGAGAGTAGATGGGGTAACACTGTCTCGAGAAGTTATTCCTAATATCAAACAAATTAAAAAAACTACTACAAGTGGTTTGATGAAATCAGACGGCTATGGTGGCGGAACAGCTAATATGGAATTTCAAGCCTTAACCGGTTTACCATTTTATAATTTTTCGTCTTCCGTTTCAGTTTTATATACTGAGGTTGCTCCGGGAATGTCTGTATTCCCTTCACTCAGCAGTCAGTTTAAATCAAAAAATAGATTGGTGCTTCATCCTTCTGGAGCCAATAATTATGGCAGAAAAAATATTTATAAAAATCTTGGATTTAGTGATTTAGTTTTTACAACTGATTCAAAAGATAAGTTTTCAAATAAAAAATTTACAGGTGTCAGTGTTAGTGATGAGACACTCTATAATAACATTCTTCAACGTTTAGACACTACTCAGAATCAATTCTTTTCAGCCATAACGATGCAAAATCATGTACCATGGTCAGTGCCGGATCCTGCTGATGTTTCTGGTTCTGGCAAAGGGTTTACGGATGAGGAAAATAATAATTTATCAAATTATGCAAGACTTTTGACCCACACAGATGATTCAACTCAAGCATTTCTAAATAAGTTATCAAAAATTAATAAGAAAGTTACTGTAGTTTTTTATGGAGATCATCTTCCAGGATTTTATCCCGACAGTGCTTTTAGTTCTAATGAGGAGAGTAAATATCAGACGGATTACTTCATTTGGAGTAATTTTGAAACTTCTAAGATGAACTATCCATTGGTAAATTCAAGTGATTTCACTGCTGAATTACTTAAACAGACAAATTCGAAGGTGTCACCTTATTATGCACTCTTGACAGAAGTTCTAGATAATGCTAGTGTTGATAAAAAGAAACTTAATAAAAATCAAAAAGAAATAGCAGAGGATTTGAAATTGATTCAATACGATATAACCTTAGGGAAAGGATATGTCTTAAAACATAAAAATTTTTTTAAGATAGGAAAAAATAATGACTAAGTTATTAAAATTTGGAAATGCTGTTTTTTTTACACTGGCTTTCTTTTGGCTTTATTTTTCTATTTATTTTTTATTTCAATATGTTAATGTTGATTATGTAAATTTAAAAGAGTCTATTGCTAAATTGCTTGTTATCTTTACCATTGCTCTTTTTCTAGCGTTCTGGTTTAAAGTCCCTTTTATAAAGATGGTAAAAAAAGCAACTCATTTTTTGGCCGCTAATAAAATTTATGTTTTTGCTGCTATGCTTATTTTCCAGCTTGTTATACTGTTAACTAGTTTGGGACTCGCTTCAGCAGATACGACAGTTGTATACAAAATTGCTACAGATACTGGTTTTGCTTCCAAAAGTGATTATATCTCTATCTTCCCCAATAATTTTTTACTAGTGGTTTGGATGAAACTTAATTACTCTTTGTTTGGAAGAAATACAGTTTTTGCTTTGGCATGTTGGAATATCCTTTTTATTGATTTTTCAATACTGCTTAATTATCGTATTCATAAGAAAGTTTTTAATGAAGTTATTGCAAATATCTCTTTTATGATGTTAACACTGATTATTGGACTATCTCCGCAGCATATTTACACTTATTCAGATTCCGTTACTTTATTTTTACTAAGTTTGTTTTTATACACTGTAGTATATAATAAGTTTTCAAAAAGAAACTTTTTACTATCGGCTTTATCGGGTATTATTCTAGCCTTTGCTTATGGATTTAGACCGACAGTTATGATTTTTATCATTGCAGGTGCTCTTGTTCTGTTAAATAACTTACTTTCAGATACTGCGCGGCGTTCTGTTATAAATAGTGCAAAATTATTATTAATCGGGTTTGTTTTATTTATCTTTATTAATATAGGAATGTCATACGTCATTAAGCATCAAAAAGCCGTCAATTATGAACCTAAACAGAGCCGCACACTGCTGTATTTTGTTGATTTAGGGCTGACATATTCGGGCAATGTTCATTCTGAAATCTCTGAAAAAGTAAGAGAATCAGAAGGAAAGTCTAGAAATAAATTAGCACTTGCTGAAATTAAAACTAGACTCCATCAATATAAATTTAATACTTTTGTAGGGCATCTGTTCTATAAATATTACTGGGTCACCGGTGAAGGAATGTTTGGATGGTACCAAGAGAGAGTTTTAAATGAAAATCAAAGACTAAAGGTTCCATGGCTAAAAAGAATCCAAGATACAAAATTTGCTTCTTTGGTAAGAACGTACATTTATGTAGAAGGAGAAAATTATTTCTTCTATAATTTATTTATGCAGATTATTTGGATAGCCATTTCATTTGGCCTCTTTCTCAGTGCATTTTTCTTTAATACGAAGAGCTCCTACCAACTTTGGATGCAGATAACACTGTTTGGGGGAATAGTATTTTTAATGATTTTTGAGGGTGGAAGGACCCGGTATTTAATTCAATTTTTGCCTGCTATTGTTACCATGTCTTCAGTTGGTTGGTATCATTTATGTGAGAAAACTTTGAACAGGATAAAGGAGGTATCGTGATGAAAAAAAATCCTATTTTATTTATAGTAATTCCTTGTTACAATGAAGAAGAAGTGTTACCAATAACTGCTCCTGAGTTTTTGAAAAAACTAAATGATTTAATTGAAACAACTAAAGTGCATCATGATAGTAAAATCTTGTTTGTTGATGATGGCAGTAAAGATTCAACGTGGGAAAAAATAGTGAAATTTGCTGCTGACTACCCACAAATTATTGGAATAAGACAAAGCAGAAATAGAGGACATCAAAATGCTGTTTATGCTGGTTTGATGGAAAGCAAAGATAGAGCAGATATTACTATTTCAATTGATTGCGATGGCCAAGATGATATTAATGCTATGGATGAAATGATTGCAGAATATGATAAAGGTTCTGAAATTGTTTATGGTGTCAGAAATGACAGAGAAACTGATACCTTTTTTAAACGTACGACTGCCCAATCATTTTACAAAATAATGGAGTTTATGGGAGTCGAAAATATCTATAATCATGCTGATTACCGTTTAGTTTCTTCTAGAGTTTTAAAAGAGTTTGTTAATTTTAAAGAGGTTAATCTCTTTTTACGTGGGATGTTTCCGCTTGTAGGTTTTAAGAGTACTTCTGTTTACTATAAGAGATTTGAGCGAATGGCTGGGAAAAGCAAATATCCTATTAGTAAAATGTTAAATTTAGCTTTTGAAGGGATTACCAGTTTGAGTGTAAAACCAATACGGTTTGTTACCTTTTTGGGAATATTTGTCTCTGTCATAAGTTTTTTGATTATTATATGGATATTTATAGCTTATTTTACTCATAAAACGGTTTCGGGTTGGGCAAGCAATGCCACACTGATTTCTTTCTTTTGTGGAGTACAGTTAATATGCACTGGGATTATTGGAGAATATGTTGGGAAAATATACTTGGAAGTTAAAGGCAGACCAAAATATATTATCAGTGATAGAACTGAAGAATGATATTTAAATGTATCAATTTTTCGGCTAAATTATGTTGAGTTATATATTCCATGTGATATGATGAGAAGCATTTGAGTTTTTTGTACAATCACATGGTTTTTTTTGTGAATTAAAAAACTGTCACTCCTTTGAATGTACTTATACATTCAAAGGAGTGACAGAGTTCTAGAACTATTTTTTTATTTATTAAGCAGATATAAATTTCCACTTTTGTGCTAAGCTTCCATTTCGCACGTAGAGCTGTACATTGGTTCCTGCTTTTGCAGATCCGCCTGTGACATCTAGCAACATATTTTTACGTTTTGACACAATTTCAAAGAAACCTTTTGTACTGCTTTCTTTAATAATCCACTGCTGTGCCTCTGAATTATTAGGACTATAAATAGCAACATTAGTCCCGTTATAACTACCATTACCAACTGCATCCAAAGCTTTGCCTGATTTTTTAACTGTGATAGAGTAGTATCCATTATTTAAATATTTGATAACGAAAGTTTGTTTGGAATCAGAGAGATTAGGGTAGATTTGAACATTAGTATTGTCTGCAGATCCGCCTCCAGCTACATCAAGCCCCAATTTTTCATCTAATGCAGAAACAATGTGATAGATACCATCGGCTAATGTTCTCTTAGCATCAGAATCTACTGCTATGAATTTGAATTTCTGGGCGTCAGATCCATTAGCTTCATACATTCGAAGATTGGTGTTATTAACTATTTTTCCATCAGCAACATCCAAGCTTAAGCCACTTTGACGAGAAATGATTTCGAAGGTATTATTAAGACCATTTTGTTTTAAAATCCATTGCTGAGCTGCACTGCCATTGTAATCCCATAGCTGAACGTTAGTACCAACGTCGCGAGAAGCACTTGTAACATCAATAGATTTTCTAGTGTGTTTATGAATAAGTTTATAATAGCCATTGCCTAAATAAGATACGGTAAATACTTGTGAAGAATCTGAAGCGTTCTTATAAATTTGAATATTGGTACCATTAGCAGAAGCAGCAGCCGCTACGTCTATTCCATAATTTGGGTTCGCTGCTAACACAATGTGATAGTCACCATTTGAAATGGTTTGTCCCACTGAAGCAGACAGCTGGTCGACATTGTAACGTTTAATATTTGGTGTTGGTGTTCCTTTTAAATAAACATAACCTAAGAAAGTTCGTGCTATATTAGGCACCTGTGATTTAGAGTAATTTCCATAAGATACGCCTGTGTATCCATTCCAAGATGCTCCGTACACGCCGCCTTGAGAAATAGTTATAGTATTTCCGTTAATATTTTCAACAAATGCCACGTGCCCGTAGTTTTCATATCCAGCTGCTGTTGTGTAGCGCCAAACTGCAAGGGCATATTTAGCCGGTTCATTTCCTTTAGGATAATTGAGGGTGTACCACCAGTTTGAGGCACCGGCTACTCCGCTTGGAGATGTCCCTGTAGGAGGAAGTGTAATCCCCAAAAGATCTTTTACCCGATGATTGCACCATAAAACACAGCCTCCATTGCTGTAATCACGACTGTAGTAGGCATTTGCAGTTGCTTTATTGACTGCCTTAGTATTCGATTGAGGCAATGTAATTTTATTGTTAGAATTTTCGTTATCCAAGATATGTTCAGGGGCATTATCCTGAAAGGCTGCGGTTTTATTGAGAGATGAGGTGCTTTCTTTTAAAGACTCATCTTTTTCTATAGCTGAAGCATCCTGGTTATAATCTGAATTCGTTTTGATTGGGATTTTCTCTGAATGATTCTCTTGTGATGATGAAGTAACAGTGTTTGCTGAATTTGTCACATCATTTTCAGCAACATCATCACTGCTTGTTTCAAGAGTTGAAACATCAGAAGCAGCGGTGCTATTTGTTTGAGAATTAGTTGCCGTATTACTTGCTTCAGCTATTTTTTCTTCTGTGACTGTTCCTTCGTTAACAACCGCATTGGTAGAAGTGGTTTCTGCTTCAGAAGTTAAAGGTATAGGCGGTGTGCTCGTTTCATCATCTGCCCGGACAATTGCGCCAGAAGATATAGCAGCTGTTCCAATAGCTACTGCAGCTAGTCCTGTTAAGGCCAATTTATTTAAATTGACCTCTGTTTTAATCCTATGTTTAACCATTTTCTTGTTACTTTTAACCATAAGATTAACCTCCTTTATTTTTATTATCATTATAGACAATTAATAATTCGAAAAACAGTATTATTAATAGATGTATGTATAAAAAATTTTAATCTTAGTAAACACTAATTGGAGTAGCTTACAAACATTTTTTATGATTTTAAACAATAAGCGCTCCTAGAAAAACCATCTTTCTTCCCAAATTTTATCTCAGTTCTTCGAATAAGATAAGTGAGATCAAACAAGAGGGAGATTTTTTGTGAAAAAGTTTAAAGCGGCACTTTTGGCAACTGGTATTTTGGGCATGGCGGCTGCGACGGATTATACTGCGGCTGATGTAAAGGATGTTCCGGCAAGAATCAGCCACTACAACAAACAGTTTGGGACCTTTGATATTGAGGCTAATCAGGCCTCAAACGGCAAGACTGTTCGGTCTTTGGATGTGGCGGTTTGGTCAGAAGAAGGCGGACAGGATGATATGCACTGGTATTCGGCTGATAATACTGGAAATGACTCGCTAACCGCCCATTTTGATCCTGCCAATCATGCCAGTAAGGCTGGCAGTTATGCGGTTCATGCGTATATGACCTATACTGATGGCAGCAGGCACGGTGTGGACTTAGGAAAGCAGGAGATTACACTGGCTGAGCCCCAGCTGGCTCTGACTCAAGCTGGTATTCAGATATTTTCCAAATTAACACCAAGCAAAGAAGCTCAGCTGGTTTCAGCGGTTTGGTCCGATGAAAACGGTCAGGACGATCTTAAGTGGTATGAAGCCGATGCTGCCGGGTATGCTCTGGCTGATTATGCCGGTCACAAAGATTACGGAACTTACCATATTCATACCTACCTAAAGCAAGATGGGAAGATGCTGCCTGTTGCGGCTCAGACCTTGCAGCTTCCCCGAGCTAATGTCAGCTGTCGGATTAATAAGGTAAAGGATACGCGGTATGAAGCTATCATCAGCAATGTCCCTCCTTATATGAGCGCTGTCTATGTGCCTGTTTGGAGTGAGCAAAACGGACAGGATGATATTCAGTGGTACCGGGCAGAAAAAGAGGCAAATGGGACGTTTAAGGCGGCAATCACTTTAAAAAAGCATGATTTTAATCTTGGAGCATACCAGCTTCACCTGTATGGGAGCGGTCCTTTAGGAGAATGGAACTTAGAAGGCATGACCTCGTCTGCTTTTAATGTGGAAACGATAGCAGCTTATGAGGATCCGCAACTAACTGTCCCTAATCATAATCCAGAAAAAGGAACTTTTGATGTCAGTGCTGCTGAGACCGATGACTCCAAGTCTATCAACTCAATCAGCATCGCTGTTTGGTCAGATGAGGATCAAGCTGATTTGTACTGGTACGAATCAGATCAAGTGTCAAACGGACAGGTTTCCCTTACTGCTGACGTGAAAAAACATGGCAATAAGAGCGGCAGTTATAATGTTCACGCTTATATTCATTACACAGACGGGACCTCAACAGGCCATATCCTGCCCAATTTGCAGCTTAATAAATCAGAACCTTTGCCTCTTACGGAGACTGCTGCACCGAGAATTATCACCTATACCGGCGAGACCAATACCTATCCGGTCGGCCAATGTACTTGGGGTGTCAAGGAACTGGCGCCTTGGGCACCGAATTGGCTGGGCAATGGCGGTCAGTGGGCAGCCTCTGCGCGTGCCAAGGGCTTTAGGACAGGAAATGACGCACAGATTGGTGCTATTGCCTGCTGGGATGACGGCGGCTATGGGCATGTTGCTTATGTGACACATGTGGAAAATAATAACCGCATTCAAGTCAAGGAAGCAAACTACCAGAACCAGCAGTATATTGCCGACTTTCGCGGCTGGTTTGATCCAACTGACTCTTATTTGGGAGGTCTTACCTACATCTATCCGGACTAAGCCCGACAGTAAAACCAGCACTGTCTTTCACAAAAGGAGCACTTGTTTGAATCAGCAAAGGTATGTGTTTGAGAGAGGCGGGCTTGCCTTGCGTGAGTACAGAATTGTTTAAGATAAGGGCTTGATTGCAGTTTAAAAGCAGGCTGCCGGTTTTTTAGTATCAAAAAATTGTCAGCTGATTTTTTTTGTGATACAGTAATTCTATTATGAAATCAAGGAGTTGTTTGTATGACAAAACAATATGATTATATTGTTATCGGCGGCGGTTCCGGAGGGATTGCCTCTGCCAACCGTGCTGCAATGCACGGTGCTAAAGTTGTTCTTTTTGAAGCAAAAGAAGTCGGCGGAACCTGTGTTAATGTTGGCTGTGTGCCTAAAAAGGTTATGTGGTACGGCGCGCAGGTTGCGGACACGATTAACACCTATGCGTCAGACTACGGCTTTGATATAGGAGAAAAAGCTTTTGACTTTCAAGTGTTAAAGAAAAATCGTCAGGCTTATATTGACCGCATCCACGCCTCTTATGAACGTGGTTTTGACAGTAACGGTGTTGACCGTGTGTATGACTATGCGACTTTTGTGGACAGTCATACGGTCGAATCAGGAGGAGAACGCTATACAGCACCGCACATTTTAATTGCGACGGGCGGACACGCTCTCCTTCCTGATATTCCGGGTAAGGAATATGGCATTACTTCAGATGGTTTTTTTGAATTAGATGCCGTTCCCAAACGTACAGCTGTTGTCGGTGCCGGCTATATCGCTGTTGAGCTGGCTGGTGTCCTTCATGCCTTAGGCAGTCAGACGCATCTTTTTGTCCGCCGTGACCGTCCTCTCCGAAAATTTGATAAGGAAATTGTTGAGACACTGGTTGACAGTATGAAAGAAGACGGTCCTGAACTGCATACTTTTGCTGTGCCGAAGGAAGTCATTAAGAACGCGGATAGCAGTTTGACTTTGGTTTTGGAAAACGGCGAAGAATACACAGTTGACACGCTGATTTGGGCAATTGGACGTAAGGCAAACACCAAAGGCTTTAATTTAGAAGCAACAGGCGTTGCTCTCAATAAAAAAGGTTTTATTGCCACGGATGAATTTGAAAATACCAATGTTGAAGGGCTTTATGCACTGGGAGATGTCAATGGCAAGTTGGAGCTGACCCCTGTTGCAGTGGCGGCAGGCCGCCGTCTGTCAGAGCGTTTGTTTAACAATAAGCCCAAAGAAAAATTAGACTACAATAATGTACCAACAGTTATTTTCAGTCACCCAGCTATCGGTTCGGTTGGGCTGTCAGAAGAAGCTGCTCTGGCTCAATACGGTGAGCAGGAAGTAAAGGTTTATCGATCAGCCTTCACTTCCATGTATACAGCAATTACCAGCCACCGTCAGGCTTGCAAGATGAAACTGGTGACAGTTGGACCAGATGAAAAAGTTGTCGGTCTGCACGGCATCGGCTACGGTGTAGATGAGATGATCCAAGGTTTTGCTGTTGCGATTAAAATGGGAGCTACCAAGGCTGATTTTGACAATACGGTGGCCATTCATCCGACAGGGGCTGAAGAATTTGTCACCATACGCTAAGAATAAAAACAAGGTTCAGCTGAGCCTTGTTTTTTTAAGCAAATAATGTCTGACTTCTGAAATGAAATAGAGCGAGCCCGTTACGACAAAGAGATCATTGGACCTCTCAGCTCGCTTCAGCCAAGAACGGTAGTCTTTTATCTTGGGATAGCCGTCAGGGTAATCCTGCAGCGGCTGCGCCTCATAAAAAGAGAAAGTGGTCAGCGTAACATCAAAGGAGGCAAGGAGCTTCAGCATCTCTTCCAGCGGTTTTCTCTTCAGGCCGGCAAAGAGAATATGAATTGTTTTGTCAGGAAATTCGTCCTCGAGCAGCTGAATCAGCTTTTTAATGCTGTCTTCATTGTGAGCGCCGTCAAGCAGCAGATTGTCTGCAATCAATTCGCTTCGCCCCGGCCATAGGGCTGACTGAAGTCCCGTTTTTATGATGTCCGTCGTCAATTTGGGAAACCTTTGAGAAAGAATGAGGCTGGTCATGGCAGCCAGACTGGCATTGATTTTTTGATGGCGGCCCGGCATTTTCAAACGAATATCGGCAATAGCTGCCAGTTTGCTGCTAAAATCAAATGTTTTGCCTTTCTCGTTAATTGAAAAATCTTTCCCGAATTCATAAGCAGGACTTTTCATTTGCTGAGCAGCTTGGTAGAAAACGGGCTTGAGCTCATCTGTCATCGGTCCAAAGATGAGAGGCACTTTTTGGTCAAGTGCACCGAGTTTTTGCTGTGCAATTTCTGTCAGGCTGTTGCCCAGTGTTTCGGTGTGGTCTTTGCTGATGGAAGGACAGACAAAAGCCAAAGCCTTGAAAACATTGGTAGAGTCGTGCAGTCCTCCGATGCCCGCTTCAATCAGAGCGATGTCAACCGGATTTATCTGTCCAAAATACACAAACATCATAAAGGTAATGATTTCAAACTCGGTTGGCTGACCGAGCGAAGAAGTGTTTTGCAGCTTGTCAACAAGAGGCCTTACTGTTTGAGCTAGGTGAGTGAGGTCGTCATCAGAAATAGGCTGTCCGTTAATTGCGAAGCGTTCATTGAAACGAGTAATAAAAGGGGACGTAAATGTTCCTGTTTTATAACCGGCTCCAGTCAGTATATGCTGGAGGAAGCTGACAGTAGACCCCTTGCCGTTGGTGCCGACGATATGGACTGCAGAGAGATTTTGCTGAGGATTGCCGACGTTTTCAAGAAGAAAGGCCATCCGTTTTAAATCAGGCCTGCGTCCATTGGCTTTGAAAGAGTGGATCCATTCCAGTGTTTGCTGATAGTTCATATCTTATCCTTTGACAGTTTTGATTCATTTTATTATATCATTATCTCTGATGGACAAGGTCAAAAGATGACAAAGCTTGGGCAAAATAAAAAGGCTGGAAACTGATATTTCCCGCCTTTTGAAATTATTGAGCAGTATCAGCACTGTCCGCGCTGCCTTGCTGATCTTGTTGCTGGCTATTAGCTGCCGATGTCTGGTTTTGAGCAGCAGCATTGCTGTCGCTGTCGTCTGCGACTGTCGTTGCCGCTTGATTTTGAGCAGCAGAATTGTTACTGTTGCCGGCAGCGTTGCTGTCAGCAGCTTCGCCGGCCTGAGCACTATCAGCATTGCCACTGTTGCCTGCATCTGAATTATCGACTTCTTTTTCTTTGATAATAGTGGTTTTAGAAGTCGTATCGTTTTTATCGCTGTTGGCATTGTTGCGGTAATTGTTGATAGTAATCAAGGCTGTGATAATACCCAGAACCCCAGCGACAATAGCAACTGTCTTTTGAAGGGCTGAAAAGCCGGTTTTGATATGTTCAGTCGGACGTCTGCGGTTTTGTCCTTTAGGATTTTTATTAGGTTGTTGACGACGAGAATAATTGTTTGCCATGTTTCCTCCTTTTTTATAATATTATACGCTTTTTCCCTAAAAAAGCCATAAAAAAAGTCGTTCTTATTTTCGAAAGAAGTATAAGGAAATATGATATAATGTAGCTATTGTATTAAAAAAGGTGATAAGAATGATTTATTTTGATAATTCAGCGACTACCCTTCCTTATCCGGAGGTAATCAAAACCTATAAGGAAGCGGCAGCTAAGGTTTTTGGAAATCCCTCCAGCCTGCATCGTTTGGGCAGCCAGGCAACGCGGATTTTGCAGGCCTCCAGACAGCAGATTGCAGATCTTTTGGGCAAGTCTGCCGAGGAGATTTTTTTCACGTCCGGCGGAACGGAAGGAGATAATTGGGTCATTAAAGGTGTGGCTTTTGAGAAAAAGCACTATGGCAAACACATCATCGTTTCTGATATTGAACACCCGGCTGTCAAAGAATCTGCCAAGTGGCTGCAAAGTCAGGGCTTTGAAGTTGATTTTGCTCCTGTTGATGCCAAGGGATTTGTTGATGTCAAGGCTTTGGCTGACTTAATCAAACCTGAGACAACGCTGATTTCTGTCATGGCCGTTAACAATGAGATCGGTTCTGTTCAGCCGATTGAGGCTATTTCTAAACTTTTGGCTGATAAGCCGACCATTTCCTTTCATGTGGATGCTGTTCAGGCTGTTGGCAAGGTGGCAAAAGAAGCTTATTTGACTGACCGTGTTGATTTTGCTACTTTTTCCGGTCATAAGTTTCATTCGGTGCGCGGGGTTGGCTTTGTCTATAAAAAAGCGGGCAAGCGGATTTCTCCCCTTTTAAACGGCGGCGGGCAGGAAGCAGGGCTCAGAAGCACGACTGAAAACGTGGCCGGTATTGCAGCAACTGCCAAGGGTTTGAGAATGGTGCTTGATAAAGAAGCAGCAGCACAAAAAAAGCTTCACGCAATCAAAGAGACTCTTGCAGACAGTTTGTCTGGCTATGATGATGTTACCCTTTTTTCAGGAAATGATCAGTTTGCGCCTAATATTCTGACTTTTGGCGTTAAGGGTGTCCGCGGTGAGGTGCTGGTACATGCTTTTGAAGATCATGATATTTATGTATCGACAACCAGTGCCTGCTCATCAAAAGCGGGCAAACCTGCAGGGACCCTGATTTCAATGGGCATCCCTGCCAAATTGGCTCAGACCGCTGTTCGGATCAGTCTGGACGATGATAATGATATGAGTCAGGCTGAACAGCTTTTGACCGTTTTTAAGCAGATATACCAACAGACCAAAAAAGTCAGGTAACCTCCAGCTTAAACCATGCAAAGCCGGAAAAAATCAAACACAGAGCTGAGATGTTGAATATCTAAAAAAGATTTCTGTGCATTAAGCTGATCAGTATTTTTCGTTCTGTGTTTTTTAACGGTGTATTTTTAGAAAGGAATAGAATACGGTCCTAAAAAGTCGATAATTCAGGCAGCGCTGCCGTTAAATTGCAGCTTTGCTGAATAGTGATTGTTTTGAGGGCTTTTGTATCTTTATATTATGCAGTATTCAGAAATTATGGTACGTTACGGAGAGCTGTCTACCAAGGGCAAAAACCGTATGCGTTTCATCAATCAATTAAAACGAAATATAAAACATGTCTTATCGGTTTATCCTGATGTCAGGATTGCAGCGGATCGGGACCGTGCTCATGTGTATTTAAATGGAACGGACTATCATCCTGTGGCCGAATCGCTTAAGCAGATTTTTGGTATTCAGGCCTTCTCTCCTTCTTACAAGGTTGAAAAGGATGTTGCTGTCTTGGAAAAAGCGGTGCAGGAAATCATGACCGGTCTTTACCGTGACGGGCTGACCTTCAAGATTTCAAGTAAGCGGAGTGACCATTATTTTAAACTTGACAGCCGTGAGCTCAATCAAGTATTGGGCAGTGCTGTCTTTGAGGCTTTGCCGCAGATACAGGCCCAGATGAAACATCCTGATATTACCCTCAAGGTTGAAATTCGCGAGGAGGCAGCTTACCTGTCTTATGAAAATATTAAAGGAGCCGGCGGGCTGCCGGTAGGTACTGCCGGGAAGGGCATGCTCATGCTGTCGGGGGGCATTGATTCACCGGTAGCCGGCTATCTTGCTTTGAAGCGCGGCGTTGATATTGAAGCTGTTCACTTCGCCAGTCCCCCTTACACTAGTCCTGGTGCGCTTAAAAAAGCTCATGATCTGACCCGTAAACTGACGAAATTTGGCGGCAATATCCAATTTATAGAGGTACCCTTTACAGAAATTCAGGAAGAAATCAAAGAAAAAGCACCTGAAGCTTATCTGATGACTCTGACGCGGCGCTTTATGATGCGGATTACGGATCGTATCCGTGAGCAGCGCGAAGGCTTAGTCATCATTAACGGAGAAAGTCTGGGTCAGGTTGCCAGTCAGACTCTGGAATCCATGCGGGCTATTAATGCAGTGACTGCGACGCCTGTTATTCGACCGGTTGTGACCATGGATAAGCTGGAAATTATTGATATTGCAGAAAAAATCGATACCTTTAACATTTCCATTCAGCCTTTTGAAGACTGCTGTACCATTTTTGCACCGGATCGGCCAAAAACCAATCCAAAGATTAAAAATGTTGAACAGTATGAATCCAGACTGGATGTTGATGGCTTAGTTGCGCGTGCTGTGGGTGGTATTAAGGTTACAGAAATTACACCGCAGACCCAAGAGACTGATGAAGTAGATGATTTGATTGCTGATTTATTGTAATGCTGCTAAGGCAGCAAGGCCGGAGTGCTCCGGCCTTTTTTGCGGTTACTGAGGTGAATTGTTCCAACTTAAACGCTGTCGGTCTAACGAACCATTTTGTGAGCTGAACTGAATCTTGACATTTAAAAGAGCAGCAGTTTTAATCAAATGTGAGAGCAAATTTTTTTTTTGATTTCGTGGTCTCTTTAATGAGGCAGAAAAAATTATGATATAATAGATAAAACTGTTGCACCGCCATTTTCCCTTGATGGAGAGGTGATAAAGATGGAAAAGAAAAGGTTTACAAAGGATCGTAAAAAAGAAGAAACTCTTGTTTTGTCTGTTTGTTTCGGGATTTTGATGCTATTGCTGCTGATCTATCATTTCATGGACAAAGATAAAAGTGAAGTGAGAAAGAGTACCGGTGATCAGGCTAAAACGGCCCGTGTCGTGGCAAACGGCGACATTCTCTATCATGATATTCTTTATACGAGTGCCAGAAAAAGTGACGGCTCTTACGATTTCAATCCCTACTTTGAATACGCTAAAGAGTGGATTTCTAAAGCCGACCTTGCTATTGGAGATTTTGAAGGAACCATCAGTCCAGATTTTCCTTTGGGAGGCTATCCCTTGTTCAATGCACCGCCGGCTGCTGCCCAGTCTATGAAAGATACCGGATATGATGTTGTCGATTTAGCTCACAACCATATTCTTGATTCTCAGCTGTCCGGTGCCTTGAATACGGTAAAAACTTTTAATGATTTGGGACTGGATACCATTGGCATTTACAAGAAAAATCGGGCAAAAGAGACATTTCTGATTAAAACTGTCAACGGCATCAAAATAGCTATTTTGGGTTATGCTTACGGCTATAACGGTATGGAAGCCAATCTGACGAAAAAAGAACGGGCAGCTCATCTTTCCAATCTCAATCAAAAGAAAATCAAGGCGGAGCTTAAAGAAGCTGAAAAGAAAGCAGATGTTACCATTGTTATGCCGCAGATGGGAACGGAATATGCTCTTGAGCCAACGGCTGAGCAAAAAACGCTCTACCACAAGATGGTTAAATGGGGAGCAGATGTTATTTTCGGCGGTCATCCGCATGTAGCAGAGCCTTCTGAAACCCTGAAAAAAGACGGAGAAAAAAAGTTCATCATTTATTCTATGGGCAATTTCATCTCTAATCAGTCCTATGAAAATCTGCAAAATTATTGGACAGAGCGCGGGCTGCTTATGGATGTTACGTTTGAGAAAAAAGCAGACAAGACAGCTATCAAAACGGTCAAAGCCCACCCGACCATGGTCTGGTCTTGGGGAAAGGGTGAAACAGGTGCAGAAGGTTATGAATACAAGGACTACCGAGTTTTGATTTTGGAAGATTTTATTAAGGGCGGCAAATACCGCCACAAGCTGGATGATGCGATGAAAGATAAAGTTGATACGGCCTATAAAGAAATGACAGATTTGGTAGACTTGAAATGGTAGCTTCTATTTCTATAAAATAAGCTGCCTAAAAATGCCTTATAATTTAGATTATTTGCTTGAAATGAAAAGATAAACATGTTACAATATAAAAGTTGACTAAATGCACACCCTGTGCAACCGCACGAACACCGTTCCAAGCAGTTTCGTACTCACGGTGCAAGGCGAGTCTTCACATGAGGGAAACCTCAAACAATATTTTATAGGAGGTGCATAATGAGCACATACGCAATTATTAAAACTGGCGGAAAACAAGTTAAAGTTGAAGTAGGACAAGCAATCTACGTTGAAAAGCTTGATGTTGAAGCCGGATCAGAAGTAACATTTAACGAAGTTGTTCTTGTCGGCGGCGACAAAACGGTTGTCGGTACTCCGATTGTTGAAGGAGCTACAGTTGTCGGTACTGCTGAAAAGCAAGGTAAACAAAAGAAAGTTGTTACTTTCAAATACAAACCTAAAAAAGGCAGCCACCGCAAACAAGGTCACCGTCAGCCTTATACAAAAGTTGTTATCAGCGCTATCAACGCTTAATCATTCTCTCTATGATTCAAGCAACCTTTATTCGTCATGACGGCCTGCCGGAAAGCATTCAGCTGACCGGACATGCCGGCAGCGGTGAATATGGCTTTGATATTATCTGTGCAGCTGTTTCAGCCCTAGCGATGAATTTTGTTAATTCGCTTGAAGCTCTGGCAGACTGCAAGGCCGCTTTAGATGTAAATGAAATTGATGGTGGTTACATGAAGGTTGATCTTTCACATGTAACGCACAAAAGAGATGAGAAAGTACAGCTTTTGTTTGACAGCTTTCTCTTAGGCATGACTAATTTGGCGGAAAATTCATCCGAATTTGTATCCGTCAGGGTCATCGAAAATTAATTGAAAAGAGGATACAACATTATGTTAAAAATGAATCTTGCTAACTTGCAGCTTTTCGCCCACAAAAAAGGTGGCGGTTCTACATCAAACGGACGTGATTCAGAAAGCAAGCGCCTCGGTGCCAAAGCTGCCGACGGTCAAACTGTTTCAGGCGGTTCAATCCTTTACCGTCAGCGCGGAACTCATATCCATCCCGGAGTTAATGTAGGCCGCGGCGGAGATGATACACTCTTTGCCAAGGTTGAAGGTGTGGTACGTTTCGAACGTAAAGGCCGCGATAAAAAACAAGTTTCTGTTTACCCAATCGCAAAATAAATAAAAAAGAGGGCTGGGCGAATTTTCGCTCAGCCCTCATGCTTTAAAAGCAACTCTTAACGCAGTGGTTGGAAGTAAGACTTGTTGGCTACCCCAACTTAGTCTTGCCCCTGCACAGTTCTTAGGTACTTTAGCACCAATGAACCACTGCTTGCTGTTCTTATCCCTTATAGGGCAAGCGATAGCGACCGACCTTGCCCGCCCCCTTTTGTTTATTCTTTGCTTTATGGATTATTAAGGCTGCCAGAGAGTGGCCTTGCCCTCAGAATCAAGCTGATAGGTCTTGCCATTATAATCTAAGGTGCGGTCAGTCCATTTTTCGCCAGTGTCCGGATCAAAATAGTAGAGGCTGCCGTCAATTTCAAAAAGCTCTCCTTTAATTTGTCCGCTTTCTTGATGTGAATAGCCCAGTTTGCTGTTATAGGATGACTGAAAATAAAGCTGTTTGCCATCGATCATCTGCCATCCTGAAACAGCTGCGCCGTCTGCTCCTAAGTAAAGCCATCCGCTGAAAACAGGCTGATAATAGTAATTGTTAGACGGTGTGATGTGAACAAAACGATTGGTCCAGAGTTCTCCGCTGTCCGGATCAAGGTAATAAAATTTACCCTTGTCCTGAATCAAGCGTCCTTTAGCCTGACTGCCGTCAGAATAGAAGTAAAGCTGCTTGTTATCAATCGTCTGCCATCCTGAAACAGCTGCACCGTCATCGCCTAAATAATACCATACATCATAGTCACTGCTGTAGCGGTCGCTGTATTGTTTTTGGCTGACAAAGCGGTTGGTCCAGAGGTCTCCGCTGTCCGGATCAAAATAATATTTTTTGCCGTTCAGAACCAGCATAGTTCCCTTAACTTGGCTGCCATCACTGTTGAAATAAAGTCGTTGTCCGTTGATGGTTTGCCAGCCTGTGGCAAGCTGATTGCTGCCATCAAGGTAGTACCAGTTAGACTCATTTTGATAGAATTGATTGTTTTCTATTTTATCATTGAGCAGGAGTCCGCTTTGACGGTCGGTCAAGATGAGCTGACCGTCATCGTCATAACCGATGCCTTTTAGCTGTCTGCCTTCTTTATCAAAGTAGTAGCTTTGCTGATTGATGGTTTGATAGCCTGTGAGAACCTTTCCCTGATCGTCAAGATAATACCAGTCACCAATATAATTGACAAGACGGTTGGTCCAAAGTTCTCCGCTGTCTTGATCAAAATAATACTTGTCACCATCTATCGTGTATATGCTGCCCTTGTACTGAGCGCCCGTTCGAGGGCTGTTTTTTTCAGCGAAGTAAAGCTGTTTGCCGTCGACCGTCTGCCAGCCTGTCAGAGCTTTTCCGTCTTCGTCAAGATAATAGAAGCTGCTTGCTTTGTTAATAAATTGACTGACAGCGGGCTGCCCCTGTGAATCAATATAGTAGACGTCATTGTTTACAGTAATGAGCCGGTCCTTTTGCAGGCTTCCGTCTGCTGAAAAATAATAGGTCTTACCATCAATCGTTTGAAAGCCTGTAAGCTGCTGGCCTTCTTGATCGAGATAATAGGTTTTCCCGTCATCTCTAGTGACAAAGCCTCTTGTTTCAGCAGATGTCTGCCTTGTTTTTTCAGCTGTTTGCGGCTGAGAAGAAGCAGACGTTTGTTCTTGAGAAACTTGATTCTTTTCTGCAGCAGAAGGCTTTTGTGTTTCACTGTCTGCAGCTGTTGTTTCTGCTGTGGTGACAGTTTCTTGCTCTTGCAGGTTCTCCTGAAAGGTAGTTGACGGCTGAGTCTCGCTTGTTTGGTCAGAAACGGCAGTTTCATTTGACGTTGAATCTTCAATTGAATCAGAACTTGAATAGTAAGCGGAAGCAGGCTCAGAAACCGCTTCGCTCGTTTGGCTGACAGCAGCTCCGTTTTGTGCAGGAGCCTTGTCTTCAGCTAAAACCGGAGCGGCTAAGGAGCCCAGAAGAACTGCTGCTGCGCTCATGATGAAGGTTCCGTGTTTCTTGATTTTTCCCTTATACGGTCTAAAGTAAGTTTGTCTTATCATAAAAACCTCTTTTCTTTTAAAGCAAAGTGCTGGACGACACCTTTATTATAGCACGCTGCGTAGGCTTTGCTTCTTAATGACTGTAAATGATAGTTATCTGTAATGCTGCTGAGATGATGACGCTTATTTGTCAAAAAACTGTATTTGCAGTTACTTTTTAGGCTGCCCTCTTCTTTTTTATCCTTGGGTATTTGAAGCCGGCAGCAGCAAAGCCAGGTGGCCGACGTGCCGGAAAACAGTGAGTGTCTGTCCAACAAAGATAATAAGCGAAAATCACGTGTAAAGTGTAATTTTTATTGTATAATAGAAACAGCAGTTAAAAAAAGAAAGTAGTATCATGAATATTCAGCAATTACGGTATGTGGTGGCTATTGCGAACAGCGGCACCTTTCGCGAAGCAGCTGCCAAGCTTTTTGTCAGTCAGCCCAGTCTGTCTGTAGCTGTCAAAGATTTGGAGCAGGAGCTGGGCTTTAAAATTTTTACACGCACGACGACTGGAGCTGTTTTAACCAGTCAGGGACTGACTTTTTATGAAAAGTCACTGGAAGTCGTTAAAAGCTTTGATTCTTTTGAAAAGCGCTATGCTAAGCCTGACAGTGTCAATAATCAATTTTCGGTAGCCAGTCAGCACTATGACTTTCTGCCGCCTCTGCTGACCAGTTTTTCCAAGCAGTACCCGGAATATAAAGACTTTCGAATTTTTGAAACGACAACGGCTCAGATTTTGGATGAGGTATCAGAGGGTCACAGCGAAATTGGTATTATTTATATGAATCAGCAGAATCGCAAGGGCATTTTGCAGAAAATGGATAAGCTGGGTCTGGAATTTGTCGAAATGATTCCCTTTAAAACGCATATTTATCTGCGCCAAGACCATCCTCTGTCTCAAAAGGAGCTCTTAACCATGGAAGATTTAGAAGGGCTTGAGACGGTTCGTTTCACTCAGGAAAAGGATGAATACCTTTATTATTCTGAAAATCTGGTTGATACCACTGGCAGTTCCTTGATTTACAATGTTACCGACCGGGCAACCCTCAATGGAATTTTGGAGCGGACGGACGCCTATGCAACCGGCTCAGGATTTTTAGACAGCCGCAGTGTCAACGGCATTACAGTTATTCCTTTGGATGATAAGCTGGACAACCGCATGGTTTACGTCAGACGCAGCAGCACAGCCTTATCAACGTGTGCTCTGAAGTTTATCAATGTTATGTTTAATTATTTTGAAACCTATAAGCCTTAAGGAGAACCTATGAGAAAACTATTACTGCCTTTTGTCATTCTTCTTTTGGTTGGTTTGGATCAGCTCAGCAAAATGTGGGTCGTCAAGTCAATAGCTTTGGGTCAAATCGTCAATGTGATTCCCAACGTGATCAGCCTCACCTATTTGAAAAATACGGGAGCCGCCTTTTCTATTTTAGAAAACCAGCAGTGGTTCTTTACGATTATTACTGTACTTGTGCTGGGGGCAGCGGCTTACTACCTTATCAAATATATACAGTCTGACAATGTCTGGCTTTTGGCTGGTTTGATTTTGATTATTTCCGGCGGTATAGGCAATTTTATTGACCGCTTGCGGCTGGGCTATGTTGTGGATATGGTTCATCTTGATTTTGTTGATTTTGCAATATTTAATGCAGCAGATACGTATTTGAGTATCGGAGTGCTGCTGTTGATTGTTGCCCTATGGAGAGAAGAAAAAAATGGAGATTCGCATTAAAGAAGCAGGAGCGCGCTTAGACAAAGCGCTGGCAGATTTGACAGAACTGTCCCGCAGCCAAGCCAGTGAACAGATTAAGGCGGGGCTTGTTTTGGTTAATGGCAGAGCTCAAAAGGCCAAGTATGCGGTTAAGGCAGGAGACGTGGTTACTTATGAACTGCCGCAGGAAGAAATACTGGACTGTCCGCCGCAGGATTTGCCGCTTGATATTATCTACGAAGATGCTGATGTAGCCGTTATCAATAAACCCCAAGGGATGGTGGTTCACCCTTCAGCCGGCCATCCTTCAGGGACGCTGGTCAATGCTTTGCTTTTTCACATTAAAGACCTGTCCACCATTAACGGTGTGGTAAGACCGGGTATCGTTCATCGCATTGATAAGGATACTTCGGGACTTTTGATGATCGCTAAAAATGATCTAGCCCATCAGTTCCTGGCGGATGAACTAAAGAAAAAGAAATCATTGCGTCAGTATCTGGCCATTGTGCACGGCAGTCTGCCTAATGACCGAGGTATCATTGAGGCACCGGTCGGCCGCAGCGACAAGGATCGTAAAAAGCAGGCTGTAACGGCAAAAGGTAAGCCTGCTCTCACACATTTTCAGGTTGTGGAGCGCTTTGATGATTACACTTTGGTCAGGCTGACTTTAGAGACCGGAAGAACGCATCAGATTCGCGTCCATATGGCCTATATCGGGCATCCGGTTGCCGGAGATCCGCTTTATGCACCAAAGAAAACCCTCAAAGGACAGGGACAGTTTCTTCACGCAGAAACATTGGGTTTTACTCATCCTGCTACAGGCCGGTTGATGCGCTTTTCTGCAGAAGTACCGACTGTTTTCCAAGAAACATTGGATCAGCTGCGCCATCATTGAGAGAATTTTTTTTATACTTAAGCTAAAAAGCAAGGCAAAATCCGACAGATTCTGGATTCTGCCTTGTTTTTTGCTGACAATTTATTGCGGTATATTTTTTGACTTTTTGTTAAAATAGGGACATGAAGAAATCCAATCCTTTAAAAACAGAAACAAAGCTAAAGTACGTTCGTATAGTTTTGCGCTTAGTTACCTGGCTGGTGATTTTAGCATTGATCATTTTGACTGTTCATCTCTACAATAAGGGCTACCTGACAGATGTTCAAAAATTACGTGCTGCTATGAAAGGTTACGGCACTTGGAGCCCCTTGATTTTTATTTTGCTGCAAATTATTCAGGTAGCCATTCCTATTTTGCCGGGCGGTGTTTCCACTTTAGCAGGTGTTGTTATTTTTGGTCCTTTCTGGGGCTTTATTTGGAATTACATTGGTATTTGCACCGGTTCTGTTTTGGGCTTTCATATTGCCAAGCGGTTCGGGCGGCCTGCTTTGGAGGCTTTCTTCAGTCCTAAGCTGCTTGAAAGCTATGAACATCGGACCAACTCGGACAGTAAATTTGCTAAATATTTTGCCTGGGCCATCTTTCTTCCGATTGCGCCTGATGATTTGCTCTGTTATCTGGCCGGGACGACCAGCATGACTTACAAACAGTTTATAACCATTATCCTATTGGGCAAGCCGGCAGCCATTCTTGCCTATAGTTTGGGTTTGATGACCATTTTATCAAAATTATTCGGTCTTGGCTGAGTGATTCTTACCAATAAAAAACAGCTGACTCTTGAAAAATATAAGCAGTATGTTATAATGAATGAAATGAATATTCCTTTAACACTGTCCCGTGAGGCAGGCAAGGAGCCGGTAAGAAAAAAGTGCAGGGGAAACTGTACTTATATTTCGTGAAATCTCCTTGTACAAGGAGATTTTTTCTTATTTTTTACAGAAAGGCATTCTATGAAAACAAAAGAAATTGTTGACGGTGTCACTATGAAGCGTGCTATCACGCGCATTACTTACGAAATTATTGAGCGCAATAAGAGCCTTGATAAGATTGTGCTGGCAGGTATTAAGACGCGCGGTGTTTTTATTGCCCGCCGTATTCAGGAGCGGCTCAAACAAATTGAAGGTATTGATGTGCCGCTCGGCCAGCTTGATATCAGACATTTCCGCGATGATATTAAAATTGAGGAAGATACAACTGATATGCCGGTTGACATTACAGATCGTGATGTGATTTTGGTCGATGATGTTCTCTATACAGGCCGCACTATCCGTGCTGCCATTGATAATCTTGTCAATCTCGGCCGCCCGTCTCGAGTGAGTCTGGCTGTCTTGGTAGACAGAGGACACCGAGAGCTTCCTATCCGTGCAGACTATGTTGGGAAAAACATTCCGACCAGCGGTTCAGAAGAAATTGTTGTGAATATGACAGAGATTGATGGCAAAGATAATGTTTTGCTGCTTGCTAAAGAAGATTAATCAAACCGAGTTCAGGTGTCCTGAGACATTTTAAATGTTCGGATGCAAGGCAAGCTCTTATGGAATTTCTCTCAGAAAAGGACAGGTTCTAATGATAGTTACTGATGGTGTTGTGTCGCTTAAGCATTTGGTCAGCATGGAGATTTTATCCAATGAAGAAGTGCTTGGCTTAATTAAAAGAGGATTGGCTTTCAAAGAGAAAAAGGTTCATTTTTCGCTGGACAGGCAGTACTTTGCGGCAAATTTGTTTTTTGAATCGTCAACGCGGACTCACAAATCTTTTGAAGTAGCAGAGAAAAAGCTGGGTCTGGACGTGATTGAATTTGATGCTAAGACCAGTTCTGTAAACAAGGGTGAGACCCTCTATGATACGATTTTGACGATGAGCGCTTTAGGTGTTGATATCTGTGTTGTCCGCCATTCGCAGGATGACTATTATAAGGAGCTGATTGACAGCCGGACAATCCAAACGTCTATTGTAAACGGCGGTGATGGTTCCGGTCAGCACCCCAGCCAATGTCTGCTGGATTTGATGACCATCTATGATGAATTTGGAAGCTTTGAAAACCTTAAGATTGCCATTGCAGGGGACATTACACATTCTCGTGTGGCTAAGTCCAATATGCAGATTCTTAAGCGTTTGGGCGCTCAGATTTACTTTTCCGGTCCCAAAGAGTGGTATTCTTCTGAGTTTGATGTTTACGGCAATTATGTTGCTATTGATGATATCGTTGATCAGGTGGATGTCCTCATGCTGCTGCGCGTCCAGCACGAGCGCCATGACGGCAGTGGAAGCTTTTCTAAAGAGACCTACCATGAGCAGTATGGTTTGACCAAGGCTCGCTATGATCGGCTGAAAAGCTCTGCTATTATCATGCATCCGGCTCCGGTGAACCGTGACGTGGAAATTGCAGACAGTCTGGTGGAAGCTCCCAAATCGCGCATTGTCGCTCAGATGCAAAATGGGGTCTTTGTCAGAATGGCTATTTTGGAGGCGATCCTGAAAGGAAAGACCTGATTAACATCTTGTGACCATTCTGAAAAAAGATAAATAAAAATTTCAGTCAGCCGTTTTTACTTAAGCAGCCGCGAATGACTAAAGTGAGAACTTGCTGATTTTACTGAAAGGTACATATATGAGAAAGAGACTTTTAATTTTAGAAGACGGAACAATTTTTGAAGGCCAGGCTTTTGGAGCAGACCTTGATGTAACAGGAGAAATTGTTTTTAATACCGGCATGACAGGCTATCAAGAGTCTATTACGGACCAGTCTTATAACGGGCAAATTTTGACTTTTACCTATCCGTTGGTCGGCAATTATGGGATTAACCGTGATGATTATGAAAGTATTACCCCGACCTGTAAGGGAGTAGTCGTTTCTGAGAATGCCCGTCTGGCCAGCAATTGGCGCAAACAGATGACTTTGGATGAATTTTTGAAAGCCAAGAATATTCCGGGTATCTCAGGCATTGATACCCGTGCTCTGACCAAGATTATCCGCCATCATGGAACAATGAAGGCGACACTGACCAACGGCGGAGACGAATTAAGCCACCTGCAGGATCAGCTGCGGGCCACTGTGCTGCCGACAAATAATATTGAGCAGGTATCAACCAAGGCGGCTTATCCGGCTCCGGGTATTGGTAAAAACATTGTTCTCGTTGATTTTGGGCTCAAACATTCCATCTTGCGTGAGTTTTCAAAGCGCAGCTGCAACGTGACCGTTGTGCCTTATGATACAACTGCAGAGGAAATTCTCAATCTAAATCCGGACGGTGTTATGCTTTCTAACGGTCCGGGCAACCCGGAAGATGTTCCGGAAGCCTTGGATATGATTCGGGGAGTTCAGGGGAAGATTCCGATTTTTGGCATCTGTATGGGCCATCAGCTCTTTAGCCTGGCTAATGGCGCGACGGCTTATAAGATGAAATTCGGTCACCGTGGCTTTAACCATGCGGTACGTGAAATTGCCACAGGCCGGATTGATTTTACTAGTCAGAACCACGGTTATGCGGTCGAACGCGAAAGCCTGCCGGACGACTTAATCATCACACACGAAGAAATCAACGATAAGTCGATCGAAGGGGTACGCCACCGCCGTTATCCGGCTTTTTCGGTTCAATACCATCCGGATGCTGCGCCGGGGCCGCACGATGCGTCTTATCTCTTTGATGAATTTTTAGAAATGATTGATGCCTTTCAGCAAGATGCTAAAAATTAAAAGGCGGTTAAGAAACCATGCTCCAAGGGATTTAGTTTTGCTGCCGGAAGCGCTTTTCACATCAAGAATGATTATTTAATGTTAACCAGAGAGCTAGCAAATAGGAGAAATAAATGTCAAAACGTACAGATATAAAGAAAATCATGGTTATCGGTTCTGGACCGATTATTATCGGTCAGGCTGCTGAATTTGACTATGCAGGGACACAGGCCTGCCTTGCTCTCAAAGAAGAAGGCTACAGTGTTGTGCTTGTCAATTCCAATCCGGCCACGATTATGACGGATAAGGAAATTGCAGACAGTGTTTATATTGAGCCCATTACCATCGAATTTGTGACACGTATTCTGAGAAAAGAGCGTCCTGATGCTCTGCTGCCAACCCTTGGCGGACAGACAGGCCTCAATATGGCTATGGAGCTGTCCAGAGCCGGTATTTTGGATGAACTTGGTGTTGAGCTCTTAGGGACCAAGCTGTCTGCTATTGATCAGGCCGAAGACCGTGATCTCTTCAAGCAGCTGATGGAAGATTTAAAGCAGCCAATTCCTGAATCCGATATTGTCAACAGTGTTGAAGAAGCAGTAGCTTTTGCCGGTGAAATCGGCTATCCTGTTATTGTCCGTCCGGCCTTTACCCTAGGCGGAACCGGCGGCGGCATGTGTGCCGATGAGGCAGAGCTCAGAGAGATTGCCGAAAATGGTCTCAAACTGTCACCGGTAACCCAGTGCTTGATTGAGCGTTCCATCGCCGGTTTTAAGGAAATCGAATACGAAGTCATGCGCGATGCGGCTGACAATGCCTTGGTTGTCTGTAATATGGAGAACTTTGATCCTGTCGGTATTCATACGGGAGATTCCATTGTTTTTGCGCCGACACAGACACTGTCAGACATTGAAAATCAAATGCTGCGCGATGCCAGCCTCAGCATTATCCGCGCTTTGAAAATCGAAGGGGGCTGCAATGTTCAGCTGGCGCTGGATCCAAACAGCTTTAAATATTATGTCATTGAGGTTAATCCGCGTGTTTCTAGGTCATCAGCCTTAGCGTCCAAAGCAACCGGCTATCCCATTGCTAAATTGGCTGCAAAAATTGCGGTCGGTTTGACGCTTGATGAAATGATCAATCCGGTTACCGGTACGACCTATGCCATGTTTGAGCCCGCTCTTGATTATGTGGTAGCCAAAATCCCGCGCTTTCCTTTTGATAAATTTGAACACGGGGAACGCCGTCTGGGAACACAGATGAAAGCAACCGGTGAAGTGATGGCAATCGGCCGCAATATTGAAGAGAGCCTTCTTAAAGCCTGCCGTTCGCTTGAAATCGGTGTTTATCACAATGAAATGGCAGAGCTTGCTGAGGTAACAGATGATGCTTTGGTTGAAAAAATCGTTAAGGCTCAGGATGATCGGCTTTTCTACCTGTCAGAGGCTATCCGCCGGGGCTACACGATTGAAGAGCTGTCAGAATTAACTAAGATTGATCTTTTCTTCCTTGATAAGCTGCTGCATATCTATGAAATTGAGCAGGCCTTGGCAAGCCATATCAAGAATCCTGATATACTTAGGGAAGCTAAACGCAATGGTTTTTCAGACCGTAAAATTGCCGACCTCTGGCACATGTCAGCTGAAGAAGTGCGCAAGTTTCGTCTGGATCAGCAGATCATTCCTGTCTATAAGATGGTGGATACCTGTGCGGCAGAGTTTGAATCTGCAACACCTTATTTCTATTCCACTTATGAGCTGGAAAATGAATCCATCAAATCGGACAAGGAATCTGTTCTGGTTTTGGGTTCGGGTCCGATTCGAATCGGTCAGGGTGTGGAGTTTGACTATGCTACCGTTCATTCGGTCAAAGCCATTCAAGCTGCCGGTTATGAAGCAATCATCATGAATTCCAATCCGGAAACAGTGTCCACGGACTTCTCAGTCTCAGACAAGCTCTACTTTGAACCCTTGACTTTTGAAGATGTTATGAATGTTCTCGAATTAGAGCAGCCAAAAGGTGTTATTGTTCAGTTTGGCGGACAGACGGCTATTAATTTAGCCGAGCCCTTGTCCAAAGCTGGTGTGACAATCTTGGGAACACTGGTAGCAGACCTTGACCGCGCAGAAGACCGCGACCTTTTTGAGCAGGCCTTGAAAGATCTGAACATTCCTCAGCCGCCCGGTCAAACAGCAACCAACGAAGAAGAAGCTGTTGCCTCTGCCCGCAAGATTGGCTTTCCTGTCCTTGTACGTCCATCCTATGTTTTAGGCGGCCGTGCTATGGAAATCGTGGAAAACGAGGATGACCTGCGCGCTTACATGCGGACAGCTGTTAAGGCCAGTCCTGATCATCCGGTTCTGGTTGATTCGTATTTGGTTGGCCGTGAGTGTGAAGTTGATGCTATTTCGGATGGCGAAAATGTCCTTATTCCGGGAATTATGGAACACATTGAGCGTGCCGGGGTTCATTCCGGAGACTCTATGGCTGTCTATCCGCCGCAGACACTTTCGAAGGAAATTCAGCAAACGATTGCTGATTACACCAAACGTTTAGCGATCGGTCTTAACTGTATCGGCATGATGAATATCCAGTTTGTTATTAAAGACGATACGGTTTATGTTATTGAGGTCAATCCTCGTGCCAGCCGGACAGTACCTTTCTTATCCAAAGTCACCGATATTGCAATGGCTCAGGTAGCGACTCAATTGATCTTAGGACGCACACTACCTGAACTTGGTTATACAGACGGCCTCTATCCGGAAAGTCAAAATGTTCATGTGAAAGCACCCGTCTTTTCGTTTACGAAATTAGCCAAGGTAGATAGCCTGTTAGGACCTGAAATGAAGTCCACGGGTGAGGTAATGGGGACAGACTCAACTCTTGAAAAAGCTCTTTATAAAGCTTTCGAAGCCTCATATTTCCATCTTCCGTCTTTTGGAAATGTCATCTTCACTATTGCTGATGACACAAAGGAGGAAGCCTTGGATTTGGCACGGCGCTTCTCCAATATCGGCTACAGCATTCTTGCCACTGAAGGAACCGCTGACTTCTTTGCTGAGAACGGTTTAGAGGCCCAGGTTGTCGATAAGCTCGGCGACAATGATACCAATGACATTCCTGCTTTCGTCCGGGCAGGCAAGGTTCAGGCCATTGTCAATACAGTTGGCAACAAGCGTACGTTTGATGAGGACGGGGCAGCAATTCGCAGCTCTGCTATTGAACACGGGGTACCGCTCTTTACAGCCTTAGATACGGCAGCCGCAATGGTTCAGGTTCTTGAGAGCCGAGGCTTTATTACACAGGCAATCTAATTTGAACGGATACTGTGCGAATTTATCCCCCTGGTGCTATTTCAAATCAGCAATCCCTATTTTCTCAGCATTTAGCCGGTCAGCTTTCGTAAAAAAGAGCCAAAGTGCTTTAGCAGCTTTATAAAAGCCGGCAAACAAAGAGATTATTATCCAGGTTTTTAAGTGAGAAAGTGAAGTCAACCATCCTATATTGATTGGCTCACTTTCTTTTTTATTTTATGGTCAGAAAAGCCTTGACATCAGAAAGCAAAGGTTGTATATTTGTATTATAAAGTTAGAACAATAAGTTGGCTGTTTAATCTGTGAGCAGCAGTCTTACATTTTTGTAAGATTTTCTGATAAAAGTGTAAGGCTTTTACGTTCGCTTTAGGATATGATGAAAAGGAAAAAAGCAGGAGGGGAAGGTTATGCCAAAAAGAAAAGGTAAAATGACCAAAAAGAAAAAAGGATGGATTATCGTGGGCAGTTTTGCAGCGGCTGTTGTTGTGCTGGGCTTAATTTGGATAAAGCTGCAGGAGACCAGTCAAATAGACTCGCAGAATGTCGGCTATCAGACGGTTAAGGTAAAAGAAGGCTCTATTGCCTCATCGACCTTGCTTTCAGGAAGGATTAAGCCCGAGTCAGAACAATATGTTTACTATGACAGCAGCAAGGGCAGCAATCCCAAAGTAGTGGTTGCTGCCGGAGACCAGGTAACTGCGGGACAGCAGTTAGTGCAGTATGATACAGGTGAGGCTCAGGCTACTTATGATCAGGCAGTCAGAAACCTTAATAAGGTCAACCGTCAGATTACAAATTATCAAACCTACGGGACTGTACCGTCAGCAGACAATTCTGCAGAAAGCAGCTCTGCTGCTGATTCAGCAACAGGAGAGGGCAGTACTGCCGGAGCTCAAGGCAGCGATTCAGCAGGCGGTATGACTGACAGTTCTGCAGCTGCTCTGACACCGACAAATTCTACAAATTATGATCAGCAGCTGCAGGATTTATACGATGCTCAGGCCGGTGCCCAAGATGAGGTTAATAAGGCTCAGACAGCTCTGAACAACACATCTGTAAACAGTGAAGTAACCGGAACAGTGGCAGAAGTTAACAACGATATTGATCCTTCCGGAAAGACCAGCAAAGCCTTAGTTCATGTGACCAGTGAAGGCAAATTGCAGGTTCAAGGCACTCTGACAGAGTATGATTTAGCAAATATCAAAGTTGGACAAGCCATTAAAATTAAATCCAAAGTCTATGATGATAAGGAATGGGATGGAAAAATTTCCTACATTTCAAATTATCCAAGTCAGTCAGACCAAGAGCAGTCCCAAGGATCCGGCTCATCCGGCAGCGGTTCATCTTCAGGTGCGGCTGCCTACGACTACAAAGCAGATATTACCAGTGATTTAGGTGATTTAAAACAGGGCTTCACCGTATCTGTAGAAGTTGTCAATGAAAATAAGAGCCTCATTATTCCGACATCAGCATTGGTGAGCAAAAATGGGAAAAACTATGTTTGGGTTTATGACAACTCAAACTCTCGGGTTTTGAGAAAAGATGTCGCTGCAGGCAATGCCGATGCCAAGTCACAGGAAATTTCTTCCGGTCTTAAGAAAGGCCAAGTGGTTATTGCCAATCCGGACAAGAGCTTAAAAGAAGGCAAGAAGATTGATAAACCTTCTGCTAAAAACGATAAGGCCGGCGAGAAGAGGTGAGCAGCATGAGTGATAAGAAAGAACTCATCCACCTTGAGGGCATTACGAAAAGCTACCATAACGGCAGTCAGGAGTTACAAGTTTTAAAAGGTATAAACCTGACTGTTAACGAAGGAGACTTTCTGGCCATTATGGGACCGTCCGGTTCTGGTAAATCAACGCTGATGAATATTATCGGGCTTTTAGACAAGGCAACGGACGGTTCGTATTCTTTGGCTGATGAGTCTATCGAAAAACTGAATCAAAATGAGCTGGCACGTCTTCGCAACGAAGAAATTGGCTTTGTTTTTCAGCAATTCTTTCTGCTGTCCAAACTCAATGCGCAGGATAATGTTGAGCTGCCGCTTATTTACGCTGGCGTATCAGCATCTAAGCGCCATCAGCTGGCGCAGCAATTTTTAGAGAAAGTCGAATTGGCTGACAGGCGCAAGCATCTGCCATCGGAGCTTTCCGGCGGACAAAAGCAGCGTGTTGCTATCGCACGAGCCTTGGTCAATGACCCTTCGATCATTTTGGCTGATGAGCCCACAGGTGCTTTGGATACCAAGACCAGCAACCAAATTTTGGAACTGCTGACTCAGCTCAATCGCGAAGGAAAAACCATTATCATGGTAACCCATGAGCCTGAGATTGCCGATTATGCGACTCGCAAGATTGTTATCCGTGACGGAGAAATTACATTAGATACGACTGAAAGTGTCCGTATTGATTGATTAAGGGAGGAAATTTATGCAAAATTGGAAATTTGCCCTTAGTTCAATTATGGGGCACAAGATGCGATCTTTTCTGACGATGCTGGGTGTAATCATCGGAGTGACAGCTGTCTCTGTTATTATGGCCATGGGAACAGGAATGCGCCACTATATTACAGATCAAGCGACTAAATACCAGCACGATGTCGAAATTTACTATGCGTCAAATGATGAGGATGCGGTGGAGCAGTATTACAGCTCAGACCAATCGCAAAAAGATGCACCTAAAATTAAGGACGAGTGGCTGCAAACGATCGTAAAAGAAGTAGATGGTATTAGTAATTATTATGTGACCAATACAACTTCAAGCGATGTTCTCTATCAAAATAAAAAAGGAAAACAGGTTACTCTTACAGGCGTCAGTCAAAACTATTTTGATGTCAAGGGCTATAAAGTCGTAGCCGGCCGTCAGCTCAATACCAGTGACTACACCAACTTTTCGCGTTTTATCATGATTGATGAAATGCTGGCAGCTAAGCTGTTTTCCAGTCCTGATGATGCTCTAAATAGGATTATTGAAGTCGGAGATAAAAAATACCGTGTTGTCGGAGTTTACAAGGATCCGGATGCGGGATCATCCATGTATGGCATGAATTCAGACGGTAATGCGATTTTGACAAACAGTCAGCTGGCTTCTGAATTCGGTGTCGATGACATCAGTAACATCTATGTTCATGTTCCTGATGCCAGTGTTTCTTCAAAAGTCGGAAAAGAAGCAGCGAAACGTTTGACTAAGCTTTCCAATGCTTCTGACGGCCACTATACGATGTTTGATATCAGTAAAGAGTTGGAAAGCGCTCAGTCGCAAATTACTGCCATTACAACCTTCATAGGTATTATCGGCGGAACTTCGCTTTTGGTTGGGGGGATCGGTGTTATGAATATCATGCTGGTGTCGGTAACAGAGCGTACCAGAGAAATCGGACTGCGTAAAGCCTTAGGAGCTACCCGCCGCAATATCTTGACACAGTTTTTGATTGAGTCTATCGTTCTGACCTTAATCGGAGGTTTTATAGGTTTGCTTTGTGCTTATGGTTTGACCAACGTTCTGGGAAATTCAGAAGGGATAGTTAATGCTATCGGTAAGCCTGTTATTGCACTGAATACTGTTTTAGTCAGTATTGCTTTTTCAGTCTTTATCGGCGCTGTCTTTGGTATTTTACCGGCCAATAAGGCAAGTAAGTTGGATCCGATTGAAGCTCTGAGATATGAATAATATTACAGAGACTTGGTACAGCACTCTTAAATTCTTTATTGTTTGAGATGTATCATAGCAGCCGGCTTGCAGTTTTTAGCAGACCTGGTTTTGTAAAAATATTTATATGTGTCAAGGAAAAAACTTGACACATATTTTTTTTCTGTTATAATAATTAAAGTAGTTCATAGCTGAGCTATGTTCAAAAAATAAAAAAAGAAAAGAGACTACCCAAAAATGGCAGTAAAAATTCGTTTAACTCGTATGGGTTCTAAGAAGAAACCTTTCTACCGTATTAATGTTGCAGATTCACGTGCACCGCGCGACGGCCGTTTCATTGAAACTGTCGGAACTTACAATCCGCTTGTAGCTGAGAATCAAGTAACTCTTAAAGAAGACCGCATTCTCGAATGGTTAGGCAATGGTGCACAGCCATCAGATACTGTTCGCAACATCCTTTCAAAAGCAGGAATTATGAAAAAATTCCACGAAGCTAAATATTCAAAGAAATAAAGTAATTGCCTATGGACACGATTGAAAATCTGATTATCGCTATTGTGAAACCGCTGATTTCGCAGCCAGATAATTTTACAATAAAAATTGAAGATACACCTGAGTTTTTAGAGTATCATCTTGATTTAGATTCCAGTGATATTGGCCGAATTATCGGTAAAAAAGGTCGCACTATTACAGCGATAAGATCGATTGTCTATTCGGTTCCGACTCAAGGTAAAAAAGTTCGTCTTATTATTGATGAAAAATAGTGGCTCAGGCCACTTTTCTTATTTTATCTCTGATACGATCAGGGCGTATTGAAAAAGCCTTTTTCTTAAACTGTGTTTGATGAGTCTGCCGTTTTCTGTGAGTTTTTACAGGCAGAAAGAGATAAGTAATTAAAAAACATTCAAAGGATGGTTATGGATTATTTTAATGTCGGAAAAATTGTCAATACGCAAGGACTTCAGGGCGAAGTCCGTGTCTTATCGGTGACTGATTTTACCGAAGAACGCTTTAAAAAGGGTTCTCGTCTGGCCTTATTTGATAAAGAAGGGAATTTTGTCAAAGATCTGGAAGTAGCCGGCCATCGTCAGCACAAGAATTTTGATATTTTGAAATTCAAGGGGCTCTATCATATCAACGATGTTGAAAAATACCGCGATTATACGCTCAAAGTAGCTGAGGAAAATCTGACAGAGCTTGACGAAGGTGAATTTTACTATCACGAAATCATTGGTCTTGATGTCTATGAAGACGGCGTCTTAATCGGTCAGGTTAAAGAAATTCTGCAGCCCGGGGCCAATGATGTCTGGGTTATTAAGCGACAAGGCAAGCGCGATTTGCTGCTGCCTTACATTCCGTCAGTTGTTCTCAAGGTGGATCCTGCGGATAAGCGCGTTGATGTGCATGTGTTAGAAGGTCTGGACGATGAAAATTGATATTTTGACTCTTTTTCCGGAAATGTTTGCGCCGCTTGAGTACTCGATTGTAGGTAAGGCGCGTGAGAAGGGCATTATTGGTATCAGCTGCCATAATTTTCGTCAGTATGCTGAGAAAGCCCGTCATGTGGACGATGAACCCTACGGGGGCGGTCAGGGAATGCTTTTGCGGGCGCAGCCTGTTTTTGATGCCATGGATGCACTTGCGCTGAACAAGCCCCGAGTTCTTCTTTTGGATCCGGCAGGCCGCCGTTTTGATCAAGCCTATGCTGAAGAATTATCACAAGAAGAAGAGCTGGTTTTCATCTGCGGCCATTATGAAGGCTATGACGAACGCATCAAAAGCCTGGTGACTGATGAAGTATCTCTGGGGGATTTTGTCCTGACAGGCGGTGAGCTGGCTGCTATGACGATCATCGATGCGACGGTTCGCCTGATTCCTGAGGTCATTGGTAAGGAAGCCAGCCATCAGGATGACAGCTTTTCGTCAGGACTGTTGGAATATCCGCAATATACTCGTCCCTATGACTACCGCGGTATGAAAGTGCCTGATGTCTTGATGAGCGGCCATCATGAAAATATTCGCCGCTGGCGTTTGAAGCAGAGCCTGAAAAAAACATACGAAAGACGGCCTGATTTGCTGGCAAAATATGAATTGACTGATGAAGAAAAGCAGATTTTAGAAGAGATAAAAGGGGCAGGATTTGAGTCTTAGCCTCTTCATTATTGTACTTGATAATGCAAAAACTGCAGGAAACTGGAAATGAGCAGCTAAAAGTGCTTTCTTTTTTTGAAGCAGGTGCAATTGTGCTATAATGGAACTAATTTTGCAGGAGGAAAAAATGACATCTGAAAAAGATATTTATGATATAACGGTTATCGGCGGCGGGCCTGTCGGTCTTTTTGCGGCCTTTTATGCCGGCTTGCGCGGTGTGCGGGTCAAGATTATTGAAAGTTTGCCTGAACTGGGCGGCCAGCCTGCTGTTTTGTATCCGGAAAAAATGATTTATGACGTTCCCGGTTTTCCAGCGGTTACAGGGGCTGATCTGGTGGACAGCCTCATTGAACAGACAGAGCGTTTTAAGGATAAAACCAGCATTTGTCTGAAAGAAGAAGTTAAGACATTTGAAAAAGAAGGCGATGTCTTTACCATTGAGACTACTAAAGGGCAGCATTTTTCAAAAGCTGTTATCATCGCCTGCGGAAACGGTGCTTTTGCGCCGCGGCAGCTTGGTCTGGAAAACGAAGACCGCTATGCGGACCATAATATCTTTTACAATGTTCATAAGCTGGATCAATTTGCCGGTAAAAAGGTTGTTATTTGCGGCGGCGGTGATTCAGCTGTTGATTGGGCCAATGCCTTGGATAAAATTGCTGAAAGTGTTACTCTGGTACACCGCCGTGATGCTTTTCGGGCGCATGAACACAGTGTCGAAGTTTTAAAGTCTTCCAATGTCAATATTATGACACCTTATGTTCCTTTGGAGCTTAGAGGAGACGGCGAAAGAGTTCAAAGCCTTCTTATTCAAAAAGTAAAATCCGATGAGACCGAGGAACTTTTCCTTGACGATCTTATCGTCAGCTTCGGTTTTTCAACGTCCAATAAAAACCTAAAAAACTGGAATCTTGACCATAAGCGCTCAAGTATCAATGTGTCGCCGGTCTTTCAAACCAGTCAGGAAGGTGTTTATGCTATCGGCGATGCCGCCCAGTACGATGGCAAGGTGGATTTGATTGCGACGGGCTTTGGTGAAGCTCCAACAGCAGTTAGCCAGGCAATCCATTATATCTATCCGGAACGCGATAACCGTGTGGTTCACTCAACGTCGTTGATTAAGTAAGAGCGGCTGTGAGCTTTCCCGCCATATAACAGGGAAGCTTTAAAAGCTGGCAAAACCATTTTATTATCAAACCTGATCTTTTGTATGGTACAAAAGGTCAGGTTTTTTGGTTCAGCTAAATCAAGGCAGTTTGATGCGATTTTTTCTGATTTAAACATTTTAAGACAGAGTTGGCAATGAAAACAGCTTTGCAGCTCGTGCAGGATTTAACAGCCGTTTTGTACGCTTTTTCCTGTATTTGCTTACTTTTATGACTTTTTGTTACTTTTTGAAAGAATTTGAGAGAAATTGCTTGACAGTTATCCTATGGGAGTATATAATAACAGGTGTAAACGATTTCAGCGGGAGGTGAGGTCATATTTTAAAATCTGAACGTAAGCAGATTATCATGGAAAAGCTTTCGCAGGAAAATTTTGTGACTTTGGAATTTCTTGTCAGTATTCTTGATACTTCTGAATCAACCGTTCGCAGAGATTTAGACGAGTTGGCGAGTGAGAAAAAGCTTCACCGTGTTCACGGCGGAGCTGAAAAAAATCATCCCTTACAAGAGGAAGAAACGATTCTGCAAAAATCTATCAAAAACGTTCAAGCTAAGCAGGCGATTGTTCAAAAAGCAGCTGAAATGATTTCTGACGGTGATGTCATCTTTATTGATGCCGGAACCACAACTGAACTGCTCTTAGACATGCTGCAGCAGGAGGGGCTGACTGTGGTGACAAATTCTATTCACCACGCAGCAAAATTGGTGGAAAAAAACATCAATACTCTGGTTATTGGCGGCTATGTCAAAAATTCAACAGATGCCAGTATCGGTCAGTTTGCTATCAACCAGCTCAGCCAGCTGAATTTTGACAAAGCTTTTATCGGCATGAATGGTGTTGACCTGCATTTCTTGACAACGCCTGATACAGAAGAAGCAGCTATTAAAAAGACGGTTATTGACAATGCTCAGACAACCTATGCTTTAGTGGATGCCTCAAAAATGGGACAGACCTCATTTGTTAAAGTGGATCGGCTGGAAGCAGTGACGATTATCACTAATAAATCGGACAGCCGTATGTTAAAAGAAACGAAGAAAAAAACGAAGGTGATTGAAGTATGATTTATACTGTAACCCTCAATCCTTCGATTGACTTTATCGTCCGCATTGATACTGTGGAAATTGGCAGTGTCAATCGTATGGACAGTGACGATAAATTTGTCGGAGGAAAAGGGATTAATGTCAGCCGTATCCTGCAACGCTTAGGACAGGATAACACTGCAACAGGATTTATTGGCGGTTTTACCGGCAGATTTGTTGAAGAAGGCTTGATTGCTGAAGGCATTAAAACGGATTTTGTTCACGTTGATCAGGATACGCGGATTAATGTTAAAATCAAGGCTGATGAAGAGACTGAGATTAATGGAACTGGTCCTGTTATAAGTGATGAACAGGTAGAAGCTTTAGAAGCTGTTTTAAGCCGGCTTTCTTCAGAAGATACTGTTGTGTTTGCAGGCAGCGCTCCGACTAATCTGGGCAATCAAATCTATAAACGCTTGATTCCGCTCGTCAGACAGACAGGTGCCCAAATCGTCTGTGATTTTGAAGGGCAGACCTTGCTTGATGCGCTTGCTTATCAGCCTCTCTTGGTGAAACCCAACAACCACGAGCTGGAAGAAATTTTTAATGTCCGTCTGAAAGGATTGGACGATGTTGAAAAATACGCACGTGAGATTTTGGCCAAAGGGGCGCAAAATGTTATCATCTCGATGGCAGGTGACGGCGCTTTATTGGTAACACCGGATGCCGCTTATTTTGCTAAGCCGATTAAGGGACAGGTAAAGAACTCTGTCGGTGCCGGTGATTCCATGGTTGCTGGTTTTACGGGAGAATTTGTTAAGACGGCAGATCCTGTAGAGGCTCTCAAATGGGGTGTCGCCTGCGGTACAGCAACGGCTTTTTCAGATGATTTAGCCGGTATTGACTTTATAAAGGAAACTTACAAAAAAGTAGAGGTAGAAAAAAGATGAAAATTCAGGACTTACTGAACAAAGATGTGATGTTGCTTGACCTTCAGGCGACCACAAAGGAAGCCGTTATTGATGAGATGGTTTCAAAGCTGGCTGAAAAAGGAATCGTTACCGATTTTGATACTTTTAAAGCCGGTATCATGAACCGTGAAGCACAGACTTCCACAGGCCTTGGTGATGGTATTGCCATGCCTCACAGCAAGAATGCAGCTGTTAAAGAAGCGACTGTCCTCTTTGCCAAATCAAATAAGGGCGTTGATTATGAGGCTCTTGACGGCGCACCGGTTGATCTTTTCTTCATGATTGCTGCACCGGATGGTGCCAATGACACACACTTAGCGGCCTTGGCTGAACTGTCGCAATACCTTTTAAAAGATGGATTTGCTGATAAACTTCGCCAAGTAAGCACTCCTGATGATGTCATTGCTCTCTTTAACCAAACAGAGGAAGAAAAGAAAGAAGAAGTACCGGCAGCACCGGCAGCTGACAATCAAGAGTTTGTTGTTGCCGTAACGGCTTGTACAACAGGTATTGCCCATACTTATATGGCTGAAGAAGCCCTTAAAAAACAGGCTGCTGAAATGGGTGTTGGGATTAAAGTTGAAACAAACGGTGCTTCAGGTATCGGCAATAAACTGACTGCTGATGACATTAAGCGTGCTAAAGGTGTTATCATCGCGGCGGACAAGGCTGTTGAAATGGATCGCTTTGACGGTAAACCTTTAATTTCTCGGCCGGTTGCAGAAGGAATTAAAAAACCAGAAGAGCTGATTAATATTATTCTTGATGACAAGGCTGAAAAGTATGCGGCCGCAGCTAACCATACTGATGCCGGTGAAAGTTCTGCTGAAAAATCAGGTTTAGGCGGTGCCTTCTACAAACACTTGATGAGCGGTGTTTCACAGATGCTGCCATTTGTTATCGGCGGCGGTATCGCCATTGCTCTTGCCTTCCTGATTGATAATTTGATGGGAGTTCCGAAAGATCAATTATCCAATCTGGGTTCTTACCACGAAGTCGCAGCACTTTTCAAGAATGTCGGTAATGCAGCTTTCGAATTTATGCTTCCGGTATTAGCTGGTTATATTGCCTACTCTATCGCAGAAAAACCTGGACTGGTTGCCGGTTTTGTTGCAGGATTTATTGCTAAATCCGGTCTGGCTTTCGGGAAAGTGCCATTTGCCAGCGGCGGTAAAGCAAGCATGGCCTTGGAAGGTATTCCTTCTGGTTTCTTAGGTGCTCTTGTCGGTGGTTTTCTTGCCGGCGGTGTTATCCTGCTTCTTAAGAAACTCTTGACCGGACTTCCACGTTCACTTGAAGGGGTTAAATCAATTCTTCTTTATCCTTTGCTTGGTGTTTTGGTAACAGGCTTCCTGATGCTCTTTGTCAATATTCCGATGGCCAGCATCAATACAGCTTTGAATACTTTCCTTCAAAATCTTTCAGGCAGTTCAGCTGTCTTGATGGGACTCTTGGTCGGCGGCATGATGGCTGTTGACATGGGCGGACCTGTTAATAAAGCAGCCTATGTTTTCGGTACAGGTACACTGGCTGCGACTGTTTCTTCAGGTGGCTCTGTGGTTATGGCATCTGTCATGGCCGGAGGTATGGTACCGCCGCTTGCAGTTTTTGTGGCTACTTTGCTTTTCAAAAATAAATTCACCAAGGAAGAACGCGATTCCGGTCTGACTAACATTGTTATGGGACTGTCTTTCATCACTGAAGGTGCTATTCCATTCGGTGCGGCTGACCCGGCACGTGCCATTCCAAGTTTCATCGTTGGTTCAGCTCTTACAGGTGCCTTGGTTGGTTTGTCAGGCATCAAATTGATGGCTCCTCACGGCGGTATCTTCGTTATCGCTTTGACCAGCAATGCTTTGCTCTATCTGCTCTATATCCTTATCGGAGCCGTGGTTTCAGGTATCCTCTTTGGAATGCTGCGCAAGGCCAAATAAAAGCAGGACAGTTTTAGCTGCTCTGCCAGAAATAGATAAGCAGTAAGCCGGACTTTGCTCCGGCTTTTTTGTCATTAAAACTAAAATAGAGAAATCCTAAGAGCTGTATTCCTTGAGCTGCTTAAAAATGATATAATAAAAGGCACAACAGTAAAGAGAGCCTGTTAAGAGAGGAAGACCGCGATGTCCGAGAAAATAGATGTTTTTGCCCATGTTTTACTGCCCGATTTTTATGAAAAAATGGCTCAGCTGGATGACAAAATCCTGCAGAAATACCCTTTTATGCAAAATCCTGTTTTATCAGATATGGAGCTGCGCCGCAAGCATGCTGTCAAAGGTGTAAAACAAATTATTTCTTATGTTAATCTGAATCCTGAGGACTATGTGTCCGGCGAGCCTGCTGCCCGGCTTTGCCGCAAGGCCAATGAAGAGCTGCTTGAAACAATTAAGCAGTATCCTGAGCTCTTTGCCGGCGGTGTAGGTATGCTGCCGATGAATAACATTTCGCAAGCCATAGAGATTTTGCAAGAGGATATTTTACCCAATCCTCATCTGCTGGGCGTGCAGCTTTTTACCCGGCACTTGGGAAAGTCGCTGGCTGATCCGGAATTTAAGCCTCTTTTTGCAGCCATAGCCGAACTTGGTATTCCTGTCTGGCTGCACCCTGTTTTTGACGGGCGAAAACCGGACAATAATATTGTTTTCAGCTGGGAGTACGAACTGTCACAGACTATGCTGGAATTAGTTAAGGCAGAGTATTATCAGGAGTTTCCTGATTTAAAAATCATTGTCCATCACGCGGGAGCCATGATTCCTTATTTTGCAGGAAGGATTGAACACATTTTGCCTGAACATCTGGCCGAGGACTTTAAGAAGTTTTATGTTGATACTGCCCTTCTGGGCAACAGCAAGGCTTTGGAACTGTGTGTTGACTATTTTGGCAACGATCATGTCTTTTTTGGAACAGATGCGCCTCTTGGCATAGCCCCTGCCGGAGCAACGAAAGAGATTATCAAGGCTATTGACAGCTTACCGATTCTGCAGGCTGAAAAAGAGTACATTTATTATGGCAATTTCGAGAGATTTTTAAAAAAATAAACAGGAAAACCAGTCTTGAGCTGTCTGCTGATATATTGGTTCAGAAATGCTGAAATGGCTTTGAACGGAGCAAGTCATACAGCTTAATGCTGCTATTCCTTAGAAAAGTAGATGAAGATGAAAAATTACGCAGCCTTTTATGAGCACCTGACGCAGCCGGTCAGAGCAAGACCTAAGCTTATAAAGCTTATCAAATGGACAAATACTCTGATTACCAGACTGATGCCGATTTTTTATCTGGCTTTGCTGGCCTATCTTTTTTGCTCTCACAAAAAAATATGGACTTTGGGGCCTTATATTATTATTCCGGGTTTGGCTTTTATTTTGCTGTCGCTTGTGAGACGGATTTTAAACAGCCCCAGACCTTATGAAGTCTGGGAGATTCAGCCGCTGATCACAAAGAAGACGAAAGGACAGTCCATGCCCAGCCGCCATGTTTTTTCAGCAGCGGTTATCAGTGTCTGCATCCTGCACGAAAATATTTTCTTAGGTCTGCTTTTGCTGCTGCTGTCTCTTTTGCTGGGCCTGTGCCGTGTTTTAGGCGGTGTTCACTACCCTAAAGATGTTATTGCCGGCTATTTAATCGGTCTTGCTGCAGGCGGCTTGCTTTTTTGGTTCTGACCTCTGTTCGATTCTGATGAGCTGCAGCCAAACGAAATAAAATCGCTTGCTTTGTGTTTAAGTCCATAGTGAGAAGTGAACTCAAAAAGAGAAATTTTCAATTCATACAGCGCCATAATGCAGAAAAACCTTAGCAGAAGTTTCGTCTGATGAAGAGCTGATTGATGCCAGACGCTGTCAAGTGAGAGATAAGAGAAAAGCTGTTTTAGAGCGATATTCGGACATCGTTTTTAAGCATGCGCAAAAGAAATTCTGATTCGGGATTTCTTTAATTTTGTTTTTAAGTGTGCTATAATGAAAAGTAATGTGAAACAAGGAGAAAACAATGGAAATTGTACGTCAAAAAGAGTTTGTCAACCAATATCATTACGATGCCAGAAATTTAGAATGGGAGAAAGAAAACGGAACGCCGGAAACAGATGTGGAAGTGACCTTCCAGCTAGTTGAAAAAAACGAAGAGCTGAATGAAACGACAGTTATAGCTGTCTTGCAGTTCATGATTGTGCGTGACGAATTTGTTCTCAGCGGCGTCTTATCACAAATGGTTAAGATTAAAGACCGTATCGTCAATCAGCCCAGTGAATTTTCACAGGAAGAAGTGGCAACCTTAGCAGCACCTCTTTTAGATATTTTAAAACGCATGACCTATGAGGTAACTGAAATTGCGCTGGATCGAGAAGGCGTTACACTGGAGTTCTAAAAGAGATGAAACTAGCTGTAATTACAGACTCATCTGTCTATCTTCCGGAAGATTTTACGGGAAATAAGGATTTGTTTGTTCTTGATATTGAGATTACCATTGAGGGAAAAACCTACATTGAAGGTAAGAATCTGACTTTAGATGAGTTTTATGCCAAAATGGCAGCTTCTGAAGAACTGCCCAAGACCAGTCAGCCCAGTTTAGCGGATCTGGATGCTTTGCTGACAAAGCTGGAGAAAAACGGCTATACGCATGTAATCGGCCTTTTCTTATCGGGCGGTATCTCCGGCTTCCATCAGAATATCCAGTATCTGGCTGAAGAGCATGCCGGTTTAAAGATTGCTTTTCCCGATACCAAAATCACCTCCAGCCCGATGGGATGGATGGTCATGGAAACCCTGAGGTGGGGTGAAGAGGGTCTTGCTTTTGAGCAGATTTTAGCCAATCTGAAGGTTATGATCGAAAAGACTAATGCCTTCATTATGGTGGATGACCTCAATCATCTGGTTAAAGGCGGCCGCCTGTCAAACGGTTCGGCTCTTTTGGGCAATCTGCTGAGCATCAAGCCTATTTTGTATTTTACTGATGGCAGGATTGAAGTTTTTGAAAAGGTCAGAACCGAGAAAAAAGCGCTTAAGCGTCTCATTGAAATCTTGGCTGATGTAACGGCAGACGGTGATTATATGACATATATTATTCATGCAAATGCCATGGACAAGGCTGTAGATTTACAGGAGCGTTTAAGAGCGCATGGTTATACAGACAATTTAGCCATTGTTCCTTTCAACGGTGTCATTGCGACCCATCTGGGAGAAGGAGCAATCGCACTTGGGGCTGTACCCATAGTTTAAGGAGAAAAAAATGAGTATAAAAGTTATTGTAGCAGGTTTTAAGGGAAGAATGGGTTCAACAGCCGTAGATATGGTTAAAGGCGACAGTGAGCTCCAGTTGGCTGCTTTGCTGGATCCTTTTGCCGGCGAAAAAGATCTTGACGGGGTTCCTGTCTTCACGGATAAGGCCGACTTGGTTGGTTTTGATGCCGATGTCTGGGTAGATTTCACCATGCCTAAAGTCGCTTATGAGAACACCCGCTTTGCTTTGGAAAACGGCTTTCGTCCGGTTGTTGGAACGACAGGCTTTACCGAAGAACAGATTGCCGAACTGACAGCGCTGTCTGCTGATAAAAAATTGGGCGGCCTGATTGCGCCTAATTTTGCCATTGGGGCTATTTTACTGATGGAATTTGCAGCCAAAGCCTCCAAGTATTTCCCTGATGTGGAAATTATTGAGCTGCACCACGATAAGAAAAAAGATGCACCAAGCGGAACGGCTGTCAAAACAGCTGAACTCATCCGTGAAGCCCGTACCTATAAAAAACAAGGAGCTGAAGATGAAGAAGAGACACTGGCTGGTGCGCGCGGTGCCGAATTTGACGGTTTTAGAATCCACAGTGTCCGCCTGCCGGGACTTGTTGCCCACCAAGAAGTGATTTTTGGTGCACAGGGTGAGGGGCTGACTCTTCGCCATGACTCTTATGATCGTATTTCGTTCATGAGCGGTGTCAACTTAGGGATTAAAGAAGTAATGAAACGAGAGCAGCTCGTTTACGGTTTGGAACATTTACTATGAAATTAAAACATCTGCCTTCTGAATTTCAGGAGGCTTTGCCAGTATTGGAGAAAATTAAAGCGGCCGGTTTTGAAGCCTATTTTGTAGGCGGAAGCGTGCGCGATGCTTTGCTGGGACATCCCATTCATGATGTCGATATCGCCAGCAGCTCCTACCCTGCAGAAACTAAGAAGATTTTCCCGCGGACGGTAGATGTCGGTATTGAGCACGGTACTGTATTGGTTTTAGAGAACGGTCATGAGTATGAAGTCACGACCTTTCGGACGGAGGATGTCTATGTGGATTACCGCAGACCCAGTCAGGTGTCTTTCGTGCGCTCTTTGGAAGAGGACTTAAAGCGCCGCGATTTTACCATCAATGCCTTTGCTCTCGATGAACAGTCCAATGTTATTGATAAATTTAACGGCTTGGCAGATTTGAAGCAAAGGCGGCTGCGGGCGGTCGGCAATGCTGCTGAGCGCTTTAACGAAGATGCTCTGCGGATTATGAGAGGTTTGCGATTTGCTGCCAATCTTGATTTTGACATTGAAGAAGAAACCTTTGCTGCCATGAAAGAACATGCGCCCTTATTGGAAAAAATTTCTGTAGAGCGCTCTTTTATTGAGTTTGATAAGCTGCTGCAGGCTCCTTTTTGGCGTAAGGGGATTGCTTACCTGCTTGCCAGTCAGGCTTATAATCACCTGCCTTTGCTTGCAGATTCTGCTGAGAACTGGCAGCGGCTGTTAAGCGATCTGCCGGAAAATTTTAGGTTTTTGACATCTGAGCAGGCCTGGGCGGCGGTGCTTTTGTATCTGGAAATTAAAAACCCCAAGTCTTTTTTAAAGCAATGGAAAACGGCCAATCATTTTCAAAAGACGGTAGAGAAAATTCTGGCTATCTATGATTTGCGCCAAAACAGACAGCCGGATAAGGCCGATGTCTATCGTTACGGTAAGGAACTGATGCTGCTTGCAGAAGAGCTTCGTCAGGCACAGGGTCTTGCTGTTGATATGGAGCGTATCAGAAGCCTCAATGCTGATCTCGCTATCCATGATAAGCATGACATTGTGGTCAAAGGTGGCGATTTGATAGCAGAATTCGCACTTAAGCCGGGGCCAAAACTCGGCAAACTCTTGAATCAAATTGAGATGCTCATTGTAGCGGGTGATTTGGAAAATAAGCGAGAAGCTGTTTTGGATTTTGTCAGAAAGGAACTGGAGCGTGAGTGATTTTTTAGTTGACGGATTGAGCAAGACTGTCGGTGATAAAACGGTTTTTCGGGATATTTCCTTTATTATCCATGATCTGGACCGCATTGGTATTATTGGGGTCAATGGGACCGGAAAGACTACGCTTTTAGATGTTCTTTCAGGCAGGCTGGGTTTTGATGGGGATAAATCACCTTTTTTTAAGAAAAATGACTACAAAATCGCTTATCTGATGCAGGAACCGGACTTTGACGACAGCAAGACTGTCTTGGATACGGTGCTTTCTTCTGACTTGCGGGAGATGGTGCTGATTAAGGAATATGAAAGCCTCATGGCTGACTACAAGGAAGAAAATCAGGTGCGTCTTGAAAAAATTATGGCAGAGATGGATTCCCTGGATGCCTGGACCATTGAAAGCGAAGTAAAGACGGTGCTGTCTCAGTTAGGTATTCATGATACCGCTCAGCTGATCAGTCAGCTGTCCGGCGGCATGCGCCGCCGGGTTCAGCTGGCACAGGTCCTCTTGGCTGAAGCAGATTTGCTGCTTTTGGATGAACCGACCAACCATTTGGATATTGATACAATTGCCTGGCTGACGAACTATCTGAAGAGCAGCCGCAGGACAGTGCTGTTTATTACCCATGACCGGTATTTTTTGGATAATGTGGCTACCCGTATTTTTGAATTGGACAGGGCGCATTTGTCAGAATATCAGGGAAATTATCAGGATTATGTCCGTCTTCGCGCTGAGCAGGATGAACGTGAGGCAGCTTCCCGGCATAAAAAACGGCAGCTTTATAAGCAGGAGCTTGCGTGGATGCGCAGACAGCCGCAGGCCAGAGCAACCAAGCAGCAGGCTCGGATTAACCGCTTCAAGGATTTAAAAGCTGATGTAAGAGGCAATGCTGAGACTGCCGATTTGGCTATTAATTTTGAAACCAGCCGTATCGGCAAGAAAGTCATTTCTTTTGAAGATGTTGGTTTTGCTTTTCCGGATAAGCCCATCCTGTCGCATTTTCATCTGCTTATTCAAAATAAAGACAGAATTGGCATTGTCGGTGACAACGGCGTGGGTAAATCAACCCTGCTGAATCTGATTAACGGTGATTTACAGCCGGATTCCGGGCAGCTTATTACTGGGGAGACGGTTCGCATTGGCTATTTTTCGCAGCAGATTAAGGGAATGGATGAGAGCAAGCGGCTTATTAATTATTTGCAGGAAGCTGCAGACGAAGTTAAAACAGTTGGTGGAAGCAGCAGCGTCACAGATCTGCTGGAGCAGTTTCTCTTTCCCAGATCAAGTCACGGGACACTTATTTCCAAGCTGTCGGGCGGTGAAAAAAAGCGACTTTACCTTCTAAAAATCCTCATTGAAAAGCCCAATGTCTTACTTTTGGATGAGCCGACCAATGACCTTGATATCGCTACTTTGACGGTACTTGAAAGTTTTCTTCAAAACTTTAGTGGACCTGTCATTACGGTCAGTCATGACCGTTACTTTTTGGATAAGGTGGCCAATAAAATTCTTGCTTTTGAAGGCGGCGGTATCCGTACGTTTTTTGGCAATTACACCGACTATCTAGATGAAAAAGAGTTTGAAAAATCCAGCTCTTCCATGCTGCAAAAAGCAGCAAAGCCTAAGGCTGAAAAAGTGAAAACAGAAAAGCAGCGCATGTCTTACTTTGAAAGAAAAGAGTGGGATACTATTGAAGAGGACATAGCTGCGCTGGAAAAGCAAATCGAAGACATTGAAAACAAAATGCAGGAAAATGCCAGTGACTATGGTCAGCTGGCGGCTTTGCAGAGTGAGCTTGATGAGCTGAATGAGCAGCTGCTGGAAAAGTACGAACGCTACGAATACCTGAGTGAGTTGGAGAAGTGATGTTAATAAGACCTATTGAGCAAAGGGATAATCGGGCAGTGGCTCAGCTGATTAGGAAAATTTTGGAAAAAGAAGGTTTGGCTGTTAAGGGCACTGCCTATTTTGATCCTCAGTTAGATCAGCTGAGCGCTTATTATAACTGCCACCCGAGAGCTGCTTATTTTCTTGCAGAGGACAGCCATCATAATATCGTGGGAGTGGGCGGCTTTGCGCCGGTTTTTGAGGGAACGGCGGAGCTGCAAAAATTATATGTCGATGAGTCTTGCCGCGGCAAGGGTATCGCCGGCCTTCTAATGAGACACATTTTTCAGGAGGCTAAAAAAGCAGGCTTCACTAAAATCTACCTTGAAAGTTCGCAGGTACTCAAGCAGGCTCTTAAAGTTTATGAGCATTTCGGTTTTGTCAATTTAGATGCCCCCTTGTCTTTTGGCGCTTCGCATGAGGCCATGGATGTTTGGATGATAAAAGATTTATAAGAAAAAGGAGAGGATATGGCTTATATTTGGTCTTATTTGAAAAAGTATCCTAAATGGCTGATATTGGACGTTTTAGGGGCTTTTTTATTTGTTGTGGTGAATTTAGGGCTGCCAACAGCTTTGGCTCGAATGATTGACCAGGGAATTACACCGGCTGATAAAAAGGCTCTTTATTTTTGGGCCGCTGTTATGTTTGTCATTGTTTTGCTGGGGATAGCAGGGCGGATCACACTGGCCTATGCTTCGGGCAGGCTGACAACGACTATGATTCGTGACATGCGCAATGATATGTATGACAAGCTGCAGCAGTATTCCCATCACGAATATGAAAAAATCGGTGTTGCATCGCTGGTGACCCGTATGACCAGTGACGCTTTTGTGCTGATGCAGTTTGCTGAAATGTCCCTGCGAATGGGGATTGTGACCCCTCTGATGATGATTTCCAGCGTTGTCATGGTTCTTTTGACCAGCGCATCATTGGCTTGGGTTGTCGTTGTTGCCATCCCCTTTTTAATTCTGGTTGTTTATTACGTGGCAGCAAAAACACGCCCCTTGTCTGAGAAGCAGCAAAATACGCTGGACAAGGTGAATCAGTATGTGCGTGAAAATCTGACCGGCCTCAGGGTTATCCGTGCTTTTGCCCGCGAGGCTTATCAGGAGGAGCGGTTTGCGCTTAAGAATAACACTTATGAAAATACCTCCAGCCGGCTCTTTAAATTAACCGGTCTGACGGAAGCTCTGTTTGTACAAATTATCGTCATTATGATTGTGGCTATTGTTTACTTTTCACTGGAGCCTCTAAAGCAGTCTGAGATTAAGATTGGGGATCTGCTTGCCTTCATTGAATACAGTTTTCATGCTCTCTTTTCTTTTTTGATGTTTGCTAATATTTTTACCATGTATCCGCGGATGGTTGTATCCAGCAAACGGATTCAGGAAGTGATGGCCATGCCTATTTCCATCAATCCCAATGAAAATGGGATTACTGAAACGCAAAGCAAGGGCTATTTGGAGTTCGACAATGTGACCTTTGCCTATCCCGGAGAGACGGAAAGTCCTGTCTTGCATGATATCAGTTTTAAAGTCGGTCCGGGCGAAACTGTCGCCTTTATTGGCAGTACAGGGTCCGGGAAATCATCGCTGGTCAATCTGATTCCGCGCTTTTATGATGTGACACTGGGCAGAATTCTGGTTGACGGCGTTGATGTCCGCGATTACAACCTAAAGGCTCTGCGTCAGAAAATCGGCTTTATTCCGCAGCGAGCCTTGCTTTTTACCGGAACCATCGGTGAGAATCTTAAGTACGGGAAAGAAGATGCGACTCTGGCTGAGCTGCACTCAGCTGCTGATGTGGCGCAGGCTAAGGAATTTATTGAAAGCCGAAAGGAAAAATTTGATACCCATCTGGCTGAAGGCGGCAGCAACCTCTCAGGCGGCCAGAAACAGCGCTTATCGATCGCTCGGGCAGTAGTTAAGGAGCCGGATATCTATATTTTTGATGATTCTTTTTCAGCCTTGGATTATAAGACAGATGCTCAGCTGAGATCCCGCCTGAAAGAAATAACAGGCGATGCTACCGTGCTGATCGTTGCCCAGCGCGTCGGAACCATTATGAATGCTGATCAGATTATTGTCTTGGACGAAGGTGAGATTGTCGGCCGGGGCACTCATGACGAGCTGCTGAAGTCCAATGAGATTTACCGTGAAATCGCCAATTCACAGCTTGACAGTCAACGTTTGGCAGAAGGTTAGGAGGGCTTATGAAAGATAAAAATGTTTTTCTTCGCTTATGGCACTATTTAAAAAATTATAAAAGTTCGCTTTTTCTTGCCATTTTTCTTAAAATTCTCAGCTCTGTTATGAATGTTCTTGAGCCCTTCATTTTAGGCCTTGTGATGACAGAGCTGACAGCCAATTTGCTCGATATGGCCCGAGGTGTCAAAGGAGCTCATATCAATACCGGGTATATTTTTGGAATTTTGCTGCTCTATTTTCTGCGCGGGCTGCTTTACAGTATCGGTTCTTACGGTTCCAACTATTTCATGACCAATGTTGTGCAGAAAAGTATCCGTGATCTGCGTCAGGATCTGAGCGAAAAAATCAACAAAATTCCTGTCGCTTATTTTGACAGACACCAATTCGGAGATATGCTGGGGCGCTTTACCAATGATGTTGAAACCGTCTCAAATGCCCTGCAGCAGAGTTTTCTGCAGATTATCAATGCCTTTTTGACCATTATTCTTGTGATTGCCATGGTTCTCTATCTCAATCTGCCTTTGGCCATGATTGTGATTGCCTGCATTCCCCTGACTTATTTCAGTGCCCGTTTTATTTTGAAAAAATCCCAGCCTTATTTCAAAAAGCAAGCCAATGCTCTGGGAGATATGAACGGTTTTGTCCAGGAAAATCTGACGGGTTTCAATGTTATCAAACTCTATGGCCGTGAAGAAGCGTCTGCAGCGGATTTTCGTGATATTACAGAAAATCTGCGCAATGTCGGCTTTAAAGCTAGTTTTATTTCAGGTATTATGATGCCGGTGCTCAATGCCATTTCAGACGGGGCTTATCTGATTGTTGCAGTCGTTGGCGGCTTACAGGTTCTGGCAGGCAAGCTGACTATCGGCAACCTGCAGGCTTTTGTGCAATATATTTGGCAGGTCAGCCAGCCCATTCAGACCATCACGCAGCTGTCTGGTGTTCTGCAGAGTGCCAAATCATCACTGGAGCGTATTTTTGAAGTTTTGGATGAAGAAAATGAAGTCAGCCAGGTAAGTGAAAAACTGGAACAGAATTTGACCGGGCAGGTCAGCTTTCGGGATGTCTCTTTCCAATACACACCGGATAAACCGCTTATCCGCCACTTTAGTCTGGAAGTTAAACCGGGTGAAATGGTTGCTATTGTCGGTCCGACAGGTGCCGGTAAGACGACCCTGATTAATCTTTTGATGCGTTTTTATGATGTCACTCAAGGGTCTATTGAGGTTGACGGACATGATATCCGCCATCTTTCCCGTCAGGACTACCGCCAGCAGTTTGGCATGGTCCTGCAGGATGCCTGGCTCTACGAGGGAACCATTAAAGAAAATCTGCGTTTTGGCAATCTCGATGCCAGCGATGAGGACATTATTGAAGCCGCAAAAGCAGCCAATGTCGATCACTTTATTCGAACACTGCCCGGCGGCTACAATATGGAAATGAATCAGGAATCCAGCAACATTTCGTTGGGGCAAAAACAGCTCTTAACCATTGCGCGTGCTCTTTTGGCCGACCCCAAAATTCTCATTTTGGATGAAGCAACCTCATCTGTTGACACACGTTTAGAACTGCTGATTCAAAAAGCGATGAATAAGCTCATGGAAGGCAGGACCAGCTTTGTGATTGCCCACCGTCTTTCAACCATTCAGGAGGCTGACAAGATTCTTGTTTTAAAAGACGGACAAATCATTGAGCAGGGAAATCATCAAAGTCTCTTGGCTGACAGAGGTTTCTATTATGACCTTTATATGAGCCAGTTCAGCAAGCAAGCAGAAGCTTAGCCGCTAAACGCTTCGTTTGAAAACGGGGATTACAACTAATTTCTTTGATCTTTCTCTTATTTTTACGAGATCATGTTATAATAAGGCAAAAGCAGAATGAAAGGAGCTTTTATGGCCATTGCAAGTTTGGTTTTTCAAAAATTAGTCGTGCTTTTTTTGATTATGGGGGCAGGAACATTTTTAGCGCATAAGGACATTTTTACCAAGGATGTTACCTTTAAATTATCAAAACTTCTGACAACTTATGTTGCACCGAGTTTGTTTGTTTCTTCTTTTATCAGTCAGGAATTTTCTGTCAAACGGCTGAGTCTGCTTTTGATCATGATTGGTTCAGCCTTTTTCCTCCTAATCACTCGGATTTTTCTGGTAAAATTTATGCTGGCTGACGATCGTAATATGGATCGGTATGCGACCTTATTTGCCAATGTCGGTTTTATGGGAACGCCTTTAGCGGAAGCTGTAGGCGGTACCAATGCGGTCTTTTTCATCTCAGGATTTGTCGTTGCCAATCAGATTATGCAGTGGACCTATGGGCTCTATCTCATTGCCAGAGATAAAAACGTTATTAATTGGCGTTCCTTGTTTATCAATCCTGCCATGATTGCAACGGTTATCGGGCTCTTTTTCTTCAGTATACCCTATGATTTGCCCCAAGTCATTACTGGTGCTATCGAAACAATCGCTAAATTAAATACGCCTTTATCAACTTTGGTACTGGGCTCTTATTTCTACAAGGCTGACTTTAAGGAAATTTTTTTGTACAGACCAGCCTACTACACTGCCTTTTTGCGGCTGTTTGTGACGTCTTTGGTCAGTATCGTTCTCATCTGGCTCTTACCGGTAGATGCCTATGACATGAAGCTGGCGCTGACCATCGCCTCTTGTTCGCCAACAGCTATGAATGCTGCCCTGCTCAGTCAGGTTTACGGCGGCGATTATGAATACGGCTCGCGCTTGGTACTTTTAACAACGATTTTGTCACTTGTTTCCATACCGATAAATATGACACTTGCAAGTCTTTTATATCTGTAAAAATTCAGTCGCTTGACTGGATTTTTTATTGTTTATAGAAAAATTATATTTCTGTTAAAAATTATTTCCGGGTTTTTGCCTTAATCAGTTAGAAAAACAAAGAAAGGAGTTTGTAATCCTAACGTCATCAGTTTTATAGGAATATGAAGTTATAATGTTGAACTAATAAAAGGAGGATTTTTTATGGAAACGAAACTACGTTATAAAATGCGCAAAGTGAAAAAACACTGGGTGACAGTTGCGATTGCATCCAGCTTGCTTACTTTGGGCAGCGCAGCGCTGGATGTATCCGTATCGGCAGAGGCTGAACAGACACCGAACAATCAGGTGGTTGTTACTCAGCAAAGCCAGACTGACAGTACAGCAGAGACTTCTGAAACTGCTCAGTCTGCAGCAGAAAGCAGCCAAGCACAGGTTACTGAACAGCAGACACAGGTCACTGAGCAGGAATCCCAACAGCCTCAAGAGCAGAGCACCGAAACGGTTACTGAAGCTCCAGAGGATCAAACACAGAGTCAAAACACTGCTGTTCAAGAAACTACTGAAGCAGAACTGCCGGCTCAGAGTCAGCAACAAACCGTAAGCTCAGAAGCACAAGAGACAACAAGAGAAGCTACAGTTCAAACGTCCGGCGAGCGTGTGACAGCCGCTCAGACAGCTGAACAAAATCAAACAAAAACCTTAAGTGACGCTGATTTATCAGCTATTCCAAATGTTAAAAAGATTGATGGCAAGTATTATTATATTGACTCAGACGGTCAGGTCAAAAAGAATTTTGCTCTAACGGTTGACGGGCAAACACTTTTCTTTGATAAAGAAACCGGAGCTCTGTCAGATACGGCACAGTATCAGTTTACTCAAGGCCTGACATCTTTAAATAATGAGTACACACCGCACAATCAAATCGTTAATTTTGAAAAAAACAGCCTTGAAACAGTTGATAATTATGTAACTGCGGACTCTTGGTACCGTCCCAAAGATATCCTGAAAGACGGCAAGACTTGGACAGCATCGACCGAATCAGATCTTCGCCCGCTGCTCATGTCCTGGTGGCCTGACAAGCAAACTCAGGTGGATTATCTGAACTATATGAATGAGCAGGGGCTGGGAACAGAGACTGCCTATACAGCTGACAGCAGTCAGGAAAGTCTGAACTTAGCTGCACAGGAAGTTCAGGCAAAGATTGAAGCTAAAATTTCACAAACTCAGCAGACGCAGTGGCTGCGTGACATTATTAACAGTTTTGTTAAAACCCAGTCCAACTGGAATATTGAGACCGAATCAGATACTTCAGCCGGTGAAAAAGACCACCTTCAGGGCGGAGCTCTTCTCTACGTCAATGATGAACGCACGCCTCATGCTGATTCTGACTACCGTTTGCTGAACCGCACACCGACCAGTCAGACAGGGGAACAAAAGTATTTTGATGATAATTCTATGGGCGGCTATGAATTTCTTCTGGCAAATGATATTGACAATTCCAACCCTGCTGTTCAGGCAGAGCAGCTCAACTGGCTTCATTATTTAATGAATTACGGTTCTATTGTAGCCAATGATCCTGAAGCCAATTTTGACGGTGTTCGGATTGATGCCGTTGATAATGTTAATGCTGATTTGCTGCAGATTGCATCAGATTATTTCAAGGCTTATTACGGCGTAGATAAGAGCGAGAAAAACGCTCTTGATCATTTGTCTATCTTAGAAGCTTGGTCAGATAATGACCCGCAGTACAACAAAGATACTTACGGAGCACAGCTGCCGATTGACAACAAGCTTCGCCTGTCACTCCTTTATGCTCTGGCTCGTCCTCTTGAAAAAGATGCCAGTGATAAAAGCAATGTCCGCAGCGGCTTGGAATCTGTCATTACAAACAGCTTGAATGACCGCTCAGCCGAGGGCAAAAACAGCGAACGCATGGCCAATTATATCTTTATCCGAGCTCATGACAGTGAAGTTCAGACTGTTATTGCCAAAATTATCAAGGACAATATCAATCCTAATACGGATGGCTTAACCTTTACTTTGGATGAGCTGAAACAGGCTTTCAAGATTTATAATGAAGACATGCGCAAGGCTAATAAGAAATATACTCAGTCTAATATTCCGACAGCCTACGCTTTGATGCTGTCCAATAAGGACTCCATCACCCGTGTTTACTATGGGGATATGTACACTGACGACGGCCAGTACATGGCTACTAAGTCACCGTATTACGACGCTATTGAGACCTTGATGAAAGCACGCATCAAGTATGCAGCCGGCGGTCAGGATATGAAGATTACCTATGTTGAAGGTGACAAGTCCAATATGGATTGGGATTACACCGGTGTCTTAACATCTGTGCGCTACGGTACAGGAGCAAATGAAGCATCTGACAGCGGCAATGAAGCCACTAAGACCCAAGGTATGGCTGTTATTACCAGCAATAACCCAAGTCTGAAACTCAATGCCAACGACAAAGTAGTTGTAAACATGGGGGCAGCTCACAAAAATCAAGAGTATCGTCCGCTTATTTTAACAACTGCAGACGGACTTGCAGCTTATGCATCTGATGATGCTGCTAAATCGCTTTACCGTAAGACAAATGAAAACGGCGAACTCATTTTTGATGCGTCAGACATTCAAGGTTATCTTAATCCGCAGGTATCAGGCTATCTGGCTGTTTGGGTACCGGTAGGAGCAGGGGAAGATCAGGATGTCCGTGTGGCAGCGAGCGATAAGGCAAACGCTGACGGACAGGTTTACAATTCTTCAAGTGCTCTGGATTCGCAGTTAATCTATGAAGGCTTTTCAAACTTCCAAGACTTCGTTACCGAGGATTCTGAGTATACCAATAAATTAATTGCTCAAAATGTTGATTTGTTCAAGTCTTGGGGTGTGACCTCCTTTGAAATGGCACCGCAGTATGTGTCTTCTGAAGACGGGTCTTTCCTGGATTCAATCATTTTAAATGGTTATGCTTTTGAAGACCGCTATGACCTTGCCATGAGTAAGAACAATAAATACGGTTCTCAGCAGGATATGATTGATGCCCTTAAGGCTCTGCACCGCAATGGTATTCAAGTCATTGCCGATTGGGTTCCGGATCAAATTTACAATCTTCCGGGCAGAGAAGTTGTGACTGCGACCCGTGTTAATGATTACGGTGAGTATCGCCACGATTCTGAAATTAAGGATTCCCTTTACTTGGCCAATACCAAAACGAATGGCGATGATTATCAGGCTAAATACGGCGGCGCTTTCTTAGACGAGCTGACAGCCAAGTATCCTAGCATCTTTGAACGGACTCAAATTTCGAACGGTCAAAAATTAGATCCGAGCGAAAAGATTACCGAGTGGCAGGCCAAGTACTTCAACGGTACCAATATTTTGGGACGCGGTGTCGGCTATGTCCTTAAAGATGCAGCCAGCGATAAGTACTTTACTTTGGATGGTGAGGAAACCTATCTGCCAAAACAGCTGACTAACCAAGAAGCTTTAACAGGCTTTGTCAATGACGGCAGCGGTGTGACCTTCTATTCAAGCAGCGGCTATCAAGCTAAAAACAGCTTTGTTCAGGATGCCAAAGGCAACTGGTATTATTTCGATAATAACGGGCATATGGTTTATGGTCTGCAGCATTTGAACAATGAAGTGCAGTACTTCCTGCCGAACGGGGTTCAGCTGCGTGAAGCCATCTTAGAAAATGCTGACGGCACTAAAAATTACTTTGGCCGTCTGGGCAATCGTTTCAGCAATGACTATTATTCCTTTGAGGGAGATACTAAATGGCGTTACTTTGATGCAAACGGCGTTATGGCGGTCGGTTTGCAAACAATCAATGGCAACACGCAATACTTTGATCAAAACGGCTATCAAGTCAAGGGTGAATGGATAACGGATGCCGATGGCAAAAAACGCTATTTTGACGATGGTTCCGGCAATATGGCAGTCAATCGTTTTGCCAACGACAGCAATGGTGACTGGTACTATCTTGGAGCAGACGGCACAGCCGTGACGGGTGCTCAAACAATTGACGGTAAATCGTATTACTTTGACCAAGACGGCAAACAAGTCAAAGGAAAGATCATCACTGATAATGATGGCAAGCTCTACTATTATCTCGCAGATTCCGGAGAGCTGGCGCACAATATTTTTGCAACAGACAGTCAAAATAATTGGTATTACTTTGGCTCAGATGGCACAGCCGTGACAGGCAGCCAAACAATCAACGGCCAGCAGCTCTATTTTGGCAATGACGGCAAGCAAGTCAAGGGAGACTTTGTAAACGATAATGGCAGAATCCGCTATTACCATGCGGACTCAGGCCAACTGCAAACCAATCGCTTCGAAGCTGATAAGGACGGCAATTGGTACTATCTGGGCTCAGACGGCACAGCCGTAAGAGGTAGTCAGTACATCAATAATCAGCGCCTCTTCTTTAACAGAGACGGCAAGCAGGTTAAAGGTGACGTCGCTTATGATGGCTGGGGACTGCTCCGCTATTACGATAAAGACAGCGGCAGCATGGTGTACAATAGACTTATTACCTTAGCAAATGGCAGAAGAATTGGTATTAACCGCTGGGGTATTGCACGCTACTTATAGCAGATAAAAAGGCTGGAACTTTCGTTCCAGTCTTTGTTCTGTCTATTGATGCTGATTTGCTGTGAAGTCAAATGGTTAAGGCAGCCGCAGAAAAACAAAAATACTTGAAATACCGGTTGCCATCAAAAGAAGGGCAACAAAACGGCCGATGATAGCAGACGACAGCAGAGGCTGTCCAAGCAGAATAAGTCCTAAAAGACAGGCGAAAATACCGCTGATCAGAAGACGTCTGGTATCAGGAAATCCTATCTTTTTAAGACGATAGGCAGAAATCAGACGCAGGATACCAATGACCAAAATCCAGTAAGCAGCAATGGTGACAACTGCTGTTGTCAGTGAAAAAATGGAGGACGTTAAGAGGATAAAACCAAAGATAATGGAAATAATACTCTGCAGCAAATTCCAAATATTACGTTCTTCCCCTGATTTTGACATATAATCAATAAAACCGGTGATCCCTACGAAGAAAATGACCAGTGCCAGCAGCCAGCCGATTGAAGCTGTTACAACCAGTGGATTAGCAAAAATCCAAAAACCGATTAAGAGTGTTAAAACTCCTGAAGTAAGCGTAAACCATTTCATATGAAAAACTCCTTAAAGCGTTTATTCTTAATTGTATAAAATAGGAGACGTCTTGTCAAAAATCTGTGATTATTAAAATCGTTCGGCTGTCAGGTGGGATATTTTAGCGGAACATGAGGCTAAAAAGGCATAAATTTCATGTGATGTTAGATTATATAACATAAAAAGCTGATTTTTTCAAAAAAATAGCAAAAAAGACTTGACAAGAAAATTCAGAAAATTTATAATATTTTACGTAATAAAAATTACCAAACTCAATTTCGGAGGAATGCATTATGACGACAGGTAAAGAATACGTTGCCAGCGTATTTGAAAAAGTTAAGGCGCAAAACGGACACGAAGCAGAGTTTCTTCAGGCAGTTGAAGAAGTCTTTGAATCTCTGGTGCCGGTTTTTGATAAATACCCACAATATATCGAGGAAAATCTTTTGGAACGTTTGGCAGAACCCGAACGCATCGTATCTTTCCGTGTACCATGGGTTGATGACAAAGGGAAGGTTCAAGTTAACCGCGGTTTCCGTGTACAGTTCTCATCAGCTATCGGACCATACAAAGGCGGACTTCGTTTCCACCCATCTGTAAACCAATCTATCGTTAAATTCCTTGGTTTCGAGCAAATCTTTAAAAATTCACTGACCGGTCAGCCGATCGGCGGTGGTAAAGGTGGGTCAAACTTCGACCCTAAAGGCAAATCAGACAATGAAATCATGCGCTTCTGCCAAAGCTTTATGACTGAACTCAGCAAGCATATCGGTGCAGATACAGACGTTCCTGCCGGTGATATCGGTGTCGGCGGACGCGAAATTGGCTACCTCTACGGTCAATACAAACGCCTTCGCAACGAATACACCGGTGTTTTGACCGGTAAAGGCCTCACTTGGGGCGGCTCGCTTGCCCGTACCGAAGCAACCGGTTATGGTGCTGTTTACTTTGCAGAACAAATGCTTAAAGCGCGCGGCGAAGATTTCGCTGGTAAAACAGCTCTTGTGTCAGGTGCAGGTAACGTTGCCATCTATGCTTGTGAAAAATTAGAAGCTCTTGGTGCTAAAGCCGTTACGGTGTCAGATTCATCTGGCTATGTTTACGATCCGGACGGCATTGATGTTGCGCTCTTGAAAGAAATCAAAGAAGTAAAACGCGAACGTATCGTTAAGTATGCAGAAGCTCGTCCGAATGCTGCATTTACAGCAGCAGGCCAAGGTTCTGTCTGGGACGTTAAAGCCGATCTTGCTTTCCCATGTGCGACTCAAAACGAAATTAACGAAGAACAAGCTAAAACACTTGTGGCTAACGGTGTGATTGCTGTTTCTGAAGGTGCCAACATGCCTTCAACACTTGAAGCAATTGACGTCTTTCTTAAAAACGGTGTTTCATTTGGTCCGGCTAAGGCTGCCAATGCCGGCGGTGTAGCTGTATCAGCTCTTGAAATGACTCAAAACAGCGGCCGTACTTCTTGGTCATTTGAAGAAGTTGACGCTAAGCTTTACGATATCATGAAAGGTATCTACGAAAATTCAGCAGCAGCAGCTAAAGAATTCGGCCAAGAAGGCAATCTCGTTGTCGGTGCCAACATTGCTGGTTTCCTTAAGGTGGCCGAAGCAATGTCAGCACAAGGTATCGTCTAAGGGATTGACAGTTGCTTTTAAGTTTAGCAGCTGTTGGCTGAGCATTTTAAATCTGACCTCCCAATAAAATGTAAGGAAGTCCATAATAGGGCTTCCTTTTTGCATTTTATCAGCTAAAAATGCAACTTAACCGGCTTTGGCTTTATGTTGCTTAAATTTCTGCTATAATAATCGCAAAGGAGAAAAGCAGTGAAGTTACGATTAGAACATATTTCCGATGGTCAAGAAGAAGTTATCGTGCGTTACCGACAAATGACTCCCACTGTTCAGGCCATCAGTGATTTAGTCTCTCAAGGGCGTGAGAAAATTCTCGGCAGAAGTGAGCAGGGTGAACGTTACCTCTTATTGGATGATATTTTGTATTTTGAGAGTATTGACAGTAAAACCTTTGCCTATACGCAAAAAGATGTCTATCAAGTCGCCTACAGTCTCAAAGACTTAGTCAGCACTTATGCTTTTAAAGGCTTCTTTCGCTGTGCTAAGGCCATGGTGCTCAACCTTTACCGGATTCAGTATTTCAGCAGCCAGTCCTTTGGCCGGATCGAAGCCACTCTGGACAATGGTGAACGTGTCCTTATCTCACGTAAATACGCCAATAAACTCAGACAGGTCTTGCAGGAGGGAATTAAAGATGAAGACTAAGCGGTGGGAACGTTTCTTAAGTCAGGAAATTGCCAATGAATATAAGACAGCTATCTATTGTTTTTGTGTTTATTTTTTCTATGCTGTTTACCAGCTTTTGCAGGGAAGAACAACAGCCAATATCTATTATTTAATCGAAATGGTTATTGCAGCCTATGTTATCACTCAGATTCAGGTTTTTCTGTTTAAAAACTTTGATGAAGCTGATAGGTTAGCAGGGAGAGAACTGTTAGGCTTAATCGTTTGTTCCTGCCTCTATGGCCTTATTGGGCAATGGCTGAGCTGGTTTGATGGCAATCTTCTGGCAGCTGCTTGCTTTGTCATCTATGTGATTCTGGAATACCTGACTATTTTTATTGCCAATAAAATCAAGCGCCATATTGACAGCAAGAACCTTAATCAGCTTTTGGATACTTACAAACAAGGAAAGGAAACTCATCATGACTGAAACGGTAATTGATATTCAGCATCTGAAAAAATACTATGGCAAGCATATGGGTGCAGAAGATGTGACCTTGTCTGTTAAAAAGGGTGAAATCTTTGGTTTTCTAGGTTCCAATGGTGCCGGCAAGTCGACGACTATTCGCTGTCTGTTGGGATTGATCCGAGCAAGCGAAGGTAAGATGACCCTCTTTGGCGGTAAATACGGGACTTTAGTAAAAAATCTCAAACATATCGGCTACATGCCATCGGAAGCCATGTTTTACCCTAATATGAAAGTCAAAGAAGTCATTGCTTTTGCGGCTAAATCCAGAAAAAAAGACTGTTCGCAAGAAGCGGACAGGCTCTGTCGGCTTTTAGAGGTACCGCTGGAGAAGAAAATCGAGGATCTGTCTCTGGGCAATCGGAAAAAAGTAGGGATTGTCTGTGCTCTTCAGCATCAGCCGGAACTGCTCATCTTAGATGAGCCGACCTCAGGCCTTGATCCGCTCATGCAGGAACGTTTCTTTAGTTTGGTTAAAGAAGCCTGCGCAGCTGGCAGCACGTGTTTTCTGTCGTCTCATGTCCTGTCTGACATCAAAAATTACTGCGACCGCGCAGCTATTATCAAGGACGGAAAAATCCTTAAAATTGATACAATTGAAAACCTGACACACAGTCAGTCCAAGCGCGTGACGGTCTGGAAGGATAATAAGCAAGAATCCTTTACGTTTACAGGTTCCAGCAGCGAACTGTTAGAACGTCTGATGGACATACAGGCAGATGATTTTCTGGTTGAAGAACCGCCGCTGGAAGACCTCTTTTTGCAGTATTATGAGGAGGACACTAAATGACCTTATTAAAACATGAATTAAACCTGACTGTCAAAAGTCTGCTCATTTGGTCTTTGGCAGTAGGAGCGGTTTGCTGGGGCTGCATTGTCTTATACAAAAGTGTGGAAGATCAGCTGGCAGATACAGCAGCTCTTTATGCTAATATGGGAGAGATGACCAAGGCTTTGGGGATGGATAAGGTAAGTATTGCTACCTTAGACGGCTATTTTGCGACCGAGATTGTTTTGATGTTCGGACTTGGAGCAGGGATGTTTGCGGCTATGATGGGAGCAAGCAGTCTGTCAAAGGAAGAAGAAGGGCACACGAGTGAATTTCTCTACACGCTCCCTTTTGGACGCCTGAATATCCTGATGTGGAAGTATATCAGTCTGATTCTTATGCTGCTGATATTTAATCTGATCGTTATAGGACTGGAAGCATTTGGTATCTGGCAGATTGATTTGGACTTTTCTTATGATCTCTTTCTCAGGTATCACGCCTTAGCCTTTTTGCTGCAGATTGAAATTGCCAGCCTGGCTTTCTTAGTTTCTGCTTTCAGCCGTAAAAAACAAATTGGTCTCTCACTCGGGCTGGTTTTGCTGCTCTATGTCATGGATATGATGTGCCGCATTGTACCGGATATCGAATTTCTCAAATACCTGACACCCTACTATTTTGCTAACGGTGCAGATGTCTTCAGTCAGGTCAAATTACAGCCGGCCTATTTAGCTCTTGCTGGAGCTGTCATTGCAATTAGCTTGATTGTCAGCGCAGCTTATTATCAAAGGAAGGATTTGAGTGCCTAGGCAGGCTCTCAGAGGTTACCTTTCTTCTTGCTTTCGTTTCTCCTCTTTTTTGGTAATACCGTGATGTTTCGGCTCGTCTTTTCGCATGTAGTCTAGTTCGAAAGTGTGAGCTTTAGCGATGGCCTGTTCTAGGGAGTCTTTAAACTTTTCCTTATCTTTAGCCCGATAGTAGAAATTGGCTGATACAATATTGTCTCCGACTTGAAACAGGTAGATACTTTCGATAACTTCACCGTCAGCATAAGGTATAGTTTGCTGATAGGCATAGACTGTTCGGCCATGAATGGTGACAGGTGCATAGGTAATAAATCCATTTACTAAGTTATGAGAATTAGCGACATTATCGATACTTCTGTTAAATCGCATCTGTTCCTGTCTCTTTAATTCCTGGGCAAAGGCATACTGGGACTTGTTTATTTTAGCAAATTTTTTCCCCTCCTTTGAAGCTGCATAGTCTTTGACAGAGCTATATGTTCTTTTAAAATTTACGATGATTTTAAAATAGGCGAAAGCGCCTGAATTCCCTTTATGATTGAGAATAAGCATGTATTTTCCGGAGTTGCCGGTAGGCGCCTGCCGATCTTTATAGGTCTGCTCCCAATTTTCAGGAATCGAAACAGCAACATCAGTGCCCGGAAGCCAAGATTCATTTGCTTTTAATTCCTGCGGTTTCCTCTTTTGATAGCTGTCAGCCCAGTTCAGCAGTTGGGTATTTTCCTGCCGGTCGGAAAGCGTCTGCGTGCCAGAATTCATAGCCTTTCGATAAGCTTTCTCATTAAAGAAGAGGGGGTCCTGATACCTTTTCACAGCGACCAGGTAGTCCATTTCTGCTTCTGTATAGGGAAGGTGCTTGTTCATTAAAGCTCCATAGTAGGCTGGATAATCATTTTGGCGCCTTAATTTAAACACTTCGTAGCCACCTGCAAACAGTACAGCTATCAGCGCTATCCCTAAAATGATAAGAATGATGCGTCCGACTTTAGATTTAATAAATGTTTTCATAGGAGTCTCCTTTTTAGATTGGCAACTAACAGTTTTATGGCAGTTGATGGAAATAGTCACTTTCGGCGGAAGGAGTGCCATTAACTTAGAAAGCGCTTTCTTTGTTAGTTTAAGTATAGCATAAAACGCTGCAAATGGGGATGTTAAACGAAAAATAGAGGATCAGAATTTGGGAATATGCTAAAGAAATGCAAAAAAACACTTAGAATCACTGTTACATAGCGTGATTTTAAGTGTTTTTTCTGAGGTGAAATCGAAAATTGCCTGCTTTAGCTTTTATTTGTTCCTGAAGGCAAAGTAGCCAATGATCCAAAAGACAGGATCAAAACAAGGCACTGTTATTGCCGTAATTGAAAAGACAGGCTGGCAGGCTGCTGTCTGAAAGATTAACTTTGCAGGCTGAGATTTAAAGTTCCAAAAAAAGCAGAGCAGAATCAAATTTTGGAAATAGATTTTGCTCTGTTTTTTGATTTTAACGGTTGTCGATGGTTTCGGGATAGAGATCGTGATTCATCAAGCGGTAGTGGGCCATTTCTTCATACTTACTGTTTGGGCGGCCGTAATTATAATAAGGGTCAATCGAAATACCGCCGCGCGGTGTGAACTTGCCCCAAACTTCGAGATAGCGCGGCTGCAGCAGTTCAACCAAGTCTTTGCCGATGGTATTGATGCAGTTTTCGTGAAAATCTCCGTGGTTGCGATAGCTGAAAAGATAGAGTTTGAGTGACTTGGATTCAACGCACTTTTCATCAGGGATATAAGACAGATAAATAGTGGCGAAATCAGGCTGCCCAGTTATGGGACACAGCGATGTAAATTCCGGGCAGTTGAACTTAATAAAGTAGTCATTGTCCTTGTGACGGTTGTCAAAGGCTTCTAAAATTTCAGGGCTATAAGTAAAGTTATAATTGTTTTCCTGGTTTCCTAAAAGAGTTAAGTCTTTCATTTCTTCTGTTTGTGACATGTTTTTACCCTTCTAATTTAAACGCCGCGCTGATTATCGTAAATTAATGTATGGAGCTGCGGCAGTACTCGGACATTGCCCCAGGAGTCATCCTGAGCAATGCGTTCCCATAAATCTTTGAGCCGCATCAGCTGATGCTGAACAATGTCGCCGGAAGCTTTAGGTTCAGGGTTACCGGCTGATAGATATAAAACATCGGGCTGATAGCGTTTTTGAATCATTTTAGCGAAATCCAGATCAAGCTCATCAAAGATGGGAATTTTATAGGTGACTTTTTGTGGGTCTAATTGTGAGACAATAAAGTCCAATGTTTCAAAATTGACCTCCATTTTGCTGGAGGGAGGCTTGGGACTTAAGGTTACTTGGTCAATGTCCTTTAGCCAGTTTTGCCAGCGTGAGCCTTGTGTTTCAACAGCCAGTGTCACCTGATGGTCTTTTAATTTGGCCACGAGTTCTGCCATATTAGCTGCCAAAAGACAAGGGTTGCCGCCCGAGAGTGTGACATAATCATAGTGTCCTAATTTGTCCAGTTCCTCAATGACCTGGTCGCTCGTCATCATGGTTGGTTTTTCAGAACCGTCCCAAGTAAAGGCAGAATCGCACCAATCGCAGTGATAGTCACAGCCGCCTGTTCGTACAAACATGGTTTTTTGGCCGATTGCCCGGCCTTCTCCCTGAAAGGTGGGACCAAAAATTTCAAGAATCGGCAATTTTAAAAGGCGCTGTTTTTTCATGCTTCAAACTCCCATTCCCTTTTAAATTCCGCATAGGCAGAAGGCGTTTCATACAGACGGACAGCCTCCATCTGCAGGCCTCGTTCCTTGGGTAAGGCAGCTTCAAAGGTTTTATAAATCCAGTAAACCATATTTTCAGCTGTTGTATTCATATATGGCAGGCTTTCATTGAGGTAGGCGTGATCCAGATAAGGTTCCAGCAGCTCTTTGTAAATACTCTTGATATTGCCAAAATCGTACACCATACCCTTGTCATCTAAAAATCCGCTGACAGCAATCTGCAAGCGATAGGTGTGGCCATGCAGGGCTTTGCACTTTCCTTCATAATTGAAAAGGTGGTGAGCGGCATCAAAGGTGAATTCTTTCGATACCAGCACACGTCTGGGGCAGTATATCAGAGACTGTCCGGTTTCTTTTTTGATTTCTTTTGGTGCAGCAAACATTAGTTTTTCTCCTTTTGAGCAAGATACTTATCCAATCCTGCTTGGCGCAGATGGCAGGCAGGGCATTCTCCGCAGCCTTTGCCGCGGATGCCATTGTAGCAAGTCAGTGTTTTCTCGCGGACATAGTCGAATTGACCGAGACTGTCTGCCAAAGCCCATGTTTCAGCCTTATCCAGCCACATTAGGGGTGTTTGAATGACAAATTCATAATCCATGGCAAGGTTTAAAGTGACATTAAGTGATTTGACAAAGACATCGCGGCAGTCCGGGTAACCCGAAAAGTCTGTCTGGCAGACACCTGTCACCAGATCGGTAATGCCCAGCTGTTTGGCGAGGACAGCAGCAAATGAAAGAAAAAGGTGATTTCTGCCATCAACAAAGGTGTTGGGCATCTCGCCGTTTTTGCTTTCAATCGCTATGTCAGATGTCAAAGCATTGTCTGTTATCTGCCCCAGTAAGGACATATCGAGCACATGGTGTTTGACACCTTGTTCAGCAGCAATTTCTTTGGCAACTGCTAATTCCTGACTGTGCCGCTGACCGTAGGAAAAAGTTACTGTTTCAACGTGTTCATAGTGCTTCAGAGCCCAAAAAAGGCAGGTAGTTGAGTCTTGGCCGCCGCTGAAAACGACGAGAGCTGATTGACGTTTCATAAAATCCTCTTTTCTTTTGATGCAGAGAAAAAGGCCCTTACCCTAAAGGTAAAAGCCTGTATAGTCTTTAATCGACTGGTTTTTTTTACAGATGGCTTTTCCCAAACATCCTTATTAAATTCTTTCATATCTTAACACGAAGACTGGTAAAAATCAAGACCTGTTTTTGGACTGAGTAAATCGGCTGCAATAAGCACTGATTTTCAGTTTTGAGCCGGGCATTATGGCAGACAGTACAGGACAAGCTGAGCAGAATAAGACGCCTCCATCTTAGCGTTTGTCTGTTCTCAAAAAGCGATAAATTTTTTCCGGTAGAAAATAATATGTCAAAATAGTTCTCATGAAGACTTTTTTGTTGACAATTATAATTAAAGTATTATAATAATTCCCATGAGAACTATTAAGGGAATTTTCAGAAAAAGTGAGGTGTTTTTCATGAAAGAACCCTTCGGTTTGTTCAAAAATTTTATCAATACAATGGAAACAGCAGTTCAGGAAATGGCTAAGGAAAACGGCGTTGAACACTTGGCCGGACCGCAAGGACGCACAGTCATCTATCTGTTTAAAAATCGCGATAAGGAAATTTTTATCAAAGATATTGAGGAAAAACTGCAGATTTCAAAGTCTGTTGCCAGCAATCTTATCAAACGCATGGCTAAAAACGGCTTTATCTCAATCATTCCTTCGCGAAAAGATAAACGCTGTAAGCAGATTGTGCTGACGCCTTTAGGTCTTGAAAAGGCTGAGGATATTATTGCCTTCCACCAAAAGATTCATGAGCAGCTGCTAAAAGGTATTGATAAAGCCGATCTTGAGACGGCTCACAGAGTTTTTGAGCAAATTAAAAAAAATTTAGAAAAGTAGGAGCAACTGATGTTTAAAATTTTTAAACGATTAAGTGCCAAGGAATGGGGAATGATTCTCCTTAGTACGGTCTTTATTTGTCTGGCTGTCTGGATGGATTTAAAAACACCGGAATATATGTCAAAGATTACGGCCCTGCTGCAGACAAAAGGAACGACGACTTCGGATATCATGAAGCCGGGATCAAAAATGCTCATGTTCTCCTTTGGCAGTTTTTTAATGGCAGTTTTTGTCGGCTTTTTAGCAGCAAGAACAGCTGCCAGCTTTACAACACGCCTGCGTTCAGATATTTTTAATCAGGTGATGGATTATTCGGATGCTGAAATTAAGAAATTTTCCATTCCGAGCCTTCTGACGAGGACAACCAATGACTTAACTCAGCTGCAAATCATGATTACCATGGGAATGCAGGTAGTAACTCGCGGTCCTATCATGGCTGTCTGGGCACTGACTAAAATTTGGGGCAAGAGCGATGAGTGGACCGGTGCGGTCGGAGTGGCTGTGCTGATTGTTTTGCTGCTGCTGTCTGTCTTGATGTTTGTAGCCTTTCCAAAGCAGCGTAAGGTACAAGGCCTGACGGATGCTCTCAACTCAACGACTCGTGAGTCTCTGAGCGGTGTTCGTGTTGTACGTGCTTATAATGCGGAAGATTATCAGGAAAATAAATTTAAAGAAGAAAATAAAAGCCTGACCAAACTCAATTTATTTGTTTACAGACTCATGTCACTGATGAATCCGGTCATGACAGTTGTCTCAAGCGGTTTAACACTGGCTATTTATTGGATCGGCTCTTATTTGATTGATGATATTAACATTCCAAGAACCAGCATGCCTGCTGCGGCAGCAGCGGTTAAGGACCGGATAGATGTTTTCAGTGATATGGTTGTTTTCTCTTCTTATGCCATGCAGGTGGTCATCGGCTTTATGATGATGGTGGCCATCTTCATTATCCTGCCGCGGGCTCTTGTTTCTGCCAAACGGGTCAACGAAGTATTGGCGCTTGAGCCGTCTGTCCAGTTCAAGGAAAAATCTAAAGCAGATAACAGCCAAAAAGGAGAAATTGAATTTCACGATGTTTCTTTTCGTTACAGCAAGAATTCCCGTGCTGTCATAGAACATGTTTCCTTTAAAGCAAAAGCCGGGGAAACGGTAGCTTTCATTGGTTCAACTGGTTCCGGAAAATCAACTCTGATCAACTTGATTCCGCGTTTTTATGATGCGACAGAAGGCTGGATCAAGGTTGACGGTGTCAAGGTTCAGGACTACAGCCATGATGATTTAAATAAGAAAATCGGCTATATTCCGCAAAAAGCTGTGCTTTTCAGCGGCACGATCCGATCGAATATGGAATTTGGAGAGAGCAGCCAAACACCGCTTGATGACGCGAAAATGTGGGAAGCTTTGGAGCTGGCTCAAGCTAAGGACTTTGTTGAAAGCAAGGAAAAAGGACTTGATACAGAAGTTGCGCAAGGCGGAACGAATTTTTCCGGCGGACAAAAACAGCGTCTGGCAATCGCTCGAGCTCTTGCCCGTAAACCTGAAATCCTTATTTTTGACGATTCCTTCTCAGCACTTGATTATAAGACTGACAGAATCCTGCGTGCTGACCTGAGAAAGAAAACCAAGGATATGACCAAACTGATCGTTGCTCAGCGTATTTCAACCATTATGAATGCCGATCAAATTTTAGTTTTGGACCAAGGCAAGGTCGTCGCTCAGGGAACCCATAAAGAGCTGCTGGCCAATAATGACATTTATCAGGAAATAGCTTATTCACAATTATCTAAGGAGGAGTTGGAAAATGGACAATAAAAAGAAATCATTATTAAGCCAGATGGCTCCTTACCTTAAAGGCTATAAGGCTTTGTTTGTTCTGGCTGCTGCTTTTACGGTTGTATCCAGTACAATTACGGTTATCGGACCTGACCGTCTTAAGGAAATAACCGATACAATAACTGAGGGGCTTACAGGAAAGATTGATCTGGATAAAATTGCAGGAATCGCCTTTGCCCTAGCCTTGATGTATATAGGCGGAGCCCTGGTTTCCTATGCGGCAAGCTTTATTGTATCAACCTTGATCCAAGGTTTTTCTCAGCGTCTGCGCAATGCGATTGCAGATAAAATCAATAAAGTACCGCTCAAGTATTTTGACAGCCATTCCCAAGGGGATACCTTGTCCCGTGTGACCAATGATGTGGACTTGATGACCCAATCCTTTAACCAAAGTTTGGTTTCTATGGTCGCTGCTGTTGTCCTTCTCATTGGTTCCATCTTTATGATGATTAAGACAAACGGTTCTTTGGCCGCAACAGCTATTTTGTCTGTTTTTGCAGGCTTTGCCCTGTCCAGTGTCATCATAGCAAAAAGTCAGCCGCTCTTTAAACGTCAGCAAAAAAATCTGGCCAAAGTCAGCGGCTACGCTGAAGAAATTTATTCAGGCCACAATGTCGTTTCCAGTTACAATGCGCGCCAGCAAAGCAAACAGCAGTTTGAAGTCTTAAATAACCAGCTGTTTTCAAGTATGTGGAAGTCACAGTTTTTCTCAGGCGTGATGATGCCGCTCATGCAGTTCATTGGTAATTTTGGTTATGTTATGGTCTGTATTGTAGGAGCCCGCATGGCGCTAAATGGCGATGTGACCATGGGGACCATTGTTGCTTTTATGACCTATGTCCGCATTTTCACACAGCCTATTTCTCAGATTGCTCAGGGAATTACACAGCTCCAGTCGGCCAATGCTGCTATGGGACGTGTCTTTGAATTCTTGAGTGAAGATGAAATGGAAGCAGAAGACCACAAGAAAAGGCAGCTTGATACCGTTAAAGGAGATGTCACATTTGACAATGTCTTCTTTGGTTATCAGCCTGATAAAACGATTATCCATGATTTTTCAGCCCATGCAAAAGCTGGACAAAAAGTGGCTATTGTCGGACCGACAGGTGCCGGTAAAACAACCATTGTTAATTTGTTGATGCGCTTTTATGAAGTTGATAAGGGCCGCATTTCGATTGACGGTGTCAATGTGCATGACATGAAGCGTGAGGAAGTGCACGACGCCTTTGCCATGGTACTTCAGGATACCTGGCTGTTCGAAGGAACCGTCAAAGAAAACCTGATTTACAATCAGGAACATATTACAGATGAGCAGGTCCTTGCAGCAGCTAAAGCTGTCGGCGTTCACCACTTCATCAAAACACTGCCTGAGGGCTATGATACCGTCTTAGATGATTCGGTGACCTTGTCAGTCGGTCAAAAGCAGCTGCTGACCATTGCGCGGGCGCTGCTCAAAGATTCACCGCTCCTTATTCTGGACGAGGCAACCTCATCTGTGGATACCAGAACAGAAGAGCTGATTCAAAAAGCGATGGATAAACTGATGGAAGGCAGAACATCCTTTGTCATTGCCCACCGTCTCTCCACTATTCGCAATGCCGATCTTATTCTTGTTATGAAAGACGGCAACATTATCGAACAAGGCAATCACGACGAGCTGATGGCTCAAGATGGCTTCTATGCCGACCTTTACAACAGTCAATTCACAGAAGATGATGATGCGGCTTAAGATTAAAACCTAATTTAGCTAGGTTTCAGACTGAAGAAAAAGTCTATTTTCTCAAAAAGGAATATTTTGATATGATACTTTCCTTAGGTAGCACGGACGGTAGCGACTTCCTTCGGAATTCCATACCTAGATTTTGAGCCTAGGTCTCAAAATCTCCGAGAGGCCGAAACAGTGAGTTTCTGCCTCTTTTGCTACATCGGAAAGTATCGGGATAAGTTTCGTTCATTTCTATATCATCTTATAAAAATGAAAAGTAATATTATTCTATGATGAAATTTTAGAGAGAATTTAGTTTTGAGAGTTTGTCTACAACTTAAAACCTAGTTTATGCTAGGTTTTTTAATTTGTTTTAAAAAACAGCTTGCAATCTATTTTAATAGGGCTTATGATAATTTCATTGACGTCAATAATCATTAAAAATAAGTTGAGGTAATCGGATTATGATTGAAGTTTTTTCTCAAGTTGAGATTTTTTATCAAAGGCGTATCGGTGCCTATGGTATCAATAATTATAGCTTAATGGCAGAATTCAAAGAACTGCTCCGTCAAAACGGGCTGTTTAATCAAGATAGTGTTTTGTTTGGCATCGCTCTTGATGATCCTAATCAAATTTCTCAAGATAACTGCCGTTATGATGTCGGCTTCAAAACTGCTAATCGAAATATCTTGCCTGATTTACCAAGGCGTTACTTGGACGATGGAGCCTATCTCATTGTTGAGGTTGAACATACAGCTGCTGGGGTTGAGGAATTTTGGAATCATTTCGCTCAGCATATATTTCCTTATAAGCGTGATGAAACACGTCCAATTCTTGAGCGGTATCCTGTCCAAAAGGTTAAGCAAGGACTTTGTGAATTCTGTCTGCCGATTGTTGTCTAAGTATTATTTATAATCAAATGGTTAGATAAAAACTGAAAATTATTCTACAATAAGGACAAGAAAAAAGGAGGGCATGTTATGACAGTATTCAAAGGAAAACCGGTTACTTTGGCAGGGACTAAGCTGCAGGTCGGTGACACGGCACCGGATTTTGTTTTGACAGCTACAGATTTGTCTAAAAAAACATTGGCTGATTTCGCCGGCAAGAAAAAGGTTATCAGTGTTGTTCCGTCTATTGATACAGGGGTTTGCGATGCTCAGACGCGCCGTTTTAATCAAGAACTGTCAGATGCTGACAATACGGTTGTGATTACAGTATCTGTTGATTTGCCTTTTGCTCAAGCCCGCTGGTGCGGTGCTGCCGGTTTAGAAGATGCAGTGACACTTTCGGATTATTACGATCATTCATTTGGCAAGGCTTACGGGCTGTTGATCAATGAACTGCACTTGCTGGGACGGGCAGTCTTTGTTTTAGATGAGAACAATAACATTACCTATCTTGAGTATTTAGAAAACATGAGCAACCATCCCAATTACGAAGCAGCAGTAGCAGCTGTCAAGGCAATTAAATAAGCTAATAGAAAAGGCATAGCGACCGTCAAGAGAGTTGGATAATTGTATATTGAGCTTACCATTATTGTATGGTAAGTTTTTTTGTGCTGATGATGGCTTTATAAATCTTCTTTTGTTTATCGGGGCGTTGGACCGATTCTTTTTACTTTTTCTTTCATAAGTCTGCCTTCATTATGCTAAAAAATTTAAAATAATTGGATTGAATGTCATGAACGGTCCAAAATATGTCGTGAATGGGAAAAATGACTCTTGATTTCTCAATAAAATATCCATTCACGACCTATTTGATACCATTTACGACAATGACTACACAAAGAGATCAAAATAAGTTATACTATAGGTGTTTCTTGATCAAGGGATAAGATAAAAAACGAAATTTGTTTATTTCCATTGATATGAAAACTTCTTTTGGGAGATAAGGAGGAAAGATATGTTCGAGAAGAAAAGTCAGAAATTGAAGCTATGGAGACTTTTAACAGCTCAGCTGATTGCTGTTTGTCTGTTGATTATGGTTTTGACACAGGCCATTTTTAAGTCTCCTGTGCTTGTTCAGATTTGCTTTTTAATTATCACTCTATGTACGGCGGCGTTGAATTATTATTTTGTCAAAGAAATCAGAAAGGCTGCCCCAAAAGAAACTTCTGTTTCCGCCGTTGCTCATCAGCTCATTTTTGCTGCCGTCTTTTTGTTTTTAACCATTTTAAGCTGTTATAAGGCTATTCATGTAAAAGAAGGTTACAGCGTCATTATTTTTTCAGTCGTTGCCTTCGTCAGTTTTATCTTTTTTATCCTTTTGTTATGGGGAATAAAATACGCCAGACAGGCTCCGCAGTCTTCAAAAAAGTCTGACGATTAATCAATGATAGATTAAAGCTTGCCATTACTTGTATGGTGAGTTTTTTAGTGCTTGCTCCACCAAATCATATATCAAAAATTCAAAATTAGTTTTTTCGTCGAAGCGGTGTGAGGCATAAAAGCTATCTTCAATATGAGAAATTTTGAATCCCTTTTAGTAAAATAAGGATTCTTTAATCTTATATAGCTATAATGGGAACAAGTATATAAAAAGGATAACTTATGACAGAAGAAACAATTTATGGGAAATATGAAGTGTATTTATCCCGCATTTTAGAAGATCTGAGCCGGAAAATTCAAGCAGAGAATCAGCGTGCAAAGGCAGAATCTGGTTTTAAACTGTTTGAACATTTTCTTGCACGCATCAAAACCGATGACAGCATGTGGGAAAAATGCCAGCGCAAAAACCTTCCTCCGACGGCTGAATCAGCCCTAAAGAACATTCGAGATGCGATTGGCATTCGTATCATTTGTGGTTTTGTTGATGATATTTACAAAACTGTCGCTATCCTCAAAAAGATGGATGGTATCCGTGTCTACAATGAAAAAGATTATATCGATCAGGCTAAGCCCAATGGCTACCGCTCATATCATTTGATTTTGGAAGTGGAGACACCTTTTGAGGATTGTCAGGGTCAGCTGCCGGGCAAATATTTTGCGGAAGTTCAGCTAAGAACCATAGCCATGGATTCCTGGGCCAGTTTGGAACATCAAATGAAGTACAAGCATGCGATTAAAAATTCTGAACGTATTGCTAAAGAATTGAAACGCTGTGCGGATGAATTGGCTTCTTGCGATCTTTCCATGCAGACTATCCGAAATTTAATTGCAGAAAGTGGGGATTAAAATGTCTTTGAAAATTTTACTGGCAGAAGATGAAGAACAGCTGTCACGTGTTTATACAGTGGCTCTGAAAAGCCAGGGCTATCAGATTGATCAAGTTTATAACGGACAGGATGCTGTGAAAAAAGCACACGAAAATGTTTACGATGTCTTTATTTTGGACATCATGATGCCGGTCAAAACCGGTCTGGAAGCTCTGCGTGATATCCGTGCCGGCGGAAACAGCACTCACGCTGTTATGCTGACGGCCATGTCGGAAATAGAAGACAAGGTAGTCGGATTGGAAGCAGGTGCTGATGACTATTTGACAAAGCCTATTTCGCTCAAAGAACTTTTGGCCCGCATGGCTTCCTTAGAGCGCCGTTTGGATGGCTTTACTGATAAAGTCCTTACCTTTGGCAGTGTTAAACTTGATGTTGCCCAACAGGAAATGGCAGCCGGCAATTCTATCCGTTTAGCAGGAAAAGAATCCAAATTAATGGCCTTGTTTATGCTTAATCCCAACAAATCCTTATCTACTAAGGAAATTTTTCAGCATGTTTGGGCTAAAGATGATGATCCTGATGTTGATGATGGCTATGTCTTTATCTATATTTCCTATCTCAGGCAAAAATTGAAATCCATCAAAGCAAATCTTACTATTCTGGGGAAAGAACATGGAGATTTTACCCTGGTGGAAATAGCAGGTGATAGCTATGCTTCGTAAGATCAGATTTCGTTTTATTGTCATCTCCTCTCTTGCCATCCTGGGGATTTTACTGTCTTTTATCAGTATTTTCAACTCAGTTCACTATGTTCAAAATAAAGGCGAAATCGAATCTGTCCTGCGGATCCTGTCCAAAAACGGCGGTGAATTTCCTAAACCGGATGTTATTGATAAGGATCCGGAAGGAAGAAATCTGTCAGGAGCTGTTGTCAATCAGTATCACTATTATAGCTTCACGATAAACAATAAAAAGGAAATCATTTCTTTTAATTTACAGCATATTCCTGATGTCAATAAGGAGCAGCTGGCTGTTTATATGAAAGACATCAGTCTAAACAGTCAAAAAACAGGCTATTTTAAGAAGAATCAGCATTTTTATGCCTACAAAGTAAGCAATCTCAAAGAAAAGAATAAACAGCTGGTTGTCGTTTTAGATGCAACTCGTTTTGTTGATGACCGTTCAGATTTACTCACTCTTTCTGTCAGAATGTCATTTTACAGCCTCATTCTGTTTATTCTTATTGTTTCTGTTTTTTCGGGATTTGCGATTAAACCTTATGTTGAAAATTATGAGAAACAAAAACGTTTCATTACAAATGCCGGACATGAGTTAAAAACGCCTTTATCTATTATTTCCGCTAACAATGAATTACAGGAACTTATGACCGGCGAAACAGAATGGACTAAGAGCACCAAAGATCAAGTGCAGCGCCTGACCCGTTTAATCAATCAGCTGGTTACTCTGGCCAGATTAGAAGAGCAGCCGGATCTTGTTCTTGAGAGGGTTCATTTTTCAAAAATTGTGCAGGATGCAGCAGAAGCTTTTAAAGCTCCTGTTGTTAAGGATGGGAAAGCCTTTGAGATGGCTGTTGATCCTAATATCTATGTCAGAGCAGAGGAAAAGTCCTTATTTGAACTGGTTACTCTTTTAGTGGATAATGCTAACAAATACTGTGATGACGGCGGAAAAGTGAATGTGAAACTCAGCAAAACCAGCGGGCTTAAAAAGGCCAAGCTGGAGGTATCAAATACTTTTAAAGAAGGTGCAGGGATTGATTACAGCCGTTTCTTTGACCGCTTTTATCGGGAAGATGAATCTCACAATAATCAAACATCCGGTTATGGTATCGGACTGTCAATGGCACAGAGTATCGTCAGTATCTTTAAAGGAAAAATATCAGTTTCTTACAAGAATAAGGTCATTATCTTTAAGGTCGTACTCTAATTTAGACTGTTAACAAAAAGGGTTGGGACAAAATGTCCCAACCCTTTTGAGTCTGCTAAAAAAGATAAAGTAGGGCAGTAATAATGGCTAAGCCGCCCTGCGTCAGCAAAATTTTGGGATTGCTGCTGTAAGCACCGTATGCAGCGACCAAAATGATGTAGATTAAAATCGGCAAAATAATACCTGTATTAAACATCAAACCGCAGAGCAGTCCCAGACCGAGAAGACCGTTGTAGATTCCTTGGTTTTTAAAAAGCAGGGTGATTTCTTTTTCACCCAGTTTCTCCCGGCTCATCCCAAAAACCTGTGCGGTCTTGGCGGATTGTGTTGCAAAAGTTTCCAAATACATGATGTAGAAAAATTCTAAGGCAACTAAAATTACCAAAATAGTTTTGATGACTGACATCTCTTCCTCCTTATTCTGCCTTGTATTATAGGATTTGTCTTTTGACTTTGCAACTAATTGAACCGGCTTTTGTTTGGGAGGCTGTATATCGAAAGAAAAAAGCAGGGCAGAAAGATTCCCTGCGAATTTATGAGTTTGGATTTTTATAAATAAGGCAACCCCAATCATGTCTGTATGCGTTTTTTCTTGAAATTCTTAAAAAAACCTTTTAGCTGCTGCGTGCTTTTAAGCTTTCCTTAACAGCGGCGATGAATTTTTGTGTAATGGCAGACCCTTGCTTGCGGTTATTGGTCACAAAACCGAGGGTGTGTGTTTCGCTGTCCTTAAGAGGAATCAAAACAATCTGGTCTTTGATGAAGCTGTTGACGATGCCCAGTCCTGAAGCATAGGCGTCAGAACCGCAGAGGATATTCATGACAGTGCCGCGGTCATTGCTGTAAAAAACAGCCTGGTTTTCCGGCGTATCCAAGGTATCCTCATCAAAGTTAAGACCGGCTGTTTCCTGTCTGAAGCGCACCTGCTGATAATCCTTAAGCTGTGATTTTTCGATGAGTTCTTGGTTGGCCAAAGGATGACCCTTTCTTAAAAAAATGCGTGTGGGGAAATCACCGAGTGCTGTAAAGGTCAGGTTATGCTGCTTAAAATAGCGTTCCAGAATGTGGCGGTTGTCATTATTGAGATAGAGAATCCCCAAATCACTTTCAAAATTGAGCACACTTTCCAAGATCTTTTTGGTCGTTGTTTCAATGATGTGGAAGTGCTGATAGTCGTCTTTAAAAGTCTCTGCTATTTCAAGGAGAGCAATGGTTAAAAAGTCATAGTGGTGCGAACTGATGGTAAAGCTGTTCTTGTAATTATCCTGATAGCGCTGCTGAAGCAGGTCTATTTCTCCCAAAATGCGCTTAGCATATTTCAGAAAATCATAACCGTCATCTGTCAAGCGTGTTCCGGTATTAGAGCGGATAAAGAGCTGTACACCCAGCTCTTCCTCCAATTCTTTGATGGATGAGGAAAGATTGGGCTGGGTGACATAAAGTTTTTTGGCAGCTTCGCTGAAAGAGCCTGTCTTAGCAATAGCTTCAACATAGCGGCATTGTTGAATGTTCATAAGGATTTCCTTCTTACTTGAGCTTTTCTTGACATTATAACAAAAGAAGCAGTATAAAATCTGCAAAAAGCTGATAGAAAAAAGCAAAGAGCTGATACATTTTTCCTATAACCTTTTTTCTGACACTGTTTCTGTTTTTAAACAGCCATAAATAAAACTTATGACTTACCATAAAAAAGATAGATTATACAGGGCGTTTAGGAGGTGGTAAGATAAAATCATATTTATTCCAAAGGAGGTTAGCTTATGGCAGACAGTAAAAAAGAATGGGTTTTAAAAGCGTTCAGAGGAGAGGATGTTGACAAAGTACCGGTCGGTTTTTGGTATCATTTTTTGCCGGAAGAAGAACTGGGACAAGGCCTCAACAGCCGCAGTCTGTTCAATAAAAATCTGGAAGGGCACCGAAAATTTATCCAAGAGGTGGAGCCTGATTTTATCAAAATCATGAGTGACGGCTTTTTCACCTATCCCAATCCTGTCATCACTAAAGATGTGACCTCCGTCAAGGAGCTGGCTGGTATTGCTTCAATCGGTGAGGAGCATCCTTGGTTTGATCAGCAAGTGGAGCTGGTTAAAGCCATTAAAAACAGTTTTACAGAAGATATCGTAGCTATTTATAATATTTTTGCTCCGGTGACCTATCTGAAATGGCAGCTGGCCGGCAAGGTATCCAGCGGAGACAGTATTATTGCGTGCTTTTTCCAGGAAGATGCGCAGACGCTAAAAAAGGTTTTGGATGTTATTGCTGCTGATATTGCTGTCTTGGTACGAAAAATTATTAAAGAAACTGGTATCGAAGGTATTTATTTCAGTGTTCAGTCTATTCAAGATGAGCGTATCAATTCCAAAGATTACAGCAGATATATTTCGCCCAGTGATTTGACTGTTCTTCAAGCAGCTCATCAGGCAGAAGGCTTGAGCGTCCTGCATATTTGCGGTTATGAAGGGGCTGCCAATGATATCAGGCTCTTTAAAGACTATCCGGCTCAGGTCTATAATTGGGCAGTGGGTCCGGAAGGCATCAGTTTATCGCAAGGACGTGAGCTCTTTGGCGGTAAGACCGTTTTAGGCGGCTTTGTGAATACAACAGAAGGCCTGCTGTATCGCGGCAGTAAAGAAGAAGTGCAGGCACAGGTGAAAGCCCTGCTGCAAGAAGCAGGCAGAAGAGCTACCATTATCGGTGCTGACTGCACCATCCCCAGCGATATTGCTGCTGAGCGTATTGCCTGGGTTAAAGAAGCCGCAGCTTTATAAGACTAGCGAAAAAGAAAAGGAGATTAAATGGTTAAGAAAAAGTGGTTCATTGCAGCCGGTGTTCTGGTTTTAATTATTGGCGGAACGGTTATCGGGCGTCAGCTGTCAGGAAATAATGCCGCAGCTGATAAGGTAACAACCTTAAAGGTTGCTCATACACAAAATTATGCGCCTTATGATTATGTGAATGATAAGGGTGAAAATACCGGTTATGAAGTGGAAGTTTTAAAAGCAGTAGACAAAAAGCTGCCAAACTATAAGTTTAAATTTACAGGAACAAGCGACGAGGACTTGCTGATCGGATTGGAATCCGGAAAATATGATATCGGGACTAAAGGGGCTTGGTATACAAAAGAACGGGCTGAGAAATTCATCATTCCTAAAGATGCCGTAGGAGCCAGTGTCATTGGTTTTACCATCCGAAAAGATGATGAAAAAACAATCACTGATATTAATTCCTTTGCTAAATCAAGCGGCAAACTGGTTCCTATTTCCCCGCAAAATGCTCAGTGGAATGTGATTGAGGATTACAATAAAAATCACAAAGATAAACCAGTTGCACTGAAAGCCGCAGAGAGCTTTACAGTAGCGGACGCCTATGCCTGGGTTCTTGAGGGGCGTTATGATGCTTACTTTGATATAAAGTTATCTTTTAAGCAAGCGGTCAAGGATAAGGATGGAGCTTATCACAAATATGCTGACAAGCTCACTTGGTTCCCATACAAGGGTATTGAGACCTATCCTTTGATTCACCGCAGCAAGTCCAATAAAAAATTTGTAAAAGCATATAACAAGGCAATCAAAGAACTGAAGAAAGACGGAACTTTATCAAAACTGTCCAAAAAATATTTTGGAGAAGATGTCTTTAATTATGTGACAAAATAGGAGGTTGGTATGGTTTCTTATACGCCGTCTTATGTTTTCAAGTTTCTGCCGACTGTTTTATCCGCTTTGCCTTTGACCTTATGGGTTATCCTTTTAACAGTCCTTTTGGGATCGTTTCTGGGAGCAGGGCTTGCTTGGGCCCAAGTAAGCTCTGATAAGGGCTTGGCGGGTTTTGCGCGAGGATATGTGTTTACACTAAGATGCACGCCGCCGATTGTCTTGCTGTTTCTTGTTTTTTACGGCTTACCTGAATTTTTGACTTGGTGGCTTCATCTGGATGTTGATGGCTGGTCACGGACTGTTTTTGTTGTTGTAACCATGGTTCTGCTTTTTGCTGCTTCTATATCAGAAGTCTTTAAAGCAGCTTACTTAGCAGTTCCTAAAGGACAGCTGGAAGCAGGACTGAGTATTGGACTGACAGGTTTTCAAACTTTCAGACGTATTCTTTTGCCGCAGACGTTTAAAATTGCCCTGCCCAATATCACAACAGCTGTTTTGAATCTGATGAAAGATGCTGCCCTAGCATATACGATTGGTTTGGTAGATATCATGGGAGCAGGGAACTTGCTGATCAGCCGCAATTTGGGAAATTATTCCTTGGAAACTTATACAGCAGTTGCCCTTATTTACTGGGGGATAGCCCTGATTTTATCAATAGGTTCCCACTTGATGGAGCATCGCCTCGATAAGGGAAATGTTTAAGGAGGTATTATGGATTTTACTTACATTGTGCATACGTTTTTGCTCTCCTTAAGAGGTGTTCCCGTTACGTTGGCGATTATGGCGGTTTCGATTTTGCTGAGTTTCTTCCCGGCTCTTTTTTTAGCTTTGGGCCGAATATATAAAGTCAAAGGCGTAACAGCTTTTTCTGTACTTTATCTGGCTTTTATTCGGGCGACACCGCCCATTCTTTTGATTTTGTTTTTCTACAGTCTCTTACCCAGTATTTTAAATACCGTTTTAAAATCGAGCGGACTTGATATTTTTAAACTCAATCCTATTTATTATGCCTTTATCATCTTTAGCTTGATGACAACGGGAACCTTATCGGAGATTTTGCGTTCTGCCATTTTAACGGTTGACAAAGGACAGCTGGAAGCAGCCCAGTCTATCGGTCTGACTGCAACTCAGAGCTACATCCGGATAGTCTTTCCTCAGGCCTTGCGAAATGCTCTTCCCAATCTTTGTAATTTAGTCATCACTATTGTTAAGGGCACATCGCTGGTATTTGTGATGACGGTTAAGGATATTACTGCCATTGCCAAGGTTGAAGCAGCCCATGGCTATCAGTATTTTGAATCGTATCTGGTAATTTTCATTATTTATATTATAATCTGCGGACTCATCCAATGGGGATTTTCAGCTTTGGAGAAGCAGTTTGCTTAAGGAGAACTTATGTTAGATATTAAACAGTTATCGAAACAATTTGGCGATAAAACCGTTCTTGACAATGTCAGTCTGAAGGTCAATAAGGGTGACGTTGTTGTTATTCTGGGTCCCAGCGGTTCGGGGAAAACAACCTTCCTGCGCTGCCTCAACCATTTAGAAAAAGCTGATCAGGGAGAGCTTGTTCTGGATAACCAATCCTATAATTTAGAAAACTTAACTCGCAGGGAAATTTTGACTATCCGGCAGAAAACAGCCTTTGTTTTCCAGCACTATAATCTCTTTGCCAATAAAACAGCTCTGGAGAACATTTTGGAAGGCCTTGTTACTGCCAGGAAAATTCCCAAGGCTGAAGCAGAAAAAACAGCCTTAGAAGCTTTAGAAAAAGTGGGCTTGCTGAGCCATAAGGATTACTATCCTAAGCAGCTCTCGGGCGGTCAGCAGCAGCGCATTGGAATCGCGCGTGCTATTGCGGTCAAGCCCGATGTTATCTTTTTTGATGAACCTACATCAGCACTTGATCCTGAACTGATCGGCGATGTTTTAGGTGTCATGAAACAGCTGGCTGAGGAAGGGATTACCATGGTGGTAGTGACACATGAGATGAGCTTTGCAAGAGATGTTGCCAATCATGTTGTTTTTATGGACGGCGGACGTATTGTTGAAGAAGGAGCTCCTAGAGAATTCTTTCTGCGGCCTAAGGAGGAGCGGACACGGCGCTTTTTGGCACGTATTCTTTCTGATGACACCTATACGGTCAATCATGTACTGTAAGCTTGCTAGGGATTAACCAATTAAACAGGAATTGATGAAAAGGACTGAGCTGTGTATGCCGCGCAGGGCTCAGTCCTTTTGATTTGCTTATTGTTGCAAGAATAACTAAAGTTTGCTGCGCCCGCCTTACTGCTATTAAGGGTCGCTTTTTTCTCATTTTTATATTAAAATAAAAAGTAAAGCATGCACTAAAATCATAGCTGAAAGGATGTTCTAAAGTGACTGAAAAAACTGTAAGTGTCAAATCTTACGCTAATATTGCTATTATCAAGTATTGGGGAAAAGCAGATGCTAAAAAGATGATTCCGGCAACCAGCAGCATTTCTCTGACACTTGAAAACATGTATACTGAGACCAAACTTTCGCTTTTGCCAGATGCCGATGCGGATGAATTTTTCATTGACGGCGTTGTGCAAAATGAAGCAGAGCATGCTAAGATGAGCAGGATTTTGGATTATTTCCGCAAGGATCAGCACTCTTTTGTGAAAATAGAAACCTCTAATAATATGCCGACAGCAGCCGGTCTCTCATCAAGCTCCAGCGGCCTGTCAGCCCTTGTAAAAGCAGCTGACAGTCTTTTTGAAAGCCACCTCAGCCAAGGGGAGCTGGCTCAGCTGGCAAAATTTGCATCCGGCTCTGCTTCACGCTCTTTCTTTGGGCCTATAGCTGCTTGGGATAAGGATTCGGGCGAGATCTATAAGGTTAAGACAGATTTGCATTTAGCCATGATTATGCTGGTCTTGGATGATGCGAAAAAGCCTGTCTCCAGCAGAGAGGGCATGAAGCGCTGTTCGGAAACTTCCCCTAATTTTAAGGACTGGATTGCCCAATCCGAGAAAGATTACAGAGACATGCTGACCTATCTTGAAGCCAATGATTTTGAAAAAGTGGGGGAACTGACGGAACGCAACGCCCTTGCCATGCATGCAACGACAGAGACGGCAGAGCCTCCTTTTTCTTATTTGACAGAAAAATCCTATGAGGCGATGGAAAGCGTAAAAGCTCTTCGGCAGCAAGGCGAAAAATGCTATTTTACCATGGATGCAGGCCCCAATGTTAAGGTTCTGTGCTTGGCAGAAGATTTGGAGCGCTTGGCTGATTTGCTGGCTCAGGATTATCAGATTATCAAGTCTGAAACAAAGGAACTGTAATATGGATGATGCTATTTGGGTACAGACCGGCGGTAAACTCTACATCGCCGGTGAATACGCTGTTTTAACACCTAAGCAGTCGGCTCTTATCAAGAATATTCCTATCTATATGACGGCTGCCATTAAACCGGCCGGTCGGATTTCTATCTGGTCTGATATGTTTGACTATCGCACAGGGCTGACAGCGGATGCAAATTACTCTTTGATTCAAGAGACGATTGCTGTTTGGGCTGCTTTTTTAGGTAAGGAGGTGTCTGATCTGAGACCTTTTACCCTGGATATTACCGGCAAAATGGAGCGCAGCGGCATCAAATTCGGTATTGGCTCCAGCGGCAGTGTGACCGTTTTGACCTTGAAAGCTCTGGCGGCCTTTTATCATGTGAATCTGTCTGCGGACACGCTTTTTAAGTTAGCTTCGTATACCTTAATCAAACATGGCGACAACGGTTCCATGGGAGATATTGCCTGCATTGCCTACGAGGACTTGATTTGCTTTACAGCCTTTGACCGCAGCCGCGTGCGCAGCTGGATTGAACGCTATGACTTAAAGACTGTTCTGGCTAAAAATTGGGATTACAGCATTGATGTGGTGAAACCGGCTCTGCCCTGTGATTTTCTGGTCGGCTGGACTAAAGAAGCAGCGATTTCGCGCCATATGATTAATTTAGTCAAATCGGCCATTACAGATGATTTTCTCAGACAGACTCAAAAAGCTGTTCTTAAGTTAAAGGCAGCTTTAGAAGCGGGAGAAAAATCGGCTGTCAAAGCAGAAATTGAGACTGTGTCCGAACTTTTGTCCGCACTCAGCCTTGCCATCTACAGCGATAAGTTAAAAGAGCTGAAAGCTGCCAGTCAGGGGCTGGATGCCGCTGCCAAATCATCGGGTTCAGGCGGCGGAGACTGCGGCATTGCCCTGTCGTTTGATGAAAAAGCCAGTCAGACATTAATAGAGCGCTGGCAGACCCACGGCATCGAATTGCTTTACCAAGAAAAATTATAGGAGAACGCATGGCAAACCGAAAAGACGATCATATCAAATATGCTCTTAAATATGAAGCTCCCTACAATAGTTTTGACGATATGGAGCTAATCCATCATTCTCTGCCTGATTATGATCTGAATGAGATTGATTTATCAACACATTTTGCTGGACGCGACTTTGAGTTTCCCTTCTACATCAATGCCATGACCGGCGGTTCAGAAAAAGGACGAGCCGTTAATCGCAAATTGGCTCAGCTTGCACAGGCGACAGGAGTCGTCATGGTGACGGGCTCTTACAGCTCTGCCCTTAAAAACAATCAGGAGGACTCTTATCTGACTCATCAGGACTTCCCTGATTTGCTTTTGGCGACCAATATCGGCCTTGATAAGCCTGTTGAACTTGGGCAGCAGACGGCAGCACAGATGAAGCCAATTTTTCTTCAGGTCCATGTCAATCTCATGCAGGAACTCCTCATGCCGGAAGGCGAACGCGATTTTCGCCGCTGGAAATCCAATCTTGCGGATTATGCCAGAGAGATTCCTGTACCGGTTATTCTTAAAGAAGTCGGTTTTGGCATGGATGTTAAAACGATTGAAACGGCTGCCGAGCTGGGTATTAAGACCTTTGATATTTCCGGCCGCGGCGGTACCAGTTTTGCTTATATTGAAAATCAGCGCGGGGGCAACCGTTCTTATCTCAACGACTGGGGACAGACGACCCTGCAGGCACTTTTAAATGCTCAGCCTCTGGTAAATCGAGTAGAGATTTTAGCTTCGGGCGGTGTCAGACATCCTTTGGATATGGTGAAATGCTTTGTTTTAGGAGCCAAAGCGGTCGGCTTATCACGCACGGTTCTTGAGCTGGTAGAACGTTATTCTGTTGAGGATGCCATTAAGATTATTAACGGCTGGAAGGATGACCTGCGGCTAATCATGTGTGCTCTCAGCTGCAAAACGATTGAAGACTTGAAAAATGTCGATTATATCTTATACGGGAAATTAAACGATGCCCAACAGGCCAAAAATTCAAGGAGTTAGTCAGATGCTGCTTAAAAGTTTTAATTTTTTCGAAACAGAGATGGCGGACTTTCCTAAATTGTTTTCAGATGATTTGATGAACGCAGATGCAGCAGCAGATAAAGTCTATTTTGCCGGAACAAACCAAGTGCTCTCTCGTCTGACCAATGATCTTTATGCTGTCAGTGATGATGCAGACCATATTTCTGATTATTTGGCAAGGGGCTACACAAATTTAACTGTGTACAAGCGGAGTTTTTCCATTTCTGATGATGGCTCAATGAGGGAAATTGACAAAAAATTTACCAGCTATCTTATAATCTTTAAGAGAAAGAACCGTTATTTTAAAATTTTTTCCAAAGACGGTTCTCAAAAACTGGACGCCCTTATTAATCGGTATTTTGCAAAAGCCAATCATTCCGAGGAGTTAAAAAATGAGATTGTCAGCCTTTTGCAGCAGATCAAAGAAGAAGTAAGTGCTGACAAACTGACAGTTATCGGTTTTAAAGAACTGGAAAGCTATTTTTGGCATTAAAACGCTGTTACAAAAAAGTGCCCTCGAAACAAAGATTTTTCAAGGGCACTTCATTAAATCATAAATTTATAGCGCAATAGGTTAGTTTGACTGACTGTGCGCTTTTTTATTTTACAGCATGTAATAAACGATGGCAGTATACTGCAGAGCCGAAGCAAGCAGGATAAAAAGATGCCAGATCATGTGGAAATATGGTCTTTTCTTAGCATAAAAGAAAGCACCGACTGTATAAGAGAGTCCGCCGGCAAGCATCAGGAGCCAAAAAGTAAGACCGGTCTTACTAATGACAGCCGGAATGATAAAGATTACCAGCCAGCCCATTAGTAAATAAAGAAAGAGACTGAACTTGTCATTGATTTTTTTGGCAAAAATTTTGTATAAAATGCCGAAGATCGTTGTTCCCCACTGCAAAATAATAATCAGATAGCCCAGCCGCCCGCTGACAAGAGACAGAGCAACCGGTGTATAAGACCCTGCGATAGCAATATAAATCATACTGTGATCAATAATGCGCAGGACATATTTCTGCGGCGAGTCATACTGCATCGAATGATAGACCGTTGATGACAAAAACATCAAAAAGAGACTGATGACAAAAATAGACATACCGACAGTCGCTTTCATACCGTAAGACTGGTAGCTGTAAATGGCAGTAATCGGCAGTAAAATAAGCATTATGACAGCACCGACAGCATGCGTGACACTGTTTGCGACCTCTTCGCCAAAGCTTAAGCGCTTGCTTAATTTAAGTGTTTGTGCTGGGTTCATCTGTGTTACCTCTTTGTAATTCTAAAACAAGCTGATGCGTCTGATGATAGAGTTTCAGCGTTTGGCAGGCAGAAATAATTACCGCCGGAACATCCTCAGTACTGTCGCCGTTCATGCAGGCGACAAAATGATTGTAACTGGTTTCTGACTGATGGTTAGCTGTCAGTATTTCCAGTGTCTGGCTAATTTCCTGAATTGCGAAAACATTTTTCAAACTGGTTATGACGATCAAACGAGCCACTTGTTTGCGGCTGTATTTTTTCTTGACAGGTTTGTCAATATGGCCATGTTTGACATAGTTATTAATCATGGCTGCTGTCAGTCCTTTATCATTTTGAGAAGAGAAACTTGCAATCTGATTGACATACAAGAGAACCTGATCAAGATACAAATCCAGCTCCGGCAGTTCCTTCCATAGAGGATAAGAATAAATCATAGATTATCACCTTTAGTTTATCTAGTTTTCATAACCAGATTATATAATTATTTAAAAACAATGTCAAGGAAAAACTCTTGACCCGCAAAAATAACTGCACAGCAGCAAAGCAGCTGATAACAGCCGATTTTTCTTTAAAACACTAAAACACCCAGACTGCTGCAGTCTAGGTGTTTTCATCTCTTAGGTTTTGTAAAATAGTTTGTGCGGTTTCTATATTCATGTGATTGGCTTCAAGAAGCTGACCGATAGCTTTTGGAAGTTCGGTTTCTTTTGCGCCGGCAAGCAGCAGGAGAGATTTGGCTTGCAGTTTCATGTGCCCTGCCTGAATACCGGTGCTGGTCAATGCCTTGAGCGCTGCAAAATTTTGGGCCAGTCCGACAGCAGCGATGACAGCTGCCAGTTCACGGGCATTTGGATTGCCCAACAAGTCATGGGCTGTGCGAACGCTGGGGCTGAGGCCGATAGATCCTCCCTTGGTTGCTACAGGCATAGGCAGGGTCAGCGAACCCTTTAGAATTTGCTGCTTTTGATCGAATGTCCAAGTCGTGAGACCGCGATACTGGCCGTCTTTAGCGGCATAGGTATGGCCGCCTGCTTCGACAGCCCGCCAATCATTGCCCGTTGCCATGACAACAGCATCGATGCCATTGAAAATGCCTTTGTTGTGGGTGCTGGCCCGATAACTGTCGATTTGCGCCAGCCTGCTTGCCAGCTCTATTTTGTGGGCAAATGTCTGAGCCTGCGCCTTATTGCGGCTGAGAAATCTGAGGTCAACCTGACAGCTTGCTGTTACCAGAGATTCAGTTGCGTAATTAGACAGAATTGCCATCAGCTGTTTACCGCCGGATATTTCTTCCAGCATCGGCATCAGGGCCTCCATCATGGTATTAACCATATTGGCTCCCATGGCTTCCTGGGTGTCAACTGTCAAATACATAATAAGAAATTCTTCTTTAATGTCAACTGTCAGGCGGCGTGCGCCGCCTCCGCGTTTAACGATAGAAGGGTAGGCATCATCAGCCAAAAGCAAGAGCTGAGCTTTTTGAGCCAGAATGTCTTTCTTGGCTGTATTGAGGTCAGGAACCTGATAAAGTACGGCCTGGCCAATCATTTGACGCTCATGAATGACCGTTGCAAAGCCGCCTGAACGCTTGATTAGTTTTGCAGCAAAACTGGCGGCAGCAACAACGGATGGTTCTTCTGTAACAAAAGGAACCTGATACTCTCTGCCATCAATAAGAAAGTCAGGCGCTAGAGCAAAAGGCAGGGAATGTGTTCCGATAACATTTTCTGCCATCTGGTCAGCTGTTTTAAGCGGGAGCTGGCGGTTATAGGTCAGATTGTCTAAATTTTCAGAGCTTAGCAGCTGCATTTCTGCCAGCAGGCTGATTCGCTCCTTCAGAGATTTTTTTGAAAAACCTGTCCAGTTTATTTTGTTCTCAGTCATTGATTTTACCATAAATTCGCTGATGTTCCGTGATTTCTTTTAAAGCGAAGCTGCCTGTTTTATAATTTTCAAAAGAAGCATTGCCGTTTTTATCTAAAACAGCTTCTTCAAAGAACATTTTTTCGTATTCACTTACAGATAAGGGGCTGCGCTGTGCAAGACTTTCCAAACGATTGCTCAGCAGCTGTTCTTTAAAACCTTCGGCCAAGGTTCCTGTAAAGATTTCTGCAACAGCGCCGCTGCCGTAACTAAAGAGTGCGATTTTGTCGCCAGCAGCCAAATTTCGGCTGTTTTCAAGCAGGGAGAGCAGTCCCAAAAAAAGCGAACCTGTATAAATATTTCCAATCTGCCGGCTGTAAAGGATGGAAGCCTCAAAATTTGCTCTCAGCTTTTCCTGCAAGGTATCGGGCAGAGTTTTGTCCATGATTTTATTGAAACCTTTGAGGGCCAACTTAGGAAAGGGCAGGTGGAAACAAAAGGCTGCAAAATCAGCTAAAGAAGTTTCAAAGCGCTTTTGGTATTCAGTCCAAGTTGTTTTCAGCATATCCAGATACTGTTTGGTCGAATAAATACCGTTAACATAAGGTGTTACTGAGTAATTAGGCCGCCAGAAATCCATAATGTCACGCGTTTGTGCCAGCGTTTCATCATGAAGAATTAAAATAGCAGGATCTTTTTTGATCAGCATGGCCACACTGCCTGCCCCTTGAGTTGACTCACCGGGACTGGCAGCCCCATATCTGGCAATGTCGCTGGCCAGAACGAGCACTCGCGACTGAGGGTGCTTTTCAACATGGAGTTTGGCATAATTAAGAGCAGCAGTGGCACTGTAACAAGCTTCTTTCATTTCGATGCTGCGGGCAAAAGGCTGGATTCCCAGCAGCTGATGAACATAGACAGCAGCTGCTTTGCTCTGATCAACACTTGACTCGGTTGCCACAATGACCATATCAATCAGTTCCTTGTCTTCATCTGTTAAAATTTCCTCAGCAGCCCCGGCCGCTAAAGTGATGATGTCATCTGTAACAGGAGCGATACTGAGCGCATCAAGCATAAGACCCTTGCTAAATTTCTCAGGATCTTCGCCGCGGGCTGCAGCTAAGTCTTTCATGTTCAAGACATATTGGCTGGTCGCAAAACCGATTTTATCAATTCCAATTGCCATAGTATTCCTTCTTTTCCTTTTAATTATATTTTTTGTAAAATGTCATAGTTATTTTATCACAATTTAAAATAAAATTAACGAATAAACTCTTTAGGTTCCCAGTAAAAAACGTCCTATGCTTGATATTACCCGGAAAAGTTATTTTTTGCTATAATATTTCATAAAAGAAAATTAATACTGATTTTCGTACAGAGAGGAAAGCTATGACCAAGGCAGATCTTATTTTTAAGGAAAACATTCATAAAATTTTAGAAACAGGTGCTTGGAGCGAACAGGCACGGCCCAAGTATAAGAATGGCCAGACAGCCAATTCTAAATATATCACAGGCTCCTTTGCTGAGTATGATTTGGCAAAGGATGAATTTCCCATTACGACTTTGCGCCCGATTGCTATTAAGTCAGCCATCAAAGAAGTCTTTTGGATATATCAGGATCAGACCAATGACTTGTCTGTTTTGAATGAGAAATACGGCGTCAAGTATTGGAATGACTGGGAAGTCGGACAGACCGGAACCATTGGTGAGCGCTACGGTGCTATTGTCAAAAAGCACGATATCATGAACAAAATTCTCAAGCAGCTCGAAGAAAACCCCTGGAACCGCCGCAATGTTATCAGCCTTTGGGATTATGAAGCCTTTGAAAAAACAGATGGCCTGCTTCCTTGTGCCTTTCAGACCATGTTTGATGTCCGCCGTGTGGGTGAGGACATTTATCTGGATGCAACACTGACTCAGCGCTCCAATGACATGCTGGTGGCTCATCATATCAATGCTATGCAATATGTTGCCCTGCAAATGATGGTTGCTAAACATTTTGGCTGGAAGGTCGGTAAATTTTTCTATTTTATCAACAACCTCCATATTTACGATAATCAGTTTGAACAAGCCAAGGAGCTTTTGAGACGTGAGCCGTCGGTCTGTCAGCCCCGCTTAGTGCTGAACGTTCCTGATAAAACCGATTTCTTTGCTATTAAACCTGAGAATTTTGAGCTGACAGACTACAGTCCGGTTAAACCGCAGCTGAAGTTTGATTTGGCCATCTGAGGCGGCAGACAAATTTTTTCTGAGCTTTTTTTAATAAATTTTGTTAAAATAAAAGAAATGAGAATAAAAGGTAATCTGTAAAAATGACAAAGAAAATTATTGCCATTTGGGCAGAAGATGAAAATGGTTTGATTGGTGGAGACGGCAGGCTTCCCTGGCATCTTCCCAAAGAGCTGAAGCATTTTAAAGAGACAACAACAGGGCATGCACTTTTAATGGGGCGTGTCACTTTTGATGGGATGAAGCGCCGAGTACTTCCTGGTCGGGAAACCTTAATTTTGACAAGGGATCAGGATTTTCAGGCAGATGGTGTCAAGGCTCTGCACAGTCCGGAAGAAGTGCTTGCTTGGTTTGACAATCAGGACAAAAATCTTTATGTTGTCGGCGGTGCTGGTATTTATAAAGTCTTTGAAGATCATTATGATGAGCTTGTCAGAACCAAAGTTCATGGGACATTTTCGGGAGACACCTATTTCCCGGACCTCGATTGGTCTGATTTTAAAGAAACAGCAAGCACAGATTTTGACAGTGATGATAAAAATGCTTATCCTTTTACCATTACTGTTTGGGAAAAGAAGTAGCAAGGAGATTTGCCTAAGATTATGCAAAGAAGTATTTTTGGGGTGTTTACTGCCTTTTTGTTTGTGATTTGTATCTTATGCGCAATCCCTGCGTTTAGGAAAAATCGCTACGGTTTAGGAGTGTTTTTCTTATTGAATGCTTTTACAAATATTGTAAATACCATTCATGCTTTTTATGGAACCTTATTTTAAACGAGATTAGAAATTAGAGGAAAAAATGGCTGGAAATAGAACTACTGATGTCACGGTTCACTGTTCGTTCTGTGGCAAAAATCAAGATGAAGTCAAAAAAATCATTGCAGGCAACGGCGTCTTTATCTGTAATGAATGTGTTGAATTATCGCAAGAGATTATCCGCGAAGAATTAGCAGAAGAAGTTCTTGCCGATCTGACCGAAGTGCCAAAACCTAAGGAACTCTTGGAAATTTTGGACAGCTATGTAATCGGGCAGGATCGTGCCAAACGTGCCTTGGCTGTTGCTGTTTACAATCACTATAAGCGCATCAGTTTCACAGAAAGTCAGGAAGACCAGGATGTTGATCTGCAAAAGTCCAACATTCTCATGATCGGCCCGACAGGTTCGGGGAAGACCTTCTTGGCTCAAACTTTGGCTAAAAGTCTCAACGTTCCCTTTGCTATTGCAGATGCCACTGCCTTGACTGAGGCAGGCTATGTAGGCGAGGATGTTGAAAATATTCTGCTGAAACTGATTCAGGCAGCTGATTATAATGTGGAGCGCGCAGAGCGCGGGATTATCTATGTCGATGAGATTGATAAGATTGCCAAAAAGGGTGAGAATGTTTCAATTACCCGCGATGTTTCAGGTGAAGGGGTTCAGCAGGCGCTGCTGAAAATCATTGAAGGAACGGTTGCCAGTGTTCCGCCGCAAGGCGGCCGCAAGCACCCGCAGCAGGAAATGATTCAAATCAACACTAAAAATATTCTCTTTATTGTTGGCGGTGCCTTTGATGGTATTGAAGATATTGTCAAGCAGCGCTTGGGAGAAAAGATTATCGGCTTCGGGCAAAACAATAAGAAGGTTGATGATAAAGCATCCTATATGCAGGAAATCATTTCTGAAGACATTCAGAAATTCGGTTTGATTCCGGAATTCATCGGCCGCCTGCCGGTCTTGGCAGCTCTTGAACAGCTGACTGTTGATGATCTGGTCAAGATTCTGACCGAACCTAAAAATGCTCTGGTTAAGCAGTATAAGACGCTTTTGTCTTATGACGGCGTTGAGCTTGAATTTGATCAGGATGCTCTGGAAGCTATTGCTCAAAAAGCAATTGAGCGTAAAACTGGCGCACGGGGACTTCGGTCTATTATTGAAGAAACCATGCTGGATTTGATGTTTGAAATTCCAAGTCAGGAAGATGTGACCTGTGTTCGCATTACCAAAGAGGCAGTTGAGGGAACAGATAAACCGATTCTTGAGACAGCTTCCTAATAAGGAGACCGTATGAGCGAGATTTTAAATACCCATAACGCTTCTCTTTTGTTAAGTGCCGTAAACAAGTCTCATTATCCGCAGGATGATCTGCCGGAGGTGGCTCTTGCCGGACGTTCAAATGTCGGCAAATCAAGTTTTATTAATACGCTTTTAGGGCGGAAAAATCTTGCCAGAACTTCCGGCAAGCCCGGCAAAACCCAGCTGCTGAACTTTTATAATATTGATGATAAACTGCGTTTTGTCGATGTTCCGGGCTATGGTTACGCCAAGGTTTCTAAGGCTGAGCGTGCCAAATGGGGAAAAATGATTGAAGAATACCTGATTAGCCGCAATAACTTGCGAGCAGTGGTCAGTCTGGTTGATTTTCGTCATGATCCCAGTGCAGATGATGTTCAAATGTACGATTTTCTGAAATATTATGACATTCCGGTTATACTGGTTGCTACAAAGGCTGATAAGGTGCCCCGCAGCAAGTGGAATAAGCATGAAGCAGCCATCAAAAAGAAGCTGAACTTTGATGCGCTTGATCAGTTCATTGTGTTTTCATCCGTTGACCGTACCGGTCTGGATGCATCTTGGGACAGTATTTTGGGACACTTATAAATTTTTGTCAAAGACAGTTCAAAAAAGCAGAATTGCTTTCTTCTGAGCTGTCTTTTGTTTGTCTTTAAAGTGTTTAAACAATGTTTGAAAGCGCTTAGCAATTCATAGTTCAATCATTTGACCTCCTAGGTTGTCTAAGATAGAATGAAAGCGTACCATAAAGGTAACTAAGGAGGTAAAACCTATGGACAGCCAAAAAGTTATTATTGTCGGAGCTTCACATGGCGGGCACGAATCTGCTATAGAATTATTAGATCGGTACTCTGATATTGAGGTTACTATCTACGAAGCGGGGGATTTTGTTTCCTTTATGTCCTGCGGGATGGAGCTTTATCTAAAAGGTGAGGTAACAGCCAAAGATGATGTGCGTAATTTTGCGCCGGCCGATTTGGAAAAACGAGGCGGGAAAATTTTTAACAACCACCGAGTTACTGCTATTCACGGCGATAAAAAAACAGTTACTGTCACTGACACAAAAACCGGGCAGGAAAAAGAAGCAGCTTACGATAAGCTGATTTTAAGCTCCGGTGTTAAGCCTGCCATGCTTCCTGTTGAAGGAAACGATCTTGATAATATTTTCTTGATGCGCGGCTATGATTGGGCAACCAAGATTAAGTCTGCTTTGGAATCAGATACCGTTCAGAATGTGGTCGTTGTTGGAGCCGGTTATATCGGTCTGGAAGCAGTAGACGTTTTTGCTAGTGCCGGTAAGAATGTCACCTTGATAGATATTATTGACCGTCCTCTGGGAACTTATTTAAATCCGGAATTGGTTGCTATTTTAGAACCGGAACTTGAAAAAAATGGTGTTAACTTATGCATGGGTGCTAAAATTGAAAGTTTTCAGGGAAGCGACAAGGTTGAAAGGGTAGTAACGGATAAGGGCACTATTGAGACCGACCTCGTTATTGTTGCTGCAGGTGTCAAACCTAATACAGACTGGCTGCAGGGCACGCTAGATTTAGAAGATGGCGGCTTTATCAAGGTAGATGAGTATTTTAGAACAAATCTTCCGGATGTTTATGCTATCGGCGATGCTGTTTTACCTCTGTCTATTCCGGCCGGCAAACCTATGCCGATTGCTTTAGCAACCACTGCCCGCCGTGAAGCGCAATATTTGGTCCAACATATTTTTGAAGCCAAGCCGCATGAGGACTTTGCCGGTGTCGTTGGTTCTTCAGCCTTGAGTCTGTTTGATTATCATTTCGCAGCCAGCGGTTTGAATGCTTTTTCAGCTGAAAAATGTGAACTAGCCTTTAAAACCAGTTTTTATGAAGATCGCCTGCGTCCGGCTTACATTCCTGATGACAGCAATCCCAAAGTTTATGTCAGTCTGACATTTAATCCGTTGACACATCAAATTCTGGGCGGTGCTGTCCTATCTAAATATGATGTAACAGCGCAGGGCAACGTCTTATCATTAGCTATTGGTCATAAGATGACCTTAGAAGATTTAGCGCAGGCTGATTTCTTCTTCCAGCCCGGCTTTGACCGTCAGTGGAGTTTGCTTAATTTAGCCGCTCAGCATGCCCTGGATTTGGCACGCTTTTAATCAGAATAAGTCTCAAAACGATAGAAAGCAATACTTCTATCGTTTTTGTATGCCAATTTGAGCAAAGGTGGCTGCTTGCGCATATAGTTTTTCTATATCGGATGATAGATAAAAACTATGTCTAAATTCCTGTTTTTCTGTGGTATGATAGAGGTATTAAACATTAGGAGGGTTTATGGAAAATCATAATTTTGAAAATGAAGGCCAGTTCAAGCGAAAAATGACCAGCCGTCATTTGTTTATGCTGTCTTTGGGCGGTGTTATCGGAACAGGTCTTTTCTTGAGTTCCGGCTATACGATTGCACAGGCAGGACCTTTGGGAGCGGTGATTTCCTATTTGATTGGCGCAGTGGTGGTTTATCTGGTCATGCTGTCGCTGGGAGAGCTGGCGGTCGCCATGCCTGTCACCGGCTCTTTTCATACGTATGCGACTAAATTTATCAGCCCGGGAACCGGTTTTACCGTCGCCTGGCTCTATTGGATCTGCTGGACTGTCGCTCTGGGAACGGAATTTCTGGGGGCAGGCATGCTTATGGGACGGTGGTTTCCTCATGTTCCGACCTGGGTATTTGCGACGCTTTTTGCCCTGATTATTTTTGGCATCAATGCCCTCAGTGTCCGCTCTTTTGCCGAGGCTGAATCCTTCTTTTCAAGCATTAAAGTGCTTGCCATTCTCGTTTTTATTGTTTTGGGAATTGGAGCTATGGTTGGAGTTGTTTCCTTTGATGGCAGGCATGAGGCTATTCTTTTCAAGCATTTGCTGGCTCACGGAGCTATGCCCAAAGGTTTTGCGGCTCTCGTTTCGGTTATGCTGGCAGTTAACTATGCCTTTAGCGGAACTGAGTTGATCGGTATTGCCGCGGGTGAAACAGATAATCCTAAAGAAGCAGTGCCCAAGGCCATTAAGACAACAATCGGGCGCTTGGTGATTTTCTTTGTGCTGACTATAGTGGTTTTGGCTTCACTTTTACCGATGAAAGAAGCAGGTGTGTCAAGCGCTCCTTTTGTTGATGTCTTTGATAAGATGGGCGTTCCTTTTGCTGCCGATATCATGAATTTTGTTATTTTAACGGCTATTTTGTCAGCAGGAAATTCAGGACTTTACGCTTCCAGCCGCATGCTTTGGTCTTTGGCCAATGAGGGTATGATCAGCCAAAAGGTTGTCAAAATCAATGAATACGGTGTTCCCATGCGGGCCTTGCTTTTGTCTATGGCCGGTGCTGTTTTGGCTCTGTTTTCAAGTATTTATGCTGCAGATACGGTTTATTTGGCGCTTGTATCTATCGCCGGTTTTGCAGTAGTGGTCGTATGGCTGTCCATTCCTATGGCGCAGATCAATTTCCGTAAGGAATGGTTAAAAGATCACAGCGAGAAAGAATTGTCATACAGAACGCCTTTTACGCCGGTATTGCCTTATGTGACTATTGTTTTATTGCTGATTTCCATTATTGGTATTGCTTGGGATGCTTCACAAAGAGCAGGGCTTTATTTTGGTGTACCCTTTATAGCCTTGTGCTATCTTTATTATTATTGGCGCTATGGTAAATTTTGAGGAGGTTTTATGGGACGTTTTAAAACATTGTTAGAACAGGAAGATTATTTGATTTTGCACGGTGCTCTGGGCACGGAGCTGGAATTTTTAGGGCATGACGTGTCGGGGAAACTGTGGTCAGCCAAATACTTGTTAGAAGATCCTGACTTAATTAGGTCTGTTCACGAGACCTATTTGCGTGCAGGTTCTGATATTGTAACAACTTCCAGCTACCAAGCCAGCCTGCAGGGGCTGCGTGATTATGGACTTAGTGAAAAAGAGGCTGAAAAGATTATTGCCTTGACTGTTGATTTGGCTAAAAAAGCTAGGGAAAACGTCTGGCGGGAATTAAGCGAGGAAGAAAAAGAAGCGCGTCCTTATCCTTTGATCAGCGGCGATGTCGGGCCTTATGCCGCGTATTTGGCTGATGGTTCCGAATACACCGGCGATTACGGTGATATAGATAAAAAAGCGCTCAAAGATTTTCACAGACCGCGCATTGCTGTCCTGCTGGAAAAAGGCAGTGATCTGTTGGCATTAGAAACTATTCCCAGTTTTCTGGAAGCCCAGGCTTTGGCCGAACTGCTGCAGGAGGAGTTCCCTGATGCCGAAGCTTATATGAGCTTCACTGCTCAAAACAGCAGCAGTATTTCTGACGGTACTGCTATAGAAGACGTCGCAGCTTTGCTGGACGGGGTACCGCAGATTTTGGCCTTGGGAATTAACTGCAGCTCACCCTTGGTTTATGCTGAGCTTTTAAAGAAAATCAACGCCGTTACCTCTAAACCGCTGGTAACCTATCCCAATTCAGGTGAGGTCTATGACGGTCAGCACCAGACATGGACTCAGACAGCTGACAAATCGCACACGCTTTTAGAAAATACCCTTTCTTGGCAAAATCTGGGAGCTAAAATTGTAGGAGGCTGCTGCCGGACGAGACCCAGTGATATTGAAAGCTTAAGCAAGGGACTAAAACTGCGCCGCTAAAACTGTACTTTAAACATTATCAAAAATAAAGGGGCTGAGTAAAAATTTTCAGTCCCTTTGATTTTAGCTATTTAAAAGGCTTACCACATCCTGCCAATTGCTGCCTTTTTGCAGGTGAACAAACTGGTAAGGACAGTCTTTGATATAATTTTTTTCCAGAAAATCGGGTGTATTCAGTCTGTGCCTTAAAAGTGAGGGTTTTGTTTCAGGAGGCAGCTCAAGAACCAGCGAATCATGAAAGAGATGATGGGGCAGTTTAAGAAGAGCAGCCGGAATTTCTTTTTCTAGTTCATTTCGCTCTTGGCTGCGAATTTGTTTGAGATGTTTCTTGTTTTTGGCAAACATGCCGTTATCAATGTAAAGCGACAGCGCTTTTTGCATGATGAGGTTGGTATCATAGTCAATTAAACTTTTGTAGGCCAGAAAACTTTTCAGAAGTTTTTTCGGCAGGACTAAGCTTCCCAAACGCAGAGCCGGAAAGAGTGTTGCCGAAAAAGATTTGAGGTAGATAACCTTGTCATTGGTATCCAAATAATGCAGGGAAACATTGGCTGTTTTATCAAGATCTGCCATATAGTCATCTTCTACAATGTAAACATCATATTTTTGCGCCAGCTCTACCAAAAGCTGTTTTTCTCTGAGGCTGTATGAGAGACCCAAAGGATTGGAGAGCCGCGGAATGGTGTAGAAAAATTTAATATCTTCCCGGCGGAAAAAATCTTCCAAGAGATTAAAATCAAGGCCTTCAAAACTGCGCTCAATAGTCAGATAAGGAAGATTTTGTGACTTCACCAAAGCATTCATGCGATGATAGGTAGGCTGTTCCAAAAGAATGGTCTGTTTTTTGTTGGGAAAGTCCATTTGGGACAAGATGTAGAGCGCCTGCTGAGTTCCGGACGTGACAGCAATATTTTCTTTTTTGCTGTAGACAGCCTGGTCTAAAAAAAGGTTTTGCAAAGACTGGGTCAATTCTTCCAGACCTTCCTGCCGGTGGTAATAATTGAAAAGGTAGTTTTCCCGGCCGACTAAGGTTTCGTTCATACAGGTTCTGAAATCTTCATAGGCCATATTGTTGTAATCGCTGGACGAAACCTTGGGGAGCGGTTCTTCCTCGTGACTGTCTTCAAAAACATAGTAACCGCTTTTCGGAACAGGGTAAATATATTTTTGATATTTTAATTCTGATAAGGCCTTTTGGACGGTGTCCTTGCTGCAGCTAAATTCAGAACTCAGCTGGCGGATAGAAGGAAGTTTATCCCCTCGTTTGAGTTTGCCGCTTTCAATTTGCTGAACAACAGCAGATAAAATTTCTTGATACTTACTAGTCATTTTGTCCCCATACAGTTTGATTTTGTCCCTATTGTACCTCATTCTAAAATTTCTTACAATGATTTTAAGTTTTGAAAAGAAATTGAGGAATTTTTATGATACCGCGTTTACTAGTGGCCAGTGATCTGCCCGGACTGGGCAAGGTTGCTCTGGCCGGCAGTCTGCCCATTATGGCAGCCTGTCAGGCAGAAACAGCTATTTTACCGACCGTTCTTTTGTCTTCACATACAGGCGGTTTTAAAAATATTCAAATAGATGATTATACCGACGGAATGGCTGGCTTTCTGTCACAGTGGCAGGAATTGGATCTTGTTTTTGATGGTTTGGTGACAGGATATTTAAAAAATAAGGAGCAGATTGCTCTGCTGATTGATTTTGCTGAAAAAAAGGAAGTTCCTCTTTTTGTAGATCCTATCATGGGGGATAATGGACAGTTTTATCAAGGATTTGATCAAGCTTATGCGCAAAATATCCGCCGTCTCTGTCAAAAGGCAGATGTCATTACGCCTAATCTGACAGAAGCAGCGTTCTTGGCTGATACGGCTTATCTTGGAGACGATTATAACTCAGCTGATATTGAGAATCTTTTGCGGCGATTGGCTGACATCGGTCCTGAAACGGTTATTTTGACAGGAGTGTCTTTTGAAAACGATAAGATTGGCCTAGCTCTGTATCAAAAGAAGACCGGTAAAACTATTTATGTCATGGCTAAACGCTACCCTCAGCTGTTTTACGGAACCGGCGATATGCTCACCGCTATCTTGGCAAGCGGCTATTTCCAGGGAATTGCTTTGGAAAAATCCGCCGGCTTAGCCTTAGCGTTTTTGGATAGGGCCATCCAGACTACTTTAGCGTTAAAGCGTGATTTAAAATATGGTCTCTGCTATGAGCCGCACTTGTTTGAGTTAATCAAACAGCACCAACTGTTACTGGAGGAGATAGAATGAAAAAAGAAGAATTGCGTCGGATAATAGAAGTCAGTCTTTTTGCTGCCTTAATCTTGGTCAGTGTTCAATTTTTACGGATACAAGTGGGACCGCAGTTTATTCACTTGGGGAATGCTTTGGTCGTTGTGGCTGTCCTTGTTTTTGGTTCTAAATTTGGCGCTCTAGCGGCGGCGCTGGGACTAGGCTTATTTGATATTTTAAATGGTTATGCAGCAGAAGTTTGGCTAACGATTTTAGAATCCTTGGTCGTCTGCTATGTCTTGCATTTGGTTTATGAGAAAGTCATGAAATCAGACGACAAGACAAGCAATATCCTTGCTGTTGGCATCATTGCCGCCCTGACAAAAATTGTTCTCAATTTAATCAAGTATACAATTATTAACAGCTTAGTGGGAAATCTGCCTTTGTTTGCAGCTATGACAGGAGCTCTTGTTAAAATTGCCGGAACTTTTGGAACTTCAATAGTAACAGCTCTTGCGGTGCCCTTGTTTTATCCTGTTTTCAAACGTATTGTCCAGGGCAAAAGACAATAGTCGAATGAAGTAAAAAAGAGGGAAACAACTATGATTCCGCTCTTTTTTATTATTCAAAAATGGCAGGTGCACACTGGTAGTGTTTTAAACAGCAGGCAAACCTTTCAGATAAACAGCCTTGTTTTATAAAACGAGTTTATCGCCAGCTAAAAAGCTGTTTTCAAAACTTTTCGGCGGATGAAAATAGTCTTTGCCGAATTCATCAATCAAACCATGAAATTCCTGAGCATCCTGATAAGTAAAAGGAGCCGGCAGCCGATTCAGCTGACGGCTCAAACTCTGATAATCGGTTAAGCCGGAAAGACCCAGATGGCTAAAGAGCGTTCTGGCGTATTTATCAGCAATGAACTGTGCTTGATCAAAGATATAGGTCAGAAGAACGTCGGCCGTTTCGGGACCGACACCGTGGAGTTTCAGCAGGGTTTGGCGCAGGTCTTGCCCGTATTGTTTCAGAGCAGAATGAGCATCTTCCTGATGCTCAAGATACCACTGTGAGACTGTCCGAATCGCCTTGCTTTTATTTTTCATAAAGCCGGCCGGGCGAACTAACAGTTCTAATTGCTCTGAGGACAGCTCCTGTATCCTGCGAAAATCGTAAGCTGTCTCAGCTTTGATCAGCTGTGTGGCGCGTGTGGCATTTTTTTCGGTCGTATTTTGAACGAGAATGGCTTCGATGATAATCTGCTGTTTGCTGTCAGCCGGCCACCAGTTAGTAGGCCCCATGTGTTGAAGCATTTTTTGATATAGGTCGTATAAAGTAAGTTCCATAGGATAGATAGCAGGCTTTCTCTTAGAATAACCTTACTTTAACAAATTATCCAAGCATTTTCAAATAGACAATAAGCCCAGCCCCTAAAGGAGCTGAGCTTTATGTACTTATGGAAAAATTAGTTTTCTTCAATAACCAGTTTGCCGTCTTTCATGTCAGCTTTGAGGTGCTTGACATCGGTATGATCTAAGTAGAAGTCAGTAACTTTGTCACGGATTTCCTGTTCGATAACGCGGCGAAGCGGCCGAACGCCCATGGCTTCATCGTAGCCTTCTTCAATCAGATGCGCCTTAGCACTGTCGCTGACAGTCAGATCAATTCCTTTTTTAGCGAGCGTGATATTTACTTCAGAAAGCATCAGCTCAACGATTTCGTCCAAATCTTCCTTGGTCAGATGTGAAAATTCAATGACAGCGTTGAAGCGGTTGAGGAATTCCGGACGGAAGTAAGGAGCGATACGGTCCATAATTTTGACATCCTCGTCTTTTCCGCTAAAGGCTTCATTGCCAAAACCGGCATTTGATGTTGCAATGATAACAGTGTTTTTGAAATTGATGGTATTGCCCTGACCGTCAGTTAAGCGGCCGTCGTCCAAGACTTGCAAAAGCAGGGTGATGACTTGCGGATCTGCTTTTTCGATTTCATCAAGCAGGACGATAGAATAAGGATTGCGGCGTACACGTTCGGTAAGGGTGTTGCTGTTATCATCATAGCCCACATAACCGGCGGTTGTCCCAATCAATTTAGAAACAGCTGTGCGATCACTGTATTCGGACATATCAAGACGAATAATAGCATCTTTTGAGCCGAACATGTCAAAGGCCAGCTGCTTAGCCAGCTCAGTCTTGCCGACACCGGTAGGTCCCACAAAAAGGAAGCTGCCGATAGGGCGGTTGCCCTCATCAAAACCGGCACGATTGCGGCGGATAGCACGGGAAACAGCTTCAACCGCATCATCCTGTCCGATAACTTTGCCCTTGAGACGGGAAGTCATTTCTTTCAGCCGTTCAATATCGCTGGTGCCCATCTGTGAAACCGGAATACCAGTCAGTCTTTCGACAGCTTCGGCTACGTCATTTATGGTTGCTGTTACCTTGTTGCCTTCCGTATGATTATCAATTTGAGCTTGCAGCTTATCAATCTTAGTTTTAGCTTTCAAAGCTTCTTCATAATCTTCTTTGTCAACCGCTGTTTGCTGTCTGTCCTTTTCTGCCTGAATTTCTTTTTCAAGTGTCTTAACATCTGTCACCGGATGCTGAGCAGCCAAGTGAGCAGCAGTCATGTCTATAAGGTCAATAGCCTTATCCGGCAGGCTGCGCTGCGGAATATATTGGACTGACAAATCAACCGCAGCCTTTAAAACCTCCTTAGGCAAAACAACATTGTGGTGTTTTTCATAGAGAGCTGAGATTCCCTGTAAAATCTTATAGGTATCTTCAGCAGAAGGAGCATTGACCTTAACTTCATTAAAGCGGCGAGCCAGAGCAGCGTTCTTCATGATGGTGTTGCGGTATTCGTCCTGAGTCGTTGCACCGATAACAGTCAATTCACCGCGGGAAAGAGCCGGTTTGAGAATATCTGCCAAACCTTTGGAGCCACTGTCGCCGCCCGTGCTTCCTGCACCGAGAACTTGGTGAATTTCATCGAAGAATAGGATGATATTGCCGGCTTCTTTGACTTCGCTGACCAAATTTTGAATATTTTCTTCAAAGGATCCGCGATACTGTGTGCCTGCTTCCAAACCGGAAATATCAATAGAAATGATTTCCTTGTTTTTAATAGCAGCAGGGACATCACCGTTGACAATAGCCTGAGCCAGACCTTCCACAACAGCCGTTTTACCAACACCCGCGTCGCCAACGAGAACAGGATTGTTCTTTGTACGGCGGGAAAGGATTTCGGCTGTTTCTTGAATTTCCTTATTGCGTCCGATGACCGGATCCAGCTTACCGGCGCGTGCTTCGTCTGTCAGATTGCGGCCCAGTTTGGCTAAAATACCATCTTTCTTTGGTGCATTAGGAGCAGCTTCTTGATATTGCTGAGCGTCAGCATTAGCAGGGAGTTTGCCTGTTTGCCGGTATTGTGCAAACTCTTCGGGGCTTACCTCGCGGCCGTTAATCAGGTAGCGGCGTCGTTCTGAGTTGTAGCCTCCCATATTTCCCATTAGTTGATTGAAAATGTCATCCATGTTTCCAAATGGATCACGTCCGTAAAAGTCATTTGCCATAATTATTACCTCTTTTTGTTAAAATAATAGCTGAGCTAATTATACTATAACAGTTACAAAGCCTTTCTCAAAGTAAAGCCTTGCTGTTACAGCCTTTATCAGCTATTTGTCTATATTATAACACCTGTGTTGTTATATATCAAGGAATATATATTATATAATAAAAATATTTTCTGCCAGTCTTAAAAAAATATATATGGGTTGACTTATTTTCAGAATATGATATGATATTAGAGGTTTTGAAAAAAACTGACCTAAGACAGCAGGGGAGCCGTGCTCATAATATTCCTGCCGAGGCACAAAACGTAAACTTAAAAAACGTATTGTACTTTCGTGTCTGGGTTTGGGTACGATTTTTTTATTGTATCCAGCCAAAAATAAAAACGGAGGTTAAACACTGATGAGTGAAGCAAGTATTGCTAAAAAAGCAGAATTAGTTGATGCTGTTGCTGAGAAAATGAAAGCAGCTGCAAGTATCGTTGTTGTTGATTCACGCGGTCTTACTGTAGAACAAGATACTGTTCTTCGCCGTTCACTTCGCGAAAGCGATATTGAATTTAAAGTAATCAAAAACTCAATCCTGCGCCGTGCAGCTGAAAAAGCCGGTCTCGAAGGACTTGATGATGTCTTTACCGGACCGTCTGCTGTAGCATTTTCAAATGAAGATGTTGTTGCACCGGCTAAAATTATCAACGATTTTGCTAAAAATGCTGAAGCACTTGAAATCAAAGGCGGTGCAATCGAAGGCGCTGTTTCTTCTAAAGAAGAAATCATGGCTCTCGCAACACTTCCAAACAGAGAAGGACTTTTGTCTATGCTCTTGTCTGTACTTCAAGCGCCGGTCCGCAACGTTGCATATGCTGTCAAAGCTGTTGCAGAAAGCAAAGAAGACGCTGCTTAAGTCTTCAAACAGCAGCCTGAAGCTGCAAACTATTTTATAAAAAAACACATTTGGAGGAAATTAACAATGGCATTAAACATTGAAAACATTATTGCTGAAATTAAAGAAGCTTCAATTCTTGAATTGAACGACCTTGTAAAAGCTATCGAAGAAGAATTTGGCGTAACTGCAGCTGCCCCTGTAGCTGTTGCTGGTGCAGCCGGCGGAGAAGAAGCTGCAGCTAAAGATTCATTTGACGTTGAATTGACTGCCGGCGGTGACAAGAAAGTTGCTGTTATCAAAGTTGTTCGTGAAATCACAGGCGAAGGTCTTAAAGAAGCTAAAGGTCTTGTTGATAACGCACCATCAGTTCTTAAAGAAGGTGTTGCAGCAGCAGAAGCTGAAGAACTTAAAGCTAAACTTGAAGAAGCTGGAGCAACTGTTACGCTTAAATAATAGAGTATCGCAATTTGATTGCGGAAGCCTAGTAAATCAAGGCTTTAGAATTGCTTAGAGCGATTAAAAATCGGTGGGGAATGATATCATTCCCCACCAAAACCCCACCAAGATTTAATCTTGGTGGGGTTTTATTTTTTGTAAAAATTCATGGTATAATATGTATAAATATCGCTAAGGGTACCCTTAGTCTATTGCTTACACAATAGACTAAGGGTACCCTTAGTCTATTGCTTACACAATAGACTAATACTATCAGCTCTTAGAGAAATCTGTTTAGGAGTCTATTTCATGGCAATAAAGAGAATTACATTAAAAGAGAGTATGAATCGCTCTGTTCAAGCAATTATGCCACTTGATGAAGAGAAAGATGTATTTGCAAAGAAACTAATCAGCTATTTAACGCATTTATATGATAAGAAAGATGAATCTGAGGAGTACCAAAAAAATCTTCTTAAAGTATTTTTGGAAGGAATTATGCCTCATAATTTCATTAATACTTCCAGTAGAATTGATTTAGCGATTTATAATGGTAAAGATGCTAATTCTTCTCTGGGTGTTCTTTTTGAATGTAAAAGTTTGTCTAATAAAGCAGAGATGATGACAACGGATAGAATCAATGCTAAAGCTTTTCAAGAAATAATTGCTTATTATCTATATGAACGACTTTTTGAAAAAAATCTTGAAGTTAAGAAGTGTATTATCACAAATGGTCTATCTTGGTTTATAGTAGAAGCTAAAGAGTTTGAAAAACATTTCTTTAAGAATAAAAAATTAGTTGATCTGGTAACTAAATTTAGGAATAATCAACTGTCCAGCAATAGAACTGATTTTCTCTACTTACAAGTAATTGCACCTGAAATTGACAAAGCGATTGAAAAAGGAATTGTAATCGCACACTTTGACCTTAGTCAAGCTCTAGTTAAGTCCAGCAAGTCTATTGAAATTAAGAAAACTAATCTAACTCAACTATATCGATTTTTTACAGCTGAAAATCTTCTTAATAAAGAAATTTTTACAGATTCTAACAAACTTAACAAAAATTTCTATGATGAATTACTTTATTTAATGGGACTTGAAGAAACTAAATCAGGGACTTCAAAAATTATTTCTCGATTAAAACCAGCTAATCGACAACGTTATTCTTTTGTAGAGAACATTATCGAAAAGTTGGATACAAACGATGTTCCAAAAGATAAACAAGAAGAAATTGCCATTCAGTTGACAGTTGTATGGATAAACAGAATTCTTTTTTTGAAGCTATTAGAGTCTCAGCTTGTTCTTTTTAATAAGGATGAGTCATATCGCTTCTTGACTTATGAGAAACTATCTAGCTTTGAGGAAGTTTACAATCTCTTTTTTGCAGTTCTAGCTAGAAAAATCTCCGAACGAAACGAGAGAGTTCAAAAGAAATTTGGTTATATTCCTTATCTGAATTCATCACTTTTTGAAGAGACTGAATTGGAAGTTTCGCGTGATGGAATTGGCATTGATAGACTACCAGAGGGATATATTGAAATCTTTTCAAAAACCGCCCTTAAAGGTGCAAATAAAAAACGTAAAAAGGGAAACATCAATTTTATTGAATACCTTTTTGAGTTTTTAGATGCTTATGATTTCTCAACTACTATCACTCATCATGAGAAATCAAAAAATGACCTTATCAATGCTTCAGTTCTTGGACTGATTTTTGAAAAAATCAATGGCTATCGTGACGGTTCTTTCTACACACCTGGAAATATCACCATGTATATGTCTCGTAAAGCTATAAGAACAGCAGTAGTAGATAAAATCAATAGCGCACTTGACTGGCAATGTGAAACAATCGAAGATATTAAGTTTAATATACGTAATGCTCAGATTGCTAAAAAGGTATCAGATGCGATTGATAGCTTGAAGGTATGTGACCCCGCTGTGGGGTCAGGACACTTTCTTGTCTCAATCTTGAATGAAATTATTGCTCTAAAAAGCGATTTAAATGTTCTCTTTGACGCTGACGGTAATCATATTGGAAATTTAATTCAATGCTACGTCATCAATGATGAGTTAGTTATCCAAGATATGTCAGGAAATAACTTTGTTTATCAGACAGGTAATCAGCAATCTGAACAAGTTCAAAAAGCAATTTTCAGCCAGAAAAGGCATATTCTGGAAAATTCGCTCTTTGCAGTGGATATTAACCCAAGTTCGGTCAATATTTGCCGTTTGCGTCTCTGGATTGAACTCTTAAAGTCCTCTTATTATTATCAGGATACTGATACCAACCAACCTGTTTTAACGACCTTACCAAATATTGATATCAATATCAAAGTGGGGGATAGTCTTCTACATAAGTTTAATTTTGACTATGAATTTGATATGAGAAAAACAGATTTCAAGGACTATCTATCTCTAGTTAAAGACTATAAGGATACAAATAATAAACGGATTAAAGCTGAAATTTGGGAGAAAATAGAGAATCTCAAGCGTTCCTTTGATGATACAGCCTCAAGTCCTGAATTAAAGAAATTATCCCGTCTCCTATCCGAACGAAACAAGGCTGGTGCCATTAGCTTATTTGAGGAAGAAAATAAAAACTCTAAAGAAGTAGTGGAATTAAATAAGCAGCTTGCAAAAGCTGAAAAGGAATTGGAATACAGACTGAAAAATCCATTATTCGCTAAAGGTATGGAATGGCGAATGGAATTCCCTGAAATCTTGGGAGAAGCTGGAGAATTTATCGGATTTGACCTTGTAATTGGGAATCCGCCTTATATCTTTGCACGTAACCAATCTTTCACTGATGAGATGAAAGCCTACTACTCAAGGACTTATCAAGTAAGTGAGTACCAAGCCAATACCTATACTATTTTTATGGAATTGACTTATCAACTCTTGCGTAAAGGTGGGACATTCTCCTATATCATTCCTAATAACTTTTTGACCATTCAGACTAATTCAAGGGTTCGTCAGTTTATCACAGAGCAGACAAGTGATGTTGTCCTGATAAATTCTCTGGACAAAATTTTTGCGGACGCTAGCGTAGATAACTGTATCATTTTCTTCAAGAAGAATGCTCCAAACTGGATTGAAGTAGCAGAACTACACCATGGCGAGTATAACACTGTCGGACGAGTTGAGCCAGATTTCTTTGGAGAAATCCCTACTTTTTCAATCTCGATGGTCAAGTACCGTCAGGCGATTGATATCTTTTGGAAAGTCAACCATTTTCCAATACTAGGACGACCAGAAATTTCGACTGTAAAATCTGGAATCAAAGCTTATGAAACTGGAAAAGGGAATCCTAAAATGACCGCTCAAGATAAGGATAATCGAATTTATCATGCAAGAGAAAGGTTAGACGATTCATACCGTCCCTATCTTGATGGCGAGAATGTGTCACGCTATAAACTGACTTGGAATGGCGAATATGTCAAGTATGGTGAAAATTTAGCTGCACCAAGAGATAAAGAAATTTTTGAAAAACCACGAATTTTAGTTCGTCAGATTCCAAGTAAATCAACTTATGCTGTTGAAGCTGTTTATACTGATAGTGATGTTATTAACGACTTAAACTCCATGGTAATCACAGATATTCAGGTTAATCCTTTTTATCTGTTGGGTGTTTTGAACTCTCGTATTATTTCCCTTTGGTTCTTCATGAAATTTGATAAATTTCAACGTCGTATTTTTCCACAGTTCAAAGTCAATGAACTTGGAGATTTTCCAATTCCAGATGTCACTGACTTTCAGCAAGAAGAAGTAGCACAGATTGTTAAGCAACTGATGGAGGAGATGAAAAAAGAATCTCCTGACATTGAAAAAGTAAATCAGCTTAATCTGGCGATAGATGACTTAGTTATGGATTTGTTTGATTTGACTGAGGCGGAAAAACAAATAGTAAGAAATTTTGAAGTATAGAAGGTAGGTTTAAATGGCAAAAAGTTTTAAAAGTCAACTTAAAAGTATTGAGAGAGATTTAGTTAGAGAAACGAACAAGATGGTAAAAAAGGCTAATAAGAAGCTTGATCCTGTAGTCCTTCCAACACAACTAGACTCCTCTAGGTCAGCTCTCAATTTTAACGAATATCATCAGGATAATAGTACTCATGTTTCAGTTAATGGAGATTTGATGAACTCACAGATTGGTGGACAAAATAATACGTTAAATATTACCTATACTGAGATGGAAGTTGAGAGAGTATTTGAGAATATCAGAGAGTACTCTAGGACATTAGATGAAGAAGAACAGACAGAATTAGTGACAATTTTAAATGAGATACAGGAAGTCGGAAAAGTTGGTAATCATCAAACTTTCTTTGAAAAGCACCCGATACTAGCAATGGCTCTCAGTGCTACTGTAAGTTGGGGAGTTGAGAATGGAATTGATAGATTAGTTAGTGTCATTTCAAATACATTTAAGTGAAAAGTTTAATTTATGGTACGATAAGTATTTTGTGAATAGCATTATACCTGAGGCATTGGGCAAGTTACGAACCGATAGTATTTTTAAAATGGGATTTATGGTCAAAAATTTAATTGATAATTTCATAGAAGTAGATCTACCAAAATCTTATCTAGAAGATGTACCATTGGAAGAATTGTTCTTACCAATGAAAAACTATCGCATTAATTTCAAAGATGGTATTTCAGGTGAAGAAATGATGAAATTGTCGGCTGAAATTGCCGAGATGCTAACGCGTGATACTACAACAAAAAGTTTGGATGATATTAAAAGAATAAACGAAGAAAAATTTTTTACGGAATTTGATTTTGTAACTGATGAAAGTATGCCCTTTGTAGATGAGACTCGTAGAATAAGTGCAAAGTCTCTTTTGGATAGTATTCTTATGACTCCTGAAATTTTTGATAGATTCCATGACCTAAATTCAAAAGAAAGGAAGATTCCTAGTCTGTTGACTACAAATAGTCAAGCTTCTAAATTATTTCAAATTAAAGTAAATGAAGTATATCTACCTTATTACAAACAAACGGTTCAAGCTGTCACTTATCAAACAGCTTTAACTCATCACAAAATGTTTGTTAAAATCTTTGGTAGCAAAAGACTTTCTGAAATTGGTGTTCGAGAGTGCGAAAAATTCAGGGTATATTTGATTGAAAAGTATTCACCTAATTATGCTAAAGGTGTTTAGATTCGATTTAAGCATTGCATAGGGTACGCAGAGAGGCTGGGATATATTGAAGAATTCCCTTGCAAATCTCTTGATAATCCGAAAGGGAAACGACCAGATACAAAATTTTGGACACTGGACGACTTTAGAAAGGTTATTGCAATCTTTGACTTAAAAGACTATGAAGAACAGCATAGATTTACTGCTATTTGGCTATACTTCTTTACTGGACTTAGAGTATCTGAGGGGTTAAGTTTGATTTGGTCTGATATTGATTTTGAGAGAAAGTTGCTTCATGTTCAAAGTACACTTGAGTATGAGGGAAATGGCATTTTCACACGGAAAAATCAGACCAAAACAGAGGCAGGGCTTAGATGGATTGAGCTTGATGATGAAACGGTAGAAGTGCTACAACAATGGAGAATCGTACAGGTAGAAAACAATGATGATGATTACGTTCTAGCACGATTTGGAAAACCATTAAGTAAATGTACTTTGAGTCGTATTCTCAAAAAGGCATGCTAAAAAAGCGGGAGTAGAAGTAATCACTGGAAAAGGGTTGCGACACTCTCACGACAGTTTTTTGATAAACGTACTTGGAAAAGATGTTCTGTATGTTTCTAAACGTTCTGGACGAGTTGACAAGGCAACAACATTGAACACATATTCTCATTTGTATGATAGTCAAAAAGCTAGTGGTGGAAGAGAGATAACTCAAGCACTACATAAGTTTGGAGTATCATTGAACCCCATTAAACTGAATAAGAGCAAGAAAAACCTAATTATATCAGCGTTTATAGGCACTGTGTAACTGTTACGCTTAAATAATCATTTATTGATTGCTTAAAACAGGAAGCCGAGTTTTAAAGCCTTTTTGCTAATGTCAAGGCGATAAGAAAATTAGCTTAATATTTTAAATCCCCACTAAGATTTATTCTTGGTGGGGATTTTGCCTTATCTGGCATCGTGATTTATTTTCTTGCGGCTAAGGTCTTAATGAATCGTGCCAGTTCTTAAAAAGGAAGTAGCAAAGAAAAGAGACTTTTCTTCAAACTGTAAAATTTTGATTGTCTAATCAATGCTCAGATTTGATTATCCTGATATGATATGTTAAAGTATGACTAATATTGTTAAGGAGGATATTATGAAAACAACTGTATTTGTTAAAGCAGGCCAAATGGCTGTTAAAACTGTAGATAAACCAGCGATTATTGAAGCTGATGATGCTCTTATCCGTGTGGTGCGTTCTTGTGTCTGCGGTTCGGATCTTTGGTCCTACCGCGGTGACGACCAAAAAGAAAGTGGCTCAGACAACACCGGTCATGAGATTATCGGGATTGTTGAAGAGGTGGGCTCTGATGTCAATACGGTCACCAAAGGCGACTTTGTCATTGCACCTTTCACACATGGCTGCGGTCACTGTGCGGCCTGCCGTGCCGGTTTTGAGGGCGGCTGTCAGGGACACGATGCCAGCACTAACTTTAGCTCCGGCTATCAGGCCGAATATGTTCGCTATGCCCATGCCGACTGGTCCTTGGTGAAAGTTCCTGGTCAGCCGAGCGATTACAGCGAAGGAATGATTGCCTCTTTCTTGTCGCTTGCTGATGTGATGCCGACAGGCTATCATGCAGCTCGGGTTGCCAATGTGCAAAAGGGTGATACGGTTGCGGTCGTCGGTGACGGTGCTGTGGGGCTTTGTGCAGTTATTGCAGCTAAAATGCGCGGTGCTAAGCGAATTATCATCATGAGCCGCCACAAAGACCGTCAAGAGTTGGCTGTAGAATTTGGTGCGACTGACATTGTGGCAGAACGCGGCGAAGACGGTGTTGCCAAAGTTCTGGAATTGACAAACGGAGCTGGTGTTGACGCTGCGCTTGAATGTGTCGGCACACAGCTCTCAACCGAAACGGCTATTAAGATTGCCCGTCCGGGTGCTGTTGTCGGGCGTGTCGGAGTTCCGCATACGGATGACATCAATCCGGGAGATTATTTCATGAGAAATACTGTTTTTGCGGGGGGACCTGCTTCGGTGACAACTTATGATAAGAGTGTCTTGCTGAAGGCTGTCCTTGATGGTGAGATCAATCCCGGTAAGGTCTTCACTCAAAGTTATAAATTAGATGACATCGATCAGGCTTACAAAGATATGGAAGCAAGAAAAACAATCAAAGCAATGATTGTCATGGATTGATGTATCGATAAATCAGGATAAATCAAGTATAAGTAAGAAAGACTGCAGGCATTTTTGCCCAGTCTTTTTTGCATGGTCGCTTATTTTTTGATGCAAGATAAGCACAGAAAGCTTATCTTTTCAAAAATACTGCTCATTTTTCCCATAATTAATGCTTATAGCCGGCCATAAAAAATTTAGCCTATGCAGGACACGCAAGAGATGGTATCCTATCAGCAATATCAAAAGAATTGAGGTTATTTTATGTCTAAATTTACTATACATACTATTGACACTGCACCTGAGGAAGTCAAAGAAACGCTGCGCACAGTTGAAAAGGACAACGGCGGCTATATTCCTAATCTTATCGGACTGTTGGCTAATGCGCCGACAGCGCTGGAAACTTACCGCACCGTTGGAGCCATTAACCGCCGCAATTCCCTGACACCGACAGAAAGGGAGGTTGTTCAGATTACTGCGGCTGTAACCAATGGCTGTGCCTTTTGTGTCGCCGGCCACACGGCCTTTTCGATTAAGCAGATTCAGATGGCACCCGATCTTTTGGAAGCCCTGCGCAACAGTACGCCTATTGATGATGACCCTAAGCTTGATACACTGGCTAAATTCACCATTGCTGTGATCAATACCAAGGGACGTGTCGGAGATGAAGCCTTTGCCGATTTTTTGGAGGCAGGCTATACTCGGGAAAATGCTCTTGATGTTGTCTTAGGTGTCAGCCTGGCGTCGCTCTGCAATTATGCCAATAATATGGCGGATACACCGATTAATCCGGAATTGCAGCAATATGCAAAATAGTTCTGCATGAGAAAAAAGGGGGGATGACAATGGCTTACTTTTCAGAAAATTTTATAACTTGGCTGGATGCTCATGCCGATCAGATTGACAAAGAGTCCGGAGATTTGGCTGATCAGCTTTTGGAGCGCATTGCAGCAGAAGGTGTTTTTGGTATTGCGGTACCTGAAATCTATGGCGGCCAAGGCGGCAGTAAGACAGAAGTAGTCGAATTTTTGTCAGAGCTGGCCCGGCATTCACTGACGGCCTCTTTTATATCATGGGGGCACAGGACCTTTATTGAAACGATTCTTGCTAGCAGCAACGACGTCCTAAAGAAGTCTTGGCTTCCGGATTTATTGACAGGGAAGCTGGCGGCTGGAACGGCTCTGTCAAATGCTACCAAATATCTATCAAAGATTGAAGAGCTGAATGTTACCTTGGCGGAACAAGACGGGAAATACTATCTAACAGGAAGGCTTCCTTGGGTAACCAATCTGCGTTCGGATCGTTTTGCGGCTGTTTTTGCAGCTCAATTTGAAGACAGCAGCAAGGAACCCATCGTTTTGGCCATTCCTTCCGAAGCAGCCGGCTTGTCGCGTTCAGCTGATTTAGAATTTGCAGCCCTGCAAGGTTCTAACACGGCAGCCTTAAGCTTTGATAATGTGCCTTTAGATGATGCCTGGATACTGTCTGATGATGCCAGAAGTTTTTTGGCTCAAACGCTGCCGGAATTTTTAGGTTATCAATTTGGTCTGGCTTTTGGCTTAGCAGAGCGCTCACTGGATGAGGTGGCGAAGAGCTTAGACAGCAATCGCTCGGTACTTAAGCAGGAGTACGATAAAACAAAGGACAAGCTGACTGCTCTTCGGCAGAGCCTGTTTAAAGGTCTGGAAGCAGAAGAGGGCTTTATTGACAATCCTCGTCAGCTCTTTCAGCTGCGTATAGATATTGTTGATATTGTCGCTGCCAGCCTACTGTTAGAATTGCAGGCAAGCGGCGGCAGAGGTTACCTGAAAGGGTCAGCTTCTGGTTTTATCCGCCGCTGGAATGAAGGAGCTTTTTTGCCCATTGTTTCTCCAAGTGCTGTGCAGCTTCGGCATATTTTAGCAAGAGCCTAATCAGGCCAATAAAAAAACAAGGCTGAGACAAATGCGGTATAGCTTTGTCATAGTTTCCAGTGAATTTTTGTTTTTCACTGTCCGCTGTGCAGAGGGATATCAAGTTTGTCTCGGTCTTGTTTTCTTTTAAAAAATTATGGCAAAGCAGGAGCAATAGTGCTCATCAGAATATCCGCACTGGTATCCGGGAGAATTCGTATGCGGTTCAAAGACAGCAGTCCGTTTTCAGCACTGGCCAAGCCTTCATTGGTTGTTAGACCCAATTTGTATAGACTGGCAAAACTGAGCGTAGCATCGCTGTAGCGTCCTGCCGGATAGGCAATGGCTGTCGTGGTTTGATCAAGTTCTTTGTCCAAATAAGTTTTTGATGCTGATAATTCCTTAGCTTGCGTTTCTTGATCAGAAACTGCTAAGTCGGGGTGATTAACGGTATGCGACTGAAAGGACATGCCTTTTGCTTTCATTTCTTTCATTTGTTTAATAGTCAGATTGCTGAATCTGCCTTCGTCTGTAAAAGCGGTAATGACATTATTGGTTGCCTTGGCCTGATATTTTTTTAAAATAGGGTAGGCGACAGTGTAAAAATCAAGCAAACTATCATCGAAAGTCAGCCAAATAACTTTTTTAGCAGGCAGAGTATTTTGACTGAGAACCCGATAAGCCTCTTCGGGGCTTAAAAAATAATAGCCTTCCTCGCTCAAGCGCCTGATATGGCTTTCAAAAACAGCAGGTGACACAATGAGATTGGCATTGCCTGCCTCACTTGGCGCCATATCATGAATGGCATGATACATCAAAATAGGAAGGTGAACAGGCTGTTTTTGCTTTATCCACTTAATCTTTTTTTGGGCTTTTTGAGCCTTGTCCTGACTGATATGGGTGACAGGAACAGCGGTTTTAGTGCTGGTTTTGCTGTTTTGCCGCATGAGTACAATCACAAGACTTCCCAAAGCTGCAAGGCAGGCAAGCATCAAGATAATATTGATAATGGTCAGCTTTTTAGTTTTCTTAATCATAAATGTTCCCTTCAGCTAATTATAGCATAAAGGCAGAGGTAATTAGCTGTAAATTCTGCTGAAAATTTGATATAATGAAAAAAATGTTTTTTGCAAGGAGAAAGAAATGTCTATAAAAATTGGTTTGCTTGGTTTCGGGACAGTGGCAAGCGGTATTCCGTTTTTGTTAAAGGAAAATCATGAGAAAATCACGGCTGCTTCAAGAGACCAGTTGGAAATTGCTAAGGTCTTGGTTAAAGATGATGAAGAAAAAGACCGTCTTTTGGCTGAGGGCAATGAGTATAACTTTGTAACTGATGTTGATGACATTTTATCCGATGAGACGATTGAGATTGTTGTTGAACTGATGGGACGCATCGAGCCTGCCAAAACCTTTATTACAAAGGCGCTTGAAGCCGGCAAACATGTTGTTTCTGCGAATAAGGATCTGATTGCCACACACGGCAGGGAACTGATTAAATTGGCAAAGGATCAGGGCGTTGCTTTTTACTATGAAGCGGCTGTTGCCGGCGGTATTCCTATTTTGCGGACCTTGGCTAATTCTTTGACTTCTGACAAGGTAACACGCATTTTAGGTGTGCTTAACGGAACATCTAATTTTATGATGACCAAGATGGTTGATGAAGGATGGACCTATGAAGCTGCTTTGGCAGAAGCGCAGGCTCTGGGTTATGCCGAAAGCGACCCGACTAATGATGTCGAAGGGATTGACGCCGCCTATAAAGCGGTTATCTTAAGTCAGTTCGGCTTTGGGATGACCATTGATTTTGATCAGGTAGCCCATCAGGGTATTTCAAGCATTACGCCTGATGATGTCAGTGTGGCTCAGCAGCTGGGCTATGTGATTAAACTGGTAGGTTCTGTCGAAGAGACCGAATCAGGTATCTTTGCCGAAGTTTCACCGACCTTCCTGCCCAAATCGCATCCGCTTGCCAGCGTTAACGATGTGATGAATGCCGTTTTTGTGGAGTCTATCGGCATTGGTGAATCCATGTATTACGGACCGGGTGCCGGCCAGAAACCGACAGCAACCTCTGTGACGGCAGATATTGTTCGCATTGCCCGCCGCATTAAAGACGGTAATGTCGGCAAGCCTTTTAACGAATTTGTCCGCGATACCAAGATTGCGCATCCTGACGATGTGAAGAGCCACTATTACTTTGCCATCAATACTGCAGATGAAAAAGGCAAGATGCTGCGCTTAGCTGAAATTTTTAATTCAGAAGATATTTCGTTTGAACAAGTTCTGCAGCAGAAAGCTAATGGCGAAACAGCGCGTGTGGTCATTATCACGCACTCTCTGAGCAAAACGCAGTTAGCCAATGTGACTGAGAAACTGAAGGCCGTTGCCGATTTTGAATTGGTCAACACCTTCAAAGTGCTGGGGGAATAGGATGAAAATTACAGTACCTGCAACATCGGCTAATGTCGGACCGGGTTTTGATTCTGTCGGTGTCGCTCTTTCCAAATATCTTTCTATCGAAGTTTTAGAAGCAGCCGACTCCTGGGAAATTATCCATGATTTGGAGAACATCCCGAGTGATGACCGTAATTTATTGATTGTGACAGCCTTGAAGGTTGCCCCTAACCTGCAGCCTCACCGGCTGCGGATGACCAGTAATATTCCTCTGGCAAGAGGGCTTGGCTCGTCAAGTTCTGTTATTGTTGCCGGAATCGAGCTGGCGAATCAATTGGCAGACTTACAGCTGACAGCCGGTGAAAAGCTGAATATTGCTACAGCTATCGAAGGCCACCCTGACAATGTGGCGCCGGCGATTTTGGGCAATCTTGTGGTATCCAGCTATGTCGATGAGAAGGTCAACTATGTTGCCGCTGATTTCCCTCAGTGTTCTTTTGTGGCCTTTATTCCTAACTATGAGCTTAAAACCAGCGACAGTCGCAATGTTCTGCCAGATCAGCTGAATTACAAAGAAGCCGTTGCAGCCAGTTCTATTGCCAATGTAGCTGTTGCAGGACTTCTGACAGGTGATTTAAAGACTGCCGGTAAAGCGATTGAAGGCGATCTTTTTCATGAACGTTTCCGCAGATCCCTTATTAAAGAATTTCCGGCGATTAAAGCAGTTGGTGAAAAAAACGGCGCCTATGCGACCTATCTTTCAGGAGCCGGGCCTACTGTCATCGTTTTAACTGATCAAAACAAGGAAGAAGCAATCAAAGAAGCGATTGATTCTTTGGAATTGGATGGCAGAACCTATCTTTTGTCTGTCGATACTGAAGGAGTGAGGGTTGAAAGAGACTAGACGGGGACTTTTATTCGGTTTAGAAGCATATGTACTATGGGGAGTTATCTCCCTTTTTTGGAAGGAGCTGTCAGGGGTCAATGCCTATGCTGTTTTTTCCTACCGTATTCTTTGGACCCTGCTGACTATGCTGCTTTATATGGTTTTATCTAAACGTCAGAGCATTTATAAGCAGCAGGTAAAAGGCTTAGTAACAGATAAAAAAGCAGGAGCTGCCGCAATCCTGGCTAGTTTTTTAATTGCTGTTAATTGGCTGTCTTACATCTATGCAGTTACTCACCAGCAAGCTACTCAAGCAAGTCTTGGTTATTATGTCATGCCTTTGGTTTCTGTTTTGTTATCGCTGATTTTTTTGGGTGAGCACTTGGACAGATGGACAGCTTTTTCAGTGAGTTTAGCTGCTTTAGGTGTTGGTGCTCTTATCTTTCATACGGGAGACATCCCTGTGATTACTTTTTTGCTGGCCTTTTCTTTTGCTTTTTACGGATTGATTAAGAAAAACGTCAAACTTTCCAGTGATGTCGCTATGATGGTGGAAGCCGCTGTTATAGCACCTTTGGCACTGATTTATCTTCTCTTTTTCAGCCGTGAAAGCCTGTTTGATTACAGTCTTTGGGAGAATGTTCTGCTCATGGTTTCCGGATTTGTAACTGCTGTTCCGCTCTTGCTGTTTGCAGAAGGAGTTAAAAGAGCGCCCCTTAACCTAATCGGATTTATTCAGTATATTAACCCTACCATACAGTTCTTGATTGCTCTTGTGGTTTTTGGCGAAACCATCACTGTCGGTGAACTGCGCGGTTTTATTTTCATTTGGCTGGCGGTTTTCATTTTTATTTTGGGGCAGCTCATAATGATGAAAAGAAGCAGGTAAGCGCATCGCAAAGACCATTTCATAAATTCTAAAAAGAAAGCAAAGCAGGCAGATTTTTAATCCTTAGCCTGTGAATTGGAGAAACAATGAACTATCAGGAAGCCTTAGCCTGGATAAATGACAATTTAAAATTTGGTATCAAACCGGGCTTGGAACGGATGGCCTGGATGCTTGAGGAAATGGGAAATCCCCAGCAAAATATTTGCGGTATCCATGTTGTAGGTACTAACGGCAAAGGGTCGACAGTCAATTACCTGCAGACTATTTTTAGCAAAGCGGGTTATGATGTCGGGACCTTTACCTCCCCTTATATAATTGATTTCAGGGAACGTATCTCTTTGAACGGCCAAATGATCAGCCAAGAAGAACTTATCAATCTGGTTCAGCTGGTTAAGCCCGTGGTCGAACGCCTCCCGCTTGAAACCAGTCTTGAAGCGGCAACCGAATTTGAAATCATCACACTGTTGATGTTTGTTTATTTTGGTCAGATTCATCCGGTTGATCTGGTGATTATTGAAGCGGGCATGGGCGGCCTGTATGATTCAACCAATGTTTTTAAAGCACAGGCAGTCATCTGTACCTCAATCGGGCTGGATCATCAGACTGTTTTGGGAAATACCCATGCTGAAATCGCTCAGCAAAAGGTCGGCGTTTTAAAGGAAGGCGTGCCCTTTGTTTTTGCTGAAAAGCGCAGCGATGTTAAGGCTGTTTTTTATCAGAAAGCACAGGAAACCAGAAGTCCTCTGTATCAGCTGGGAGAAGATTTTAAGATTTCAGATAAGGGAGACGTATTTGATTTCAATTATGGTTATGAAGTCATCTCTGATATTCGTCTTGCGATGAAAGGACGGCATCAGAGAGCCAATGCTGCCTTGGCTGTTATGGCATGTCTTTTGCTGCAAAAAAAATTCCCAAATGTGACCAAAACCGTTATTAAAAGTGCTTTGGCAGTCAGCCGCTGGGCAGGCAGAATGGAGTTTGTCGAAGAAAATCTCATGATTGACGGGGCTCACAACAATGAAAGTGTCGCTGTATTAACGGATCTCTTAAAAGAGCAGTACGCTGACAAAAACGTTCATATTCTTTTTGCGGCTATTGCAGGCAAACCAGTTGACAGTATGCTTGTGCAGCTGAGTCAGTTTGCGGATGTGACAGTGACAACATTTCCTTATCCCAGAGCCCTTGCTTTGGAAGATTATCCCTCGAAATATGAACAGGTTCCTGATTTTTCGGCTTGGCTGCAAAGGCTTAGGAATGCTCGGCAAGAGGATCTCTTTGTTATCACGGGATCGCTCTATTTTATTTCGCAGGTCAGAAAAGACCTTTTGAAAAATAAAGAAATAGGCTATAATAGATTGTATTAAGAAAAAATGGGTGAGAAAGTAAATGTCAGACCAAAAAAAGATTGAAGAGGCTGTTTATCAGCTTTTAGAGGCACTTGGTGAAAATCCAGAGCGCGAAGGGCTGTTAGATACACCAAAGCGTGTTGCCAGAATGTATCAGGAAATGTTTTCCGGATTACATGAGGATCCTAAGGATCAATTTACAGCAGTTTTTTCTGAAAATCATGAAGAAGTTGTTTTAGTTAAAGATATTCCCTTTTACTCCATGTGTGAACACCACTTGGTTCCTTTTTACGGAGTGGTTCATGTGGCTTATATCCCAAGTGACGGCCGTGTAACGGGACTCAGTAAACTGGCGCGTGCTGTTGAAGTGGCCAGCAAACGTCCGCAGCTGCAGGAGCGTTTGACTGCTCAAGTGGCTGATGCACTTGAAGAGGCGCTAAAACCCAAAGGTGTTTTTGTGATGATTGAGGCGGAGCACATGTGCATGACCATGCGGGGGATTAAAAAGCCCGGCAGTAAAACAGTAACCAGCGCAGCTAAAGGCACTTGTCGGTCTGACAAAGAAGTCCGGCAGGAAATTATTTCCATGATTCACAATTAAGGAGTTAGCATGAAGATCGGCAAACATGAATTGACAGAACAGGCAGTCATTATGGGGATTCTCAACGTGACCCCGGATTCTTTTTCAGACGGCGGGCAGTACCTTTCTGTTGAGCAGGCTTTAAAACAAACAGAAGAAATGCTGGATGCAGGGGCGAAGATTATTGATGTTGGCGGAGAGTCAACCCGTCCGGGAGCTGTTTTTGTTTCCGCCGAGGATGAAATAAAGCGGGTTGTGCCGGTTATCAAAGCGATTAAAGAGCGTTTTGGCTGTCTCATCAGCATTGACACCTATAAGACCGAAACAGCTCAGTCAGCGCTTGAAGCAGGCGCCGATATTCTTAATGATGTCTGGTCGGGGCTCTACGACGGCTGCATGTTTGACTTGGCAGCAAGAAAGGATGTGCCCATCATTCTCATGCACAATCAAAATGATGAGGTCTACAGTGATATTACTCAGGATGTCAGCCGCTTTTTGCTGGAACGTGCAGAATTAGCAGCAAAAGCCGGCGTCAAAAAAGAAAATATCTGGCTTGATCCCGGCTTTGGTTTTGCTAAAAATATTGAACAAAATTTAAAATTATTAAAAGAGCTGGATCAGATTACAAGTCTTGGCTACCCTGTTTTGTTTGGTATTTCCAGAAAACGTGTTGTTGACAGTATGCTTGGCGGCAATACAAAACCGCAGGAACGCGACATGGCAACAGCTGCCTTATCTGCTTATGCCATTGGTAAGGGCTGTCAGATTGTCCGAGTGCACAATGTGCCGGTCAATAAAGATATTGTCAAGGTGGCCAGCCAGTTAATGTGAGGAATTATGGATAAGATTATTTTAAAAGGCTGTCGGTTTTACGCTTATCACGGGGCCTTTTCTGAAGAGCAGACTCTGGGGCAGATTTTTGTCGTGGACGCTGAATTAACAGCCGATTTAAAGGCTGCATCCGAAACAGACAATCTGGAAGATACAGTCCACTACGGCAAAGTGTTTGAGGTGATCAAACACCGTGTTGAAAACAGCCGCTATGCCTTGATTGAAAGGCTCGCGGGTGCTGTCTGCCAAGATATTTTTGAACATTTTCCTGCTATTTTGGCTGTTACCGTCCGAATCAGCAAAGAAAACCCGCCTATTGCCGGCCATTACGACGCTGTCGGCGTTGAGTTGAAGAGAGAACGCCCATGACCGGTGTTTATCTGAGCCTGGGCAGCAATATTGAAAATAGGAAAGCTTACTTACAAAAAGCTTTGGCCGGTCTGGCTGAACTTCCTCGAACACGCCTGCTAGCTCAGTCAGCAGTTTATGAGACCACCGCTTGGGGCAAAACAGATCAGGCCGATTTTTTAAATCTGGTCTGTCAGCTGGAAACTGATTTGTCACCGCAAGAGCTGCTGCGTAGCTGCCAAAACATTGAAAGCCGGCTGGGCCGTGTCCGCCATGAGCACTGGGGTCCAAGAACCATTGATATTGATATCCTCTTTTACGGCTCTGAGATTATTGACGACGAAAACTTGCAAGTGCCTCACCCTTATCTGCAGGAGCGTGCTTTTGTTTTGGTACCTTTAACTGAAATTGCCGCTAGCTTTATCCACCCGCTGCTGAAGAAATCGGCAGCGGAGTTGCTGAAAGCAGTAGATAAGTCCGGGGTTAAACGTCTCAAGGACTGATCTGCTGCTGGCGGGCTTTTTATCAGGCATGGCTTTGGGCAGAGAATGATGTATTAAAAATCATGTCTTCTGTCGTCAAAGTAACTAAAATTTGATATAATAAAATCGGTTTTAATTACCGATTTTTTAGTATCGAAAAGTATAGAATTGAGATTATCATGTTAGAAGAAATGAAAACAAGTTTAGAAGGTATTGACATTCGTTTTAATGAACCTTTGAAGAAGTATACCTATACCAGAGTTGGCGGGCCGGCTGATTTTCTTGCCTTTCCGCGCAACCGCTATGAATTGGCAAGAATTGTTAAATTTGCCAACAAGCACAATCTGCCCTGGATGGTTTTAGGCAACGCCAGCAATCTGATTGTCCGTGACGGCGGAATTCGAGGGTTTGTCATCATGTTTGACAAGCTTAATAGCGTTACAGTTGACGGTTATGTTATTGAAGCAGAGGCAGGTTCCAATCTAATTGAGACGACCAAGGTTGCTCAGTACCACAGCCTGACCGGTTTTGAATTTGCCTGCGGTATTCCGGGCAGTGTCGGAGGCGCTGTCTTTATGAATGCGGGTGCCTATGGCGGCGAGATTTCTCATATCTTGATTTCTGCGCAGGTTTTGACCAGAGACGGTGAGATTAAAACGATTGAAGCACGGGATATGCGTTTTGGCTACCGTCACTCAGCCTTGCAGGACAATAAAGAAGTCGTAATTTCGGCTAAGTTTTCGCTCAAACCAGGCGATTATACAGTTATCAGCCAGGAAATGCAGCGCCTCAACCACCTGCGGGCTTTGAAACAGCCCTTGGAACATCCGTCCTGCGGCTCTGTTTTTAAACGTCCCAGAGGGCATTTTGCGGGCCAGCTCATCATGGAAGCTCAGCTCATGGGGCATCGCATCGGCGGTGTGGAAGTCAGCAAAAAGCATGCCGGATTTATGGTCAATATTGACAATGGATCTGCCAAAAATTACGAGGATTTAATTGCGGATGTGATCCGCAGGGTTAAAGAAAATTCCGGAGTTACTTTGGAGCCGGAAGTTCGCATTATTGGCGAAAAAGAAGTACAAGCGGAGGACGCATAAGCATTGACTAATCCTATCATTGCCTTTAAAAATGTTTCGAAAGTTTTTGACGATAACGGTACAGTTGTTTTAAAAGATATTAATTTTGAGCTGGAAGAAGGAAAATTTTATACGCTGCTTGGTGCCTCGGGTTCTGGAAAATCAACCATACTGAACCTTATTGCAGGCCTGTTGGACGTAAGCAGCGGCGATATCTTTCTTGATGGCAAGAGAATCAACGATCTGCCGATCAACAAACGTGATGTCCATACAGTCTTTCAGTCCTATGCGCTTTTTCCTCATATGACTGTTTTTGAGAATGTCGCTTTTCCGCTCAAACTGCAAAAAATAGCCAAAAAAGAAATTGAAAACCGAGTAAGAGAAGTCCTGAAAATGGTCCGTTTGGCCGGTTTTGAAAATCGCTCTATCCATAAATTATCAGGCGGCCAGAAGCAGCGCGTGGCTATCGCCCGTGCCATCATCAATCAGCCCAAGGTCGTTTTGCTGGATGAGCCGCTGTCAGCTCTGGATTTAAAGCTGCGAACCGAAATGCAGTATGAACTGCGGGAATTGCAGCAAAGACTGGGCATTACTTTTGTATTTGTCACCCATGATCAGGAAGAAGCCTTGGCAATGAGTGACTGGATTTTTGTCATGAATGATGGTGAAATCGTTCAATCCGGAACCCCGGTTGATATCTACGATGAGCCCATCAATCATTTTGTGGCAACTTTTATTGGGGAATCGAACATTTTGCCGGCAACCATGATTGAAGATTACTTGGTAGAATTCAACGGCCGGCAGTTTGAAGCAGTTGATGGCGGTATGCGCCCCAACGAGCCTGTTGAGGTGGTTATCCGGCCGGAAGATTTGCAAATCACACTGCCGGAAGAAGGCAAGCTGCAGGTTAAAGTAGACACGCAGCTCTTTCGCGGAGTTCACTATGAAATCATTGCCTATGATGACCTTGGCAATGAGTGGATGATCCATTCGACCCGCAAGGCTATTGAGGGTGAGATCATCGGACTGGATTTCAGGCCCGAAGATATTCACATTATGCGTCTTAATGAAACTGAAGAAGAGTTTGACGCCCGCCTTGAAGAATACGCTGAAACCGAAGAACACGAAGATGGCCTGATCAATGCTATAGAGGAGGAGCGTCATGAAGAAAAAGTTTAATGCCTTTTCTCTCCCCTATCTTCTTTGGATAGGCCTTTTTGTTTTAGCACCGGTTGCTCTTATTCTTTACAAATCTTTTTTTGATATTGAAGGCCACTTAACACTTGGCAACTACCAGACTTTTTTTGCCAGCTGGACCTATCTGCGGATGAGTCTCAATTCGATTTTATATGCTGCTATCATCACATTGGTGACATTGCTGATTGCCTATCCGGCTGCTTTGATTCTGACACGTCTTAAGCAAAAGCAGCTCTGGCTGATGCTGGTTATTTTGCCGACTTGGATCAATCTCTTGCTTAAAGCCTATGCCTTTATGGGCATCTTTGGTCGTGAGGGCGGAGTTAATAATTTCCTACAGTTTATGGGGCTTGCTCCTCAGCAGATTCTCTTTACAGATTTTTCTTTTATTTTTGTGGCTTCTTATATTGAAATTCCCTTTATGATTCTGCCGATTTTTAATGCGCTGGATGATATTGATCCCAATTTAATCTATGCCAGCCGCGATTTGGGAGCAACTGATCTGCAGACCTTTGCTAAGGTTATTTTCCCCTTATCTTTAAACGGCGTCAGAAGCGGTGTTCAGTCTGTTTTTATTCCCAGTCTCAGCTTGTTTATGCTGACGCGTCTGATTGGCGGCAACCGTGTGATTACACTGGGAACGGCTATTGAACAGCATTTTTTGACAACGCAGAACTGGGGTATGGGTTCAACCATCGGAGTCGTTTTGATTATGACTATGCTCTTTATTATGTGGGTGACAAAGGAGAGACATAAATGAAAAAAATAGCCAATCTTTATTTGATCCTTGTCTTTTTGATTCTTTATATCCCCATTTTTTATCTGATTTTTTATTCCTTTAATCAGGCCGGGGATATGAATCGTTTTACCGGTTTTACGCTGGAGCATTATGGGAGCATGTTTAGTGATAAGCGGCTGATGCTGATTTTAGCTGAGACCTTTCTTATTGCCTTTTTAAGTTCTTTATTGGCAACGGTTATCGGAACTTTCGGTGCTATCTTTATTTATCAAACCAAAAGGAAGGCTCAGAATGCTGTCTTGTCCGTCAACAATGTCCTGATGGTTGCTCCCGATGTCATGATTGGTGCTTCTTTTTTGATTCTTTTTACCTTTATTGGTTTTAAATTAGGAATGCTGTCGGTGCTTCTCAGTCATATTGCTTTTTCTATTCCTATTGTTGTCCTGATGATACTGCCGCGCTTAAAAGAAATGAACGATGATATGATCAATGCTGCTTATGATTTAGGCGCCAGCCATTTTCAGATGCTCAAAGAAGTCATGCTGCCTTACTTAACACCCAGTATCATTGCCGGTTATTTTATGGCTTTCACCTATTCTTTGGATGATTTTGCCGTTACCTTTTTTGTCACCGGTAACGGCTTTTCGACCCTTTCGGTGGAAATCTACTCCAGAGCACGGCAGGGCATTTCATTGGAAATCAACGCTCTGTCTGCTGTAGTCTTTCTTTTCAGCATTCTGCTTGTCATCGGCTATTATTTTATTTCTCAGGATAAGGAGGACAGGCATGCATAAACTTTACTCTTTTATGGGGAGTGTCCTAGCCATTGTCCTCATTTTGGCCGGTTTGGTTTTTTACATGAATAAGCAGGCAAGCGGCGGCAAGTCTGATAAGCTGGTCATTTATAATTGGGGGGACTATATTGATCCCGAGCTTTTAACCAAGTTCACCAAGGAAACCGGCATTCAGGTTCAATACGAGACCTTTGATTCTAATGAAGCCATGTACACTAAAATCAAACAAGGCGGTACAACCTATGATATCGCTGTTCCCAGCGATTACATGATTAGTAAGATGAGAGCTGAAGGGCTTTTGGTAAAACTTGATCGGTCGCAAATTACAGGCTGGAATAATCTTGACCCGCAATTTCTCGGGAAAAGTTTCGATCCGTCAAATGCTTACTCGATTCCCTATTTCTGGGGAACGGTGGGCATTGTTTACAACAGCAAAATGCTGACTGAGGCGCCCAAGCACTGGAGTGACCTTTGGAATAAGGACTATGCCAACAGTATCATGCTGGTTGACGGTGCCCGCGAGGTCATCGGCTTTGGTCTGAACAGTCTTGGCTACAGTTTAAACACTAAAAATTCCGCAGAGCTAAAAAAAGCTGAAAACAAGCTGAACCAATTAACTCCCAACATCAAGGCTATTGTCGGTGATGAGATGAAAGGGTATCTAATCAGGGGCGATGCTGCTTTGGGCGTTACTTTTTCCGGTGAAGCCAGCGAAATGCTGGATGCTAATGAGGATTTACGCTATCTTGTTCCCAGTGAAGGGTCAAATCTCTGGTTTGATAATCTGGTGATTCCTAAAACAGTAAAACACCAAAAAGAAGCTTATGCCTTTATTAATTTTATGCTGAAACCGCAGAATGCTGCTCAAAATGCCAGCTATATCGGTTATGCGACACCAAATGCCAAGGCCAAAGAGCTGCTGCCGGTCCGGATTAAAAATAATAAAGCGTTTTATCCTGATGCTGAAACTGTCAGCCGCTTGGAAGTTTATGACAATCTCGGCAAAAAGTGGCTGGGTGTTTATAATGATCTCTATCTGCAGTTCAAAATGTATCGCAAGTAGAACCGCCCTTTAAAGGCAAGTCTGAAAGAAAGCTTTACTTTTTATCATTTTATTTGATATGATATAAACAAGTGCTCATTTATTAAAGGCTGAGGAAAATACTATGAAAATTGATAAAGTATTTAATAATAATGTCGTTCAGGTCCTGGGGGATAAGGATGAAGAGATTATTGTCATGGGAAAGGGCTTGGGCTTTCAAAAGAAGCCCGGCGATGAGGTTGATCAGGCATTAATCGAAAAACGTTTTGTTTTGCAGGATACGGATATGGCAGGTGAATTATCACGTGTCTATGTTGATCTCGACAGTGACGAGATCAAGATGGTTCTTGATATTATCCATCAAGGACAGGAAGTTTTAGAACAAAACTTTGATATTTCGCTGTACATTGCTTTGGCTGATCACCTGCACTATACCATTGAGCGGACAAAAGAAGGTTTGATCATACAAAATCCGCTGTCCTGGGAAGTCAGAAAATTTTATCCCAGAGAATTTCAGCTGGGAAGAGAAGCGATTCAATATATCAAGGAAAAACTGGGCGTAGAACTGGCTGATGATGAGGCAGCTTCGATTGCCCTGCATTTTATCAACGCTCAAAAAGATGGCGGTCTGCTGGAGAAAAATCGGCTGATTTCCAAGATTGTGATTGATATTTTGGAAATTGTCCGCCTGCATTTCGGCCCAACAGATGAAGAGTCGATCAGCTACAATCGCTTTGTCACCCATGTTCAATATTTTGCTCAGCGTGTGGCAAACGGTCTTGTTCAGGGTAAGAATGACGCCTTCCTTTATGAGCAAGTCAAGGAAAATTATCCTCATGCCTTTGCCTGTACCGAAAAGATCAAATCCTATGTAGTGTCTGCTTATGATTTTCCCATGAGCAAGGATGAGCAGGTTTATCTCACCATCCATATTCAGCGTCTGAAAGCTAGTCAGTAGACTAGTTTTTTAAATTATTTTTGTAAAAGCGCTTGCAAAAATAAAACGATGTGCTATAATATTAATCATAAAGGATTGTTACTGGTTAAGCAGGCAAAACCTAGATAAATACGAAGTGATTGCAAAGAGTGTGTCTTTGTCTGGTCATTTGGTATTTGTTTAGGTTTTTTTGCGTGTGAAACGGTAATTATTCTAAAAATAACTACGCTAGAGCCAGATCGGCTGAATTCGGTTATTTAATAGTGATAAGTTACTCACGGCTTAGCATCTTGTTTAATCGAACACGCCTACGACTCTTTGGAAAAAGATAACCATTTCCTAGATGCTAAGCATCTTCGTCATGGTTCCTATTTTCCTGTGAGTCGCTTAACGGCTTAGCATCTTATGAAAGGAGCCTAAAATGGCTAAAGATTATACTGAATTGGCAAATGATATTGTCAAGCATGTCGGCGGCAAAGATAATATTGTCAAATTAGTCCACTGTATCACCCGCCTGCGTTTTACTCTCAAGGATGAAAGTAAAGCCGACGAAGAATACCTCAAACAGCGGGAAGGTATTGTAACCGTGGTGAAAGCAGGAGGACAGTTCCAAGTTGTCATCGGCAATCATGTTCCCGATGTCTACGCTGCTGTCCTGAAAGTCAGCGGAATCACTGGTGAAGGCAGTGTTGATATTGATGAGGGCGATGTGCCAAAGGGCAATTTGTTTGACCGCTTTATCGCTTTGGTATCCGGGCTTTTCCAACCTATGCTTGGTGCCCTTTCAGCAGCAGGTATGATTAAAGGGCTGGTTGCTATTATGGCAGCGGTAGGCGTTCCCGAAACTGATGGTGCCTATGTTGTCCTTAACGCAGCAGGTGATGGGTTCTTCCAATTCTTGCCGCTCATCTTGGCATTGACCGCAGCAAAACGGTTCAAGATGGAACAATTCACAGCTCTGGCTATCGGTTTTGCCATGGTCTATCCAAATATAGCTGCCAGCTTTACTGCCAAAGAGCCGCTTTATACCTTATTCCAAGGCACTTTGATTGAATCACCAATTTATTCAACCTTCTTTGGTATTCCGATTATTTTCCCGGCTTCCAGCTATCTGCAAACGGTCTTGCCGATTATTGTTGCTATTTGGGCAGGATCTAAAATTGAAGGATTCTTTAAAAAGATTATTCCGGATGTTGTCAAGGTCTTCGTGGTTCCTTTCTTTACCATCTTGATTACTGTTCCTTTGTCTTTCCTTGTTATCGGTCCTGTTATGAGCTGGGCTTCTGACCTTGTTGGTGCGATTTTTACAGGTATTTACAGTCTCAGCCCAATTATCTACGGTATTGCTTTGGGTGCTATGTGGCAAATACTGGTTATGTTTGGACTTCACTGGGGACTTGTTCCGTTGGCTATTTTGGAGCTGCAAAAAGGTCCCGGCTTTATCCTCGTTGCAACCGTAGCTATCTGTTTTGCACAAGCAGGTGCTTTGCTTAACATCATGATGCGTACCAAAGAAAATAAAGTCAGACAATTATCTATCCCAGCCTTTATTTCTGCTTTGTTTGGGGTAACAGAACCTGCTATCTATGGTATTACCCTGCCAATGCGTCTGCCCTTTATCATGACTTGTATTTCCGGAGCTATTTCAGGTGCTTACTTGTCTCTTTTCAATGTTAAAATGCAGGTTATGGGCGGTTTAGGACTCTTTGCCATTCCATCATTCATCAACCCTAAAGACTCAATGACTCTCATTCACTTCCTGATTGCGATTGTCATGAACTTTGTTCTCGGTTTTGTTTTGACACAGTTTGTTAAAATTCCTTACCTTTACGGCCAACCGGGGGCTGAAAGTGCAGACGGCGTTTCAGAAGAAGAAACTGTTCAGGAACTAAAAGAAATCAAGCAAGAAATCATCGCCAGTCCTCTGATTGGTAAAGTCGTTAAACTGGAAGATGTTCCCGATGAAGTATTCGCATCAGGAGCTATGGGCAAAGGAATCGCTATCGACCCTGATGACGGTGCTGTTGTTGCTCCGGCCAAAGGAGAAGTCACATTAGTATTTCCGACTAAACATGCGATCGGTTTGAAGACTGAAAATGGCGCTGAAATCCTGATTCACATCGGTATGGATACTGTTTCACTTGCCGGCAAAGGCTTTAAAGGTTTTGTTGAGGTTGGTGATAAGGTTGAAGCCGGTCAGAAGCTGCTTGAGTTTGATGTCAATACGATTAAAGCAGCCGGTCTGCCGGTTATCACGCCAGTCATCGTGACAAATTCAGACCAATACGAAGATGTCCTGACTACGCAGGAGCGAACTGTTGAAGCGGGCGATTATCTCCTGACAGCTGTCAAATAACAATCAATTATTTATAAGATCGGAAAAAACAATTCCGGTCTTATTTTTATGTTATAAAATTCTTATAAGCTCTATGCCTATTCTGATTCAATGGTATTAAAATACGAAAGAGTGATATTATCCTATTGAAAGCAGCAGAAGTGCTTGAAGGCGGTGCTTGGCTTTGCTAAGATAAAGTCAGAGATTTTTTGATAAGGAGGGATTCCTATGAGTGGATAAAAAGGCAGTTAGCAAGCTAAAATGAAAGCGTTTTAATTATGTGAGGTAAGTCTGATGAAAAAAGAAATGAAGAAATTACTTGCTTTAGGAGCCTTGAGTCTTGCTTTTATGTCAGCGAATCCTGCTTTGGCGTCTGAAAGCAAAAATCATATCAATGATGTTAAAATCATTATCAAGGGTTATGAGTTTGGACCTGCTGTTCCTAAGCTTCTTGTGAGATTAGACCAGAAAGTTTCAAAGGTATCGTCCAAAGGACTCAAAGTTGAGACTGCAGGTGTCAGCCGACGCGTTCAAAAGGTTTATTTGTCTGATAAAACCGGCCAAAAGAGCACAGTTAAAGAAAGCCGTTATTTAACGATTCAAATGCCTGTTACATATGATGCTGAAGATGCCAATAAAAATGCATCGCCTTTTATTTACAACATGGATGTATTTCAAAATCAGTGGGTTAAGACATACCCTGTATCTATCAAAGGACTGAACGTCAGCCAAAATGGAAAATCTGCTCGATTAGATAGCACCAGTGATGCTGTTGATAAAAGACTTTCCCCGGATTCAGATGTTTTTAAGAACAGGGGTGATTTTTCGGGAAACTACACCAATCCTTTCACTAAAAAAGAAGAAAGCATCACTCTAAAATATGCAGCTTATGAGCCTGAAAGTCTGAAATCCGGTAAGAAAAATCCTTTAATTATCTGGCTGCACGGTCAAGGTGAAGGCGGGACCGACCAAGATATTACGCTGCTTGGCAATGAAGTGACTGCTCTTGCTAAAAAGAACATCCAAAGTCATTTTAAAGCAGGAAAGCAAACCGGAGCTTACATTTTAACGGTACAGACGCCAACGTATTGGATGGATGAAGGGGATGGCACTAATGGTTCAGGCTCAGGTGTGTCACGCTATACTCAGGCACTGATGGATACAATCAAGCAATACGTAGCTGATAATAAAGACGTTGATCCTGATCGTATCTATTTGACAGGCTGCTCGAATGGGGGTTATATGACCATCAATATGGCTTTACACTATCCCGATTATTTTGCTGCTTTAGTTCCTCAAGCAACCGCTTATTCTTACTATGAACACGAACGAAATGCTGACGGTAGCTACAAAACAGTAGAAGATAAGAACAGCGTTTCCGGAAAATCACCTATTCGCACAGATAAGGTCTGGTTTGACAGCAAAAAAGTGAAAACCTTAAAGAGTATTCCTATCTGGTTTGTTCATTCAGCGGCAGATGAAGTTGTCAATCCTGAAAATTACTCGCTGCCGATTTACAAAGCTCTGATTGACAGCGGTGCTAAGAACAAATGGTTCTCGTATTATAAAAATGTACAGGGATTTGATATGAAAGATACTGTTTACAACGGGCATTGGTCTTGGACATATTTCTTTAACGATCAGGTGTCAGGCGTTCAAGACCCATCAGCTGTCAAAAAAGCTTCAAAATTATCAGGATTTAAGCCCAGCAATAAGACAAAGGGTGGTTCTGCCACTGTTAAATGGGGCGGAAAAACCTATACGGATGTTTTTGACTGGCTCAATGATCAAAAGAAATAACATAATTGCCTGCAAAAATAGGCATCGTAAAAACGAACAAGTACGCTTGTTCGTTTTTCAGTTATAGATATTGGAGCTATACTATTTTAGCCGGACTTAACGGGTTTTTTAGTCGTTTTTCGGTATTGACTGGGGGTTATCTGATAATACCGCTTGAACTGGCGGTTAAAATTTGACAGGTTATTGAAACCAACTTCGGTTGAAATTTCAAGAATGGGCTTAATTGAATTAATGAGCAGGTCACAGGCTTTGCTGAGCCGAAATTGAATAATAAATTCGGTACATGATGTTCCGGTATGCTGCTTAAATACCGTCATAAAATGGGTCTTACTGTAACCGAAGCGGTCTGCCAGCATTTCGATCGGAAGCTCTTCTTGATAATGCTGATGAATGTAGTCAATTAATTCGCGGATTTTTTCATTTTTTCGGTACATATCATCCGAATGCTTGCGCAGAACATACTGGTGAAAATAGAGTAAGTAGACCAGCTCTTGCAGTTTAGCTTTTAAAAGCAGCTCAAAGTGCCGTCCCTGCTTATGGTAAATATCAAAAATAGTAAAGAGACAGTTTTTGATTGCTTCATAGCCGGACATGCCGGGTTTAATACAAGGAACCAGTTTAAAGCTGGAATTTTGCAGGGGCTGCAGATAACGAAGGCTTGTCTGGTCTAAAAGCGAGTAACCGACCATATCTAAATGAAACAGCAAAGTTTCAGCTTTTTGACATTTATCGCCGATAGGGTGAATGGAGTGCATACCATTGGGACGTACGAGGATAATATCACCTGACCGGCTGTTGAAATAATCATAATCGATATGATATTGAGCGGTTCCTTCATAAATATAGGAAATTTCTAATTCGGGATGCCAGTGAAAAAGTGTGTCTGGACGCCCATTAGAAATAGCCGTTTCAAAAATTTTATAAGGCAGAAGCTGATTTTCAAAATCTGTTGTATGTTTAAAATTTTCGTCTGTTAAAAAATCTTTCATCCCTAGTCTCTCTTACTAAATCATAGGATAGTATTATTATAGCATATAATGGGCAGTAAGAAGCTAAAAAGAAAATCTGTTTAGAAGAAATGTCTTGATTAAGAAATATTCTGTAATAAAACAGAAATAAAATTGTTACCTTTTGTAATATTTGCAGATATAATTTTTAGTATAAGACATTGCATGATAAAGCATCAAACGGGGATAAAAGAAAGTGGACAAAAAGGACATTATTTTAACTGGTTTTTACAATGCCAGGCTAAACAGCCGGCAGAAAGCACAATTGATTTATAGTTTGCCAAATGAACATACAGTCAAAATGAGCAGTGAAGGCAATCCCTATACTGAAGGTGAGCCGGATTGGTATATTTATAATCGTTGTGCCCAATTAGGTAAAGCCATTAGTCCCCTTTGGGGTGAAGCTGATGAGTGGGCTGACAAGGCTCAGCAAGAAGGCAGCTCCGTAGGAAGTGCAGCCAGAGTCGGAGCTGTCGCTTGTTTTTTAAGAGACGATGCAGATGGAAATAAAAAGGATCATCTTGCTTTTGTAGAATATCTCAACAGTGACGGAAGTTTCATCATCAGCGAAATGCCACAGCCTAAAATTCTTAATTGGCGCCGTATAACACCGCAAGTTCAAGCTGTTTTTATTTATCTATAAGTAAGCAGCTGCTGTAGCAGCAAAAAAAGACAGAGAATAACAAGAAAAGAGAATCAAAATTTAAAGTTGAGACTGCTTTTCTTGTTTTTTTGAATATCAAAGCATAGTATCAGTATTTCCAAAGATAGTGTCAGCCTTCTCTCTTCTAAAAATCATATAATAATAGTATCAAAACTTGAAAGGAAACTCACTATGCCTTACACATTTCCAGACGGATTCTTATGGGGCGGCGCTACAGCCGCTAATCAATTTGAAGGTGCTTATAATCAAGACGGCAAGGGTTTGTCAGTACAAGATGTGACGCCTAAAGGAGGTGTTGCTCAGCCCGGATCGTCAAGTCCCTTAATTACGGATGAACCGACAGAGGACAATCTTAAATTAATAGGAATTGATTTTTATAACCGCTATAAAGAAGACATTGCCCTTTTTGCAGAAATGGGTTTTAAGGTTTTTCGGCTGTCGATTGCTTGGACACGTATTTTTCCAAACGGCGATGATCAAGAACCGAATGAGGCCGGACTTGCTTTTTATGATAAGGTCTTTGATGAATTGGCAAAGTACAACATTGAACCTTTAGTCACACTGTCTCACTACGAAACCCCTTTGCACTTAGCTCGCAAATACAACGGTTGGGCTAATCGGGACCTGATTGGCTTTTATGAACGCTATGTCCGAACCGTTTTTACACGTTATAAAGATAAGGTTAAGTACTGGTTGACTTTTAATGAGGTTAATTCTGTTTTGCATGCTCCTTTTATGTCTGGCGGCATTATGACAGACCCTGAAAAATTAAGCAAACAAGATCTTTATCAGGCAGTTCATCATGAACTTGTAGCATCAGCCTTAGCAACTAAAGTCGGCCATGAAATCAATCCGGATTTTAAAATCGGCTGTATGGTGCTTGCCATGCCTGCCTATCCAATGACAGCCAATCCGCTTGATCAATTAGCGGTTCGGGAATTTGAAAACCAAAATTATCTATTCAGTGACTTGCACGCACGCGGTAAGTATCCAAATTATATTAAGCGCTATTTCAAGGAAAATAATATAGAGATACAGTTTGCTGACGGGGATAAAGAATTAATGCTGGAAAATACAGTTGACTTTATTTCATTTTCTTATTACATGAGTGTGGCAGCAGCACACAATCCTGAAGCCTATGAAAGCGGCCGCGGCAATATCATGGGAGGCATTGCCAACCCTTATTTGGAAGCTTCCGAATGGGGCTGGCAGATTGATCCAGTTGGCCTGCGCCTGGTGCTCAATGATTTTTACGACCGCTACCAGCTGCCGCTCTTTATTGTTGAAAACGGCTTAGGTGCTAAGGATGTTCTGGTTCAAGGTCCGGATGGACCTACAGTTGAAGATGACTATCGAATTGATTATTTGCAAAAACATCTGGTGCAGGTTGGAGAAGCTCTGCAAGACGGAGTAGAATTGCTTGGCTATACAACTTGGGGACCGATTGATTTGGTTTCAGCTTCTACGGCAGAATTAAGCAAACGCTACGGATTTATCTATGTAGATCGCAATGATGACGGATCCGGAAGCTTGGAACGCTATAAGAAAAAATCTTTCGATTGGTACAAAAAAGTCATCGAAACAAATGGAGCGAGTCTCTATGATTAAACAGGTAAAAATAGTTTAAAAAATGCCGGGATTTTATCCCGGCATTTTTATGATGTATCTACAGTGTTTAATTACTGACTTATAATATCATTAAAAAATGAAAAAGTTTTATAAACAGCAGAAGAAGTACCCAAAATTGAAGTTGTTAAAGGAAGCAGGGCAAAAGCAGCCATTGCCTTTCTTTCTAATTCTGTCTGCTCACTGTTTTTAGGCTGGGAAAGGTAGGCCGCCTTGGAGGCAGCACCAAGCTGGGCAATTTTTAAATCCTGCATTATTGTGGTCTCGCTATCTATCTCCAGACTGTGTTTCTGACTGAAGAGATAATTCATTGCTTCGCGCAGAACAGGATTTTCGCTGCTGATAATCTCATTATCGATGACTGAACGAATGGCCAGGTATTGAGTAGGATTCATTTGATTGGTTTTTCCGTCAGAAGTTTCAAGGTTACTGATGGTTTGCTTTGTAACACCAATCCTTTTTGCTAAATCTTCGGCAGTCCAATTGGCGATGTTTCGAAGAGAGGAAAGATTAACCTGTAATCGCTTGATGTTTTGATTAGAATGCGAAATTCTTTTGGGCATAGTACAATTACCTTGTTGTCAATTATTTTATACTATATTATATAAATTAAATAATAAACTGTCAATTATATTTTAATATAAAATAATAAATATGAGTAAATTATTTTATATTAAAAGGCAAAATTATCGTTTTGAGAAAGAAAACAGTGTGTTCGTTCTTTTCTCATGAAAGGGGTTGCTAAAATTAGAAAACAGCTTTCGAAAATGAGAAGATGAAAAATTGAAAGGACAGATGTATCAATGTGTTTTCGTATTTCTTTAGTAAAAGATTAGAATTTTTTAAAAATAACAAATTAACGACATTTAGAATTCTTCTATTAAAAACAATGTTTTTATGTTAAAATACGTGATGTAGATATAATATTTTGAAATATTCTACGAAAATTTTTAAGGAGAAATTCTTTTTATTATGAAAATGAAATGGAAACTTTTAAGCTTAGTTTCAATTCTTACTATTTTAGTAGGAGCTTTTTGGATGACAAAAACTGTAAAAGCTGACCAAGTTACCAATTATGCAAATACGTCTTCAGTTACCAAGTCAGACGGTACACCGCTTTCTGCTGATTCAGCTATTCGCTACTGGGAACCGTTGGCAGTCAGTAACAGCATCACATTTCCGGATGAGGTGAGTATTAAAGCTGGTGATACCTTGACTTTAAAACTTCCGGAACAATTGCGCTTTACTACAGCTCTGACCTTTGATGTTTTGCATTCCAGCGGTCAGCTGGCCGGCAAGGCGGTTACTGATCCGGTAACACAAGAGGTAACTGTGACCTTTACAGATATTTTTGAAAAGCTGCCTCTTGATAAGGAGATGTCACTCAATTTCAACGTACAGGTCAATCATGACAACATAACAACTCCGGGGACGCTTAATTTCACCTACAACGGGGTAGCCTATACTACTACGGTTGAAGAAAAAGAGGTTGTACCAGTAAGTCCTGCTGTTTATAAAACGGGTTATCAAGATCCTAACGATCCAAGTATTATTCATTGGCAAGTACTGATCAACAGCAAACAGGCAGCGATTGATAATCTTACTTTAACGGACGTTGTTGGTGAAGGTCAGGAAATTGTCAAAGAATCTTTGCTGGCTGCGCGCTTGCAATATATTGAAGGTGATGATGTAGACAGTTTGGATGAGGCTGCTTCAAGGCCCTATGCAGAAGATTTTTCTAAAAATCTCTCTTATCAAACAAATAACACCGGTTCAGCGGTTGGATTTACTTATACCTTTGGCAGTACGACCAATAATGCTATCTTTATTTCCTATAATACACGTTTGACTAAATCACAGTCGGTTGGTAATGATATGACCAACACCATTGCAATTTCCGGAAATAATGTAAATTATTCTGATACAGTTGGCTATGCCCGCATTGAGTCTGCTTATGGCAAAGCCAGCTCAAGACAAAGAAGAGAGCTGCAAACGACAACAACTGTTTCTGAAACAACGACTTCGGCTTCGTCTGAGACAACAACTGAAGCCTCTACGACGGAAAGCAGCACTGCTACAGAGGTAACAACAACGGAAAACAGTACGACTACCGAAGCAGCTGCAACGACAACAGGCAATGCATCAACTACAACTTCGGCAGAAACAACGACTGCAAAAGAAGAAACAACAAGTAACTCAGCAACGGCGACAACGTCAGAAGGTCTTTTGACGACAAACGCAACAACGACTTCTAAAGAAACAGTTAAGCAGAAAGTAAGACTTGTCCTGCCATCCACTGGTGAGCAAGCCGGTCTTTGGCTGACTGCTATTGGGATTGTTACTGTAATAGTAGCAGGAGTTTACTTCTATAGAACACGCCGTTAATCAAAGATATGAATAAGGCGGGAACTGATAGTTCCTGCTTTTTTTGATGAAAACTCAAGCTTTGGCTTTGTTCACAAGTCATTTTTGCAGGAATTGTCTTTTTTAAGACAGGGGTTTTTATGATATAATAAGCTTGATAATCATCTAAGGAGGTTTATGTTATCAGTAGTAACAATACAGCCAAAAGGTTATTGAAAAAGGGCCGAAAAGGACTTTTAAGAGGGGTTTTTAGCCGAGCAACAATTATTATTATTCTATTTCTGATTCAAATTTTTCTGCTGCTGTCCACATTTCTCTGGTTCGGTCATTACAGACTGCACTTGGAAATTTTAGAAGTCATTTTAATGACAGGAGCCGTGCTTTATCTGGTTAACAGTCAGATGGATACGCTTTCTATCATTACTTGGCTTTTGGTTATTCTGCCTTTTCCGTTTCTAGGGACACTGTTTTTGATTTATACGAAGCAGGATTGGGGCTATCGAGAGCTGAAAACGCTTATGAAAAAGTCAACTCAGGCGATTAAACCTTATTTTCAGCATGATCAGGAAATTCTGGACCGGCTGAAGGAGAGCCATGCCAGAACCTATAATCTAGCTCAGTATCTTCACCGAAGCGGCGGTTTTCCTGTCTACGAAAATACCAAGGTCACCTATTTTCCTGATGGAGAGTCGAAATTTGAAGAGATGAAAAAACAGCTCCTAAAAGCAGAGAAATTTATCTTTTTAGAATATTTTATTATCGCTGAAGGTCTGATGTGGGGAGAGATTCTCTCCATCTTAGAACAAAAAGCCAAAGAAGGCGTGGAGGTCCGTGTCATGTATGACGGCATGCTGGAGCTGTCAACCTTGTCTTTTGACTATGTCAAAAGGCTGAAGAAAATCGGAATAAACGCTAAGGTATTTTCTCCTATTTCACCTTTTGTGTCTACCTATTATAACTATCGTGATCACCGCAAGATTTTAGTTATTGACAACAAGGTTGCCTTTAATGGCGGAATAAATCTTGCAGACGAATACATCAATCATATTAACCGCTTTGGCTATTGGAAAGATACGGCTGTTATGCTGGAAGGAGAGGGAGTAGCTTCTTTCACTTTGATGTTTTTGCAGATGTGGTCCACGACCAATAAGGATTATTATTTTGAGCCTTATGTGAAGAATTCGTATAAGGTGGCGGCAAATGGCTATGTCATTCCTTACAGCGACTCACCGCTTGATCATGAAAAAGTGGGGGAAAATGTCTATATTGATATCCTTAATCAAGCCAGAGACTACGTCCATATTATGACCCCCTACCTTATTTTGGACAGCGAATTAGAGCATGCCCTGAAATTCGCTGCAGAACGCGGTGTTGATGTCAAAATTATTATGCCGGGTATTCCTGATAAAAAGGTACCTTATGCTTTGGCAAAACGCTATTTTCCCGCTCTGCTGGATGCAGGGGTTAAGATTTACGAATTTACACCCGGTTTTGTGCACGCCAAAGTTTTTGTAGCTGATGGTATCAAAGCAGTGGTAGGAACAATTAATCTTGATTATCGCAGTCTCTACCATCATTTTGAATGTGCCACCTACATGTATCAGACAGACTGCATCGTTGATGTAGAGAAGGATTTTCAGGAGACACTTAAGCAATCAAGACGGGTAACGCGATCAACTCTTAGAAAAGAGAAAATTTCTACCAAAATAATTGGTGTCGTTGTTAAATTGGTAGCTCCGCTTCTGTAAAATTTGGCAAATCACTATTCTTGTGTTACAATAAATATATGCGATGAGTCGATTGTGGCTATGCCACACGCGCTAAGGAAATCATAACGCAGGAGCGGATCTTGGCAAGCTGTGTGAACCTGCTTGTCACATCTTTTGATAAGGTGCCTTTTAAAGCCGGGATTTTGATATCCCGGCTTTTTGTTTGCAATTTCCCGTTATCGGTAACTGCAGACAAAAAGCTGTTGAAGTCTGTCAGTTTGCCCAAAGAGTAATTTTATATGCAGAATCGAGACAGCAGTTATGATTTTCAGATGGCTGATCTTGCTCCTTTTATTTCAAATTCAGCCTTTACAGGGTTTTATTTTTAACTGAAAAGTAGTATAATTAAACCTATTAAACGAATAATAACAAAGAGGTAAATCAGACTATGGGATACACAGTTGCTGTCGTTGGTGCTACAGGTGCCGTTGGAACTCGCATGATTCAACAATTGGAGCAGTCTACGCTCCCGATTGACAAAGTGCGTCTTTTGTCATCATCGCGCTCTGCAGGCAAGGTTTTGCAATATAAAGGACAAGACATTACCGTTGAGCTGACAACCGAAGAATCATTTAAAGGAGTTGATATTGCGCTTTTTTCTGCCGGCGGTTCTGTTTCGGCTAAATTTGCTCCTTATGCAGTTAAAGCTGGCGCAGTAGTTGTGGACAATACATCCCATTTCCGTCAAAATCCTGATGTTCCTTTGGTTGTACCTGAGGTCAATGCTCATGCCATGGATGAACACAATGGTATCATTGCCTGCCCTAACTGTTCAACAATCCAGATGATGGTGGCTTTGGAACCTATCCGTCAAAAATGGGGACTTGAACGGGTTATTGTTTCAACTTATCAGGCTGTATCGGGAGCAGGTCAGTCAGCTATCAATGAGACTGTCCGAGAAATCAAAGAAGTTGTTAATGACGGTGTTGAACCTAGGGATCTTCATGCAGATATTTTACCGTCCGGCGGTGATAAAAAGCACTATCCGATTGCTTTTAACGCTCTGGCGCAAATCGATGTGTTTACCGACAATGACTATACTTACGAAGAAATGAAGATGACCAACGAAACCAAGAAAATCATGGAAGATGATTCTATTGCTGTTTCAGCGACCTGTGTTCGTATTCCTGTTCTTTTCTCGCATTCTGAGTCTGTCTATATTGAAACAAAGGAAACAGCGCCTATTGAAGAAGTTAAAGCAGCCATTGCAGCGTTTCCTGGTGCAGTTCTTGAAGACGACATTGACCATCAGGTTTATCCTCAGGCAGTTAATGCTGTCGGCAAGCGTGAAACTTTTGTCGGCCGTATTCGCAAAGATTTGGATGTCGAAAAGGGCATTCACATGTGGGTTGTTTCGGATAACCTGCTCAAAGGAGCGGCCTGGAATTCAGTTCAGATTGCTGAAAGTCTTCATGACCGCGGTGTGGTACATCCTACTGCCGAATTAAAGTTTGAACTCAAATAAAGCCGCAAGCTAATCGCTACACAAATGAAAGGGAGAGGTTATGTCAATTACCGATTTTAAAGATGCCAAAATTATCACAGCACTTGTGACACCGTTTAACGAAGATGGGTCTATCAATTTTGCAGCTCTTCCAAAACTTATTGAGCACTTGCTTACGCATCATACCCAAGGGCTTCTTCTGGCTGGAACGACAGCTGAAAGTCCGACCCTTACCCATGATGAAGAATTAGAGTTGTTTGATGCTGTCCAAAAGATTGTTAAAGGACGGGTGCCTTTGATTGCCGGTGTCGGAACAAACGATACGCGTGATTCTGTTAATTTCGCTAAAGAAGTTGCGGCATTCGGCGGGTTCTCAGCCGGACTCGCTATTGTTCCGTATTATAATAAGCCGACTCAGGAGGGGCTGTATCAGCATTTTACAGCTCTTGCCGATGCCAGTGATCTCCCCATTATTATTTATAATATTCCGGGACGTGTGGTTACAAAGCTTGAAGCAGATACCATGCTGCGCTTAGCTCAGCATCCCAATATCATCGGGGTGAAAGAATGTACTGATCTTGATACTATCGCATATTTAGTTGAGAACAAACCAGATGATTTCTTGATTTATACCGGTGAAGACGGTGAAGCCTTCCATGCCCTTAATCTGGGAGCAGACGGTGTTATCAGTGTGGCTGCGCATACTAATGGCGATGAGCTGTTTGATATGGTTGAGGCGATTGGAAACAGTGACATTAAAAAAGCTGCACAGATTCAGCGCCGGTTCCTGCCAAAAGTGAAGGCACTTTTCTCGGTTGCCAGTCCGGCTCCTGTGAAAGCTGTGCTTAATCATCAAGGCTTCGAAACAGGGCCTCTGCGTTTGCCGCTTGTAGCTTGTACAGAAGAAGAAGCCAAACGTATTATTGAAATTGTTGAAAATTAGAAAGTTAAGGGGGAGCGTTCTGCTTTCCCTTTGTTCTTTGATAGAGTAGTGTTTAATAGATTTGCTGTAAGAATCAGAACTTTTTCATGCTTTGTCTTTTGACCCGAAGAAGGGATTGTTCAGGTTAAAAGACTTGACAATTAGTCAAACAATTTAGATAATAATATAAACGTTAAAAGCGCTGAACGAATTTTAGAAAGAGGTTTCTATGCAAGTTACCAAACGAAGCGGACAGGTTGTTGACTTTGATCCTGATAAAATTTATCAAGCTATCCTTAAAGCGGCTCAGACGGTTTACGCATTAGATGATGCTTTGCGTCAGGACTTGGCACAGGTGACAAAAAAGGTTATCGTTGATTTGGAAGAAGCTCACATAGAGCGTCCGACAATCAGTATGATTCAGTCTTTGGTGGAGCATCGTTTGCTGGATGCCGGTTATATCAATATTGCCGAACATTATATTTCTTACCGCCTTCAGCGCGATTTGGAACGAAACGGCTATGGCGACCATATCAATGTGCATTTGCATTTTGAACAGCTCAAATAATACAAGAAGAGTTCAGGACAAAATCAGTATTCTCTAAGAAATTGATTTTGTCCTTTTTTTTTACAAAAATATTATTTAAGTTAGATTTAAAATGCGGTTAGAAAATCTAATGGAAAGAAGCTCCATGCTATAATAAAAAAGTGAAGCGGCTTTAGGAGGTTTTGCTTTATGATAAAAGAAAAACGAAATAAGGGCTTTGTCTTATATCTGGTTTTAGGACTTTGTTTTATCATTAATCAGCTGTAAGCCTGAGCTTACAGCTGATTTTTATAGTGCAAAAACACGGCTTCTGAATAATTGCTAATTATTGCTGAAAGCGCTATAATTAAGCTAGGTAAGCACATCAATTATAAAATTGTCTGGAGGGCAAAAACTATGTTAGAAACATTTAAAGTTACAGCTAAAAAAACAGCATCCGGCTTGCAGGTAGAAGCCGATGCACGTGGTTTCAAATTTGTCTTAGATGAACCGGAAGAACTTGGAGGAACAAATACAGGAATGAATCCTGTCGAAGCTTTATTGTGTGCTTTTGGTGCTTGCCAATCAATTGTTTGTGCGTCGTTTGCTGAATCCCAAAATTTCAGCTATGATGAATTTTGGATAGAAGTTGAAGGCGATCTTGATCCGGAAGGTTTTATGGGACTGTCTGATGCTCGCAACGGTTTTCAGGAAATTCGTTACTCAACACATTTTGTGACAGAAGAGCCTCAGGACAAAATTGATGCTTTTTCTGACTTTATGGACCAGCGCTGTCCGGTAAGTGACAACTTGCAAAACGGCGTCAAAGTTATTCGAACAGCAGCAGTCAAAGAAAGCAGATAAATCGTTTTTGGCTGTATTTTCTAATCAGCTAAATACTTGCCAAAAAAGCTGATGTCTTTAACTATTGCTAAAAACGGCCGCTTGTCATTGAGCGGTCGTTTTTGTAATATAGCAGTGAGCCAGAGTTAAACAGTCTTAAGCTGCCCCAAAACGTCGTAGAGCTTTTCCTGAGCTTCTTCAAGGCTGAGGCTGGTTTGCAGCAGCCAATAGCTGACAAAGGCAACAATTCCTCCAGAGAAAATGTGTATATAGGAACTGTCAGGTACACTTCCGATACTATTACCGGACTGCAGATTGGCAGAGACCAGCATCTCGTGAAAAGCCGCTGAAAAAACGGCAGGCTGGCTGGTCAGTAATCGGTAAATAATAAAACGGTGCTGTTCAACAGCAAGGAGAATGTTGTCTAAAAACAACCGGCTTTCAGCTTCTGTGATCGTCGTCAAGTCTTTGACGAGAGGCCGGCAGGCCTCTTCGATAGAAAGAAGAATCTCTTTAAGCATACTTTCATAGAGATGCTCCTTTGTCTCATAATGTTGGTAAAAAGCATTGCGAGAGACCTGTGCCAGCTCACACAGCTCCTTGACAGATATCTTAGAGATATCTTTGCTTTGCAATAAGATCAGGAAGGCCTCTTGAAGGGCTTTTTCTGTTTTTTCAAAGCGTAGGTCTTGTTTCAAAGTGACAGTCCTTTCTTTTCTGTCATGTAAGTGACAGAATGTTTAAAGCTGTTTATTGACGATTTTAAATGACAATTGTAATATAAATAATATACCACAAAGAAAGCGAGAAAACAAATGGCAAATCGTATTACAGAAATTCTGGGGATTGAAAAGCCAATCATTCAAGGACCGTTGGCTTGGCTGACCAATGGTAGTTATGCCGGTGTAGTCAGTGCAGCAGGAGGCCTTGGGGTACTGGGCATCAGCGCCGGTCAGAAAGTGGCAGCGACAACTGTCGAAGAAACGATTGAAAACATGCGCCGTGAGATCCACATTGCGCGTCAGATTACTGACAAACCGCTAGGCATTAATGTAGCACCGGGCAGTGAGCTGACCGATATGTTTACAGGTCCGATGCTTGACCTCATGACTGAAGAGAATGTCCAAGTCGCTATTATGGTGGGAGAGTTTTCGGCTTACTGGACTGCTAAATTTAAAGAAAAAGGCATTAAGGTTGTTTTCCGTGCGGAAACACCAACTGCCGAAAATACAGAAGAAGCCATTCAAGGCGGCGCAGACATTATTGTAGCGACCGGCTTTGACGAAGGCGGTACAGTTCCCGCCAAGGTTATCGGAACTTTCTCAATCGTTCCAATGATTGTAGATGCTGCGAAAAGCCGTGTGCCGGTGATGGCAGCTGGTGGGATTGCTGACGCGCGCACTGCCCGCGCAGCCTTTGCTCTCGGTGCAGAAGGTCTCTATGTCGGTACAGCTTTCATGATGTCAGAAGAATCTATTTTGGCACAAAATATCAAAGATATGGCGCTAAAAGCGGATGCTGCAGCTCTCTTGCTTTATCGTACAGTCCCAGCTTATTACCGCTCGTTGCCGGGAGAAATTCCTGATAAACTTTTGAAAATGAGCCAAGCAGGAGCCAGTGAAGAAGAGATTTTTGAAGTACAGCGCGGCTATAACGGTATGCGTGACGGCATGCTCTTTGGAGACCTCAGCAAGGGCTTTGCATCCTTTGGTTTGGGCATTTCCATGATTGACAAGATTGAACCTGTAGCGGTAATCATGGATAAACTCATGTCTGGGATTGAGGATTTGGTATAGGTATGACAAAGCAAAAACAAATGAAAATTGTCTTGCAGATGGTGTCAGGCTACGGCGGTGAATTTAAAACCTGGCGTTTGCCGGAAGCAAGAGCAGATGCTTACACGGATATGGATCTCTATGTTGAGATGGCGCAGCTAGCTGAAGCAGGTAAAATCCATGCCCTGTTTATGGCAGATACTCCTGCTCTTGCCAACGACATCAGCCGCGACACGCCTATGCATTCCATGGATTCCTTGGTTGCAATGACGTCGGTTGCAAGAGCTACTAAAAACATTGGTCTTGTCGGCACCTTTTCAACGACTTTTAATGAGCTTTACAATCTTGCCCGCCATTTAAAGGCACTGGATGTCATCAGTCATGGCCGTGTGGGATGGAATGCCGTTACAACATCAACACCAGCGACAGCAGCAAATTTTGGGACACATTTGAAATCAATCCGTGAGCGTTATGGACGGGCACATGAGATGATTGAAGCTGTCCAGGGACTCTGGGGATCTTGGGGAGAAAAGGCTTATCTTCATGATAAGAAATCCGGCCAGTTTGCAGACGTTAATCAAATCAAACCTCTCCGCTACAAGGGGGACTACGTTCAAACAGCAGGACCTCTCCCTATTCCGCCCTCTGAGCAAGGCCAGCCGCCGATTTTCCAAGCTGGTCCAAGTCCTGAAGGGGTGCGTTTAGCCGGCCGGTTTGCTTCTGGTGTCTATGCGAATCCTTTCACTATTGAAGAAGCACGAGAGTATCGAGATATTTTGAGAGAAAGTGCCGTTGCTCACGGTCGCTCGGCTGATGATATCACTGTTTTTACAGGCTTTATGTTTACCATTGCAGGCAGCAAGGAGGAGGCACTTGCCCGCCGCCGGGCAGTGCTGGAATTTGATAAGGAAGAATTGACGCAGCGCCTTGCTTATCTTGGAGCTATGGTTGGTCTTAACTTTCAAGAAATTGATCCTTATCAGCCACTGCCGGAAAGCTGGCTGAAAATGGCGCGTGCCAATAGGCATGATCCACGTTCGCTCCGTGCCTTAGAGGTTTTGAAAGAAGGTTACTCACCAGTTGATACTCTGGCACACGGTGTCATCAATTATCACCCTGTAGTCGTTGGAACGGCAAGAGATGTAGCAGACTTCTTACAGGAGTGGTTTGAAGCTGGTGCAACAGATGGCTTCTCTATCGTACCAGACCTTGCCCACGATGGCGTACGTGCCTTTGTCGAACAGGTTGTGCCGATTCTTCAAGAACGAGGTATCTTCCATAAAGACTATGAAGGAGAAACTCTGCGAGAAAATCTTGAAATTCCTTACCAATACAGTATCAGAGAAGAAAAATGAGTTTCTTGACCTCTCTGGTGCAGCATTTTATAAGCAAGAAGGAAGCAGTCGCAATAGCGTGACTGCTTTGTATTTTAAAATATATTAACTATCGTTTTTCTGCTGGAAGGGTGCAAAGAATACTGTGAGCCGCAAGCACAATCGCAAGAAAAATGGTAAAATAGAACACAGCATCGAGAAATACTTTCACTCTTCCAATATTACCCAATAACTGCTCGACACATCAAAAAAATAATGAACTAGGCTGCAAAAAGCTTATAAAACAAGGAGAAAACACACTATGGCTACTATTCAATGGTTTCCGGGTCACATGTCTAAAGCCCGCCGGCAAGTGCAGGAAAATATCAAACATGTTGATTTTGTTACGATTCTAGTAGATGCCCGTTTGCCTTTTTCCAGTCAAAATCCTATGCTGACTAAAATTGTAGGGGATAAGCCTAAGCTCATGATTCTGAACAAGGCAGATTTGGCAGATGGCAGCCGTACCAAAGAATGGCAAGATTATTTTGAAAATCAGGGAATTAAAACTCTGGCTATTAATGCTAAAGAACAAAGTGCCGTTAAAAAAGTAGGCGAAGCAGCGAAGCAATTGATGGCCGCTAAACTTGCCAAACTGCGTGAGCGCGGCATCCAAAAAGAAACCTTGCGGACGATGATTATCGGCATTCCCAATGTCGGAAAATCAACTCTGATGAATCGCCTGGCCGGTAAAAAAATAGCCGTAGTCGGCAATAAACCGGGAGTTACAAAAGGTCAGCAGTGGCTTAAATCTAACAAGGATTTAGAAATTTTAGACACGCCCGGTATTCTCTGGCCGAAGTTTGAAGACGAAACGGTAGGGCTTAAATTGGCCTTGACAGGGGCAATCAAAGATAATCTTCTGCCCATGGATGAAGTTACTATTTTTGGTCTCAATTATTTTAAAGAAAACTATCCCGAACGTTTGAAGGAGCGTTTCAAGGAAATTGATTTAAACGAAGAAGCACCTGAGATGATCATGTCTTTGACACAAAAGCTGGGATTTCGAGATGATTACGATCGGTTTTATTCTCTTTTTGTCAAGGAAGTCCGTGATGGTAAATTTGGCAGATATACATTAGATAAGGTCAGTGATTTGGATGGCGACGATTAAAGAAATCAAAGAGCAATTAGCTGGTATTGACAGCTTGGATGATGCCGTTTTTAGAGCTTTGATGCTAGATCAGCGTTCTGGTGTTCAGCAGGCAGTAAGGCAGCGGCAAAAACAGATTCAGGCCGAAAAAGCCGAGAATGAACGTTTGGAGCGCATGCTAACTTATGAAAAGCTGCTTTATGAAAACGGGTGTCAGCTTATAGCCGGAATTGATGAAGTTGGCCGAGGTCCTTTGGCAGGTCCTGTTGTTGCTGCCGCTGTTATTTTACCGCCTGAGTGTAAGATAAGAGGGCTTAATGACAGCAAAAAAATTCCAAAATCTAAGCATGAGGCTGTGTACAATGATATTGTCAAACATGCTGTTGCTATAGGCATTGGCAGTCAGTCAAACCGTGTGATTGATCAAGTCAATATTTATGAAGCAACTAAATTAGCCATGTTGGAGGCATTAGAGAAGCTTTCTGTTCGGCCCCAGCATCTGTTGATAGATGCGATGGAACTTAGTACTGACATTTCTCAAACCTCGCTTATCAAAGGAGACGCCAAATCACTCTCTATTGCAGCGGCCTCTATTGTTGCTAAGGTTACGCGTGACCGTATGATGACAGCCTGCGATCAGGAATTTCCGGGTTATGGGTTTGCTCAAAATGCCGGCTACGGTACCAAGGAACATTTAAAGGGGCTGCAGGAAAGAGGAGTAACTCCGCTTCACCGGCAAAGTTTTGAGCCGGTTAAGAGTATGATACATCAACAATAGCTGCCTTTAAGAAATAGCTGTTTTCGTGGGTAGTTATGAGAAATAAGGGAGCAACATGATGACAGAAAAAGAGAAAATGCTGGCCGGGCAGCTCTATGATGCAGGTGACGCCGAATTGAAACAGCTGCGGTTAGCAGCGCGTGAAAAAATGGCGGTCTTTAATAGTGAGCTTGACCGCAGCAAGCGCCAGGAACTGCTCAAAGACTGGCTGGGAATGACCGGCAGCAACATTATGGTTGAGCCTCGTTTTGCCTGTGATTATGGCTGCAATATCCATGTTGGCGAAAATTTCTATGCTAATTTCAACTGTACCTTTCTTGACGTCTGCGAGATTCGTATCGGTGACAATGCGATGATCGGTCCCAATGTTCAGCTGTTAACCCCTCTGCATCCGCTGGATGCCAAAAAACGTATTTCCGGTCTGGAATACGGTGCTCCGATTACAATCGGCGACAACCTGTGGATAGGCGGCGGAGCAACTGTTTTACCAGGCGTCAGCTTGGGTGATAATGTTGTTGTCGGAGCAGGAAGTGTTGTCACAAAGTCATTTGGTGACAATGTTTTGATTGCTGGCAATCCTGCAAGAATTATTAAAAAATTATAATCTTAAGAGGCGGTGTAAAAACTCGCCCAATATTCCTGTTTTGGAATAAGCTCTTGACGCAGTGGTTGGGAGTAAGACTTGTTGGCTAGGCCAAGAAGTCTTACCCCTGCATAGTTCATTAGGTGCTTGAGCACCAATGAACCACTGCTGGCTGGCTTTGCTTTTGCCACAAGGCCAAAGCGGAAAACCTAAACAAATGTGATGAACATCGTTCATCTTATTTCCAACCTCAAAAGGTCCCCCAGACCTTTTGAGCTGTGCGGGGGTGGGAGTGAAACGGTCTGGGGAGAGACCGTTTCAGGTCACCACCTTGAAACTAGGGAGTGGTGAGAACCAAAATTTTCAATTTTTAGGTTCTTTCCCACTCCTTTTTCGAATAGTTTAAATAGCGAGGTATAAAATGGATAATTTTCAACTATTTAAACTAAAAAAAGCGGGGCTGACCAACCTTAATATCTTAAATATTCTTGCTTATCAGAAAAAGAAAGAAAAATCTCTGTCTTTGCGTGATATGGCAGTTGTTTCCAAATGTAAGGAGCCGTTGATTTTTATGGAGCACTATAAAAATCTCAAAAGCAAAGAGCTGCGTGAAGAGTTTAATCGTTTCCCGTCTTTATCTATCTTGGATAAGGAATATCCTTTAGAACTTAAAAACATTTATAACCCGCCTGTTCTTTTGTTTTATCAGGGAGACTTGGAACTCATGAGCAGACCTAAACTTGCTGTAGTTGGTTCTCGGAATGCCGGTAAAACCGGTGTCGATTCCGTTAAAAAAATTGTGCGTGAATTGGACAATCGCTTTGTTATTGTCAGCGGTCTGGCACGCGGGATTGATACTGCTGCACATTTAGCCATCCTGAAAAACGGCGGAGCGACTATTGCCGTCATCGGTACCGGATTGGATAGATACTATCCAAAAGAGAACCGTCAGCTGCAAAGTTATATTGCAAAAAATCATCTGATCCTATCAGAATACGAGCCCAAGAGTCAGCCGCTTAAATACCATTTCCCGGAGCGCAATCGCATTATTGCCGGACTTTCCCGAGGAGTTGTAGTAGCAGAGGCAAAAACACGCTCAGGCAGTCTGATTACCTGCGAGCGGGCACTGGAAGAAGGCCGGGATGTTTTTGCTGTTCCGGGCAATATTTTAGACGGACGCTCAGACGGCTGCCACCACCTTATTCAGGAGGGTGCCAAGTGCATTGCATCAGGCACGGATATCCTAAGTGAGTATGGGCTGAGAAAGTAAGTTTTCCTATAGAAAAAGTTTGTTCTTGACAGTATTCTAAAAATGATATATTATTCTAGGAGTTTATAACTTATAGGAAGTGTAGAATATTGACAAGTAAAACTGCAGTAAAAACAAAAAAGACAGGCAAAAAAAGGACAGCATCTAAAAAGAATTTAGTCATCGTTGAATCCCCTGCCAAGGCAAAGACGATTGAAAAATATCTTGGACGGTCATACAAGGTTGTTGCTTCGGTAGGGCATATCCGTGATTTGAAAAAATCAAGCATGTCCATTGATTTTGACAATAACTATGAACCCCAATATATCAATATCCGCGGCAAAGGTCCTTTAATCAATTCTCTGAAAAAAGAAGCCAAAAATGCCAAGCAGGTTTTTCTGGCCAGTGACCCGGACCGTGAAGGGGAAGCTATTTCCTGGCATTTAGCCCATATTTTAGACCTTGATCCCAAGGGGAAAAACCGTGTTGTTTTTAATGAAATCACCAAAGATGCTGTAAAAAATGCCTTTGTTGAGCCGCGTCAGATTGATATGAATCTTGTTGACGCCCAGCAGGCGCGCCGTGTTTTAGATAGAATTGTCGGCTACTCCATCTCACCTATTTTATGGAAAAAGGTCAAAAAAGGCCTTTCGGCAGGACGTGTCCAATCCGTTGCCTTGAAACTTATTATTGACCGTGAAAATGAGATTAAGGCTTTTAAACCGGAAGAATATTGGAGTATTGACGGCTTCTTTAAAAAAGGAAACAAAAAATTTCAGGCCAGCTTTTATGGACTTGATGGCAAAAAAGTCAAACTTAAAGACAATGCAGCGGTCAAGGAAATACTGGCTCGTATTAAAAGTGATGAATTTCTTGTCAGTAAGGTAGAAAAAAAGGAACGCAAGCGCAATGCACCGCTTCCTTACACCACATCATCGCTGCAGCAGGATGCCGCCAATAAAATTAATTTCAGAACACGAAAGACCATGATGGTTGCTCAGCAGCTCTATGAAGGCATCAGACTGGGTTCCAGCGGCCAGCAGGGGCTTATCACCTATATGCGTACAGATTCGACCAGAATCAGTCCGGTTGCTCAAAGTGACGCCGCTAATTTTATTTCTGAGCATTTTGGAGATAAGTACGCAAAGCACGGCAATCGCGTCAGAAATGCGTCCGGAGCTCAAGACGCTCACGAAGCCATTAGACCTTCCAATGTCAACCAGACACCTGAATCTATTGCCAAATACTTAGACAAGGATCAGCTGAAGCTTTACACGCTTATTTGGAATCGCTTCGTTGCCAGTCAAATGACGGCTGCTGTTTTCGATACCATGAAGGTTAACCTTGAACAAAACGGTGTCCGCTTCACCGCTAACGGCAGTCAGGTGAAATTTGACGGTTACTTAGCTGTCTACAATGACTCTGATAAAAATAAAATGCTTCCCGATATGGCAGAAGGTGACACTGTTAAGAAGGTTTCAACTAATCCTGAACAGCATTTCACCCAACCGCCTGCCCGCTATTCTGAAGCGACGCTCATTAAAACTCTGGAAGAAAATGGCGTTGGCCGGCCGTCTACCTATGCACCGACTCTTGAGACGATTCAAAAACGTTATTATGTCAAACTCGCAGCGAAGCGCTTTGAACCAACCGAACTCGGTGAGATTGTCAATGGTTTGATTCTTGAATTTTTCCCGGATATTGTAGATGTCAAATTTACAGCCGAGATGGAAGGGAAGCTCGACCAAGTAGAAGAAGGTCATGAGCAGTGGCAGAAGGTTATTGATAGTTTTTACAAGCCTTTTGAAAAAGAGCTTGCCAAGGCTGAAACAGAAATTGAAAAGATTCAAATCAAGGATGAGCCTGCAGGTTTTGACTGCGATGTCTGTGGACATCCAATGGTTATTAAATTAGGCCGCTATGGCAAATTTTACGCCTGCAGCAACTTCCCTGAATGTCATAACACTAAAGCCATTACCAAAGAAATCGGCGTTACCTGTCCGCTTTGCAGTAAGGGTCAGGTGATTGAGCGTAAAACAAAACGCAACCGTATCTTTTACGGCTGCGACCGCTATCCGGAATGTGAATTTACATCATGGGATAAACCAGTCGGCCGGAACTGCCCTAAATCGGGAGACTTCCTGGTTGAGAAAAAAGTTCGCGGCGGCGGAAAACAGGTTATCTGCAGCAGCGAAGCCTGTGATTATAAGGAAAAAATTATTAAATAGCTCAAAAAAGTTTGCATAAGAAAAATTATGCAAACTTTTTTGCTGCTTTTCTGCACCTGTCTGCCTGAAAGCAGCGGCCCAAGCAGGTTTTAAATATGGTATAATAACATATATTACTTTATAGAAAGATTTGAGGGAACAAGAAATTGCGCTGCACCATCGGCTAAATATTTGGAGCTGTGATGGCAGCACTGTCCGTGTTCCCAAGAGGTATTAGTGCTATGTCTCAATCTTACATCAATGTTATCGGTGCAGGACTTGCAGGAAGCGAGGCAGCTTATCAGATTGCTAAACGCGGAGTTCCTGTCAAACTTTATGAAATGCGCGGTGTTAAATCTACGCCGCAGCATAAAACGGATAAATTTGCAGAGCTGGTGTGTTCCAATTCTCTGCGCGGCGACAGTTTGACCAATGCGGTTGGACTTTTGAAAGAAGAAATGCGGCGCTTAGATTCTGTTATTATGCGAGCAGCGGAAAGTACCCGTGTGCCTGCAGGCGGAGCCTTAGCGGTGGATCGTGATGGTTTTTCGCAAAAGGTGACAGATGAGGTCATGAATCATCCTCTTGTTGAAGTTATACGTGATGAGATCACAGAAATTCCCGAGGATGCGGTTACAGTTATCGCCACCGGTCCTTTAACAAGCGATGCTTTGGCTGAGAAAATTCACGCACTCAACGGCGGTGATGGTTTTTACTTTTACGATGCGGCTGCACCGATTGTTGATAAAAATTCTATTGACATGGAAAAAGTCTATCTCAAATCGCGCTATGACAAGGGTCAAGCAGCCTATCTCAACTGTCCGATGACTAAGGAAGAGTTTATGGCTTTTTATGAGGCTCTAATAACAGCAGAAGAAGCACCGCTTAATTCTTTTGAAAAGGAAAAGTATTTTGAGGGCTGCATGCCTATTGAAGTCATGGCTAAGCGAGGCATTAAAACCATGCTTTACGGTCCTATGAAGCCTGTCGGTCTGGAATATCCGGATGATTATAAAGGACCTCGTGATGGTGACTATAAAACGCCTTATGCAGTTGTACAGCTCCGTCAGGACAATGCGGCCGGAAGTCTTTATAATATTGTCGGCTTCCAGACACATCTGAAATGGGGAGAACAAAAACGTGTCTTTCAGATGATCCCGGGGCTTGAAAAAGCAGAATTTGTGCGCTATGGTGTTATGCACCGCAATTCTTATATGGATTCTCCCAATCTTTTAGAACCTACTTTTGCAACACGCCAAAATCCAAATCTTTTCTTTGCGGGCCAAATGACAGGAGTTGAAGGCTATGTAGAGTCTGCCGCATCTGGGCTTGTTGCCGGTATCAATGCTGTCCGCCGCTTGAAAAAAGAAGAAGCAGTAGTCTTTCCTCAGACAACTGCCATTGGGGCTCTGCCGCATTACATTACGCATACTGACAGCAAGCATTTTCAGCCCATGAATATTAACTTTGGTATTATTAAGGAATTGGAAGGCCCGCGCATCCGTGATAAAAAAGAACGTTATGAAAAAATCGCTCAGCGTTCACTTCAGGTATTAACTGATTTCATCGTTATTTAACATGATTCATTGCTGTGGTTTTTAAAGGGTTAAGGCTGACAGTCTCAACCCTTTTATGATGGGCTTATGTACCTGCTTTTCAAAAAATGTTGAAAAAATTTGAAAATGTTTACATTTTTAATATAAAATGATAATCGTTGTTTTTTGATTAGAAAAGTGTTACAATAATGACGTTTTGTGAAAAAACATCTTAATTTGGGAGGTTCCTAATGGACAAGAAAGTGCATTATAAATTGCGCAAAGTTAAAAAAAGATGGGTAACCGTTTCTGTTGCATCAGCAATGATGACTTTAGCAGCGCTGTCAGGCGGGCTGGTCAAGGCAGAGTCAGCTGAAACAGTCAGTCCCTCAACGGATTCAAATGCCAATGTTGTTACCACGGCAGAAGAATCTGCTGTAACATCTGCTGATGATGTTACAGCTAACCAAGAAGTTACAAGTCCGGCACAAACAACAGCTGCTGATACCCTTGTTACTTCTGCTGAAAATCAGACTCAGGCGGTAAACGCAACAACTCAGGCACAAACAAGTGCTCAAAAAGAACAAAGCTGGACCGCAGTACAGACAAATCCTGCTGAGACAGCACGTGATGCTGTCAGCCGTCCGGCACAAGCAGCAGATACTTCTGCTGATGTCAAAGTTCTTGAAGGTATGGCCAATGTCAAGAAAGTTAATGGTAAGTATTACTATTATAATGCTGACGGGTCTGTTCAAAAAAATTACACAGTAGCTGTCAACGGAAAAACCTTGTATTTCGATGAAACCGGTGCTTATACCGATACATCAAGTGTCAAGGTTGCTGCAGAATCTTCTTCGGCGGCCGCTGAAAATTCTTTTGCTAAATACAATCAAGTATACAGCACTGCGGCTGAAAACTTTGAACAAATTGATAACTATTTGACTGCGGAATCTTGGTACCGTCCTAAATACATCTTAAAAGACGGCGTGACTTGGACTGAATCAGAACAAGATGATTTTCGTCCGCTTTTGATGACTTGGTGGCCGGATAAAGAAGTACAGCGTCAATACGTTAATTATATGAGCAGCCAGCTTGGACTTGATAAAACTTACAGTGATTCAGCCAGTCAGGCAGAGCTGAATTTAGCTGCACAGATGGTTCAAGCTAAGATTGAAGAAAAGATTTCTGTTACGCAAAATACACAATGGCTGCGTGAGACAATCTCTGCTTTTGTTAAAACACAGTCAGCCTGGAACAGTGACAGTGAAAAACCGTTTGATGATCACTTGCAAAACGGTGCTTTGCTTTATGATAACGAAAGCTCATTGACACCGTATGCGGACTCTGCTTACCGCATTTTGAACCGCACACCGACTAATCAAACCGGTCAAAAAGATCCGCGCTATACAGCCGATCCGACTATCGGCGGCTATGAATTCCTGCTGGCTAATGACGTCGATAATTCTAACCCAGTTGTTCAGGCAGAGCAATTGAACTGGCTGCATTTCTTGATGAACTTTGGTTCTATTTATGCAAATGATCCTGATGCCAATTTTGACTCTATCCGTGTTGATGCCGTGGACAATGTTGATGCTGACTTGCTTCAGATTGCCGGCGACTATTTAAAATATGTCCAAGGGATCAATAAGAGTGACAAAAACGCTAATGACCACTTGTCTATTTTAGAAGCCTGGAGCGATAACGATACTCCATATCTGCATGATGATGGCGATAACATGATCAATATGGACAATAAGCTCCGTTTGTCTTTCATTTGGTCATTGGCACGGCCTTTAAATGTTCGTTCAGGTCTTGAACCCTTGGTTACCAACAGCTTGGTTGACCGTACAAATGACAGTGCTGAAACAGCTGAGATTCCGTCTTATTCCTTTGTACGTGCTCATGACAGTGAAGTGCAGGATCTGATTCGTGATATCATCAAGGCTGAAATCAATCCAAATTCATTTGGATATTCATTCACAGAAGAAGAAATTGAAAAAGCCTTCAAGATTTACAACGATGATCTGAAAGCAACCAATAAGAAGTATACTCACTACAATACGGCTCTTTCTTATGCCCTGATTTTGACCAATAAATCCAGTGTTCCGCGTATTTATTATGGAGATATGTTTACTGATGACGGTCAATACATGGCTAACAAAACTATTAATTTTGATGCCATCGAAAGTCTTTTGAAAGCTCGTATTAAATACGTTTCCGGCGGCCAAAGCATGAAAGTGAACTACCTTGCTAATACTGACCGTACAAAATGGGATCAAACTGTTCTGACATCTGTTCGCTACGGTAAAGGTGCAATGACTGCCACTGAAACAGGCGACCAATTAACGCGTCAGTCAGGTATTGCCGTTATTGAAGCTAATCAGCCAAGTCTTCGTCTCAATCAGGATGAACGCTTGGTAATCAATATGGGCGCAGCTCATAAAAACCAAGCTTACCGTCCTTTGATTTTGACAACGGACAATGGTGTTGCAACCTATAACACCGACCAAGAAGCAGCAGCGCTTGTCCGCTATACCAATGAAAACGGGGAATTGATCTTTACAGCTAACGACATCAAGGGCTATGCCAATCCTCAAGTATCAGGCTATTTAGCTGTTTGGGTACCGGTAGGTGCAAGTGATGACCAAGATATCCGTGTTGCTCCTAGCGAGACAGCCGCAACAGACGGCAAGTCTATTCACCAAAATGCCGCTCTTGATTCACGTGTCATGTTTGAAGGCTTCTCTAACTTCCAAGCATTTGCCACAACAAGAGAAGAGTACACCAACGTTGTTATTGCTAAAAATGCAGACAAATTTGCTGAATGGGGAATTACTGATTTTGAGATGGCGCCGCAATATGTCTCATCTACTGACGGAAGCTTCCTTGACTCTGTTATCCAAAACGGTTACGCTTTTACCGACCGTTATGATTTAGGTATTTCAAAAGCTAATAAATACGGTACAGCTGATGACCTTGTCAATGCTATTAAAGCTCTTCACAGCAAGGGAATCAAAGTCATGGCTGACTGGGTGCCGGATCAAATGTACGCTTTCCCTGAAAAAGAAGTTGTTTCAGTAACGCGTGTTGACAAATACGGCAATCCTGTTTCAGGATCTCAAATCAAAGAAAGCCTTTATGTAGTTGACAGCAAGAGTTCAGGAAATGACCAGCAGGCTAAATACGGCGGTGAATTTTTAGATGAACTTCAGGCTAAATACCCTGAATTATTTGCCAGAAAACAAATTTCAACCGGTCTACCCATGGATCCGTCGGTGAAAATCAAGCAATGGTCTGCTAAATATTTCAACGGTACCAATATTCTTGGACGCGGTGCCGGTTATGTCTTGAAAGATCAGGCAACCAATACTTACTTCAGCCTTGATGAGGATCATCTCTTTTTGCCAAAACAATTGCTGAATCAGGAAAGTCCAAGCGGCTTCGTCTATGACGGCAAGGGTTATATCTATTATTCAACCAGCGGCAATCAGGCTAAAGCTGTCTTTATCAGTGAAGGGGATAACTGGTATTACTTCGATGCTGACGGTTACATGGTAACCGGTGTTCAGGTTATAGACGGCGACAATTACTACTTCCTGCCAAACGGTGTGCAGTTAAGAGATGCTATCTATGACAACGGCAATCAGGTTCTGTCTTATTACGGCAACGACGGTAAACGTTATGAGAACGGATATTATCTCTTCGGCCAACAATGGCGTTATTTCAAAGATGGTGTCATGGCAGTCGGACTGACTGAGGTTGATGGTGCTGTTCAATACTATGATGCTTCCGGCTTCCAAGTCAAAGGTGAATTTGTTACTACAAAAGATGGTGAAGTAAGGTACTTTGATCAAAACTCCGGTAATCAAATCACTAATCGCTTCGTCAGAAACGCTCAAGGCCAATGGTTCTACTTTGGTGCTGACGGTGTTGCCGTAACAGGTGCTCAAATAATCAACGGACAGCACCTCTACTTCAAAGCTAACGGTGTTCAGGCTAAGGGTGAGTTTATCACGGATCGCTACGGCCGCTTGAGTTACTATGATGCTGATTCAGGTGATCTAATTACTAATCGCTTTGTCCGCAATGCTCAAGGCCAATGGTTCTACTTTGGTGCCAACGGTGTTGCCGTAACAGGTGCTCAAACAATCAACGGACAGCACCTCTACTTCAAAGCTAACGGTGTTCAGGCTAAGGGTGAGTTTATCACGGATCGCTACGGGCATCTCAGTTACTACGATGCTGACTCAGGTGATCAGATCCGCAACCGTTATGTCAGAACGTCTGATGGCAGACTGTACTATTTCGATAATAATGGCTATGCTGTAACCGGCTGGAATACCATTAACAATCGCAGATTCTATTTTGACCGTAATCATCAATACCGTCACGGAGGTCTCTCACGGCAGAGAGATGCCTTCCGCAGTCAATATCGTATCAGCCGTGGTTACAATACCTTTGGCAATCTCTATCATTTCTTTTATCCGTTCTTTTAAGAAATGAGCAGAAGCAGTGCAAGCCCATTTTATCAGACCGTTCTGATTAACCTTACAATTATGTAAGATTAAGACATCCAAGTGTAAGGCTTGGGTGTCTTTTTTGATATAGAATAAAGGTATCCAAAAGGAAGTGACCTTCCAAATGAATTAAGGTATAATGAAAAAAGGAGACATTATGTTTTTAGAAATTAATCATTTAGAAAAAGTCTTCCGCACGCGCTTTTCAAAAGAAGAAACACGCGCCCTGCAGGATGTCGATTTTAAAGTTGATAAGGGTGAATTTATTGCCATCATGGGAGAGTCCGGCTCTGGTAAGACGACCTTGCTGAACATTTTGGCGACTCTTGAAAAGCCGACCAACGGAACGGTTATTTTGAACGGTAAAGACATTACCAAGATTAAGGAAGGAGAGTTAGCCGGCTTTCGTCTGAAAAACCTGGGCTTTGTCTTTCAAGAATTTAACCTGCTGGATACGCTCTCTGTCAAAGACAATATCTTTTTGCCGCTGGTTCTGGACCGCAAGAGTTATAAAGAAATGGAAACGCGCCTGCAGCGCATTGCGTCAAAGCTGAGAATTCAGGATTTATTGGAAAAGCGGCCCTTTGAGCTTTCCGGCGGGCAAAAGCAGCGAGTTGCTATCGCCCGTAGCTTAATTACTAACCCGCAGATTCTCTTGGCAGACGAACCGACAGCAGCTCTTGACTACCGTAATTCAGAAGATCTGCTGAATTTGTTTGAGACTATTAACGCTGACGGTCAGACCGTTTTGATGGTGACCCACTCGGCCAATGCAGCCAGCCATGCCAAGCGTGTTCTTTTTATCAAGGATGGGCGGATTTTTCACCAAATTTATAAAGGAAACAAAAACAATCAGGAATTCAGCAAAGATATCTCACTGACCATGTCAGCTCTTCTAGGAGGTGAGTAGGATGTTTTATATCAAATTAGCTCTCAATAATATCAAGCAGTCCTTCAAGCATTTTGCCCCTTTCTTTCTGGTCAGTGTCACAACCTTTTTATTCAGCGGTATCACACTGCTCATTTTGCTGAGTCCGGCTGCTAAAAGCATGGGGACTGGTACGACTGCCTTAGGATTGGCCAATGTCATTCTGACTATTTTTGCCGCTATCATGTGTCTGTACAGTTATAATTTCCTCTTAAAACAGCGCAATCAGGAATTTGGACTTTATAATATTCTGGGAATGAACAAGAAGCAGATTATCTGGCTGTCAACGATAGAATTAGCTGTTGTTTATCTGATAACAATGGTTTTGGGCGTTATTTTAAGTATGGTTTTTGCTAACTTTTTTAACCTGATTTTTGTTAATCTGGTACACTATAACCAACTGAATTTTTCCATCAATCCCAAAGCGTTTGTTGTAAATATTCTCTTATTTGCAGTTATTTTTGTTCTGCTTGAAGCAGTCAGTGCCATTAAAATCCACCGGGCATCGGCGCTCAATCTTTTCGGCAATCAAAGCCAGGGTGAGCGTGAACCCAAAGGCAATATTCTATTAGCTGTTATCGGTGTTTTGGCTCTGGGCTATGGTTATTATTTGTCTGTTTCTTCAGTACATTTGAGCGCTCTCACAGGGATTGTGCGCTTTTTCCAAGCTATCTTAGCGGTTATTTTGGGAACCTATTTATTTTATATCAGTTTCATCACATGGTATTTGAAATTCCGCCGCAAAAGCAAACGCTATTTTTACAAGCCTGAGCATTTTGTTACAACATCGCAGATGATTTTCCGCATGAAGCAAAATGCTGTCGGGCTTGCCAACATTACACTCCTTGCTATCATGGCTTTTGTGACGGTTTTTTCAACAGTTGCTCTCTATACCAGCAGCGAAAACCTTGTTCAAATGAGTTATCCTAAGAATACGATGATTGATTTTTATCATATCACTAACCGTAAAGAAGCAGAGGAGCAGATTGAGACAAAGGCTGTTCTTCCGCTTAAACATGCAGACAAAAACTTTCATAAGTCCTTTGATCAATACCAGTCAGTGGACTTTGCTGTTCCTTACGGCCACTCTAAAACCCTCAATGTAGGACGCTCATTTGTTTCGAACAGTCCTTCTTATAAGAATATTGATAAAGTCGGTGCGATAGAGATTATTACTCAGGATGATTTCAGAAAGCTGGGCAACAAGGTCAAGCAGCTTGCTGCAGATGAGGTTGCTTTTTATAATAACAACCAGAACCAGTCCTTTCATTTTGATAAAGTTAATTGGCTGGGCCAGCATTATAAAAAAGTTGCTTCTGTTAAAAGCATCAAAAATATGAAGACTTCAAATATCGCTGTTCCGGCAGGGCTCCTCATCGTTTCTGATGACAGCGTAATGGCAGCTATGACGAAAGCCTATAATCAATTAGCCCGAACACCATCTACTTATTCTTACTGCGCTTATGCTAATCTGTCTAAAAAGGAACAGCAGGTCCTAATGGATCTCTCCACGAAAAATGACGGTGCTCTCGTCAATCAAAAAAACGGCCTGTTTGCCGCTCTTTCAACTGCTCAGGGTTATCGCGAGGAAGTCTTGAAATTGTCCGGCGGCTTTCTTTTTACAGGTTTTTTACTGGGGATAGCTTTCTTGCTAGGAGCCGCTTTGATTATTTACTATAAGCAGCTATCCGAAGGGACGCAGGACAAACGCTCTTATAGGATCCTGCAAGAAGTAGGAATGAGTTTAAAACAGGTCAAAAAGACCATCAATTCACAGATTATCCTGGTCTTCTTTATGCCTTTAGCTGTTGCTATTATCCACTTTATCTTTGCGCTACCGATTTTAAAACAGCTCCTTCTCTTATTTGGTGTGCAGAGCGACCGGCTGATTTATACAGTCAGCGCACTGACTATTTCCGGCATACTAATCATTTACTTTATCATTTACAAAATCACCAGCAGAACGTATTACAAATTGATTGAAAGATAGAAGAAGTGGCGATTTTTCGCCGCTTTTTTGGTAGAATAAAACTATGAAAAAGCATGGAAAAATTTATATCGTTGAAGATGATATCACCATCGTCAGCCTGTTAAAAAATCATTTAGGACAGCACTACCATGTCAAAAGCGTGGATAATTTCAGGGCTATTTTGCAGGAAATCACCGAATTCAAACCGGATGTAGTGCTCATGGATATTACCCTGCCTTACTTTAACGGGTTTTACTGGACAACCGAAATCAGAAAGCATCTGCTGACCATGCCGATTATTTTTATCTCCAGTGCGGATGAAGAGATGAATGCCGTTATGGCAATGAATATGGGCGGCGATGACTTTTTAAGCAAGCCGTTTTCGCTCCCAATCCTCGATGCTAAAATCGCGGCTTTTCTGCGCCGGGCTAATGAATTTACCAAACAGAGCCATCAAATTGAGGACTTCGAGCTGACGTTGGACGGGGTGCTTGCCAATACTGAAAGGCAGGAAAAAATTCAGCTGACACCGACAGAAACAAAGATTCTCTCTTTGCTGATTGACCATAAGGGCGAAGTGGTGACGAAAGAATCTCTTCTTAATCAGCTGTGGGAAGGCGAGGAATTTATTGATCAAAACACACTCAGCGTCAATATGACCAGGCTGCGCAAAAAGGTGCTGGCACTGAATTTTGATAAAATTCATACAGTCAGAGGAGTGGGGTATCTAATCAAATGATCAGAGCGTTTTTTAAAGAATACAGCTCTTGGTACAGCCTGTACTTAGTGCTTAGTTTAACTTTTGGGCTGACCTTTTATCTTTATCATCTGCCGTTTTCTTACTTTATCAGCAGTTTCATTTTTAATCTTACCATTTTGCTTATTGTCAGTTTGTATTGGTACTGGAAATTTTATCAAAAATTAAAAAGCCTGCACCATTTTCTGACGGTCAGGGAATTGAAAAATTTGAGTTTTCTGCAGGCCCCCAGCGATTTGGCTTATCAGGCAGCACTTGCAAAAGTGTTAGAAGAGCAGCTGGATGACAGACTTTCTTATAAGACACGGGAAGAAAATTTGCAGCAGCTCATCAAAATGTGGTCCCATCAGATGAAAGTGCCGATTTCTGCAATTTCCTTGATGGCACAGACCAACCAGCTGAACCAAAGCGATGTCCAAAGCCAGCTCTTGAGGCTGGAAAATGATTTAGCCCGCCTCTTAAACTATGTCAAATTCAGTCAGAATCAAAGTGATTTCCGTTTTGAAAACTGTCAGGTTCGTGAGATACTTATTGACTTGATTAAGAAAAATCAGATTTTCTTTTTACAAAAAGATATTTCGGTAAATATCAAGGGTGACTGGGAGCTTAAATCAGATAAAAAATGGCTGAGCTTTGTCTTTTCGCAAATTTTGGATAATGCCATTAAGTATAATAAAAATGGCGGCCGTATCACTATTTCGATTCAAGAAAATCAGGTGCTTATTGAAGATACGGGCATGGGGATTCTAAAAGAAGATCTTCCCAGACTTTTTGAGGAAGGTTTTACGGGTTACAACGGGCATGAACATCAAAAAGCCACGGGATTAGGTCTTTATATGGCTAAAAAGATATTGAACAGTCTTGAGCTGGACATTGCTGTTGACAGTCAGATTGACCAGGGAACTCAAGTTTACATCACAAGGAAAGGAGCATTTCCCCTTTCGTGACGGCAAATGCTGTCTTGCCCTGAATATTTTAGAAATCGGGCAGTTAAAAATTAGACAGTCGTTCGGAATTTCAGCGACTGCCCTTATAAAAAGAGACTAAAAGTGTTGGTATTCTTTGCTAAGAATTCAAACTTTCGGTCTCTCTTTGTTTATTTGGACTAATAGTGGATAACATTGGCTTCTTTTTGAATCTTACGGATAAGCGGCTGGGCTTCAGGGCTCAAAAAATAGCTTAGACTTGTCGGAGGAAGAAGCTCTTTTAAGATGTCCATATTGCCTTCTTTGAGAGCCTGCCGGACGGTTGAAGCACTGATTGGGCCGCTTTTATAAGCTTTGCGAGGAATCACTAGGCACTCAATACCGTGCTTAGGAAGTTCCTCAAGCATGATCTGATTGTAAATACCGGTAACCAGACTTGTCGGCTCCTCACCGACATAGCGCTTTTGGATGCCCAAATGCTGGGCGATACGCGTAAAAATGGCCAAATCAATGCGCGCCTGACTTTCAATAACAGCTGCCTGATCTTTTTGGAAATAACTTGGGAAAGTTGATTTGCTGATGATATATGGACCGGTTTCATGGTAGCAAATATTGGCTAGATGAGCAGTTCCTTCTAAAATCAGTCGTTTGCGAATTTCAAAGGGGATAAGGCTGCTGTCTTCGCTGACCATAAACAGGTGCAAAACATCATTGTCGGCAGCTGCTTTTTCAACCAAGTACTGATGTCCTAAGGTGAAAGGATTGGCATTAATCACTAAGGCAGCAGCAGTTGAAGCTTTACGTTCTAGCAGCTGAAGGCTTTTGAGGTAACGGGTGAAACCATCTTTCTTATTTTCCATGAACACAATTTGATTATCAGCTCTGGCAATTTCATAAAAACCTAAATCACCAAAAAATTTCGCTGTGCACGGTTTGGTATAAAGAAAGATATGGGTATTGCCGCGCTCGAACTGAATGTTAATGAGATGGGTGACAATTTCATTGAGCAGTCCTTCACCTTGGTAACGGCTGCTGACGCTTAAACAGCGAAGCGTATTGCCAAAACAGCTGCCGGTCGCAATAACATTGAGGTCATTATCAAACATAGCACAGGTATAATCCAGATTGGCATCCCGGTGAATGCCTTCTTGTTCCAGCAGGGCATCAATCTTTTGCAAACTGTTTTTATCAGAAGGGTAAATTTTTGAAATCGGATAAGTTGACATGGCTGCTCCTTTATAAATAGAGATTGTTTGCAAGCAAAAAGAATGCAATTAAGCGCTGACATTTCTTCTATTTTAACACTAACTAAGCATTTTTTAAACACAAACAGGTATCCGAAACACTTTTAGAACCTAAAATGCCTTTATAAACAGTTTTAATTGTGTCATAATAAAAAGGAAGCTTTAGGATAAGAAGGAAGGATTATGATTTTACAAATCGCTTTTACACTTTTAGTAGGCCTTCTGGGCGGACTAGCCGCCAAAAAGCTGCAGGTTCCCGCACCGTTTATGATTGGCAGCATGGTCGCTGTGGCTGTTTTTTCCATCCTTACTGGAGAAATGAAAATGGAAGCCTCCTTAAAAATTTTTGCTCAGATTGTCAGCGGTGCCTATATCGGACAGCAGGTTTCCAAAAAAGATCTGCTCAATCTTCCTAGACTGGCCGTGTCTATCGCCTCTTTGATGCTGCTGTTTACTGTCAATATGATAGTGATGGGTTTTGTGTTTATCCTATTTTTTAACATGGACGCTGTAACGGCCTTTTTATCCTGTCTGCCCGGCGGAATTGTTGATGTCTCTCTCATGAGTATTGATATGGGAGCGCAGTCGGATATTGTTGCTACTTTGCAGTCTGCCCGGCTGGTAGGAATCTTAATCATTTTGCCGATGTGGGTCGCTTTTATCACGAAACGTTTTGCTCCTGATGATCAAAAAAACGAGACTGTTCTTTCTTCTTCAGATATGGTAAAAAAGGACATGTCCGAAGAAACGTTCGAAAATAAGCGGTCTTTAAAAGACGAGTGGCTGAATAACGCCTTGATTTTGGCAGTTGCCAGTGTTGGCGGCTTGATTGGACTGTGGCTGGATATTCCGGTCGGTGCCTTAATTTTCTCTCTTATTTTTTCCAGTATTCTAAAGATTATCAAAAACACCGCTCAGCTGACAAAGGCTATCCGCTATGTGGCGCAGGTCTGTGCCGGTTCACTCATCGGCATTAATTTCACGCAGAAAAGTCTGATGGAATTACGCCATTTAATCATCCCCATCATTTTGCTGCTGACGAGCTATCTGATTATCAATGCTTTTTTTGGCTTTGTTATGTACAAGAGGGGAATCTTAGATTTGCAGTCTGCCCTTTTTGCGTCATCGCCGGCTGGGGCAACAGATATTTCCCTGCTTGCCGGAGAATTAGGCGGGGATATGCCTAAAATTGCAGGGATTCAAATCAGCCGCACCCTTTATACCGTTATTATCATGCCCATCTTAGTAAGATTCATTGTGCATTTTCTGTAAGGACAAAAAGAAAAATTAAAAAAACGAACATGCTGAGGACTCCTCAGCATGTTTGCGCTTATTTCCAAGTAATAACTGTACCGGTTATTTTAAGAAGACCGCTATGGATTAAAGAAGGCCTTCCAAAAAAGCAAAGTAGAAGGTCAAAGACAGCAAATCAGCAGAGCCTCCCGGGCTTAAATGGCGCTCAATCAGCTTTTGGTTGTAGGCACTCATCCGACCGGCCAGATCTTTAGACGGTGTGTTTTTTAAGAGAATCTCAGATTCCTGTTTGACCTCTTTCCAAGCGGTAATCCCGCCGCGGTGAATGAGATTGCCGTCCTCAACGAATGACATAAGGTAAAGCAGCAGTTGGAGCTGTACGGCATTTTTGTCTGTTCCTTTTCTCAGCTCCTGTCTTAAAAACGGCAGGGCTTTTTGCGTCAGTGAAGCATAGCCGCTAGCGGCTTCTCCGCGGGGACCCTTGATGCCGTGTTCAAGAAATAGGCGTTCGCCGTGAGTTAGTTCAGATTTCTTTTCCAAATGGTTTAAATCATGGTCAACCAAGCGTTTAGTCATGCCAGCGGCTAAGGTGCAGACAGCCTGACTGTCAGCAGGAGTGAAACACGGTCTTCTCTGCAGCAGTTCAGGATGCTCAGCCAAATAAGCTCCAGTAGCGCCGAGCAGCAAAGCAAAGGAAAAGTTAACTCCTTTGTGGGTATTGATCCCTAAAGTAGCAGTAAACATAGCCGACTCGGCCTTAAGGCCTAAGGCTCTGAGACGATGAAAGAGCTGTTCGGGCTGTTCGTCATGGTAGGTCCAGCCGGTTTGAATATAGAGGCGAAAAAAAGGTTCAAGTGCCATAATGCTGTCTGTAAAGGTATAAAAGTCCATATCATCATGGGCGCCAGTATCATAACGGTCTACCAATCCGGGCTTTGGAGACAGAGCCAGTTCATATAAAAGAGCCTTGGCAGCCAGACTGCTGACATGCTCAAGGTTTTCGTTAATGGTGCCCATCTTGCCGGCTTTCCATTTGCTGCAGGATAAATTCTAAAGAAGAATTCAAATGTTCATGTGTAATCAGGGTGATTTGTTCAACATCTCTGTTGCGCATACCGCGGTAGATAATCCAGTGCTCTTTTAAAGCACGTTTACGTCTCTCTACAGAGCCGATGGAGATCTCCCTGAAGTATCTTAGATAAGTCTGCAGTTCCGTCACAATCTCCCTCAGACGCAGCATCTGACTTTTACGGTAGATAAGGTCGTTAAACTGGTTAAAGTTATCCAGAATGGTTTCGATATCGCCGTCATCAATAAATCCTTCACAGTCGGTCAGGATTTTTTTCATTTCTGCAAAGTCTTCCTCGTTCATCAGATACATAGCCTTGGTTGCTGCTAAGGTATCCAAAGCCTTGCGAATATCAAAAATCTCGATAGCATCTTTTAAACTAATGCCGCGCACAATAATACCGCGTTTGGGAATATGCTCAACTAATTTTTCTTCCTGCAAAACCCCCAGCGCATAGCGAATCGGTGTCCGGCTGATATTGAGTGCTGTTGCCAGTTCTTTTTCATTGATGCGGGAACCGGCAGGAATCTCGCTTAGGATGATCGTTTTTCGCAAGGCCTCGTAAAAGGCAACTTTCAAAGGAACATTCTGTGATAAATCTAAATTGTTCTTCACAGCATTTACAACTGAATTCATGAATTCTCCCTATGTTTTTAATCTTAATTTTATTATACCGAAAATAGTCAGCTTTTTCCAAAAATATTTATAAAAAGGACTTAGGGCAAACTGCCCCAAGTCCTTTATTAAGAGAATCGGCTGCAAACAAGCTGCGATTTTCTTATTTGCAACTATACAGTTATTTTTATTGCGGAATGTAGAACGGCAGACGTCCGATAAGCAGGATTGTTACGATAAAGATGGCAAACACCACAACTGCATATTTAGCGGATTCTCTTTGCCATTCGCCCATATCCAAACCTGTCAAACGAAGCAGCAGGTAGATGAAGGCAACCAGCGGACTCAATAAGTGGAAGGCTTGTCCCATCAAGGAAGCTAAGGCCATCGCCATATTGTCAAATCCGTATTTGGCACCAGCTTCTGCCAAGACCGGCATGATACCGTAGTAGAAGCCGTCGTTTGAAAGGAAGAAGGTACCTGGTGCAGAGATAAGGGCAATAACCAGACCCCAGAAACCAGCGAGTTGTTTTGGAATAATTGTTGTAAAGCTTTGAGCAAGAGCACCAGCCATACCGGAACCTTGGAAGAGTCCCATGAAGATACCTGCAGCAAAGACCAAGATAACAACTTGAACGGCATCGCCGCCGTTTTCACCGATACGTTTTGATTGATCTTTTAATTTAGGATAGTTGACCATCAAGGCGATACAGGTGCCGACTGCAAAGAGGAAGAGTGATGGCATTTCAATAGCCGGGATAAAGGATCCGGCAACCAGCCAAGCAATTAAGACAATTGTCAGGATGCCATTGAAGACAAAGTTTTGAGGACGGCGAATAGCCATTGTATCAGGATCATTAGTTTCGATTAAGGATGAAATTTCATCTTCAGATAACTCAGTGATTCCCAAGCGTTTGCGTTCTTTTTTACCCATGCTTCTTGCAACGAAGAAGATGACATAAAGGAGTGACAAAATCATACCTGGTGCAAGATAACCAAGAATTTCAGAACCAACATTTAACACGGACATGGCACGGGCTGTTGGTCCGCCCCAAGGAAGCAAGTTCATGATAGTGTTTTGCAGAATAATCAAGACACCGAGGTTCATGACTCTCATGTTAAGTTTTTTATAGATAGGAAGAAAGGCCGAACAACAAATAAGAGTAGTAGTTGTACCGTCACCGTTTAGCGAAACAGCAGCTGCAACGACAGCAGTGGCCATCAAGACTTTCATTGGATCGCCTTTAGCAAAGCGAATCATCTTTTCTGTGATAGGATCAAAGAGGCCTGCATCCAGCATCAGTGAGAAATACAAGATGGCAAACAGGAGCATAATCCCTGTGTTAGCAGTATTACTGATCCCGTATAAGATCATAGGACCAATAGCTGTCAAGTTGTTTGCTATTTTATCGTCTCCCAGGAATTCGACAAAACTTTGGTCAGCTTTAAAGTCTGCGACTCCTGTCAGAATAACAATAATAGTAGCCACCAGAGGAACTATTACCAATGCCGTGAAAGGCGACATTTTCTTCTTCATGACAACATACATGAAGACGATAATCATAGCATACGCTAAAATTGTTAATAACATAAGTTATCTCTCCTTTTTAATCTTTCTTATCTAAATCCAATGAAAAACACAGAACTTAAACAAGAAGCAAGATTTTTTGTACAAGACTAGTATAAATGAAAGCGCTTAAAAAAGGAATAGCCTTTCTGAAGAAGAACACAAAAAAAACATTTTGAAAGGGCTTTAAAAAAGAACACAAAAAAGCCATGAAAATTTTCAAATCCAGTATATAATAGGCTTAGAAGCGTTGTTTCGGCAAAAAATACTTGCCTGCTGCCCAGTTAAAAAGAAAGGAGAAACAGATGGGTCTTTTTACGCGGTTGTTTCATAAATCACAGGAACCTGTTGAAAAAGTAAATGATAACAAGTCTGAAAATAATTTGAATTCCTTTCAGACCGAATGGGAACCGATCCCTGCTTTTATCCCAGCCGATAAATCTGATTATCAGTTGGTCAGTGTTATCGCGACAGCCATTGCAGCCGGTGATTATCCTGACAGTCAATTTGCTGTTAAAAAGATTTTGCAGCGCAATCCTGAAGCTTTAAAAGTTTCATTGATTGCTGCCAGTCTCGCAGCTGGGGAATCTCCGGATTGCCAGTTAGCCGTTAAAAATATTTATCAAAAGAAATAAAAAAGGAGGCATTTGTTAATGTTACGTAAATTTAAAATCTCAGTAGATGGTAAGGAGTATCTGGTTGAAATGGAAGAAATCGGCGGAACACCGGCACCAGCTGCAGCTCCGGCAGCGCCTGCGGCTCCAGCTCCTGTTCAGGAAGTACCAGCAGAAGCACCAGCACAGCCTAGTCCGGCTCCAGCTCCCGCAGCGGCTGCACCTGCCAGTGCTGATGCTATGCCGGCTCCAATGCCCGGAACGATTTTGAAAATCCTTGTTAATGTCGGTGATGCAGTTGCTGAAAATCAGCCGTTGATGATTTTGGAAGCCATGAAGATGGAAAACGAAATTGTCGCCGGATCAGCTGGTACCGTTTCAGCCATCCATGTAACACCGGGACAAGTTGTCAACGCCGGTGACGGCCTAATCACAATCGCTTAGAACAAATTATATTAGAAGGAAGTGAGTTTGTGGAAACTTTAATTTCAGGAATTACATCCATTACACTTCCCCAGATTATTATGATGCTCATCGGAGCCGTTTTGATGTATCTGGGGATTAAAAAGGAATATGAGCCGACACTTTTAGTACCTATGGGACTTGGAACGCTCTTGGTAAATTTCCCCGGCACCGGGGTTTTGACCCAAGTCGTTAACGGTGTTAAACAAGAAGGGGTCTTTGATATTCTCTTCAAATTCGGGATTAATACAGAGCTTTTCCCTTTGCTGATTTTCATCGGGATTGGTGCTATGATCGACTTTGGTCCCCTGCTTCAAAATCCGTTTATGCTGCTTTTTGGAGCGGCGGCTCAATTCGGGATTTTCTTTGTCGTTGTCGTAGCTGTCATGGCCGGTTTTGATATCAAAGAAGCCGCTTCAATCGGTATTATCGGTGCAGCAGACGGACCGACATCCATTTTCGTCGCCAATCAGCTGGCCCCCAAATTGTTAGGGCCGATAACCGTTGCAGCTTATTCTTACATGGCTTTGGTTCCTATCATTCAGCCATTTGCTATTAAACTGGTAACGACCAAAAAAGAACGCCAAATTCGCATGACTTACAAAGCAGAGAGCGTTTCAAAACTGACGAAAATCCTGTTCCCTATCCTTATTACGATTGTTGCCGGATTTATCGCACCTATTTCCCTGCCTTTGGTTGGATTCCTGATGTTTGGGAATCTCCTGCGCGAATGCGGTGTATTGGACAGACTGTCACAGACCGCACAAAATGAATTGGTCAACATTGTCAGCATTTTGCTGGGCTTGACCATTTCGGTTAAAATGCAGGCTGATTTGTTCCTGAATGTACAGACTCTGCTGATCATCTTGTTTGGTCTGGTAGCTTTCATCATGGACTCGGTCGGCGGTGTTCTCTTTGCTAAAATTTTGAATATCTTCCGTCACAAAAAGATCAATCCAATGATCGGTGCAGCCGGAATCTCAGCCTTTCCAATGTCCAGCCGGGTCATCCAAAAGATGGCAACAGATGAAGATCCTCAAAACTTTGTTTTGATGTATGCAGTAGGAGCCAACGTTTCAGGACAGATTGCTTCTGTTATTGCCGGCGGTTTGCTGCTGTCATTCTTCAGCTGATAACCCTGATAAAAAGAGAGGTAATGATATGAATATGGAAGATTTGCTTCAAGCCTTTGAACTGATGGGCTTGGGGATGGCCGGTATCTTTATTGTACTAGGTATTTTGTACATTGCTGCAGAAGCCCTTATAAAGATATTTCCGGTTGATAAGTAAGGATAAAGATTTAACGAGTAATCCAATATTATTGCGACACCCGTGAGAGCTATCTCACCAGCGCCGCCTATCAAAATATGTGAGGTGAAATTATGGATATCAAACAAACAGCTGTTGCCGGTTCGCTGGAATCAAGCGATATCATGGTAACAGTAAACCCTAGCGATGCTCAAGGCATTACTATCCAATTGGAAAGCAGTGTTGAAAAGCAATTTGGTCAACAAATTCGTAAAGTTATTGAAGAAACGCTTAAGCATTTAGATGTAAAAGCAGCAGCAGTTGAAGCAGTGGACAAGGGAGCTTTGGATTGTACTATTCAGGCTCGGACAATCGCTGCCGCTCACCGCGCCGCTCAAGTAGAGGCTTACAACTGGAAGGAGATTGACTCATGGAACGTTTAAGAAGAACAATGATGTTTGTCCCTGGTGCTAATGCGGCTATGCTTAGAGATGCCCCGCTGTACGGAGCTGACTCGATCATGTTTGACTTGGAAGATTCTGTTTCTCTCAAAGAAAAAGATACGTCAAGAGCTTTGGTCCATTTTGCACTGAAGACGTTTGATTACAGCAAGGTAGAAACTGTTGTCCGTGTCAATGGTTTGGATACCTGCGGTGCCTTAGATATTGAAGCTGTTATCCTTGCGGGTGTTGATGTTATTCGCCTGCCAAAAACAGAAGACGCTCAAGACATTGTCGATGTTGAAGCGGTTATCGAAAAAGTTGAACGTGACAATGGCATTGAAATCGGCCGAACTAAGATGATGGCAGCTATCGAATCCGCTCAAGGCGTTCTTAATGCTCCTGCCATTGCCAAAGCTTCTGATCGTTTAATTGGTATTGCATTGGGTGCTGAGGATTATGTGACAAATATGAAAACGCGCCGTTATCCTGATGGACAGGAGCTGTTCTTTGCGCGCAGCATGATTCTCCATGCCGCACGTGCAGCCGGCATTGCAGCGGTTGATACCGTTTATTCAGATGTCAACAATCCAGAAGGCTTCCAAAACGAAGTCCGCTTAATCAAGCAGTTAGGATTTGATGGTAAATCAGTCATCAATCCTCGTCAAATTCCGCTGGTTAATGAAATTTATGCACCAACTGAAAAAGAAATTCAAAACGCTAAAGAAGTTGTTTGGGCAATTCGCGATGCTGAAGCCAAAGGCTCAGGTGTTATCTCGCTCAAAGGTAAAATGGTTGATAAACCAATCGTTGAACGTGCAGAACGTGTCATTGCTTTAGCGAAAGCGGCTGGCTTGCTTACTGAGGAGGATATTTAAGATGGTAGAAAATAAATTAGGTCGTGATATCCCTCAAGAATACGCTGAGCGCTACGGTGTATTCGAAGGAGAACTCGCACATATTAAGGATTACAAGGAATCAAGCCGACATGTTAAGCCGGTCAAACCTGCTGATGACAAGTTGTTGTCTTCTATCCACGAAGCTATTGAAAAAACCGGGCTTAAAGACGGCATGACTATTTCTTTCCACCATCATTTTCGTGAAGGAGATTATGTCATGAATATGGTGCTGGATGAAATTGCTAAAATGGGCATTAAAAACATCTCCATTGCCCCAAGTTCTATCGCCAATGTCCATGAACCGCTGATTGAACATATCAAAAACGGTGTGGTCACTAATATCACATCCAGCGGTCTGCGTGACAAGGTAGGGGCTGCTATTTCAGAAGGCATTATGGAAAATCCTGTTGTTATCCGTTCGCACGGCGGCCGTGCCCGGGCTATTGCTGCAGATGATATCCATATTGATGTTGCCTTTCTGGGAGCACCAAGTTCCGATGCTTACGGCAATGCTAACGGAACAAAAGGTAAGGCAACCTGCGGTTCACTCGGCTATGCCATGATTGATGCCAAGTATGCTGACCAAGTCGTTATCATTACAGATACCTTGGTACCTTATCCTAACACCCCTATCAGCATTCCGCAGACAGATGTGGACTATGTTGTTGTGGTCGATGCTATCGGGGATCCTGAAGGTATCGCTAAAGGGGCAACACGCTATACTAAAAATCCTAAAGAACTCTTGATTGCTGAATACGCTGCCAAAGTTATCACAAGCTCCCCTTACTATAAAGAAGGATTCTCATTCCAAACCGGTACCGGCGGAGCTTCACTGGCTGTTACACGTTTCATGCGTGAACAGATGATTAAAGACGGCATCAAGGCTAATTTTGCTCTCGGCGGTATTACCAACGCTATGGTGGAATTGCTGGAAGAAGGTCTGGTTGATAAGATTATGGACGTTCAGGACTTTGACCATCCATCAGCTATGTCTATGGATCGCAATGCTGAAAAGCACTACGAAATTGATGCCAATATGTACGCCTCTCCGCTCAGCAAGGGGTCAGTTATCAACCAGCTGGATACCTGCGTGCTGTCTGCTTTAGAAGTGGATACTGATTTCAATGTCAACGTTATGACCGGCTCAGACGGCGTTATCCGCGGAGCATCAGGCGGACACTGTGATACAGCCTTTGCTGCGAAAATGAGTTTGGTTATTTCACCGCTGGTACGCGGACGCATTCCTACCTTCGTTGACAAGGTCAATACAGTCATTACACCGGGAACAAGTGTAGATGTGGTTGTCACAGAAGTAGGTATTGCTATCAATCCTAATCGCCCTGATCTGGTGGAACACTTCAAAGATTTGAAAGTGCCGCAATTTACTATTGACGAGCTGAAAGAAAAAGCTTATTCAATCGTTGGCAATCCGGAACCTATTCAATATGGCGACAAAGTTGTTGCGCTTATAGAATACCGTGACGGCAGCCTGATTGATGTTGTGCACAATGTTTAACATGCTGAGCAGCCAAACCGTTTTTGACGGACCGCAAGTTGACTTAGAGGATATGATGGCTGCACGGGAAAAGCGCAGCTTCAGGCAAAGAGCTCTTCTTGAAAAATACAAAGGACAGAGCTTGCTTTGTTTGACCATGAATATCCCAGGCCCTGTAAAGACATCTCCGGTATTAAATCAGGCTTTTGAAGAGATTGTCACGGACATCAAGCATCAGCTGAATGAAGACACTGTGTTTGATTATTTGCTGATGCTCGATACGGGCTGGGAATATTATCTGATAAGCAGTTTGCTTCCTGAGACATTAAAAAGAAAAATGATTGCTGTAGAAACCGCAAAACCTGTCGGCCGCCTGATGGATTTAGATGTGCTTGCTGTTAAAGCCGGCTCAGTTCAGCCGATCAGCCGGCAGGATTTGGGCTTTGCCGCAAGGCAGTGTTATATCTGTCATGAGGATGCCAAAGTCTGCGGACGCTCGCGCAAACACAGCATTGAAGACATGCGCTCAGCTATCGTCAGCCTGCTTAAACAGCATTAAACGAAACTGCAAGCCGAGTAAGAATCATCAGTTTCCTTAGAATTTTTAATGATTCTTTATGAAACTGATAATTGCTTTGTTTGCTTAATAACCCTTATTTCTTATGAAAGGAGTAGAAATGACTAAAATCCGTATTACGGAGACGGTTTTAAGAGATGGGCAGCAGAGTCAGATTGCAACGCGCATGACAACTCAGGAAATGCGGCCTGTTCTCAAAACTTTAGATGAAGCTGGTTACCACGCTTTAGAAATGTGGGGCGGTGCCACCTTTGACTCCTGTCTTCGTTTCTTAAATGAAGACCCTTGGGAGCGGCTGCGCACTATTCGCAAACACGTCAAAAACACCAAACTGCAGATGCTTTTGCGCGGGCAAAACTTGCTTGGTTACCGCAACTATGCTGACGATGTAGTAACCGCCTTTATTCAAAAATCAATCGAAAATGGGATTGATATTGTCCGTATTTTTGACGCCCTGAATGATCCGCGCAACCTGCAGACAGCTGTTCTTGCGACTAAGGAGGCCGGCGGTCATGCACAAGTAGCCATTTCTTATACCACAAGTCCTGTCCATACAGTAGATTATTTTGTTGATTTATCAAAACAATATGCTGAAATTGGTGCGGATTCTGTCTGTATCAAAGACATGGCTGGTGTTTTGACGCCGCAGACAGGTTATGATTTGGTTAAACGCATTAAAGAAGCCGTTGATCTTCCGCTCGAAGTGCACACTCACGCAACCAGCGGCATTTCAGAGATGACCTATCTAAAAGTAGCTGAAGCAGGAGCCGATATTATTGATACAGCTGTTTCTTCCTTTGCCGGAGGAACCAGCCAGCCGGCCACAGAATCCTTAGTTATTGCTTTGGAAGAGCTGGGCTTTGAAACAGGTATTGATTTGAAGAAGGTTGAAGAAGCAGCAGCCCATTTTAATACAGTACGCGATCATTACCGCAAAGAAGGAATCCTCAATCCTAAAGTTAAGGATGTTGAGCCTAAAACTTTAATTTATCAAGTTCCCGGTGGTATGCTGTCCAATCTGCTCAGCCAATTAACTGAGCAAGGTCTGGCTGACCGCTATGAAGAAGTTCTGGCGGAAGTGCCGCGTGTCAGAGCCGACTTAGGTTATCCGCCTCTGGTAACTCCGCTGTCACAAATGGTCGGTACCCAGTCCTTAATGAATGTTATTTCCGGCGAACGCTATAAGGTCGTGCCAAATGAAATTAAGGACTATGTCCGAGGACTGTATGGCCGTCCGCCTGCACCGATTGATCAGGATATTAAAGAAAAAATCATTGGTGATGAAGAGGTCATCACTGTACGGCCGGCAGATCTCATCGAAGCTCAGCTGCCAACCCTGCGCCAAGAAATCGCCCAGTACGCTAAAAGTGAAGAAGATGTGCTCAGCTATGCCTCCTTCCCTCAGCAGGCTAAAGATTTCCTAGGCCGCCGTGAAGATCCATTCTATGATGTGCCTGTACAGACAGTAGCTGTCAAAATTGATTTTGACTAATAATGAACAGTAATAAAACCTGAGAAGATTTTTCTCAGGTTTTAGTTTATATGAGTTTATTTTACATAATTTAAATTATGCCTTAAAGTTTATCCAAAGCGTTCTTTTGCTCGTCATTGACAATATGTGTATAGAGGTCGGTTACCTGAGTACTGGCGTGTCCCAGTTGGTGGCTGACCAAGACTTGAGATTTAGTGGCATCATAGAGCCTTGTCGCCAGTGTGTGCCGCAGTTTATGGGGAGTCACACGGATTTTAAAGTCTTCTGAGTATTTGGCAACCATTTTTTCGATAGAAGAAGCATCCATACGATTAGGAAGACCGCGGTATTCCGATAAAAAGAAAGCAGTATCCGTCTTTTCGGCCTTGTAGCGCGCCTGACGAATGTTGATATAATTTTCTAAATAAGGTTTGGCAAAAGCGGCCACATTGACAGAATCTCTTTTACCGCCTTTACGGGTAACCTCGATAACCATCATTTTGAGATTGACATCCTTTAGATCAAGGTTGACCGCCTCCGACAAACGCACACCAGAAGCTAAAAGCAGGGCAATAATAGCCAAATCGCGTTCCTTATTTTTTCGGAAAGATGATAGAGCTCTCTTAGAAAGTTTGTTTTGGTAACCATTATCAACATAGTCCAAAAATTCCATGGTTTCATCGCCCAAAAAAAGCTTTTGTTTAATATTTTCAGCCCGGGCTGCCAAGGTTTCTTTTTTCTTTTTAGTCGAAACTTTTTTCATGACATTTCGGTAAAAATAAGGTTCCCCATCAGCATTTTCAACCTCCTCGGTCAAATATTTGTAAAGACTGGATAAGGCTGACAGCGTACGGTTGATAGTCGTCTGAGAAACACCGTGACGCTTGGTGTTGGAGTTGAGTAGTGTCCGCTCCCGTAAATAAAGAATAAAAGCCTCCATATCCTTTTTACTGAGGTTTTCAAGGGTTTCCAGAGGAATATCAGCAAGTTTTTCAGCATCCGAAACACCGGCATCAATCAGCCATTCAAAGAAACGCCGATATTCTTTCAGATATTCGTATAGCGTCGTAAAACTGTATGGAACAGTTAATTTTGACTGATAGTAATCCAAAACATACCAGGGCATAAGCTCTTTTAGTTCATCAATTTTTTCAAGCAGCAGTTCACGTCTCATGTCTATCTCCTAAATAAAAAGTCATTGATATTTATCTAATAATAGGAGTATATCACACCTTTATATGATTTTCAAGAAAATTACAGTTTTTCGGAAAGATGTTAATGGCTATGTCACGACAGCAAGTGCTAAATCATAAGTCTAATAGTCATTAAAGTTAAATAAGTCAAAAAACATTTAGCACAATAATAACTTCTTAACTTTATACGAACAATCCCCCGCAGCAAAACTGTTACGGGGGGATTGTTGATCTGATGATTGACCTGTCAGAGAGATTATTTGGGTTGTTGGCCGGCTTTTATTTCTCTATAGTTAGATCCTTTAATTGTTCCTCAATTGCCGGCAAATCTGCTCCTGCTTGTACAAGAGCGGCTGCTGCGTAAGTTCCTTCAACGATTGGAACTTTATTTATAATGATATTTTTGGCTGAGAACTCTGCGGCCATTTCTAAGTTCATTTTGGCAGAACCTAAATCAAAGAAAGCCAGAAGAGTTTCTTTAGGGTTGTCTTCAATGACTTTTTGTACTTGGTCAAAACCGGTGCCGATTTCGCCGTCTTCCTTACCGCCAGTATAGGTAAAGGGGACATCTTTGGCAACTTCTTGAATCAAGTCTGCCACACCTTGTGCAATATTTTTTGAATGTGAAACAATGACGATTCCAATTTCCGACATTACAGTGCACCTGCTTCTAATAAAGATTCAAATAATAAACCGGAAGAGTATGATCCAGGATCGATGTGTCCGATGGAGCGTTCTCCTAAATAGGAAGCCCGGCCTTTTGTAGCTCGTATATCCTTTGTCTTTTCGACATAGGATTGTATACTTTCTTTGGTCAATCGACCGGCTTGAATATCTTCCAGTACAGGAGCCCAGACATCGACCATCGTCTTTTCATTGACTTTGGCTTTGCCTCTTTGTTTAATCATATCTAAACCGGCTTTTATCAGATCATAAACGGAACCTTGAGCTGTTTGGGCTTTGGTGATTCCCATGAAGGCTGATCCGTATAAAGGTCCCGAAGCACCGCCGACTTTGCTGATCAATTGCATAGAAACAGCCTTGAAAACATCAGCTGCTGAGTCAAACTCTTTAGTATTGAGGCTTTCCATGACAGCTGTCATGCCGCGAGCCATATTGCCGCCGTGATCTCCGTCACCGATTGGTGTATCAAGCTGAGAGAGATAGTCTTTATTTGCCTGAATTTTATCATTAAATAATGTCATCCACAGTTTTGCTGTTTTTACTTCCATAATCGCTTCATTTCTCCTTACCAAGCAGGTGTTTCAACCGGACTGTTCAGGGCTTCCAGCCAGTCATTGTCTTTGAGTTTTATAAGGGTGAGTGAAATACCTGCCATGTCAATCGAGGTCATGTAATTGCCGATTTTTTTATAAACTACTTCAATGCCCTTTTGGCTGAAGGACTCTTTAACATCTTTAGCAAATACATACTGCTCCATGAGAGGGGTCGCTCCCATGCCATTGATTAAAACACCGAATTTATCGTCGGGCTGGACAGCGAAAGATGCTGCTAATTTTTCAACCAATTCTTTGGCTAATGCTTTAGAAGGCTGCATTTTTTCTCGGCGATAGCCGGGCTCACCATGAATGCCGATACCAAATTCAATCTCGTCATCGGCCAAGGTAAAGCCTGGTTTACCGACTTCCGGAACCGTTGCGCCGCTGAGAGCAAGACCGACTGTATGGATATTTTTCACCAATTCATCTGCCAACGCCTTGATTTCTTCAAGTGATTTTCCGTTTCTGGCAGCATTTCCCAGGATTTTATGAACCAGAATGGTACCGGCAACACCGCGGCGGCCTTGGGTATATAAGCTGTCTTCCACCGCAATATCATCGTCCACAACAACGCTCATAACTTTGATGCCTTCCATTTCTGCCATATCCTGGGCCATTTCAAAATTCATAATGTCTCCGGAATAATTTTTTATAATGAGAAAAACTCCAGCACCCTCATCAGCTTCTTTGATAGCTTCAAAAACTTGGTCTGGAGTCGGTGAAGTAAACACCGCACCGCAAACAGCAGCTGAAAGCATGCCTTGACCGACAAAACCGGCATGTGAAGGTTCATGACCGCTTCCGCCGCCTGAAACGAGACCGACTTGTCCTGCTTTTTCTGCCTTGCGGACAATGACATCAAAGCCGTCCAATCTACTGACTAAATCATTGTGCATATAAGCAAAACCATCGATCATTTCGGTCACGACTTGTCTGGGATCATTGATAATTTTTTTCATCTGCTCTACCTCCGATTTTTTCTATGATGAATGAATAGGGTGTTTTGAAAAATCAGTTTTCTTTTTCTAACATGGCGACTTTATGCTGATAATGTTTATACAAGGCTGCATAGCGGCTTTTATAGTCTTTGTTCCAAGGTTTGTCTTTACCGCAGAAATGCAGGAAAACGGTGTTTTTGATAACCCAGTCAAGATCCCATTCTCCCAGACTGCGGGTGAAATAAATGATATTGTATCTGGCGTCGTAATTGTAGATTTCATCCGGAATTTGGCTTGTTTGTGAGCCATACAGGGCATTGAGAACATCTTGATCAGGCAAAAGCAAGGTTCTTCCTTTTTTAGCGATATAATCCATAATAACCTGACGGTCTATTTGCTGACGGCACTTCTCTAAGTTCATCAGTAAAACGCCGGTATTGAAATAACTTTCTGCCTCAAAATTATTTAAGCGCAGCTTATTTACAATATCTGTTATACCTTTATCTGATACATGGCTGGCGGCAGCGTATAAATTGCTGCCCATTTCCATCCGGTAAAGAGAAACAATGTCATTAAGGCAAAGGATATCAGCGTCTAAATAAAGAATTCTTGACAGGTGCTGAGGAAGATATTCCTGGGCCAAGAGCCGGTAATAAATCGTTTCGGGATAGCGATCGCTGACCGGAGCGTCTTTAAAGTCCTCTTCGCTGATCACAATCGGTTGATAAGCAATTCCCAGCCGCCGGCAAAAGGCTGCAATCTCGTCATGTCTGTCCAAAAGTCCCTTTTGCAGAATATAAACCGTCAGCTGCTTGCAAGAGCTGTTGATATATAAAGAATAAAGGGTCACCTTAAATTGATCTACAAATCGGTCATTAATCGCGAACAAAAGATTGATATTTTCTGGTTTCTTCATAAGGATTAAGACGCTTCTTTCTAATTCAAATCTCTGTCAACCGGCTGAGGGCCAAAACTTTGTGATGTTGGCATCATTTCAATGCGGTTAATATTGACGTGTTTAGGCTGCTGATAAACCCAGAGAACAGTATTTGCTATATCCTCCGGCTGAATACTGTGAGCACCCTGATAGAGCTGATCGGCACGCTCATCATCCCCTTTAAAGCGCACATTTGAAAATTCTGTTCCGCCGCAAAGACCGGGTTCGATATTGGTGACACGCACCTTGGTGCCGGCCAAGTCTGCCCGGAGATTAAGGCTGAATTGTTTGACAAAGGCTTTGCTGGCCCCGTAAACATTTCCGCCGGGATATGGATAGGTTCCGGCAATCGATCCGATGTTGATGATATAGCCTGATTTGCGCTCTACCATAGCCGGCAATACTTGGCGTGTCAAATAAGTTAAACCGATAATATTGGTAGCAATCATTGTCTCCCAGTCTTTGAAATTAGCTTCGTAAGCTTTATCGAGCCCCAATGCTAAACCGGCATTGTTAACCAAGAGTTCAATGTCTGACCATTCTTGTGGGAGACTTGCCAGAGCCTTATCAATAGACGTTGTGTCTGTCATATCCATCTGCAGGGGATAAAAATTTTCTCCTAAAGCCGTTTTAAGCTCATTTAGCTTTTCCAGCCGTCTGGCAGCTCCAATAACACGATATCCTGCTTGGATGAAGGTTTCGGCCATTGACTTGCCAAATCCCGCTGAAGCGCCTGTAATCAATACTACTTCTGCCATTTTCAATCTCCTTTATTTTTTTGTCTTGTCATAGCATATTATACCTTTTTTCCGGGAAAATATCAGTGCTTGGAAATCTTTGCTGCATTTTTTCAAAAATAGGGGTTTCGTTTGTATGACTTTAGTAGTATAATAGTTTGTAATTAAGGAGGGATTTTTATGATTAGATTTGAACATGTTTCCAAACTATATGGGGAGACCCGAGCATTGAGCGATTTGAACCTGACGATTGAAAACGGTGAAATTTTCGGTCTAATCGGTCATAACGGTGCGGGTAAAACAACTACCATCAATATGCTGACATCGATTATCAATGCCAGCTACGGTGATATTTTTGTTGATGATTTAAAATTGACAGATCATCGTGATGACATCAAAAGGCGAATCGCCTATGTACCTGATTCTCCTGACATCTTCCTTAATCTGACAGCACAGGAATACTGGCTGTTTTTGGCGAAAATTTATGGTGTAGACTCTAAAACTGCTGAAGACCGCATTGCTAAGCTGGCCGGTCTCTTCGATATTTTTGATCGGCGCTTTGAAACGATTGAGAGCTTTTCTCACGGGATGCGTCAGAAAGCAGTTGTTATCGGTGCTCTTATTCCTAACCCTGATATCTGGATTTTAGATGAACCGCTGACCGGACTTGATCCTCAGGCTTCATTTGATTTAAAGGAAATGATGAAAGAGCATGCTCATAAGGGAAATACTGTCCTTTTTTCAACCCATGTTCTCTCTGTTGCTGAACAGCTCTGCGACCGTATTGGTATTTTGCGTCAGGGAAAACTCATTTTTGTCGGAACTTTGGATGAATTAAAAGCCAATTACCCGGATCAAGACCTAGAAAGTATCTACCTGCAATTAGCCGGACGCAAAGACAGCTCAAAGGCAGGTGATGAGCTATGAACTACAGAAATATCTGGGAAATGATCAAAATCAATATCCTTTATTCTAATCCTCAAGCTTTAACCAATATACAGAAAAAACGGGAAAAGTATCCTGACAAACACTTTTCGGCTTACAAAACAGTTCTGTTTCAGCAGATTTTATTGGTTGTCTTGTTTTTATTAATCTACCTTAGCCTCTTTTTGGTTATCGATTATTCTAAAGCGAGCGGATACTTTTCTTTTCAGGTTGCCCTTTTTAGCATTGTTGCTGTCATTTCAGAATTTTCGATGCTGTTTGCTGTCTTTTATGATAGCGATGATACAAAACTCTATCTTCCGCTGCCGGTTAAGGAAAAAGAGGTTTATTTTGCTAAACTCATTTCCTCTCAGGGTGGGTATCTGCCGTTTCTTATGCCGGTGGTTTCCCTTTTTGCCATTACTTACTGGCAGCTTACCCACTCTGTGCTAGTTACTGCTGCTGCAGTTATTATTAATTTTTTGATTTTGCTGCTTGCCATCAATACAATCAGTATTATTTTGATCTATTTTATCGGACAGGTTTTGGTCAAAAGTTCACATAAAAAAACGATTTCGACAGTACTTATGGTCATTTCAACGGTAGCTGCGGTGGGGACTATATTTTACCTGCAGTTTACCAGCAATTCAGTGAACGAAAGCGGCAGCGTCGCTAAAATGGCAGATCTTCCTTATTTTAGAGGATTCTATGATGTTATCCGCTCTCCTTTTTCAACAGCCAGTCTCTTAAACTTTTGGCTGGGTATTGCCATAACTGCTATCCTCTTAGTCTTCATTTGGCGCAGCATTATCTCCAATTATTTCAGACAATTCTTATCCATTCAGACAACTCAGCCGGCGGAAAGAAAAATCTCCAAGAAGACATCCAACGGCAGCCTCAGACAAACACTGATCAAACATCATTTAAATACGCTTAAAGATGCAACCCTGATTGTTCAGAACTATCTGATGCCCTTAATCTTTGCTGTGGCTTTTATCGGTCCTAACCTTTCTTCGGGGGATTCTTTCATGGCAAACCTTGATTCACGTTTCTTTGGTGTTGCACTGCTCATCGGTATTATTTTGGGAAATTTCACTGCCAGCCCCAGCAGCTTTTTGGGAGTCGGTATTTCCTTAGAAAAAAATAACTATACCTTTATAAAAACCTTACCCATTTCTTTTAAGCGTTTTTTGCGGCAAAAATTCTACTGCCTTGTCTTCATGCAACTCAGCTTGCCGATTTTGATTTACTTTGTTTTAGGACTTACTGTACTGAAAGTTCCCTTGGCTTTGCTATTGAGCTTTCTTTTCGGAATGGCACTGTCAACCGTTGTTATCGGTGAATTGATGTATTGGCGCGACTACCGTCTTTTAACGCTCAATTGGCAAAACGTAGCACAGCTGTTTTCAAGAGGGGGCGGACAATGGCTCTATATAGGAATCGTTTTTGGCAGTTTGATTTTTGGCGGTTTCTTAGTTGCTTTAGCTGTTATCGTTTCTTTAAAAACATCTGTTTTAGGAGTAGGAATCGGACTGACGCTGCTTTCACTTGCAGTATTGGGAATACTTCATTATTATATTCAGCAGCGCTTTTGGAAAAAAATAGATTAGATCATAGCCACCCATCAAACGGGTGGTTTATTTATTTGCAGTTAAAAGCTCAAAATGGATTAAAGCTTACATAAAAAAAGTGAAACAACTGCTTTGTCTCACTTTTTATGTCATTAATCATTTTCAATAGTCTGTGCAGCGGTAATGATAGCAAGTTTATAAATATCCTCAGCACTGGAGCCTCGCGAAAGATCATTTACCGGACTGTTAAGCCCCTGCAGAATCGGTCCGATAGCTTCAAACATTCCCAAACGCTGAGCAATCTTGTAGCCGATATTGCCAGATTGCAAATCCGGAAAAATGAAAACATTGGCATGTCCTGCAACATCACTGCCCGGCGCTTTGATAGCTGCTGTATCAGGCACAAATGCTGCATCAAACTGAAGTTCGCCGTCCAGCGCAATGTCCGGACGAAGTTCCTTAGCAATACGGGTTGCTTCTTGAACTTTTTCCACCTGAGGTGCCTTAGCACTTCCCTTGGTTGAAAAGCTGAGCATAGCGATTTTAGGGTCGATGTCAAAAATTTTTGCTGTATCCGCTGTATTGACAGCAATCTCAGCTAATTCCTGCTCATTAGGATCAATATTGATGGCACAGTCGGCAAAAATTAAACGCTGTTCAGTGTTTTCGCGGTTCATCAGGAAAACACCTGACGTCCGTGAAATTCCCGGTTTGGTTTTGACAATTTGCAGAGCCGGACGAACAGTATCAGCCGTCGAATGAACAGCCCCTGATACCATGCCGTCAGCTAAGCCCAGCTTGACCAGCATAACACCAAAATAGTTAACGTCTTTAAGAAGTTTGTCAGCATCTTCAAGCGTTGCTTTCCCTTTGCGAATTTCCACAAATTCTTCTTTCATCTTTTCGAAATCGGGATATTCTTCAGGATTGATAACCGTATAATTCTGATCAGCAAAGCCCAGTTTTGTCAGCAGGCCACGGACATCAGCTTCATTTCCCAAAATAATCGGCTCAACCAAACCTTCAAATTTAAGGCGGGCAGCTGCACGCACAACGCGCTCATCATTTCCTTCCGGGAAGACGATTTTGATATTTTTACCAACAATTTTTTCCCGCAAACCGCCAAATAAAGAACGAATACTCATTATATAAACCCTCTATCTATTTTTTAAATCTATGATAACGCTATCAAAGTCATCTGTCAAGAAACTATTGTACTCCTTGTGTTCTTTTGAAAAAGGATCTTCAAAGGCCAGGTAATGACAGTGAAGCGCTTGTCTTTTGAGGCCATAACTCATATCACCGCCGTACAGATCATCACCTAAAAGAGGAAAACCGATATGGGCAAAATGGACACGTATCTGATGGGTGCGGCCGGTATGCAGGCGGATATCGACTAAGTGGACATCTCCATAACTTGCTATAATTTCATAGCTGGTATGTGCATATTTGCCGGAAGGATGGACACACCGTGTAATAATACTGCTATCATTTCTGGCGATAGGCGCAATAATCTCCCCCTTTTCAGAGAGCTTTCCGTGGCCGGATACCAGGGCATAATAGCGTTTTTCGATGCTTTTTCTCTGAAGCTGTTTGTCCATCCGCGCGTGAGCGTAACCGTGTTTGGCAAACAGCATGAGTCCGCTTGTGTCCTTATCAAGCCTGGTAACAATGTGAATCTTTTTATTTGGGTAGTTATTTTCCAGATAATAGCCCTTAACAAAATTGGCCATGGTATTTGAATGCAGTATGCTGGGAATGCTGGCATAGCCAGCCGGTTTATCTAAAATTAAAAAATGTTCATCCTCATGAACAATATTAAGGTCGTGTTTGATTGGTTTCAAACTGTCATGAGATTCTTCATCAGGAATATCAATGACGACTTGATCGCCCTTGCTGAGCAGATAAATGGCATTTTCTTCTTTGCCGTTGACCAGTATAGAACCGCCCTTGAATTTAATTTTAGCCAGCAAAGCTTTGGAGATGTCATGACCTTTTAAAAATGTCTTAACCTTTGTCTGCCGATCGGCAGCAAATTCAAATCTCATGAATCGCAGTCTCCGATGAAAGAATCCTTAACCCGCTCCCAAAAGCTGGTATGGCTTGGCGTTGCAACAAAGCTGATTGTCTTATGATCAATTTCATACTCAATCTTAGCAACATTTCGGTGCGTATAGGTTTTATTATCGACAGACAGGATGTAGGATCCCAAGCGTTTCGGAATAATTTCGATCTTATCCTTCTTAGGAACAATAATAGAACTTCCCAAGGTTCTGAAAACACGGTTGTTGAGACTGGAAATTTCTGTCAGCTGTAATGCTTCGATGGTCGGATGCAAGACAGCTCCGCCTAAAGATTTATTGTAGGCAGTGCTGCCGGTTGGTGTCGAAACTGAGATACCGTCTCCGCGAAAGCGTTCAAACTGAACATGGTTAATAATGACATCTGCGACCATTGTTTTTTCAAATCTTTTAATCGTTGCCTCATTAAGAGCCCTGGAAGTCAGCTGACGACCGTCACTTAACGTAAGCGTAACTTTTAAAATCGGGTAAGAAACTTTCTCCCCCTTATCTGAATGCAGATTATCCAGCAATTTATCAACTTCAAAATCGCGATAATCCGTATAAAAACCCAAATGTCCTGTATGGATACCGACAAAGCGAACAGTATCCAGATGCTTTTCATACATGTGAAAAGCGGACAAAAGCATACCGTCTCCGCCGATAGTAATAACGATATCGGGATTTTTCTTAGTCAGATAAAAATCATCATCATCTCTTAATGCCGAAAAGAGCTTGCTTGCGACTCTCTTGCTTTGATATTTTCCATTTGCGATTATGGCAACTTTCGTTATCTTATCGGTAAAGTTCATCTGTGTCATCACTATTTCCTACACCATCATTTAGTTTTCTTTTTTCCGCATCAAATAATAGCTGAGCTTCTTTAATATCATCGCGGATCTGCCGCATTTCTTCATCCAGCTGAAAAGCAATTTTGGCAGTCAGCTCTAAACGCTTTTTGATATCATCCGGAAATTCTCCATGGTATTTATAATTCAGAGAATGTTCAATAGTCGCCCAAAAATTCATGGCCAGTGTTCTGATTTGAATCTCAGCGAGGATAATTTTCTGACCGCTGATGGTATCAACCGGATACTCAATCACAACATGGTAGGACCGGTAGCCGCTGGGCTTTAAATTATTGATATAATCCCTTTCCTGAACGATTTTCATATCTTTGCGCTGACGCAGAAGCTCCAATACATCATCAACGTCATCGACAAACTGAACCATGATTCGCAGGCCTGCGATATCCTGCATATCCTGAGCAAGATTTTCCCGCCTTATTCCACGCAAAGCCATTTTTTCTTTGATGCTTTCAATCGGTTTGACACGACCGGTCACAAATTCGATTGGCGAATGGCGGTTTTGCTTACGAAACTGTTTGCGGATTCCTCTGAATTTAATCTTTAATTCTCCTACTGCCTGAATATAAGGATCCAGAAATTCCTCCCAGTCCATAAACGCTGCCTCCTTCCTTGTCAAAAATTAGACTTTTTTATAGAATTAAACTAATATCTTATTATACCATAATACGCTTAACAAAGGAAAAAAGAATGAATCATCTCGAAATTGAATATAAGACGCTGCTGACCAAAGAAGAATTTGATCGTATCAAAGCCCAAATGCCGCAAATTGAAGCAATCAAACAGACAAACTATTACTTTGATACGGATAACTTTGACTTAAAAGCCAATAAAATGTCACTGCGTATCAGAACCTTTGCTGATAAGGCTGAATTAACTCTCAAAGTACCTCAAGAAGTTGGTAATTTGGAGTATAATCACACGCTGCTGCTGGATGAAGCCGAAAAGATAATCTGCAAGCTACAGCTCCCGGACAGTGAGATTAAACAGTTAATCTGTCAAGCCGGTATTGATTTAAATGATTTGAAAGTTCTTGGAAGTCTGACAACAGTACGCCGTGAAATTGCCACTAAGATCGGACTGATGGCTTTGGATCATAATTGTTATGCTGGGATTGAAGACTATGAACTCGAACTGGAAGTTTCCCAAGCTCAAAAAGGAAAGGCCGATTTTGAAACTTTTCTCAAGACGAACCGTATTCAGTTCAAATACGCCAAAAGCAAGGTAGCTCGCTTCAGCCAGACTCTGCCGAAAAAATAAAGTTCAGGAGCAGAAATTATTAAAATCACCTGAAATTTCTCATAATATTTGGTAAAATAAAGATACTAATGTAAAGGAGCACCAAAATACCATGGCAGAACGTTACGCCGACAAACAAATTAAACTTTTTTCCCTAACGTCAAACACCGACATCGCCGAAAAAATTTCTAAGGCTGCCGGACTACCGTTAGGGAAATTGTCTTCTCGCAAGTTTTCTGACGGTGAGATTATGATTAACATCGAAGAAAGTGTCCGGGGAGATGATATTTATGTCATTCAATCTACCAGCTACCCTGTTAACGACCATCTCTGGGAACTCTTGATTATGGTAGATGCCTGCAAACGTGCCAGTGCTAACAGCGTCAATGTTGTTATCCCTTATTTTGGCTACTCACGTCAGGACCGCATTGCTGCTGCCCGTGAACCGATTACTGCTAAATTAGTAGCCAATATGCTGGTTAAGGCCGGAGTTGACCGTGTTTTGACCTTAGACCTGCACGCTGTTCAGGTACAGGGCTTCTTTGATATTCCGGTTGATAATCTGTTCACTACTCCTTTGTTTGCTGAACACTATACTAAATTGGGCTTATATGGGGAGGACATTGTAGTTGTCAGTCCTAAAAATTCAGGCATCAAGCGCGCCCGCAGTTTAGCTCAGTATTTGGATGCTCCGATTGCTATCATTGATTACGCTCAGGATGATGATTCCTCGCGTGAAGAAGGCTATATTATCGGTGACGTTGCAGGCAAGAAAGCCATTCTCATTGATGATATTCTAAATACCGGAAAAACATTTGCAGAGTCTGCTAAAATCGTTGAACGCGGAGGCGCTACTGAAATCTATGCTGTCGCCAGCCATGGATTGTTCGCCAGCGGAGCCACAGAAATTTTGCAGGCTGCTCCAATTAAAGATATTTTGATTACAGATTCTGTTTACACTGATCAAAAGTTACCTGATAATTTGCATTATCTTTCTGCCAGCGAACTGATTGCAGATGCCATTATCCGTATTCACGAAAGACGGCCTGTCAGTCCTTTGTTTGCTTATGACCGTAAAGGAGATGAATCCTAAATTTGATTTATTTTGATAACGCTGCAACTACTCCTCTGACACCTTCTGTTGTTCAGGCTATGACTGAAGTGATGACCGATACCTTTGGCAATCCTTCCAGCATTCACTCTTACGGCAGGGCTGCCGGCAAAGTGCTGCGGGGCTGCCGGCAAAGTGTTGCTCAAGTGTTTGAGGTTCCATCAAGAAATATTATTTTTACGTCCGGCGGAACAGAAAGCAACAACACTGCACTCAAAGGTTATGCTCTTGCTCATCAGGATCAAGGAAAACATATTATTTCAACAGCTATTGAACATCATTCTGTTTTAAACAGTCTTCATTATTTGGAAAAGCGTTTCGGTTTTGAAGTGACCTATTTGAATCCTGTTGACGGCTGCATTTCTGCCCGGCAGGTTAGAGATTCTTTGCGTGAGGACACTGTTTTAGTATCGGTTATGTTTGCTAATAATGAAACAGGAGATGTGCTGCCAATCAAAGAGATCGGCAGCCTTCTTAAAGACCATCAAGCTGTTTTTCATGTTGATGCTGTCCAAGCTGCAGGCAAGATTCCTATTCATCCTAAGGATTTAAACATTGATTTTCTGTCAGCTTCTGCCCACAAATTTCACGGTCCTAAAGGAGTTGGCATCCTCTATGCTGATGATCTTCATTTTGACAGTCTCCTTCATGGCGGTGAACAGGAGGAAAAACGTCGGGCCAGCACGGAAAATCTTATCAGTATTGCAGGTCTGACGCAGGCTTTAGTCGATGCCCAAGCTCATCAACAAAAACATCTGGAAGATGTCAGCAAGCTCAAAAAGATACTCTTAGAGGGCTTAGAGGGAGTTGATTATTATCTCAATTCAAACGAAGATGCCCTGCCTTATGTGATTAATATCGGATTTCCCGGATATAACAACGGAATTCTGCTGACTCAGTTAGATTTGGCTGGTTTTGCGATTTCAACAGGTTCTGCCTGCACAGCCGGCACTGTTGATCCCAGTCATGTTTTAGCAGCAAAATACGGAGCGGAGTCCCCCCGTCTGCAAGAATCTGTTCGTATCAGTTTTTCAGATTTGAACCAACCAGATGAGGCCAAAGCTCTAGCTGCAAAAATAAAGGAGATTGTAGGAAAATAAAATGGCTTTTGAAAAAACAGTAAATTTACCTGATTGTAAATACAGCTATACCATCAGTCCCAGCGTAAAAAGATTCACTCTGCGGGACACTGCCTTTACTCAAAACAAGCTGGGAAATTATGAACTCAGCCGCCTTTTAGAAAAGGTCCCCAACAGCGGCGACGGCTTTTCTCTGAAAATTACCATTAACAAAGATTTGACCGGCTTTAAACTGACCATTACAGACAAATCCGGACTGCGACCCGTTAATATCTTTAAATCCGAGAAAAACCAAATCATCCAGGATAAGTTTTATTTCTTAATGAACAGTTTGGCTGAGCGTGACATCTTTGTGAAAAAGGAAAATTAAGCTGACTTCAGCACAGTGCTTCTGCTGCCTGCTGAAAACATATTTTTAATAAAACAAGGGAGAGGGTGGGCTGAAACTTCGATAGCTTTTCGGAGTTCCAGCTTCCTTCTTTTTACGTGTATAAGTAAAACTGAGATCCTTTCATAAGAAAAACTTATGCCAACTTCAAAGAAAAGATGTTGCAATTTTCACAATCTTTTTTTAAAATAGTAGTACATAGCAAAGGAGATAAGTATGGTTACTCTTGACAAATCTATTCCCAAAGCGACAGCGAAGCGCCTATCACTTTATTATCGTATTTTTAAACGGTTCCATTCGGAAAATATTGAAAAGGCAAGCTCTAAGCAGATTGCTGAAGCGATTGGTATTGATTCAGCAACCGTTCGCCGTGATTTTTCTTATTTTGGCGAGCTGGGACGCCGCGGTTTTGGCTATGATGTCAAAAAATTAATGAATTTTTTTGCAGATATTCTCAACGACACTTCTACGACTAATGTGTTGCTTGTCGGGGTCGGCAATATCGGCCGTGCTCTTCTCCATTATCGTTTTCATGAGCGCAATAAGATGAAAATAGCTATGGCTTTTGACACCGACGACAATGAGCAGGTCGGCCAGCTCACTGATGACGGTGTTCCCATTTACGGTATTTCCAGTATCAAGGAAAAATTAGCCGGAACAGATGTTAAAACAGCAATTTTGACTGTTCCCAGCAGCAAAGCCCAGGAAGTTGCTGATACGTTGGTTGAAGCCGGTATCAAAGGAATTTTGTGCTTTTCACCGGTTCACCTGTCACTTCCAAAGGGAGTTGTTGCTCAGTATGTTGATTTAACCAGCGAATTACAGACGCTATTATATTTTATGAATCAAGAAAAAAATTCGAAGAATTGACAAAGTAAGGAGGGTCTATGACCAAATCCAGACCAATTATCGGTATTTCGGGTAATGAAAGACCACACGCAAAATTTCCTGATATACTGTGGTCCTATACACCATCCGGCTATGTTAAGGGAGTACAGAAGGCCGGCGGTCTTCCGCTCGTGATTCCTGTCAGTGAGCCGAATCTTGCCGCATCTTATGTTTCCATGGTTGACAAGCTTATTTTAACAGGCGGTCAAAATGTCGACCCTGTTTTTTATGGGGAAGATAAGGATACCAGCGATGATGATTTTTATTTAGCGCGTGATTTGTTCGAATTTGCTCTTGTTGAAGAAGCCATTAAACAGGAAAAACCGATTTTCTCTGTCTGCAGGGGCACACAGCTGATGAATATTGCTTTGGGAGGAACACTCAATCAAGATATAGAAGACCACTGGCAAGACGAACCGAGTGACTATCTCAGCCAAAACATGTTGATAAAGGCTGATACTGCCTTGGAAAAAATTTACGGTACTTCTGCCTCTATCAATTCCTTTCATCATCAGAGCATCAAGCGGCTGGCCGATGACTTAGAAGTCATTGCCTATGATCCTGCTGATGACACTATTGAAGCAGTAACATCTACTAATTCCGATATTAATTTTTTGGGGGTTCAATGGCACCCTGAACTGCTGTTTGAGTCACGAGAAGAAGATCAAAAACTTTTTAACTACGTCGTTAATGAACTTTAAATAAGATCCGTCTCTTCACGGAAACTGTAATATTCCTTCTTCCCGACTATAATATGATCCAAAAAAACGATTCCTAAATCATCACAGGATCGTTTTATTTTTTCTGTAAACGCCAAATCATTTTCACTGGGATAGGTTGAACCTGAAGGATGGTTATGGACAACGATAAGCGAGGTTGCCATACTTTTGCAGGCATAGTGCAGAATTTCCCTGGGTTCGGCAACAGAACGCCTGACGCTGCCGATAAAAATGATTTTCTTTTTGATAATACGGTTCTGTGTATCCAGATAAATGGCAACCAGATGTTCCTGTCTTTTATCGCCCAGTTCGGCCATCATAACTTTTGCTAAGCGTTCGCTGCTTAAAATGCGTTCTTTAAAACTATATTCTGATTGATTAATTCTCTTCGAAAATTCCAGAATGGCCTTGATTTCTATTGACTTCAACTGACTGATACCTGCAATCGTCTGCAGTTCCTCAATTGATAAGGTGCGAAAATCAGCTATGCTGTCCAAACGCTCTAAAATGTTGTTAGACAAATTTAAAACATGGTCTTTTCTGTTACCGGTCCTTAGTATAATCGCCAACAGCTCCTGATTGCTGAGGCTTTCAGGACCATAAGTCAGCAGGCGCTCCCGCGGCAGCAGAGCTTCTTTTGTAAATTCTATACTGTACATTCATTTACCCTCCACTACTACTATTCGTATTTGTTCCGATATTTTCTCAGTAAAAATCAAAACGGCTTCTACCGATACCCAGTAGAAGCCATTTAATCATATTAGGCAAAGGGCATAGACTGCCAAAACACTGATAATACTGAAGAGGGAGCCTATGAGATAGTATTCTGCAAAAGCCTGATTTTTAGAAATTTTATCATAACGGGCAATTGACTTGGCCGTAAAAACCAGACCGATAGAGGCAAACTGGCCAAATAGAAGAAATATTCCCATAATCAAACGTTCCAACAAACCGATGGTTGCCCCTGCTCCTGTAATGGTTTCATCATCATTGGTATTTTTTACCTGATACTTGCTGAAAAACAGCTTAAAGATGATATTAATCGGTTTGGTAATGAGAACCACAAACAAAATCAGCTTAAGACTGTGCTGCATATCGCTTATCCATTCAACAGTGATCGGTTCACTAAACAGATAAATCGTGGTAATCGCCAAAAGATGCATCGCCTGATCAAGAAGAAAAGCAGCCTTATCCAACTGCCGCTTATGGTAAAAAGGATAGAACAAAAATTTAGCACTGTCAATCACCGCATGGCTGGCAAAAACCAGCAGTGCCATAGCAAAAGCGTGCGGGACACAAAGACTGATAACAATCAAAGGTAGAGCAACAATGCAAAGATGCTTACACAAATACCGCCAATCATAAGACTTCAAATCTGCCATTTTTTGGCTTTGCCATTGAAAATCAGCTAAAAAATGGGCAATGAGGAACACTGTCAGCATAGGGTTATGCGACAGAAAGTGAGATACAAGATTAAAATGAATCATCTGCCGCTTCTCCTTTAGTTTCAATAGCATTCAGCAATAAATCGACAGCTGCTTTTTTATTTCTCAGGTAAATTTTTAAACCGCCGGATTTGAGACGTTTGTTAAAACTGCTCGGGCTTAACTGAAGCAGCTCGGCCATCTCCTTGTGAGAAAACTTTTCTTCATAAATTCCTTTGTGCAGCAGACCGATAAGCAGATCGGCCTGAGTAGCCGTCCATTTTGACTTAATAAATTCACAGGCAGCTAAGACAGCATTGATTTGCCGGGCAGCAAAGGTATCATCCAGAGCTACCGCCAAATGATTGCTGCCATAGTCGTTCTTATCATGGATATAATCAATGGCAGCTCTGGCATGCCAGTAGGCCGGACCGTCCGAACCGATGCTTTGCTTAGGATTAACAGCTGTCAGCATACTGCCCGCTCCAATTCCAAACCTGATTTGGTAGGGCTGAAATCCCATCGCAATATCATCAATAATCTGGAAAATCTGTGTATTGGGGCACAGCAAAGCTTGAAATTCATCCCCTGTCGTTATGGTAAAGGGAGATTCCAGCACAGCTTGATAGCGGGAATTGATCTGATTTAAAATTTCCTGAAGTTTTTCTTGGCTTTCAGGCCGATCTTTTATTTCTCGCGAAGCAATAATATCTCCAATAATCGCGATATGAGTCATTTTATCCCTCCTTATAATGTCTATTATAACGGAAATTTTATAAAATGTCTATTATAACGGAAATTTTATAAAATATCTGTCTCAGCGACAATTCCGGCAAAGACACTATCAAATGGCAAGAATCCTTGTGACTGCTATCTTCTTCTTTTCTTGGCCTTCTTCATTTTTTTAGCCATCTTTTTCATAGATTGCTTCATGGCAAATTCTCCGACTTTGCCTTTGAAGCCGCCGCCAAACATCTGACCCATGTCCATGTTGCCGCCGAGAGCTGACATATCAGGCATTCCGCCCTGTCCCATCATTCCGTCAAGGGCAGATGCGTCCATATTTTTAGGCATATTATTAGGATTAAGACCCATTTGCTTCATCATTTTATTCATATCGCCAGACAAAACGCCCTGCATCATTTTTTTAGCCTGATTGAAGTCTTTGATAAACTTGTTAACATCAACAAAGGTGTTGCCCGATCCTGCTGCAATCCGCCGCCGCCGGCTGGGATTCAAAAGATCCGGATTTTCACGTTCAGCAGGAGTCATTGATGATACCATGGCCCGCTTTCTGGCAATATCACGCTCATCAACCTTAACATTAGCAAGTGCAGGATTATTAGCCATTCCCGGAATCATTTTAAGAATATCTTCCATCGGGCCCATATTTTGCACTTGATCCAGCTGATCAATAAAATCATTGAAATCAAAGGTGTTTTCGCGCATTTTTTCAGCAAGTTCTGCTGATTTTTGCTCATCATAGTCCTGACTGGCCTTTTCAATCAGGGTCAGAAGGTCTCCCATACCCAGAATACGCGAAGACATCCGATCCGGATGGAAGGTTTCAATATCAGTAATCTTTTCTCCGATACCTGTAAATTTAATCGGTTTGCCGGTAATTTGCCGGATAGAAAGAGCTGCACCGCCGCGTGTATCGCCGTCAATCTTAGTCAGAACAAGACCGGTTATTTCCAACTGATTGTTAAACTCTCGAGCTACATTGGCAGCTTCCTGCCCGATCATACTGTCGACAACTAAGAGAATTTCATTGGGATCGGCCAAGGCTTTGACATCTCTCAGTTCAGCCATAAGCTTTTCATCAATTTGCAGCCGCCCTGCTGTATCAATTAAGACATAGTCATTGCGATTTTCTTTAGCCTGAGCCAGACCTTCCCTTACAATCTCAACTGCCGTGTGATCTGTTCCCATTTCAAAAACAGGTACATTGATTTGCTGACCGAGCGTTTTTAATTGGTCAATGGCAGCCGGCCGGTAAATATCAGCAGCAATCATCAGCGGCCGGGCATTTTCTTCTTTGACCAGCTTATTAGCCAGTTTTCCGGCAAAGGTGGTCTTACCTGCCCCTTGAAGTCCGGCCATCATAATGATTGTCGGAATCTTAGGAGACTTTTTAAGTTCAGCTGTTTCAGATCCCAGAATTGCCGTCAGCTCTTCGTCAACAATTTTGATAATCTGCTGCGACGGATCTAATGTATCGATGACCTCATGCCCGATAGCACGCTCACGCACACGCTTGATAAAATCTTTTACAACCGGAAGAGCAACGTCAGCTTCAAGAAGGGCCAGACGGATTTCTTTGGTGACTTCCTGAACATCTTTTTCTGAGAGTTTTCTCTTGCCGCGTAGATTTTTAAAAACACCTTGCAGGCGTTCTGTTAAACTTTCAAAAGCCATTTATTTTTCTCCTTATTATTGGAAATACTAGAACATTAATCTCGATTGTCAATACTGATGAGAACAGAAATTTTTTCCTGCAGATAAGCGTCCTCGGGATACTTATCCAAAAGATCATCAAAAATTTCACTGCGAACAATATAATCAGAATACATATGCAGTTTCATCTCGTAATCCTCTAAAATTTTTTCAGTCCGCTTAATATTATCGTAGACTGCCTGGCGGCTGACCTTGAATTCTTCGGCAATTTCAGCCAGACTGTAATCATCAGCGTAATAGAGCTCAATGTAGTTCATCTGCTTATCTGTCAGCAGTGCTGCATAAAACTCAAAAAGGGCATTCATACGATTGGTTTTTTCAATTTCCATAAGCTTTATTTTATCATATTTGAGCCCTAAAATCATCCGGTGAAGAAAATAAAATGAGATTAGAGCCGAACGACGCCTCAAAAGTCAGACAGAAAATCTAACGATCGAGAGTGCAGTTCATTCCTAACCTCATTATATTTTTATATACGGCAAATCACTTTATTTACTGTCTGTCCAAGAAGCAACTTTCTTAGGATGATTTTTTATCCATTTTTTAGCAGCTTTCTCAGGAGAAGTACCGTTACTGATATCGAGCATGACCGATTCCATATCGCTCTGCGACCAATTAAAGCTGTCGATAATTTTATTGACCTCAGGCATATCCTTTTTCAGTCCCTTGCGGGTAATTGAATGAATACTTTCGCTGCTGCCGAAGGATTTTTCAGGATCTTTTAAGTATTTTAACTTATACTTGGCAAATATCCAGTGAGGCGACCAAGCGGTAACAACAATTTCTTTTTTACTGTTATACGCTTGATCCAAACTGGTCGTCATAGCTCCTGTTGAAGAAGACACAACTTCCCAGCCAGACAGATTATTATAGGCTTTTTGCGCCTTTTGAGCAGACTTCATGATACCGGCACCAGGCTCAATACCTGTAATTTTTTTATCGGCTTGGTCGCTTAAATCTTCAATGCTGTTGACATTTTTCATATAAGTTGGTACAGCAAGACCCAGCTTAACACCTTTAAGATTTGATCCTAGATCAACAACATCCTGCTTATACTTTTTGTATTGGTCTGCATGCGTATTTGGCAGCCAAGCGCTGACGGTAGCATCGGTTTCACCTTTAGCGATTGACTGCCACATAACAGCATTGTCAAGCGGCGTCATCTCTACTTTATAGCCTTGTTGTTTTAGCACTTGAGCTAATACGTTGGTAGAAGCAACTTCCGAATCCCATTCAACATAGGTCAGCTTGACTGTCTGTCCGGTACCTGCTGAGTTTCCCTGTACAAATATGCGGGCAAGGGCAGAAAAAACAAATAATGCAAGAGCTGCGACAGCAATGTAAGTATTTGCTTTTGAAGATTTCTTCTTAGCATCTGTGACTTTTTGGTTGGCAGTCTGACTGAAGCGGTCAATGATAATTGCTAAGATAACCAAAGCCAGTCCATTGACGAAACCTGAACCGATATCAGCATGCTGCAGGGCAGACAGAACACCGCGGCCAAGACCAGGTGCTCCGATCATAGAACCTGTAACAACCATGGAAAGCGCCAGCATAATCGTCTGGTTAACACCGGCCATAATTGTATTTTTGGCTAAGGGCAGCTCAACCTTGAACAATTTTTGTCTTGGAGTGCTGCCAAAAGCATCCGCTGCTTCAATCAGCTCTGTCGGAATTTCGCGAATAGCAAGATTGGTAAACCGAACAGTCGGAGGCAAGGCAAAGATAACAGAAGCAAATACCCCCGGAACAATACCGATACCAAAGAAAGCAACAGCCGGTATCAGGTAAACAAAGGCAGGCATGGTCTGCATGAAGTCCAAAATAGGATTGATCACTTGTTTAACGGTATCATTCTTTGCCATCCAAATTCCCAAAGGAATCCCGATAACAATGGAAACAAAACTGGATACCAGAACCAAGGTGAACGTATTGATCAAATCTCCCCACAGGCCTTGATTATAGATAAAGAGCAGGCCGAGCAGGGTAAATGACGGCAGTGTCCACTTCTTTCCGGCTAAGAAAAAGGCGGCAGCGGTCACTAAAACAATTAAGAGCAAAGGATTAATAAATGACAGGGTATTGGTAATCCCATCCATGATAAAGTTCCCGACCGACTGGATTAAGTTAAATAAACCAGAAAAGGTGTGTGTCAGCCAGTTGGTGAATCCTTCAATCCAATCAGCAACAGGTAATTTTCCTATCAAAAGTACATTCAAAACTATTCTTCCCCTCCTTCTGCATCATCTCTGGTGTTAGCGAGAGCTTCGATAACACGGCCCTTGATAATGACACCTAAAAGCCGGTTATTATCATCCGTAACTGCGATTGGTGCAGCTGAGTCATAAATCAGAGGCATAATATCTGTAATAACAGTATCTTTAGAAACTGTTCGCACATCGCGGTCAACGACATCGGCCAAAGAAAGTCCTTTGCGTCTTGCTTCGATAGCAGCTTCTGCAGTGACCGATCCTACCAATTGACGGCGGCGGTCAGTAGCCATCAGCATGCTGACTTCTTCATTGTGCATTCTTGTCAGAGCCACCTGAGGACCGTCAACTTCAATAGCTGTTGTCAGCGGTTTGATCATGATATTTTGAGCTGTTAACACTTTAGAACGGTCAACATCTTCAACAAATTCGCGGACAAAATCATTAGCCGGTTTGGTCAAAATTTCTTCACCGGTACCAATCTGCATGATTTGCCCATCCTTCATCAGGGCAATACGATCGCCGATTCTCAGCGCTTCATTCAAATCGTGAGTAATGAAGATAATTGTCTTTTGAACCTTTTCTTGCAAGTCCAGCAGTTCATCCTGCATTTCCTTACGGATCAACGGGTCCAAAGCCGAGAAAGCTTCGTCCATCAAAAGAATCTCAGGATCATTAGCCAGAGCACGCGCTAAACCAACACGCTGCTGCATACCGCCGGAAAGCTGATTCGGATACTGGTCTTTAAAAGCCAGCAGATTCGAATTGTCAAGAGCACGTTCAGCCAGTTCGACCCGTTCTTCTTTAGGAACGCCTCTCAGCTCCAAACCAAACTCCGTGTTTTCTAAAATGGTTTTGTGAGGAAAGAGTCCGAAATTTTGGAACACCATATTCAGTGTATGCCGTCTGACTTCACGGAGTTCTTCGGCATTCATCTTAGATATATCACTGCCGTTGATGTAGATATCTCCTGAGGAAGGTTCAATTAAGCGGTTTAAAAGCCGAATCAGGGTTGACTTCCCTGAGCCGGAAAGTCCCATAATGACAAAAACCTCACCTTCTTTGACATCAAAACTGACATCATAGACACCTACTGTAGCGCCTGTTTGTTCTAAAATTTCTGTCTTGCTTTTTTGTTTTTTGATCATCTCAAGCGCTGCTTTTTGCTTTTTACCAAAAATTTTGGTGAGATGCTTGACTTCAAGTTTGTTCAAGTATATCCCTCATTTCTAATCTATTTCCAAAAATCAACTGACCACACTATTATATAATTATATGGTCAGTATGTCAAAGAGAAAGGCAGGCAGACGCCTGCAATATTTATTAAATTATTGTGTCATAAAATGTCAAAAAGATTTTTCATCCGAGAAAAAGAACGGTCATCACCGACAAAATAAAGAGTATCGCCTTTTCTGACGGTAGCATAGGGTCCCGGCGATAAAAGCAGCTCTCCTTGACTTTTAAGAGCTACTACCGTTGCTCCCGTCTGATGCCACAAATTCAAATCCACTAAGCTTTTATCAAGATTGGAGCTGTTACTATCAAGAACCAATTCAAACGGTTCAAAGGGAAATTTCTTGCGAATCAGACTGGCCTGTGATAAAAATACTTCAACCATCTCATTCATCGCTTCCAGCTCTTCTTTTTGCCTTGTTAAACTGGCCTGAATATTCTGCTTGATTTCCCGTAAGCCTGAAGTGGCCTCGAACTGATCCAGAAATTCAATGGCTTTATCCCTGGAAACAACAACAACCCCGCTTCCCTGCTTAACTGAAACGATATCTAAATCAGCCAGTACATTGATTGCCTTTCGGGCAGTCTCAGGAGAAACATTGAAATAGCTGGAAAGGGTTGAACGGGATTTTAATTTTTGACCCAGAGGAAATTTACCATCAACAATGCGTTGAGCAATTCCGATAGCTACCTTTTGATAGCGGGGATTGCTGACCATTTTTTCTTTTACTGCCATTGTCCTTACTCTACTTATTTTCTAGATAAAATTCAAAACGATCGCCAACATACTGGCTGCGAACATATTCAAACGGAGTGCCGTCTTCAAAAAAGGAAATCTGTGTCAGGCTTAAAACCGCATGACCGCGCGAAATTGCCAAATAATCAGCTGTTGTTTCACTGGCGTTGCTGGCCGAAATAGTCTGCTGACTTTTGCCGATGACAAAGCCGTTATCTGTCAAGGTCTGAAAGAAATGCTTGGTAATGTCTTCTTTGTTGAAATTTTTTATAATTTTTTCAGGGATAGCTGCTACTTCAAAAACGACAGGAATATCATCGGCGTACCGCACACGTTCCATTCGGATTACATAGGCATTGGGCTTAATATCCAAAAATTTAATTTCCTGCTCGCTCGGATGTACTCGCTTATAGGAAACGACTTTAGTTGAGGGGGTTTTCCCCTGTGATTTGACGATTTCAGTAAAACTTGTTGTCCCGCGCATCTTGTCCTGAACACGGCTGCTGGCAACATAAGTACCGCTTCCCACACGGCGCTCTAAAATCCCCTCCTCAACAAGCAGCGTTATAGCCTGTCTGAGTGTCATCCGACTGACTTCAAAGCGGTCTGCCAGATCGCGCTCACTGGGCAGGCGGGTACCGATTTTCCACAGACCTTCATCAATCTCCTTTTTAATCTGATCATGGATCCGAATATAAGCTGGTAGCATCCTTTCTCCTTGTCAATAAAACGGTTTTGTATTTATAGTACCAAATTTACAGACCTTTTGCAAAAGCTCCTGACTGCTGACTGAGCTTTCTGGCCAGGTTTTCCTGAAAATCTGCTGTCAAATTCTGCAAATTGTGCTAAAATAAAGTGATTATGTCTTTGCTAGCTGGCCTAGTGAAACAGTGAAAGAAAGGGAGACAATGACTGACATTAAAGACATTCAAAAAATCATTGTACTTGACTACGGCAGCCAGTACAATCAGCTTATTGCCCGCCGCATCCGCGAGTTCGGTGTCTTCTCAGAGCTGAGAAACCACCGAATCACAGCTGATGAAGTTCGGGCTATTAACCCCATCGGTATTATCCTATCCGGGGGACCGAATTCTGTTTATGCTGATGACGCTTTTGGAATTGATGAAGGTATTTTTGAACTCGGCATTCCCATTCTTGGAATCTGCTACGGCATGCAGCTGCTGACAGATAAACTCGGCGGTAAGGTCCTTCCGGCCGGTCAGACCGGAAACAGCGAATACGGTCAGTCGCTTCTTCGTTTAGCAGCTGATTCAGAGCTCTTTAATGGAACACCTAAAGAACAGACTGTTTTAATGAGTCATGGTGATGCTGTTACTGAGATTCCTCAGGGCTTTCGTCTTATCGGTGATTCTACAGACTGTCCTTATGCTGCTATTGAAAATACCGACAAAAAAATTTTTGGCATCCAGTTTCACCCTGAAGTCCGGCATTCGGTTTACGGCAATGATATCCTGCGCAATTTTGCCCTTAACATCTGCGGCGGCAAGGGAGATTGGTCAATGGATAATTTCATTGATATGGAAATTCAAAAAATCCGTGAGCAAGTAGGCAGTCGCAAGGTTCTTTTGGGACTTTCGGGCGGAGTTGACTCATCGGTTGTCGGCGTTCTTTTGCAGCGGGCTATCGGTGATCAGCTGACCTGTATTTTTGTTGACCACGGCTTGCTTCGCAAAGGTGAAGGTGACCAAGTTATGGAAATGCTCGGCGGCAAATTCGGTCTCAATATCATCCGAGTTGACGCTTCAAACCGCTTTTTAGACCTTTTAGCCGGTGTGGAAGATCCCGAAAAGAAACGAAAAATCATTGGCAATGAATTTGTCTATGTCTTTGATGATGAAGCCAGCAAACTCAAAGGTGTTGATTTCCTTGCTCAGGGAACACTCTACACAGACGTTATCGAATCAGGTACCGAAACAGCTCAAACCATCAAATCACACCATAATGTCGGCGGTCTGCCGGAAGATATGCAGTTTGAGCTGATTGAACCTTTGAACACACTCTTCAAAGATGAAGTTCGGGCACTTGGCACTGCCCTTGGCATGCCTGATGAAATTGTCTGGCGCCAGCCTTTCCCTGGACCGGGTCTTGCTATCCGTGTCATGGGAGAAATCACCGCAGAAAAATTAGAAACCGTCCGTGAATCCGATGCTATTCTCCGCGAAGAAATTGCTGCAGCAGGCTTGAACAGAGACATCTGGCAGTATTTCACAGTCAATACAGGTGTCCGGTCGGTCGGTGTTATGGGAGACGGCCGCACTTATGACTATACTATCGCCATTCGGGCTATTACATCTATCGATGGTATGACAGCAGACTTCGCCCGTATCCCTTGGGATGTTCTTCAAAAAATTTCTGTTCGCATTGTTAATGAAGTTGACCACGTCAACCGCATTGTCTACGATATCACCAGCAAACCGCCGGCAACGGTTGAGTGGGAATAAATGACTAAACTAATTTGAAGTGAAATGGTTGGTTTAACAGCAATGTGAAAATAGAGCTAAAATGACTTGGTTCTCCGTTAAAACCCCATCAGAAAATTATTTCTGATGGGGTTTTTAGGCTGTTCAAATTCAACAGAAAAGTGGTGGTTGAATTTTCAAATTTCTCCAAAAATTCCATACAAAAAAATCTGATGAATTTGCTCAACTTCTCTCTCTAAATTCTCACTATCGGATAACTGGTTTCCGATATTATTGAGAGCTTCCATAACATTTAATATAAGCTCTGTTGACAACTCCTTAGCAATAGCACCTTCATCTTTTCCCAGCTTAATATAAGAACGATAAATCTCACGTTTTTTAGCAGCAATCGCTTTCGTCAGCAGTTTTGAAAAAGTGGGATCTTTCATCGTTTTTTCTTTGAAATAGGCAGAAATCTGCTGACTCATTTTTTCCTGACACAGCGCTAAAGCCTGATGTAATTTTGTTTTGAAATCTTCATCACCGGTTAAAATACTCTCAGCTTCCTGTGTAATTTCTTCAAACAATTCATTAACACACAGAGCTACCAGATTGTCTTTGCTCTCAAAATAATTGTAGATAGAAACAGGAGATACTTGTGCTGCTTTTGCAATAGACTTTATACTCGTTTCTTTAAAACCTTTTTCTTTAAACAAATGCAGAGCTGCTTGAATAATAGCTCGCTTCTTTTTCTGGGTTGTTTTTTGATATTGATTCATTTGAATACCTCATTACTATCAATTATAGCACAACTTTGAAATATATTAACTTATATTTCATTTTTCTTGACATTATTCCTTGATTTCTATATAATAAAGTTTGAATTTTATCTATTATTATTTCAAACTTTTCTCAAAAAAGAGGTGTGTTTTACATGTTTACTCAATATCTTATTAACCAAGCTAAAAGGCCTAGTGGTGCTGTTGGCCGAATGATTACCAAAATCTGGTCTTCCTATTTTAAGGAGCTCACCCTTTGGGCAATCAGACAGACGACTGTCCCAGATCATAGCCGGATTTTAGAAGTCGGCTATGGCGGAGGCAGCACCATCAAAAACCTTCTTGCTTTAAATAAACACCTTGAGATCAATGGAATAGATATTTCCAAAGAATCTTATCAAACCGCAAAATGGATGAATTCAGATTCGGTACAAAATGGCAGTGTCCGGCTTAGGATTGGAAATGTGGAATCCCTACCCTATCAAAATGATTATTTTGATCTTGTGTTTGCCATTCAGACCCATCTTTTTTGGGAAGATTTGAAAAAGAGCTTTCAAGAAATCTACCGAGTCATGTCTAACCATTCCGCTTTAATCGTTGCCTCCGAAAAAGATAAACTAAATTATCACATGACAGCCTATCGCACAACCCATGAGTTGAGTAAATTGTTAAAAAGCATTGGCTTTTCTAAAATTGAGAAAAGTGAGAATCAAAATTGGGTTTTATACACTATCTACAAAACTGAAGAGAAATGATCCAAGAAACAGACGTTTCCCCAGTGAGCATATAGGAATAGACTGCTGCAGCGCGGTAAAATGTAAAACAAACCAAAGACCCTCTGAAAATTTTCAGAGGGTCTTTGGTTCGTAATAATCCATCATCCCCAAACTTCGTCGAGAATTTCCTTTACCAGAGCCAGCTTCTTCCACTGATCCTGTTCGGTGATAAGGTTCCCTTCTTGGGTCGAAGCGAAGCCGCACTGTGTGGCCAGCCAAAGTTGGTCCAGCGGCAAAACCTTTTGAGCTTCGCGAATGCGTTTGATGATAGCCTCCTTATCTTCCAATTGTCCGTCTTTGGTAGTAATAAGTCCCAGTACAGCCACCTTATCAGGATTTTTAAAAGCTGCTAAAGGTTCAAATCCGCCAGCTCGATCAGTATCATATTCCAGAAAATAGGATGTGGCATTTTCACGTCCAAACAGTGTTTCAGCAACAGCTGTGTAAGGACCGCTGGTCGCATAAGTTGATTGATAATTGCCGCGGCAAATATGAGTGTTGATGGTTAAATCATCCGGAAGATTTTCCAAAGCCTTGTTATTAATGTAAAGAAGACCTTCGCGAATAGCGTCCTTGTCTACTTCTCCTTTGGTAACCGTCTTATAAAAATCATCATCCATGATGATACCCCAGGTGCAGTCATCCAATTGGACAGTTCGGGCACCTTCTTCATAAAAAGCGAGGATAGCCTGATGATAAGCTGCCGCTAAATCCTCAATGAGTTCTTGCTGGTCAGGATAGACAGCCAAAGCTTGTTCGATATTTTTACCCCTTTGCAATTCGACTAAACACTGAGCGGGAGCGGGTATGGTTATTTTAGCCTCTACACCGCGTTCGTCTGCCAGTTTCTTTAAAAATTGATAATGCTGGATAAATGGATGGTGATCTTTTACAAAACGGATTTTTCCACTGACAACTGCCGAGTCGTCGTTGGTTTCAACCCCTTGAAACAAGAGCCCTTGGCCATACTGAGAACGTTCAATACCGTCAAATCCCCAGAAAAAGTCCACATGCCAGTTCGCACGCCGAAATTCTCCATCTGTCACTTTTTCAAGTCCGGCAGCGACTTCTTTATCCACTAAATCTGTGATTAAGCGATCTTCTATGGCCGTCAATTCTTCTCGGGAAATTTTTCCGCTTTCAAATGCTTGGCGGGCTTCTTTTAATTCAGTCGGGCGAAGAAAAGAACCGACATGTTCAAAATATTTTTTCGTCATTTTATTAACCTCGTTTGTTTTGATAAGGCTATTTTACCAAGGGACTATATAGTTGTAAATTATGTTTTTCTCATACAGATATATAGCTAATAACTATAGCAAGTGCTCCTGCTTGCCCCATGAAAAAACACCAACGAGAGTAATCATCAAGTTGGTGCGTTTCTTTTCCAGTAATTAAAAAACTATTTTCCCCAGAGGAAATCAATAAGAAGCTTATCCAATTGAGGATTTTCATGTAATTTACTGTGACTTGCTAACTCGCCGGTAAAGCGATGCTCTTTATATGATTTCGCTCGGTCAGCAATGAGGTATTTCAGTGTGCGGGAAGACTCATTGGTAACTAAACCATCAGAACCATCACCTATGTCGCCGTAGAGATTCAAAACATGCACTTGGTTTTTGGGATAACGCTCGCGCAGTTTCAGCAAACGCTGATATGCTGAGGTCATCTTATTGGGACGTCCTGTTTTGCTGTCTACGGTCAGCCCTTCTGGCAGCTCATAGCCTCTAATACCATCAAAATGTCCGGCGATATCGACTTGTTTTTGCAGCTGAGGAAGTTTTTTATTTTGAGCGTTAGCCAGCAGGTAAAAATGAATAGCCATATTTCCCATGGAATGCCCTACCATGTTCATTTTCTTAAAATGATAAACGGTCTGCAGCTTACGGACAACGGCTTTGGCATAGCGGCCGTCAGCAGCATAATCGGTGTTGCGGTTATCTTCAAAATTGACCTTAACAATCGGATTGACAGCATTTTTAGGGATGTCTCCAGCTAAAGTAACTTTTCCTTTTCGATCAACATTGGCAAGGATAACCGTTTTTGTGACACCGGCATTTTTGGCAGCTTCTACCATATGCGTTTCCGCATGGGCACTGCTTCCATAGCCATGAAAGAAAATTGTCGGCGTCTGTGATTGAATATAATTCGCTTTATTTAGAGCATTAGCCTGGCTTTGATAGTAAAAAAAGGTCAAGGCTCCAGCAAAAGCTGTTATCAGGCCGATAAGCAACAGTTTCTTTTTCATTTGCAGTACTTTCTTTATTAACTTGAATCGTTATTCTATCATATTTTTCGGAAAAATAGGGGAAAATTATGTTTCAAGTTTTTTAAAATCAAGAAAATAATTGACAGCATACTTTCAAAAGGGCAAAGAAAAGCGAACTGAATTTTATTTCAATTCGCTTTTCTTAAATGAAATGCTACCCACTTTCCCTTAAAACAATCCAAGCGCCGTTCCGTCAGCAGCGACATCCATGTTGAGCGCTGCCGGCTTTTTAGGAAGACCCGGCATAGTCATCACATCACCTGTTAAAGCAACGATAAATCCGGCTCCTAATTTAGGAACTAATTCACGGATGGTAATATCAAAGCCGGTCGGTGCGCCTAAAAGACTAGGGTCATCAGAAAAACTGTACTGCGTTTTAGCCATGCAAATCGGCAGCTTGTCCCAGCCGTTTTTAACAATTTGTGCAATCTGAGTTTTAGCTTTCTTTTCAAAGACAACCTTGTCAGCCCGGTAAATCTCACGGGCGATTGTAGTGATTTTTTCTTCAATGGTTAAATCATTGTCATACAAACGTATATAGTCAGCCGGTTTCTCATCAATTGTTTTGACAATCGTTTCTGCCAGCTCGACGCCGCCTTCGGCTCCCTTGGCCCAGACACTTGCCAGCTCGACAGGAACATCAATTTCAGCGCACAGTTCCCGCAAAAGAGCAATTTCTTCTGCGGTATCGGTCACAAATTCATTGATAGCTACAACCGCAGGAATACCGTACTTGCGGATATTTTCAACATGGCGGGCCAAATTGGCAAAACCTGCTTTAACAGCCGCTGTATTTTCTTTGCCGAGGTCATCCTTAGCCACGCCGCCGTTCATTTTAAGCGCACGAACAGTTGCAACGATAACAACAGCATCCGGACTTGCAGGCAGATTAGGCGTTTTGATATCAAGGAATTTTTCAGCACCAAGGTCAGCACCGAATCCGGCCTCTGTTACCGTATAGTCAGCCAAACGCATAGCTGTCGCAGTTGCCAGAACAGAGTTGCAGCCATGAGCGATATTGGCAAATGGGCCGCCGTGAACAAAGGCCGGCGTTCCGTAAATGGTTTGGACCAAATTAGGCTTGATAGCATCTTTCAGAATCAGAGCCAGTGCCCCTTGCACTTTCAGATCGCGAACGTAAACAGGTGTTCTGTCATAGCGGTAACCGATCATAATATTGGACAGACGCTTTTTAAGATCTTCAAGGTCTGTTGCCAGACAAAGAATAGCCATGATTTCAGAGGCAACCGTAATGTCAAAACCATCTTCGCGCGGAATGCCGTTGACCGGACTGCCCAATCCTACAGTCACATGGCGCAGGGCACGGTCATTGAGGTCGAGGACGCGTTTCCAAATAATGCGGCGCTGATCAATTCCCAATTCATTTCCTTGATGCAGATGGTTGTCAATGAATGCTGCTAAAGCGTTATTAGCGGTTGTTATAGCATGCATATCACCTGTGAAATGCAGATTAATATCTTCCATGGGCAGGACTTGAGCATAACCGCCGCCGGCTGCACCGCCCTTGATTCCCATGACCGGCCCTAAAGAAGGTTCACGAATGGCAATCATCGCTTTTTTGCCGATTTTATTGAGAGCATCAGCCAAGCCGATAGTAACAGTTGACTTTCCTTCTCCCGCCGGAGTCGGGTTGATGGCAGTCACCAGGATCAGTTTCCCCGGCGTGTTTTTCTCAACTGCTTTAATTTTGTCAAAGGTCAGTTTGGCCTTATATTTGCCGTAAAGTTCAAGATCATCAAAACTAATTCCTAATTCTTTGACAATATCAGCAATCGGCTGCAGTTTGGTACTTTGTGCGATTTCAATATCCGTTTTCATGATGGCTCCCATCCCTGTTTTTTCTTTATTATAACAAAGAACAATAAAAAACGCACTTTATTTCTATAGATAATTCAAAATGTTCGGATTTCATGAAGATTCTGCTCGCTATTTTAATTGCCAATCGGTTTTAAGCTGCATTTGTCTAAGAATCTTTTTTTATTTACTAAATCTTAAATTTACAGTAAAATAACACTATGAAAATTTTGATTACATCCGGCGGTACTACCGAAAAAATCGACCAAGTACGAGGTATTACCAACCATTCAACAGGCCGTCTGGGAAAACAGATAGCAGAGCGTTTTTTGGCAGCAGATCACCAAGTCACCTTGGTGACTACTGCTTCTGCCGTAAAGCCTCCTAAACAAGAAGGACTCTCGATTCTGGAAGTCTCCACAGTTGCCAGTTTGATTGACACTTTGGAACCCTTAGTTAAAACACATGATGTCCTAATTCACAGCATGGCAGTATCTGACTATACGCCTGTTTATATGACAGATTTGGAAGAAGTCGAACATGCCGACAATCTGAAGCAGCTTTTAACCAAGCAAAACACACAGACCAAAATCTCATCCCAGGCAGACTATCAGGTGCTTTTTTTGAAGAAGACTCCCAAAGTTATCGGTTTGGTCAAACAGTGGAATCCGGCCATAAAATTAATCGGATTTAAACTGTTGGTAAATGTCGATAAAAATGAGCTCTTTCAGGTAGCACGCACCAGCCTAGACCGTAATCAAATGGATTATGTTCTGGCAAATGATTTAACTCAAATTTCAGCTGAGCGGCACACAGCTTATCTCTTGGATAAGACTGCGGCTTACAAAGCGCAGACAAAGGCTGAAATTGCCGATTTAATTTTTGAGAAGGTGACTGACAATGACTAAGACTATTTTACTGGCTGTTTCCGGCAGCATCTCTGCTTATAAGGCCGCTGATTTAACCAGTCGGCTGACAAAATCAGGCTACAATGTCAATGTTTTAATGACCGAAGCGGCGGCGCAGTTTATCACGCCTTTAACACTGCAGGTTTTATCAAAAAATCCTGTCCATACGGATGTGATGCAAGAGAATGATCCGCAAGCTGTTAATCATATTGAACTGGCCAAAAAAGCCGACTTATTCTTACTGGCACCGGCATCTGCCAATACGATAGCTCATTTAGCCCACGGCTTTGCTGATAATATGGTGACCAGTGTTGCCTTGGCTCTGCCGCAGGAGGTTCCAAAACTCTTTGCTCCTGCAATGAATACCAAGATGTATGACAATCCTGCCACGCAGCATAACATGGACATGCTTAGGCAGTTCGGCTATGAAGAAATCGAACCTCGTTCCAGTCTTCTGGCTTGCGGTGATGTCGGACGCGGTGCTCTGGCAGATCTCGACACCATCATCCAAAAGGCGGAAAACACTTTATAAGACGTCATTGAAAAGCTTGTCAGATTGACAGTAAACCTGTATACTAAAAATACTTTATGCTTTCAAGGAGAATCTATGACTAAAAAAAGAAGTTCATCTGATATCGCCGTTATTGCCATCTTTTTTGCAGTAATGCTGATTATTCACTTGCTTTCCAGCTTTATTTTTAATTTGTGGCCGGTTCCCATTAAACCAACCATTGTCCATATTCCGGTTATTATCGCTTCTATCGTCTATGGTCCCCGCATCGGAGCCGTTTTAGGCGGTCTGATGGGACTTATCAGTGTTGTCAATAACAGTATTATTTTGCTGCCTACCAGCTATCTTTTTTCACCTTTTGTGGAACACGGCAATTTCAAGTCTCTGATTGTGGCTTTGGTGCCCAGAATTCTCATCGGTATTTTCCCTTATTTCGTCTATAAACTGCTGAAAAATAAGCTCGGCCTCATCTTAGCCGGTGCTGTCGGTTCAGCGACCAATACTGTTTTCGTCCTTACCGGAATTTTCATTTTCTTTGCTTCTGTCTATGGCGGCAACATTCAAACGATGCTGGCTGGCATTGTTTCTGCAAACTCGATTATTGAATTAATCATCTCTGCAGCCTTGAGCGTTATTATTGTTCCCCGATTGCTAAAACTGAAAAAATAATCACGTGAAAACGTGATTTTTTTTAGTGAAAGTGATATAATGAAAGCGGTTAAACAATTTAACGGAAATTTTCAAAAAGGAGCTTTGCATTATTATGGCTTATCAAGAAACTTATCAAAAATGGTTCGATTACGCTGACCTTCCTGCCTATCTTCGCGAAGAGCTGGCTGCAATGGATGAAAAAACTAAAGAAGATGCTTTCTATACAAATCTTGAATTTGGCACGGCAGGTATGCGCGGGCTTATTGGTGCCGGTACTAACCGCATTAATATTTATGTTGTCCGTCAGGCAACAGAAGGCTTAGCAAAATTAATCGAAACCAAAGGTGAAGCTGTTAAAAAACGCGGTGTCGCTATCGCCTATGATTCTCGCCATTTCTCTCCGGAATTTGCCTTTGAATCAGCGCAAGTTTTGGCCAAGCACGGTATCAAAGCCTATGTCTTTGAATCGCTGCGCCCGACGCCTGAGCTGTCCTTTGCTGTGCGCCATTTAGGCACATTTGCAGGAATCATGGTAACAGCCAGTCATAATCCTGCACCATTTAACGGCTACAAGGTCTATGGTGAAGACGGCGGTCAAATGCCTCCTGCTGATGCTGATGCTCTAACCGATTTCATTCGTGCTATTGACGATCCGTTCACAATCGAGTTGGCTGACTTAGAAGCAAGTAAGGCTGCCGGTCTTATTGAAGTTATCGGAGAAACTGTTGACCTTGAATACCTGAAGGAAGTTAAGGATGTTAACATCAACCAGAAATTGATTGATGACTACGGCAAAGATATGAAAATTGTCTATACGCCGCTTCACGGTACAGGTGAAATGCTGGCTCGCCGTGCCTTAGCTCAAGCTGGTTTTGAATCCGTTCAGGTTGTCGAGGCGCAAGCTGTTCCGGATGCTGATTTTTCAACCGTCAAGTCTCCAAATCCAGAAAATCAAGAAGCCTTCTCTCTGGCTGAAGAACTTGGACGTCAAGTTGATGCCGATGTCCTCGTTGCAACTGACCCGGATGCTGACCGTCTCGGCGTTGAAATCCGCCAGGCTGACGGTTCTTACAAGAACCTCTCCGGCAACCAAATCGGTGCTATTATTGCCAAATATATCCTTGAAGCGCATAAAACAGCCGGTACTCTGCCTGCCAATGCTGCACTTTGCAAGTCTATCGTATCAACCGAATTAGTCACTAAAATTGCTGAAAGCTACGGTGCGACGATGTTTAATGTCCTGACCGGCTTTAAATTTATCGCTGAAAAAATTCAGGAATTTGAGGACCACCACAATCATACCTACATGTTTGGTTTTGAAGAAAGCTTCGGTTATCTCATCAAGCCGTTTGTACGGGACAAAGATGCAATTCAGGCTGTTCTTATCGTTGCGGAAATTGCTGCCTACTACCGCTCCCGCGGTTTGACCTTGGCTGATGGTATCGAGGAAATTTACAAGGAGTACGGCTACTTTGCCGAAAAGACCATTTCAGTTACTTTGTCCGGTGTTGACGGGGCTGCTGAAATTAAAAAGATTATGGATAAATTCCGTGATAACGGTCCTAGTCAATTTAACGCAACTGCTATTGCCAAAACAGAAGATTTCCAAGCACAGACAGCAACCACTGCTGCCGGTATTGAAAAGCTGACAACACCTCCAAGCAATGTGCTCAAATATACTTTGACAGATGATTCTTGGATTGCTGTGCGTCCATCAGGAACAGAACCAAAAATTAAGTTCTATATTGCAACTGTCGGCAGCTCATTGGCAGATGCTGAAAATAAAATTGCTGCTATTAAAAACGAAATCAACGCTTTTATCGGCTAATTGCCAGTCATTATAACGAAAACAAAAAGTACCTGAGAGTTTAACTCTCGGGTACTTTTACTAATTACTAATATGCTCTTGGGCAGTCTGCATCTGATAATAGACGCCGTGCTGCTTCATCAGGTCCTTGTGAGTACCTTGTTCAACAATATCACCCTCTACCATAACCAAGATAAGATCCGCACTTTGGATGGTTGATAAGCGGTGAGCAATGATAAAGCTGGTTCGATTTTTCATCAATTTTTTAAAGGCTTCTTGGACTAAAATTTCTGTACGTGTGTCAATCGAGGACGTTGCTTCATCTAAAATCAGGATTTTAGGGATATGGACAAAAATCCGTGCTATGGTCAAAAGCTGACGCTGTCCTTGTGACAGCGACTCCCCGGCATCTGCCAGATAGGTATCATAACCTTGGGGGAGCTGCTTGATAAAGAAATCAGCATTGGCCGCTTTGGCTGCAGCAATGACCTGCTCACGGCTGGCCTCAGGATAGCCAAAGGCGATATTTTCAAGGACAGTCGCCGTTTTCAGCCATGTTTCCTGCAAAACCATACCGATTTGCTGCCGATAAGAAGCTTTACTGTAGGCTGTTATCGACACATCGTCTAAGAGAATCTGACCCTTTTGCAAATCATAAAAACGCATCAGCAAGTTGATCAAGGTTGATTTGCCGGCTCCTGTCGGTCCGACGATTGCTACCTTGGAGCCCTGAGGAATACTAACAGACAAATTTTTAATCAAGGTCTGCCTGCTATTGTAACCAAAGCTGATATTATCAAAGGCGATAGCTCCCTTGACAGACTGACTTTCTAATTCTTTCTGTCCTTCATCTCTGGCTTCTTCTTCATCCAGTATCATATACAGACGTTCAGCACAGGCCAGAGCGCTCTGCAATTCTGACATCACAGAGGAAATATCATTAAAGGGCTTAGTATATTGAGTGACATAATTCAAAAAAGTAGTTAACTGCCCAACGGTGAAATTTCCGCTGATAATCCGCAGAGCTCCAATACCGGCTAACAGCGCATAAATTAGGGCATTGATAAAGCGGGTTGAGGGATTGACTGTCGACGAATAGAAAATAGCACCCTGTGAGTAGTTAGCATATTTCTCATTGAGCTCCGTAAAGGTATCAATGAACTGTTCTTGGGCATTAAAGGTCTGAATTAAACTTTCCTGCCGCAGGCTTTCTTCAATATGCTGCGTAAAAGCGCCTCTGGCTCTTGTTTGACTCTGATAAAGGCGATAACTTTTTTGAGCAATAAACCGAGCCACAAACAAAGAAAGCGGCGTCAGTGCCAATACCAGAACCATCATGAAAAGGTCCAGCTCAGCCATAGTCAAAATTGTCAGCAAAATTGTCAGAAGTCCGACAAAAAACTGATTAAAGACCATCAACAGACCGTTTGAGAGCTGTTCGACATCTGTCGTCATTCGGCTGACCAGATCACCAGCAGAGTGGCTGTCCAGATAAGACAGGGGCAGGCGGTAGAGCTTTTCAAACAGCTCTTGCCGCAATTTTTGACTGTAGGTAAAGACCAGTCGATTGTAAATAAGGGGATTGAACCACTGAATCAAAGTGTTCAGAGCAACTACCAAAATCATTTTGCCAAGAATCATCGGCAGAAGCTCGTGGACATTTTCAGCAACGACAGCATCAACTGCCTGCCCGATTAGCACCGGCAGATAAACGGTTAAGCCTACTTGGACAAAGGTACCAAGCAAGGCTGCAGCAACCAGCAGTTTTTGCTGCAGCATGCCGGCTGTCAAACGTTTGAGGGTATCTCTGTTGTTTCTTGCTTTCATTGAAGCCCCTCCTCTTTTGGATGCTGTGAATAGTGAATCTCCTGATAAAGCGGACTGGTTTCCAGAAGCTTTTCATGGCTGGCAAGAGCCACCTGCTCACCTTGATCCAGTACCAAAATATGATCTGCTTTTGAAAGACTGTTGGTCCTTTGAGAAACCATAATCAAAGTTGTTTGCTGCAGATTTTTTTTAATGGCAGCTAGGAGCTTTGCTTCTGTCAGATAATCAAGAGCTGAGGTAGCATCGTCTAAAATAAGCAAGGGCCTGTCATGCAGCAAAGCTCGGGCAATGGTCAGCCGCTGCCGCTGGCCGCCAGAAAAATTTCGGCCGAAAGCCTCTACCTGAGCATCCAGCTGACCTGATTTTTGGCGGACAAAGTCACTCGCCTGTGCCATATCAAGCGCCTTCCAGAGCTTCTTGTCATCTACTTTTTTATCCAGACCGAGTGTCAGATTGGAACGGATGCTTCCCTTAAACAGTTCAGCTTTTTGCGGAACAAGACTGATCCAATCCCGCCACTCTTTAATGGTATGAGCGCTTCTGCCGTCATTAAAAACAGCAACCTGACCCTGCTGAGGCGAATAAAGACGCAGCAAGAGCTGAATCAGACTGGACTTGCCGGAACCTGTTCCGCCGATAATACCGAAAAATTCCTGTTTGTTAATGGTAAAGGAAATATCCCTTAAGGCTGCTTTGGCTGCCTGAGGATAAGAAAAAGTCATTTTATTAACCTTGACAAGGGTAGCATCATCTGCTGACTCAACGGGCAAAGGTGCTGTTATGTCTTCATCCTTTTGTTCAAAAACCTGAGCAATCCTTTGGGCACTGATAAAACTTTGATTTAAAGAAGAAACCAGCATAGTCAGCTTCAAAAGCTCAACTAAAATTTGCAGCAGGTAATTAACTAAGGCAATGAGCATCCCTTGGCTCAAATGATGATCTGCAATAGCTATCTGTCCCTGCCAGATTACAACAATCAAGGTTGCATTGACTGCCAGGTAGGTCAAAGGTGTTATTAAAGTTGCAATATAGCCTGTCTTAATCTGCCAATCCGTATAAGCTTGGTTGGTCTCTTGAAAATGCTGTTCTTCTGCTTCTATCTGGCCAAAAGCACGGATAACGCGGCTGCCTTCTAATTGTTCGCGTGTCAGTCCGACTATTTTATCCGTTAAGCGCCGAATCTTGTCATACAGGGGATTTACCACAACAGACATTAAATAGACCAATACAAAAAGCACAACAACCATGAGGAAAAACCAAAGGGTAATTCTCGGGCTGATAAAAAAGGCCATTAAAACAGAACCGAAAACGATAATCGGTGCTCTCAGAAAAAGGCGTAAAAACTGATTAATCCCTGTCTGAATCTGAAAGGTATCACTGACCAGCCGTGTTACCAGACTTGAAGTTGTCAGCTGATCCCGATTTTCCTTGGGCAGACGCATAATTTTTTCAAATAAGCTGCGGCTGAGCTGCTTGGTATAGCCCACAGCTGCCTTGGCAGAATAAAATTGGGCAATGATAGCTACCATAATATTGGAAAGGGCCAGTAAGACAAGGAAGAAAATCATCAAATAAAGATGATTTTTGTCATTATGAGGGATGTAGCTGTCCACCATTCTGGCGATAACTAAGGGAACCAAAAGCTCAAAAGAAGCCTCCAGCAATTTAAAAAGAGGACCCAAAATGGTTTCTTTGAGGTAGCCTTTAAAATAAATCAATAACTGTTTCATCCTCAGCTCACTTTCCTTTAAAGGGCACTGACAAACTTGATCAAAGCAAGATTGAGCTTGACCTGCTTGGCATAATAAATATTGCCGCCGTCTTTATAGAGTTCACCGCCGCCGTAAAAGAGTGCGACAAAATTGTAGTAACGGTAGGTTTCTCCGCTTTTATTTCCCAGACTCGGAGCAACGACATCTTTAGAGTAGCGTTTGGCCAGTTTAATGGTGTTTTTACCGCCGTTTTTAGCCACATAGGCAATATAGTTCTTCCCAAAATTATAGGCTTGAACAGCTGTCCAGGCATCTGTTTTTTTCTTTTGGGCTTCTTCCAAATTGTCCGACAAGACGGTTACTCCCTGTTTGACGCTTTCACGGCTGTCTGTAATAGTGTTGGTGATGCCGGTTGAACTTTCACTGGACTGCATCAGATCATCTTCTTGTCCTTTGGTTTCTGTATAGATCATGGCCAGCACCAAATTTTCATTGGTTCTCGTATCATTTTCGTCCAAGATTTCCCGAACCATAGGACGATAAGCAAGAACGTTTTTGACATTCTGATAGATCGTAAAAGCCTGATAGCCGATAAACAGCAAAAGACCTAAAAGAATGACTTTCAGTAGCTTTTTTTTCATATTACTTACTTTGTATATCTTCAATATTTTTGATCAAAATAGAATAGGTTCCGTTTTGATTTTGAATAAATTCAACCGCTTCGGCATCCTGATAGACACTGTTAGGCACCAAAAGCTCAATCCCGTTTGAGAGCGACAGCTTTTGACTTTCTAATTTTTTTATCTGGCGGGAATGGTCAATATCAGCCACTTTAATGGGCTGGGGAATCGTGTCTTTCAGTTCATCAACAAAGGTGAGCCGGGCTGTCAGATTACTGTCAAAGAGCTGATCAGCTAATTTTTCCGGCGACAGCTCCTGATCTTCTTCTAAATTTTTATAGATAGCTGATTTCATTTTCGATTGAAAAGCAAAATCATCCTGATTGAAATCATCAGCTACCTTTTGTGCTGTCTTTTCCATCATTTTGATGGATTTTTTAACCGACTGTTCAGGCTCAACCTGAAGCAGGTTTTCAGAAAAATAATTGGCAAAGGAGCCGTTGTGCTTGATGCGCTTTTCAATGAGGTAATACTGCTTGTTTTGCTGATTGATGATAAGAGCTTCATCAGGCGCTTGAGCAGCGCCCGGCAGATTGTTTTGCGTTAAGCGGATAGGGCTGTCGCTGCCATCTGTAATATGCGTCAGGCTTTCTTTTAAGGCGACGCGCAAGAAGGCAAAATGCTCCCTTCCTTCTTTGTCAAACTGTATAAAAATCAAATCATTGGTTTTTTGATTGTCACTGATGACAAATTCTTCTTTCCACAGCTGTGCTATTTTCTTTGAGCTCTCTAAAAAATTATCACCCAGATAGCTGAGAAAAACATTGTCAGCGTCAAATTTTCCCCGCTTAGCTTCATCTGAAAAGACCCTGCTTAATTTCTTTCGAAAATACTCATCTAAGTTAGGCGTGATGGTCAAAAGTTTATCCGCAAAAACAAGCTCTGTGTCATCCGGCGTGAATTGGTGAATGGCTATCTTCTTTAGATACAAATCCATCATGCCAGACTCTCATACAGCGGGAAGGCATCAGTCAGCACTTTCACTTCCCTGCGGACTTCTTCCAAGACAGGTTCGTTATCGGTATTTTCAAGGGTTTTGACAATAAGCTCCGCAACCTTGCGGCATTCTTTAGGACCAAAACCGCGCGCTGTTACCGCTGCTGTTCCGATACGGATACCTGACGTTTTAAAAGGCGACAGTTTTTCAAATGGAATAGAGTTTTTATTTAAGGTGATGTGAACATCGTCCAAAATATTCTGCGCCACTTTGCCGTTTTCAACGACCTGTGTGACATCAACAAGGAAGAGATGATTTTCACTGGCTCCTGAAATAACACGGAACTTGTCATGCGCATTGAAAACTTCAACCATAGCCTGGCAGTTCTCCAAAATATTTTGCGCATAAACTTTAAAGGACGGATCCATATTTTCCTTGAAAGTGATGGCCTTGGCAGCAACGATATGCTCTAAAGGACCTCCCTGCAAACCAGGGAAAATAGCAGAATTAATCTTTTTAGCCAGCTCTTCATCATTGGTCAGAACAAGACCGCCGCGCGGACCGCGAAGCGTTTTATGCGTTGTCGTCGTTGTCACATGGGCATAAGGTACAGGACTGGGATGCAGACCTGCTGCCACGAGCCCTGCAATATGCGCCATATCAACCATGAGTTTAGCACCGACTTGATCAGCAATCTCGCGGAATTTAGCAAAATCAATAATACGAGAATAAGCAGACGCTCCCGCAACAATTAGTTTGGGCTGAACTTCTTTGGCCTGCTCTGAAATTTGGTCATAATCCAACACTTCTGTTTCAGGGTCAACGTTGTAAGCGACAAAATTATAGGTTTGACCGGAAAAGCTGACAGGGGATCCGTGTGTCAAGTGTCCGCCGGCTGCTAAGTCAAGCCCCATGACAGTATCACCGGGTTTAATAAGAGCCATATAGGCTGCAGCGTTGGCCTGACTGCCGGAGTGCGGCTGAACATTGGCAAATTGGGCACCAAAAAGCTTTTTAGCACGTTCGATAGCCAAACTTTCGACCACATCAACACATTCTGTTCCGCCATAATAGCGGCGTCCCGGGTAGCCTTCGGCATATTTATTCGTTAAAATGGATCCCTGTGCCTTCATGACAGCCTTGGAAACCACATTTTCAGAAGCAATCAGTTCAATATTATTTTGCTGTCGCTTTTCCTCTGCATGAATAGCTTCCCATACTTCTGCATCATACGCTTCATAATTGTCGTTATCAAAAATCATTTTTTCTCCTTAAAATTGAATAGCATTTACACGGGCCTCAATATCGGCCTGTGTGATATTTCCCTGACGTAAAATTTTAGCGGTTGGACCTGAAATATCTAAAATCGTCGAATCGACTTTTCCAATAGCCTTGTCATCCTGAACACCTAACAGCTGATTTGAAAAAGCTGATTGAATCTCCTTGTAAACTGAACCGCTGTTTCGACCGGACAGATTGGCAGAAGGACCAATCAAGGGACCTGTTTTCTTAATATAGGCCAGCGTTAAAGGATGGCTGGGAACTCTGAAGCCAACTGTTGGAAGACCTGAATTGACCCAAACAGGTACTTTTTCATTAGCCTTTAGAATAATTGTCAGAGGTCCCGGCAAAAAGGCCTCATAGAGCTCTTTCAGATACGCAGGAGGCTCCTTGGAAAAGGCCAGAATCTCCTCTAAAGATGAGACATTCAGATTCATAGCCTTTTCCGGCGGGCGCTTTTTAAGATCATAAACATTTGCAACGGCCTTGGGATCCAGAGCTCTGGCAAACAGACCGTAAACCGTTTCTGTTGGCAGGATAACTGCCTGTCCATCCAGAAGAGCTTGCTCAATCTTATCCATCATCAATCACAACCATTCTATCCTTGCCAAACACATCTTGTAACAGCCGGACACGCTTATCAGGAAAATGCGCCTGAAAGATTCCAGAGACAGACTGCCCTTGTTTATAGCCGATTTCCAGATAAATCTTGCCTCTGGTTTTCAAGTGTTTTCCGGCACTTTTAGCAATCTTTTGATAAACAGCTAAGCCATCATTGTCAGCAAACAGTGCTAAGTGCGGCTCGTGCAGCAGGACATTTTGTCCGACTTCATCCTTATCTTCAAATGCTATGTAAGGCGGATTGGACACAATCATATCGTATTTATCTGAAATCTGACTGAAAACATCTGAATGCAGGAAAATTACTTTTGTCTGATTGATTTTAGCATTATTCCGAGCCAGCATCAAAGCTTCTTCGGAAATATCAGCGGCACTCACCCGCCAGTTTTCTCTGGCTTTGGCAAGTGCAATAGCAATAGCCCCGCTGCCTGTCCCAATATCCAAAACAGATATCGGCTTATCTTGATTTTCATTCAAAATCACATTAACCAGCTCCTCGGTTTCAGGACGTGGGATGAGCACACGTTCATCAACAGTCAGCGTCAAATCCGCAAAATAGGCTTTTTTAGTGATATACTGAGCAGGTAGGTGCTGCTTTAAGAGCTCTGCAATTCTCTCTAATTGTCTGAGATCAGCGTCCGGTATTTCCCGAGGCTGATGTAAGATAAAGTCAAGCCTGCTCCAATTCTTCCACTCGTTAAAGACATAGGCCAGAGCTTCTTTTTCCTCACCGACAGCTATTAAGTCCGCTTCATACTGAGCAAAAGCCTGAGCGTAGTTCATTAGTTGCCCAGCTCTTCCAGTTTTTGTGTTTGGTCATAAAGGACCAAGGCATCAATCACTTCATCTAATTTCCCAGCTAAAATGGTATCTAACTTTTGCAGGGTCAGACCGATTCGATGGTCGGTCACACGATTTTGCGGGAAATTATAGGTCCTGATGCGCTCAGAACGGTCGCCTGTACCAACTGTAGACTTACGTTCGGCATCTTGCTCATCCTGAGCGATTTGGGCAAAGTGATCTGCCACGCGAGCCCGGATAATTTTCATGGCCTTATCGCGGTTTTTCTGCTGGGTCCGCTCCTCCTGCATTTCAACCTTAATATTAGTTGGCAGGTGGATAATCCGAACAGCTGTCGCTACCTTATTGACGTTCTGACCGCCGGCGCCGGAAGCATGATAAATATCGACACGCAAGTCTTTGGGATCAATTTCATATTCCACTTCTTCCACTTCAGGCATAACAAGAACTGTCGCTGTTGAAGTGTGTACACGCCCTTGACTTTCTGTAACAGGAACCCGCTGAACCCGGTGAGCGCCGGATTCATATTTTAATTTAGAATACACAGACTGTCCGGACACCATGGCAACGACTTCTTTGATTCCGCCGACACCATTCATTGAAGCCTCCATGACCTCAAACTTCCAGCCCTGACTTTCTGCATATTTCTGATACATATTCAGCAGGTCACCGGCAAAAAGAGCAGCTTCATCACCGCCTGCAGCCCCGCGGATTTCCAAAATAATATTTTTATCATCATTAGGGTCTTTGGGCAAAAGGAGGATTTTGAGTTTTTCTTCATAGTCTTCCTTAGCGGCTTTGGACTCTTTCAGCTCCTCCTTAGCCATTTCTTCAAGCTCAGGATCGCCACCTGCATCTTTAATCATCTCTTCTGCATCAGCAATATTTTGAATAATTTGCTTGTATTCACGATAAACCGCTACAGTTTCCCGAGTAGATGCCTCTTCTCGGGAGAGTTCCATAAAACGCTTGGTATCACTGACAACATCCGGGTCACTGAGCAATTCACCCAGCTCTTCGTAACGATCTTCAACAGCCTGCAGTTGGTCGTAAATATTCATCTTCTTAAATAGTTCTCCTTTTCAACATCATAAATAATCGTTTATCACATCAGTATTCCATAAGACAAGAAATAATCAAGTGCTGAGCTGCTTCAGCAGCCATCACCTGTAACCGAGTGGACGGCTGAAGAAAGCAAACGATAATTTTGACTTTCTATCAGCCTAATGCACGGTTTAGACATTGTCCCATAGGAAATGGCGTCAGGTGCTGAGCTGCTTTAACAGCCATCACCTGTAACCGGGTAAAAATAATGCTTTCTGCAAACAGGAATATAGGTTTCGTTGCCGCCAATCTGAATCTGTTCACCCTCATAAACAGGCTTACCGTCCCGAGTTCTCAGCACCATTGTAGCTTTTTTGGAACAAAACTGACAGATTGTCTTAATTTCTTCTATCTTATCTGCCATCAGCAGCAGTTCACGCGAACCTTCAAACAAATGATTCTGAAAATCATTCTTCAGACCGAAAGCCATTACCGGGACGCCCAGTTCATCAACAATTTTAGCCAAATCATAGACATTTTTTTTGCTTAAAAACTGGCATTCATCGATCAAAATACAGTAGGGGTTGTCTTTCAGACTGTCAATATAGGCAAAAATATCCATGTCCTCTGTTATCGGAATTGCTTTGCGCCGCATGCCGATTCTGCTTGAGACAACACCGAATTCATCGCGCGTATCAAGACTGCTGGTCATTATAACAACGGGCTTACCCTGCTCTTCATAATTATGAGCAACTTTCAAAATTTCAATCGTTTTTCCTGAATTCATGGTCCCGTATTTATAATACAACTGCGCCAAGATTTTCAACCTCATCTCATACTAATATCTCATCTATTTTACCATAAAAGCAAAAAAGGCGCACTGAGTTTTCACAAATAAAAAGAGAATTAGGGGCAGCCCATTTCTTAAAATTATGTTAAAATAAAGGTATCCATTCTTAACTGAACACAGCGTCCGTTTCCTATTTTTATACGGATTTCTTAACGCCCTTTGTATCTTAAATAAAGGAGAAAACTTATGCCATTTGTTAAAATTGATTTATTTGAAGGCCGCACAGAAGAACAAAAAATTGAACTTGCCCGTGAGGTAACCGAGGTTGTTTCCCGTGTTGCCAAAGCGCCTAAAGAAGCTATCCATGTCTTTATAAATGATATGCCGGAAGGCACCTACTACCCGCATGGTGAGATGAAGAAAAAGAGTTAAGCACCCGCTTAACTTTTTAATTTTCAACTTGATTTTACTTTCAGAAAACGCTATCATATTAATAAGAACCATTTTAAGGGAGGTGAAACAATTGCAGGCACAGCAAACTTTGCACCTGATGGGAACAACGATTGATATCGTGGTTGAAGCCAGCAATGCCAAAGAACTTGTCGAGAGTGCTTGCCAACTTTTAAACATCTACGAGTACCGCTTCAGCGCCAACAGTGATGATTCAGAACTAATGGCTGTCAATCATCAGGCCGGCCGGAAAGCCGTTGCAGTTCATCCTGATTTGTTTGAATTAATCCAAATCGGAAAAGAACACAGTTTAGAGAAACCCGGCAATCTTAATATTGCTATCGGACCTCTGGTACAGACTTGGCGCATCGGATTTGATGATGCCCATCTTCCGGATCCGTCTCAGATCGATGAACAGTTAAAGCTCATCGACCCGCATAATATTATTTTGGATGCTCAAAAACAGACAGTCTTTCTGGCCCAAAAAGGAATGAAGATAGATCTCGGTGCTCTGGCAAAGGGCTATATTGCCGATAAGATTATTGCCTATTTAAAAAATCAAGGCGCTGCTTCTGCTATGATTAATCTGGGCGGCAATCTTTTAGTCTACGGACCTAACTCAAAACGTCCCGGCGGTTTCTGGCATATCGGTATTCAAAACCCTAAAAAACCGCGCAATCAAAATGTTGGGATTGTTAAAGTCTTTAATCAGTCTGTCGTCACATCCGGCATTTACGAACGCCACCTGCAAGTTGGCGGAAAAGATTATCACCATATTTTTGATAAAAACACAGGCTATCCAATCGAAACACAAATGGCAAGTCTCAGTATTATCTCCGATCTGTCGCTTGACGGTGAGATTTGGACGACCCGTCTGTTTGGTCTGCCCATAGCGCTGGCTATGGAGACAATTAATCAAACCAAACATATCGAAGGCATCATCATTACCAGAGATGACCGCCTTGCCGTCTCAAACGGCTTAAAAAATACTTTTATCCCCCTTTACTAAACCTAAAGAAAGAGGTATGACATGATGAAACTTATTGGGTTAGTTGGTACAAATTCAAAAAAATCCACCAACCGCCAATTGCTGCAATACATGCAAAAACACTTTGCTGATAAGGCTGATATTGAACTGGTCGAAATCAAAGACCTCCCCTTATTCAACAAACCGGCCGATAAAAAACTCCCTGAACAAGTAACTGAAATAGCTGCTAAGATTGAAGCTGCTGATGGTGTCATCATCGGCACACCTGAATATGACCATTCGGTTCCTGCTGCTTTGATGAGTGCCTTAGCTTGGCTGTCTTACGGCATCTATCCGCTTTTAAACAAGCCTGTTATGATTACAGGGGCTTCTTATGGAACACTGGGCTCATCACGTGCTCAGCTGCAGCTGCGCCAAATCCTCAATGCTCCGGAAATCAAGGCCAGTGTCCTTCCAGATGAATTTTTACTGTCCCACTCTTTAGAAGCTTTTGATAAAGAAGGCAATCTTACTGATTTAGATACCTTCCGAAAGCTTGACGCTGTTTTTGATGATTTTCGTATTTTTGTAAAAATCACTAAAAAGCTGTCGAGTGCTCAGGAACTTCTGCACAAAGAAGCAGAAAATTTTGATTGGGGAAGCTTATAAGGCGAATTGAACACGGCTTACGACACTGTGCAAAAAGATAAAGACTTCCTAGATGCTAAGCATCTTCGTCAGCTTTCCTATTTTGCTTTGTGTCGCTTACGCCTTTGTATCTTATTAAAGGAGAAAATCATATGAAATTTGTAGGACTTGTAGGCTCAAATGCAGAGCAATCGTACAATCGCAAATTATTGGAATTCATCAGAAAGCAATTTAAATTAAAATTTGAATTGGAAGTATTAGAAATTAATGACGTGCCGATGTTCAATCAGGATCAAGACTGGAAAGAAAGCTTTCAGCTAAGGCTTTTGTACAATAAAATCACACGCGCAGACGGTGTCATTATTGCAACCCCTGAACATAATCATACGATCACTGCTGCTTTGAAAAGCGTTTTGGAATGGCTGTCCTGTGAGGTACATCCCTTTGAAAACAAGCCGGTTATGATTGTCGGTGCTTCCTATTACGATCAAGGAACATCACGCGCACAGGTTCATCTGAGAAAAATTCTAGATGCGCCGGGAGTTAATGCCTACACCCTTCCGGGAAATGAATTCCTGCTCGGCAAAGCTAAAGAAGCTTTTGATGATAAGGGCAATATTATTAACAAAGGTACTGTCGAATTTTTGGAAACCTGCTTAGATAATTTTGTCAGTTACGTAGGAGTGGTATCAAAATTGCAAAAACCAAAACCAATTGAACCAGAAGATTTAGACTGCAATCATCCTATTGCAACATCCGTTACAGAGGTTGACCCGGACGATCCCGAATGGGTTGAAAAAGTTGCCGAGGTTACAGGTGCTGTTTCAGGAGACACCTATGTCAAATTGGATCACGGTATTTTGACAGTTGACCAAATCAATATGTTCTTAAAAGCCATGCCGTTTGAGCTGACCTATTCTGATGACAACAACCAGTTCCTGTATTACAATAATGCTCATCAAGATCCGGATACCATGTTTGCCAAACGTGTACCATCGCAATCAGGCAGCCGTTTGTCAACGGTTCACAACAGCCTTCCGCCCGAACGAATGAAAAATGTCGAATGGGTCATCGGCAGCCTGCGCAACGGCAATGAGGAATATGTCCGCACACTTGTGCCAAATCCAAACCCCAGCGTGATCAACACGCATAACTATCAGGCAATGTACTATCCCGATGGTTCGTTTGCAGGTATCAACGAAATTGTCTTCAACTTTAGACCTTGGCTGGACTGGTATCTGCAGACAACAGGTCAAAGATTAGTCGGCGGTGCTGCAGGGGCTGACGCGACTTCCGGCGCTTCTGACAGCAGTTCCGGCGGCAGCGACGCAACCTCAGGGGCATCAGGCAGCACCGATGCAGGAGCTGCTGATGCGACTTCGGGCGCTTCTTCTCACTGATTTTTAGGATAGGTTAAAAAGGACAGGGACAAACGGTTTAGCTACCGCTTGTCTTCTGTTTTTTACTTTAAAAAATGATAGATGCTTGCTGCAAGCAAAAACAGCTGTCACTGGCAGCTGTTTTTCTGTGGGTAAAGTGAGGTTAATCCAGCAATCCGGCTTTTTTCAGATAGTTATGTGCTACTGTCTTTGCAGATTTGCCTTTTTCCTTGACTTGATAATTCATCTCACTCATCTGAGCCTCGGTGATTTTACCAGCCAGACGATTTAAAATCTGTTTGAGTTCCGGATGCTTTTTCAGCAATTCTTTTTTGAGCAGAGGCGCTCCTTGGTAAGGCGGGAAGAGCTGCTTATCATCTTTTAGAACAATTAAATCATAAGTTTTGATTTCTGAATCTGTCGAATAAGCATCGGTAATATTAATATCACCGTTCTTAATGGCTTGATAGCGCAGAGCCGGCTCCATGGTAGAGACCTGCAGATTGAGCCCGTAAAGAGTTTTAAGCCCCTTATTGCCGTCTTCTCGGTCGTTAAATTCGAGAGTAAAGCCTGCTTTTGCTGTATTTTCAACTTTCTTTAAATCAGAAATCGTTTGAAGACCGTTTTCCTTGGCATAGGTCTTTTTGACTGCTACGGCATAAGTATTTTGATATTTCATCGGTTTTAAATAAACAAGATTGTCCTGTTTTAAAATTCCGTCGCGTGCTTCCTGATAAACCTTTTGTGGATCTGTGGATGTCTGAGGAGGATTCTTTAACAGACTGGTGGTAACAGTCCCTGTAAATTCTGGGTAGATGTCAATATCCCCTTTTTTCAAGGCTTCATACAGGAAACTTGTCTTACCAAAATTAGGCTTGACCGTCACCGACAGATTGCTGTCCTGTTCGATTAATTCCTTGTACATATTAATCAGAATTTCAGGTTCAGGTCCCATCTTGCCGGCGATAACAATCTCTTCTTTATTCTGGCTGGCCTTTATCATGTTGGGCAGATAAGAGGCACCCAAGCCGATTATCATAATCAAAAAGGCTAAGATTATCTTTTTCAAAGATGCTTTTTCCAAAATCTTGATAGCTAGATTGAACAAAATCGCTAAAAGCGCTGAAGAAATGGCACCTATCAAAATCAAAGAACTGTTATTACGGTCAATACCCAGCAAAATGAATGAACCAAGGCCGCCGGCACCAATCAGCGCCGCCAAGGTCGCTGTTCCGATAATCATGACGGCTGCTGTTCTGACACCGGAAATCATAACCGGCATAGCCAGAGCAAGTTCGAATTTTTTAAGCCGCTCCCACTTAGTCATCCCAAAAGCCTGACCGGCTTCAACCAGACTGGGGTCAATAGTCGTTAGACCTGTGATGGTATTTTGCAAAATGGGGAAAAGCGCGTAAATAACCAAGGCAGCAACAGCAGGCACTGTTCCAATCCCTACAAAGGGAATAAAAAGTCCCAATAATGCCAGAGAAGGAATGGTCTGAAAGATCCCTGAAATCTGCAAAACAATCTCTGTCAGACGCTTGCGGTGACTGATGACGATGGCCAAAGGAATCGCAATGATAATAGCGAGTAAGAGCGACAGCAGAGAAATTTGCAAGTGCTCCAATAAAGACTGCAGCCAATCAGCAAAACGGTCTTGGAAGGTCGTGATTAAATCCGTCATTGTCTGTCACCTCCAAATAAGTCTGCCACAAATGCATTAGCAGGAGACTTCTCAACTTCCCTAGGACTGGCCAGCTGAACGATTTTCCCTTTTTGAAAAACAGCTACCCGATCCGCTAACTTCTTCGCTTCATCGATATCGTGAGTCACAAAAACGATTGTTATCCCTAGCTCTTTTTGAAGAGAAAGCGTCAGATCCTGCAGCTGTTTTCGAGAAATCGGATCCAAAGCCGAAAACGGTTCATCCATCAAAAGGATAGAAGGGTTAGCGATGATAGCTCGTAAAATCCCGACCCGCTGCTGCTCGCCGCCTGATAAATCTCTAGGATAGCGCTCCAAATACTTATCCGCACCCAGTCCGACTTTATTGAGTAAATCCTTGGTTTTTTCCAAGCGCTCCTCTTTTGGCCAACCCTTCATCTCAGGAATCAGTTCAATGTTTTCCCTGACTGTCAGATTCGGGAAAAGAGCAATTTGCTGCAAAACATAACCTGTCGACAGGCGCAAATCCCGCAAAGGAAGGGCTGTGACAGCCTGCTCGTTCAAATAGATTTTCCCCTGACTGGGTTCAATTAAACGGTTGATCATCTTTAGCGTTGTTGTTTTGCCGCTGCCGCTGGGGCCGATTAGGACAAAGAATTCCCCTTCTTCAACTTCAAAATTGAGGTCATCCAGCACCTTTTCCTGTCCGTAAGACTTGCTGACATTTTCAAAACGAATCATAGTTTCTCCTTCCACCTGGGACTGGCGGCTTCTAAATTTTGCATCACCTTAGTCAGATCTTTTTCAAACTGCTGAATTTCTTCTTGCGAGAAACCCTTGTAAAAAATTTGGCCTAAGGCTTGACTGACTTTCTCGCCGACAGTTTGCTGCGATTTTCCCAGATCTGTTAAATAATAGCAGCGCTTGCGTTTGTCTTTAGGATGGGGCTGTGAAACAATTAAGCCTTGTGTTTCTAAGCGCTTTAACATCTTAGTCAGCGTATTATTAGCCAGTCCGGTCTTTATGGCTATATCCGTTGCTGTCAAGGGCTCTGTCAGCCAAAGGCAGCTCAGAATTTTGCCCTGCTCTCCTGAATAAACAGCTCCTTCTTCGTCAGCCAGAAGCCTGTTGAACAGGCGCCCGTTCAAAAGATTGATGTGACTGATTAAATAACCGCCTCTTGCTAGTTCAATCATGTGATCTCCTTTGCATTTATTTCTAAATAGAATTATTTTAAGTATACAATTTTTCTTTTGAAAAATCAATTATTTCTATATAGAAAAAGACAGAACCGAATTTAAAAAATTTTTCCGCTAAATTCCTTGTCCTGTCTTTAGTTATTTTTTATAACGATAGAAACCGTTTTACTTAGTCTAAACGACTCTTTTTACTCTTTAATTGCTGTTTCTTTTCAATTATCTTAAGAAAATCTATCTTTAATCAGCAAGCAGTCCTAATTTTTCAAAGGCGTTAAACAGTCCGTCGTCTTCAACATCATCTGTCACCATATCTGCCATGGCTAAAATTTCAGGTCCGCCATTGCCCATAGAAACCCCTATCTCACAATATTGCAGCATGGGGATGTCAACTTTGGCATCGCCAAAGGCAATCGTCTCTTTTTTATCGGCATTTAAATGCTGTAAAAGGACGTCAATAGCGTGCGCTTTAGTAATGTCTTTGACACCCAGATCGCCAAAAAGCGCTGTCTCCCCACGGCCGCCCCAGGTGTCGACTTTCAGATCAGGAAAGGCTTTTTGGGCATCCAGATAGTCTTGATAAGAATCAAGTACGAAACTGATTTTGTTGAGGTCATCACGGTAAAGGTCACCGCCGAAAATAAGACCGTGTATGGCATCTTCGACTTCTTGATGTTCAACTTCTGCTGACGTTTTCCCTTTGCGCATGCTATAAATTCTGAGGGTTTCGCGTGCACGCTCTTTGAAGTTCCTGCTGGCAAAAAGGCCGTTGTTGCTTTCCAGATAAAATTCCAGGCCGCGTTCGTGCAGCCAATCAACAGCAGCTTTAGCCTCCGCAGGAGAAAGCAGCTGGTGCATAATGACCTGACCGTCATATTCCACATAAGAGCCGTTGCCGCCAATCATACCATCCAAACCGATAGCCCAAAGTTCCGGCTGTACTTCTGCCCGGCTGCGTCCTGTTGAAATAAAGACCAGATGACCATTTTGCCGCGCCTTGCGGATAGCTGTTATGGCTGACTGAGGAATGCGATTGTGATAATCCACCAGAGTTCCGTCTACATCCAAAAAAATAATCTTTCTGTCCATCTATATACTCCTAATGATTTTCTAGTTTTATTATAAGTCACGAAGCCTGTAAAAAGATAGTGCCATTCTCTTAATATCTGATACTATCATACTATTTTAAAAGAATAGCAAAAAGCCAAGGCTTTTAACTGCCTTGACGTTGCTTTTGAGCTTGTTTTTTATAAACATGATCTTTGATGATTTGGTAGAGACTGGCTAAAATCGGAACTGCAACCAGCATGCCGACAATCCCTGCCAATGCGCCGCCAAGTGTAATAGCCAACAGCACCCACATTGACGGCAAACCGATTGATCCGCCGACCACTCTCGGATAAATGACGTTGCCTTCAAACTGCTGCAAAAGAACGATGAAGACCAGGAAAATAACAGCCTGTGAAAATGACTGAGTCATAATCAAAATAACACCGACACTCACTCCGATATAGGCCCCTACAACCGGTATTAAGGCTGTAAAAGCAATCAAGATACCGATGGTTGCGGCATAAGGCAAGCCAAGCAGCATCATTCCTACTGCAGTCAGACTGCCTAAAATCATAGCCTCTAAGGTTTGCCCGACAAAAAAGCCGTGAAAGCGCTGATGTAAGATATCACGAAGATAATGGACTTTCTTAGCATGACGCCCAAGATAAGTATCTACCAGAAGATTAAACTGATAACCTAATTTTTCCTTATTGGCCAGAACATACATGGAAAAAATGATACTGACAAAAATGGAAATTACGGCTGAGGCAATAGATGTTACCGAAGCCAGAACATTGGTCAATACACCTAAAAACTGACTTAAAATTTGCCGGCTGTAATCCGAGATTAAGCTGCTGAGCTGTGTCTCTGTCCCAAAAGCGGCTAAAATCCTTGAGACCCACTTGTTGTGCTGAACGTCATTAATAAGCGCCTGAATGTCTTTGGGATCGATAGCTAAGAGTGACTGAAGACTGGCAATCAAATCCGGCAGGACAATGGTGAAAATTAATGTGACAACAAGAACAAAAGTAGCATAAGCCAAAACCATGGTCAAAGGACGCTTAGCCTTTTGCAGCTGAGGTGATTTTAGCAGCTTATCGTACAGCCTTTCATAAGCACTCATGACAATGTTGACGATATAGCCGATTGCTGCGCCCGCTAAAAAAGGAGACAGAGCAGAAAAGAAAGTATGGAGTAATTCTGCTCCCTTAGACCAATTTGTCATAGCTGCATAGCAAATGACAAAAACGAAAACAGGATACAAAATATAATTTTTATTAAGTTTCATAAGCTCTATTATACACTAAAATCAGATGAAAGCTAAGGTTTTCGTTTGCTGCTTTCCTTGAGCGACACAGACCTGCCAAGTCCATTATCGCAGATGAGCTCAAGAATCTAAAGGGGTACATACAAGCAATTCTTATTAACTCAAAAGACAGATGATGCTTATCGGCTGCTATTTTGCGGTTTGATTGTGCAATCTTGTCAGCAGCTTTTCCGAGCAGGGATGGCAAAAGGCAATAACCCGCCCGGTCATCAGCATAGCAACAACTGTCCCAAGCCCAATACCTAAAAAGCCCTGTTTGAAAAACCAGCCTAAAAATAAGGCAATGAGAATGCAAGCGGCATCCAAAAGATTTTTGCCAAAACCGAAATTTCTGCGGCAGACAAAACCCAGCGTATTTGCCAGACCGTCCGCAGGATTGGGAATGACCTGCATGGCAATTGTTAAGGAAGCGCCGACCCCGGTTAATACAATAGCTATAAAAAGCAGCAGCCACTTGGACAACGGACTTTGCGGTATAGGTAAAATATTGTCATAAAGCTGAATAAAAAAACTGGTCAAAAAACTGGCAATGACCTGCAGCAGCTGTACCGCTTCAAAATTCTTCCTCAAAAGGCAATACTGCAGGAAAATCAAAAAACAGTAATAGATAAATGTGGCTGTCCCAATCGAAAGCTTGAAAATCTGTGCAGCATTATAAGCAACCGAAATAACAGGAGATACCCCTAACTGTGTTTTCGTATTGAGACAGATTCCCGCTGCCAAAATAACAATTCCCAGCAAATAAATCAACAGCTGCTTCAGCCCTATTTTCTTCGTGTCCAACTCATCACCAAACTTTCTAAACTTCAAGTTTTATCACAACAAAACAATCGCCCGACGTTTTCTCGTTGAAATATCAAACCTTAAAAAGCGGCCTAAGCCGCTTTTTTGTCCTTAATCAATGTCTGTTCCATTTGACGCAATGACTTGCTTGTACCAGTCAAACGACTTTTTCTTGGAACGCTTAAGAGTGCCATTGCCGGCATTGTCGCGGTCAACATAGATGAAGCCGTACCGTTTCTTCATTTCACCTGTTCCTGCTGATACCAGATCAATACAGCCCCAAGTGGTATAGCCCCAAAGTTCAACACCATCTTCATTGATCGCAGCATTCATGGCTTTGACATGTTCGCGCAGATAATCAATGCGATAGTCATCTTCAACATAGCCGTTTTCATCCGGCACATCCACTGCACCCAGACCGTTTTCAACAATGAACATTGGTTTTTGATAGCGGTCCCAGATCGTATTTAAAGTAATCCGAAGACCAAGCGGATCAATCTGCCAGCCCCACTCTGACGATTTCAAATAAGGATTCTTAATGGAAGCAAAGATATTTCCCTGTGTTTTTTCATTTGCCTTTGGATCGGCAGAAGCAACACGGCTGGAATAATAAGAGAAAGAAACAAAGTCAACGGTGTTTTCTTTCAGAAGCTGCAGGTCCTCATCAGTCATGACAATGTTCAGACCGTCGCGCTCGAATTGCTTTTTAGCATAAGTTGGATACTCCCCGCGCGCCTGCACATCGATAAAGAAATAGTTGGAACGGTCTTCCTGCATAGCTTTCCAGTAATCATCAGGATTGCAGGTATTTGGATAATACTGACCGGCAGCCAGCATGCAGCCAACCTTGTTATCAGGGTCAATTTCGTGAGCTAATTTAGTTGCGATAGCTGATGCGACCAATTCATGGTGAGCAGACTGATACTTCACTTCTTCTTCGTTTTCGCCCTCTTCAAAATAGAGACCTGCACCCATAAACGGCGCGTGAAGAATCATATTGATTTCATTGAAAGTCAGCCAATACTTGACCAGTCCTTTATAACGCGTAAAAAGTGTTCGGCAGAGACGTTCGTAAAACTCTAACATCTTACGATTGCGCCAGCCGCCGTATTCTTTAATCAGATGCATCGGACAGTCAAAATGCGTAATGGTCACCAGCGGCTCAATACCGTACTTATGGCATTCTTTGAACAAGTCTTCATAGAACTGCAAACCGGCTTCATTAGGTTCTGCTTCATCTCCCTTAGGGAAAATACGTGTCCAGGCAATCGACAGACGGTAGGTTTTAAAGCCCATTTCGCCGAAAAGCGCAATATCTTCCTTGAAATGATGGTACATATCAATGGATTCTTTGGCCGGATAGAAATAACCGTCCTCAAAGTCGAACATTTTCTTTTTTCCAGCAATAATGGGAAAACGGTCTTCACCGATCGGTACGACATCAACATTAGCCAATCCGCGGCCGTCAGCATCATAAGCCCCTTCGCATTGGTTGGCAGCTGTCGCGCCGCCCCATAAAAATCCGTCTGGAAATGGTTTTAAAGTTGTCATTTGCTTCTCCTTTTATTTCTATGCAGTCTGCGCAATCAGATTCACTGATCAGCGCTCTTCTTCCTTGATATACAGCCTTTTGTCCTGAACCGGATCAGTAACAGACAGCAGATCAAATCGGCCTTTTTCATAAGTAAATTTTAAAATTGTACAGTTAGTCATGCGGATAGGCGGATAGTTGGCGATGACCTGACGGTAAAACTGAGCAATAGCTGCTCCGTGACTGACCATAAGAATGCTTGAAGGGTCTTTTTCAGCTTCCAACACCTGACGGATCGTTTGTTCCATTCGCTGCCGAACATCTAAATACGATTCCCCGCCGTAAGTTACAAAATAGTCACCATAACCGATATCACCCTGCAAGGGAGGGTTGAGGAATTCCTGCTGACCCTCGAAAGCGCCAAAATCCTGCTCTTTCAGCCGCAGATAGTCAGTTCGTCCGCTGGCTAATTCAGCTGTGTCACAGGCCCGTTCCTGCGTGGAGGCATAAATGCTGTCAAAAACAATTCCCTTTTGATCAAAATAATGCTTAGCAGCCTTGGCCTGTTCAATACCCAGCTCAGTCAGCGGCGAATCACTGGCTCCCTGAATGCGCTTTTGCACATTAAAGCGTGTTTGCCCGTGCCGCATTAGATAAAGTATTCGCACTGGACTAAAATCTCCTTTATAATTCAATTATAGTTCAATTTTTTGTTCAGTCAGCGGATCAATGACACTGACTAAATTCAGCTGGCTGGCAGAATACTCAAACTGACAGACAGCGCAATTGCCAAAACGAAATCCCTGCGGGAGCTTCTGCTCAAGCTTTAAAATGAGACCGTAAAGAGCTGCTCCGTGGCTGACCATGAGATTTGTCTGTTCTTCTTCACCGGCAAGTACTTCTGTAATCGTATCATAAACACGCTGACCAACCTGAATAATATCCTCACCGCCGTAGGGAACCAGTAAATCCTCAAAAGAATTGCTGCCCGGTCTGAATTTTGGCAGCAAAAGCTCTGGCTGAGCCTCAAAAATACCGAAATTCATTTCTTTGAGCCCCTTCAACTGCTGATAGGGAAGATCGGTAATCAGTTTCAAAGTATCTGTCGCTCGTTCCTGGGTTGAAGAATAGGCTCTGTCAAATAAAATTCCCTGTTTCTGAAAATAATCTCTGGCTTGCTTTGCCTGAGCAATACCTTTTTCAGTCAAAGGGGAATCGCACCACCCCTGAACCCGTTTTTGTGTGTTAAATAAAGTTTCACCGTGGCGCATGAGATAAAGTATCTGAGCCATTCTTACACTCCTTTTTATTACTTGTTCAATACATTAGCACCGTTGCTTGCAATCAATTCCTTATAATAAAAGAAAGAATCCTTGCGTGAACGGTTAAACGTTCCCTGTCCTTGATCGTCCGCATCGACATAAACAAAGCCATAGCGTTTGGACATTTCTGAGGTTGATGCCGAGACAAGATCGGTACAGCCCCACCAGGTATAACCCATCAGGTCAACACCGTCTTCAATCGCTTCGTACATCTGTTCGACGTGAGATTTGAGATAGTCAATGCGGTACTGGTCATGAATAGAGCCGTCTTCTTCAACCTTGTCTAAAGCCCCCAGACCATTTTCAACAACCATCAGCGGAATTTGATAGCGGTCATACAGATTGTTTAAGGTAATACGCAGTCCGACAGGATCAATCTGCCAGCCCCAATCTGAAGCTTTCAAATAAGGATTGGGCTCACTTAACATAAGATTGCCGGCTGTCGTTTCCTCTTGATTGGTTTCTTTGCGGGCCAGAGAACTCATGTAGTAAGAAAAAGACATGAAATCAACAGGATATTTTTCAAGAATTTCCAAATCTCCGTCAGCTATCTCAAGCCGGATATTGTTTTCTCTGAAAAAACGTTTGGCATACGACGGATACTTGCCGCGCACTTGAACATCTGAAAAGAAAAGATTTTCATGATCTTTTCGGATTTCTTCCATAACATCATCCGGATTGCAGGTTGCCGGATAAGCCTGCATGCGAGCCAGCATACAGCCGACTTTAGCGTCAGGATTGATTTCATGGGCAGCCTTGGTCGCTAAAGCTGATGCTACAAATTGATGATGGGCAGCCTGATACATTTCCTGCAGATTTAATTTACCGTCTTCAAAAAGCAGCCCTCCGGACAGATAGCCTGTCATACCAATGATATTGATTTCATTAAAGGTCAGCCAGTACTTGACTTTGTCTTTATAACGATTGAAGACTGTTTCTGCATAATGAACGAAGAAATCAATAACTTTGCGGTTCTTCCAGCCGCCGTACTCTTTCACCAGATGAATAGGAAACTCATAATGCGACAGCGTCACCAAGGGTTCAATACCGTATTTATGGAGCTCGTCAAAAACCTTATCATAAAAAGCAAGGCCTGCTTCGTTAGGCTCTTTTTCATCACCTTTTGGAAAAATCCGCGACCAGGCAATGGACAGCCGAAAAGTTTTAAAGCCCATTTCAGCATAGAGTGCGATGTCTTCTTTGTAACGGTGATAAAAGTCCGACCCCCATCGCTTAGGATAAAGCCCTTCCTTATCGCTAAGAGCAAAGTCTAATCGTTCCCGATTCATGGGCGTTGCAAACTCGCTTCCCATCGTTTTACGCTCTTTTGGAGCTACAGCACGAGCTGTGTCAGATGTTGCAGGACCTCGTCCGTCAATATCCCAAGCACCTTCAAACTGATTGGCAGCTGTTGCACCGCCCCACAAAAAATTTTCCGGAAATTGTTTTGTCATAGCAACTACCTCCTGTTATCATACATTTGCTATTATAACAGTCAGAAAACCGCTTTTCCTCTAAAATCCTCAGATATACTGATACTATCCTACGATGAATTTCTTAAACAGTGACCTCTGTCTGACAGCCGTCACTTCCCAAAACACAGAATTCATAATGACCATCTCCTGTTGTCCTGAGGGCCGCTCAGCACAAGCACCCCATCATCTTAAAGCTTTTGTCAGATTATCTGCTTTTTCTTAGCCGCCTGCACTGACAGCAAGATGAGCCGATCCTGGATGTTCCTGCAGCCATTTCTTCCTGAGTTATGATTTCCTAAGGATTCGCTTAACGGCGGCTTTTAACCAGCCAAATAATCTCCCAAATCAAAACAAGCAAGGCAAGTCCCAGCAAAAAGACTGACAAGGGCCGCATTGCTGCACTAAGGCTAAATAAACCAGCAGAAAGCATTAAGGCCAGAAAAATGATGCTGAGTACCAGTTGGCTAGCGATGCTGCTGACTGTTTTGATGCGGTTAGTATAGTCATAAAAGTCGTGATTAACTAAGATACGGCCGTTTAGCACCTGTTCCAGCAGCTGGTTCATCCGTCTGGGAATATTTTTACCATTTTTCAAAAGATAAAATAATTCTATCAGCAGGGCTTCCTTGTTAAGCGCCTGCTTCAGTAAATCAGGCCCCATATTTTCAAGGAAATAATTTTTAGCCAGGGTCATCAGATCAATATCGGGTGCCAAATCCCGGAAAATCCCTTCAATCTGCAGTGAAGCTTTTTCCAAAATAACAATTTGCGACGGTGCTTTCAGGTGATTTTTAAGGAAAATATCAACCAAATCCTGCAAAAGATCCGTAATGGATAAATCTCCCAAGTCAAGGCTCGAATATTTGGCCAGCATGCGCTCAACATCCTGACTCAGCGCCATCTTATTAACTGAGCTTTCAAAGCTTGTAATATCAAGTACAGCCTTGGTCATTCCATCCACATCTTGAGCTGTGAAGCTGTAGAGAATATCATTCAAAGACGCCCGCATAGCATCTTCTAAGCGTCCGGTAATTCCAAAATCAATAAAGTAAATCTGTCCTTCATGAATCAGGAGATTTCCCGGGTGAGGATCTCCGTGAAAACACCCGTCCTTAAAGACTTGTTTAATAAAAGAGAGCATCAGTTTTCGGCCGATATCTTCTAAATCATAGCCGGCCTTAAGCAAGTCTTCATAATGATTGATAGGAATCCCGGAAATGTACTCTTCAACAATCATATGCCGGCTTGTATAGTCCGAAAAGACTGCAGGAACAGCAACACACTTAACCCCTCGGTTGAGCTCGGCAAAATCCAGCATAGCCTGTGCTTCATTGCGAAAATCAATCTCAATAATCAAGCTGTCCTTTAACTGATATAAGACATCCGTCACATTGACCATGGGAATAAAGGCTGAGGGAATTCTGCGAGACAGGCGAATCAAAAGACTGATATCTTCTTCAATAACTTCTGCCAAATGCGGTCTTTGAATTTTAATGACAACTTCCTGACCGGAGTAAAGCTTAGCCAGATGCGTCTGAGCTACAGAACCGCTGGCCAAAGGCTCATCAGAAATCCACTGAAAAACTTGATCGATCGGTTCTTTAAGCTCTGCCTGAATAGCAGACATGACAATATCTTTAGGCAAAGGCTCTACATCGCTTTGCAGTTTACTCAGTTCTTTAATATAAGCATCCGGCAGCAAATCACTTCTGGTGGATAAAATCTGACCGATTTTAACAAAACTCGAACCCAGTTTTTCAAAGGCTTGTCGCAGTTTTTGCGGTGCTGTTTGATCATCGGCTGCTTTGTTTTTATCCTTAAATGCTGTCAGACCGACCGAACTAAAAACAGCCACTATTTCTCTTAAACGCTTAGTTGACATAAAACTTCCCTTGTCTGCAACTATTCTTCAGATGACTCCTGCAAGAGAGCATCCAGTTTTGCTTCCAAACGGGAAACATCTTCTTTGGTGGCATACTGCACATTTTGTGTCTTAGCATTGACCTTGTCCAAAACTTCTTGAGCTTCTGCCTGGCTCTTACGCTTTAATTCGGACTGTAATTCCTTGCCCTCATCCACTGTAATCCGGCCTTTTTCAACCAATTCCTTAACGAATTCATTTGCCTTTTCATAAGTCATCGACGTCAAACCAATTCCAGCCAATAAAATTTTTTTCAGTTCATCCATGATAAATCCTCCTTAATAATAGAGCCTGCCGCAAGATGCAGCACCATTTAGCTATACCTTTATCTTACTACTTTTTATGAAAAATATGGGCATTTTTTCGAATTTTTCGGCTTATTTCGAAATTTTTATAGCTGAAAACAGACAATAAAAAAACCGCAGAACTTTTGAACTTCTGCAGTATTAAGCTGACTTTCTGAACTGTCAGATTTACAGCTCTCCTTTTAGAGCAGCTGCAATTTTAGCATAGCCTGCCTGACTTAGGTGAAGGCCGTCAATGGTATTCTGCTGCGCTAGATTTCCTCTATCATCCAGCAGCAAAGGGTACAGATCAATATATTCAGCACCTGTTAAAACCTGCAAGTCCTGATTCAGCTTTTGAACAGCAGCGTTGTTTCTGATTTTCACCTTTGCGGCATACTGTTCCCCTTCATTGACCGGCAAAACAGACAGCAAATAAATCTTGGTAAAAATATTCCAGCTTCGAATCTGTGCAATCATATCTGCAATTCTGCCGACAATCGCCGATAACTCATAACCTCTGCCGATATCATTGATGCCAATCATTAAAAAAACTTTAGCCGGGGTTAAGTCCAGCACCTGCTCTTGCAGATGCTCCAAAAGCCAAACAGAGTCCGTACCGGCAATCCCTCTGTTAATCAGCGGTTTGTCACGGCCCAGATATTTTTTCAAAGGAAAAAATTCAGTGATTGAATCACCGGTAAAAACAATCCCGTCTGCCGGTTCTTGCGGATTGGTCTCTTGAAAGAGCTGCAGCCGCTCCATCTGATAGCTGTCTAATTTAGCACTGCCGCTTTCCTTGGAACGCTGAGCGGACGTTTGCTGCCTGTCTAACATGTTTTATGCCTCCTTAGCCTTATGTGCATGATACCTGATAACATCAGCTCTGGAACTTATCTCCAAGCTTGCGTTTGATGTTATAGAGCAGCCAAATAGTTTTCAATAGTTTCCAAAACAGCACTGTCGTTATTTGACCCAGCTTGATAGCGGGCTGCCGTCTTAGCTTCCTGAGAAGCATTGGCCATCGCATAAGAGTATTTGGCCAGTTTCAGCATTTCAACATCATTGCCGCTGTCTCCAAATACCATAAGGTTATCTCTCGTATAATTCCAGCGATCAAGCAGCTGCTGAAGAGCCCAGCCCTTGTGCATACCCTTTGTAATTACATCAATACAGCCAAAACCACTGCTGGTGCTGACTAAACGCTTACCGGTTTTAAATGCATTAACGGCCTGCATGACCTGTGCCACAGCTCCTTCTTCAACCTTCAAAGTCAGCTTGAAGAAGCGCTCCTGAGGAAGCGGAAGCAGCCTGTCAACAAGTTTTAAGTTGGGCAGGAAAGGCAAAAGCCATTCAATGATATTTTCCGGAACATCTTTACGCAGATATGCTCTCTTCTCGCCTGCCAAAGAAATAACAGCCTCAGGATATTCTTTTTCAACAAAATGTATTAAGTCTGCAATATCGTCTCTCTTTTGAAAAACTTCAATTATAGGCTCATCCTTGTGCACGATATTAGCCCCGTTTTCACCCACAAAAGTCAGCTGTTCATGGCAGTCGGGAAAGCGATCTTTCAGCTGCCGATACTGATTGCCGCTTGCCGCAACAAAGCGGATATCTTTTTTCTGGAGCTGTTCTAACAGCTTTTGGAAGCGCTCATGGTCATATTCCCCTTGTGAATTCAAAAAAGTACCATCCATATCTGTTGCGATTACTTTTACCGTCATTTTGACTCCTTTAATCATTCATTTTATAAAACAGCGGCCCAGAAAGCTGCTATTCCAAACCAAACAGTATCTTCAGCTCTGTCACATTGGCAGGCAGGACATTTTCCTTATCCAGAAAATCCGCTAAGTCTTCCGGAGCCACCCACACATGACCGTCTGTCTCGCCTTTTTGATAACTGACGCTGTTCTTATCAGCATTGGTCCTAGCCAGATAATGATCAAAATGAGAATGGTACTGAGGATCGCTGTATTGAAAAAGAAGCTGCAGACGCCCAGCCTCCAGACCTGTCTCTTCTTGTAATTCCCGTCGGACAGCTGTCTCTGAATTCTCGCCTTTTAAGACTGAGCCACCGGCAGTCGCTTCATAATAACCCGGAAAAATTTCTTTTTCAGAAGAACGATGCATAAACAGCACCGCATTATCCTCATGTAACAGCAAAACCTCAACGACCAAGTGAAAATCATCTGCTGTCGAGAATGTCTCGCGCACAATAGTTTTTCCCGGAATTAATTGCCGATTTTCATCATAAGCATCCCAAAGTTCTGTCATCAGTGCCTCTTTCCTCACTTGCAATTTCCTTTATTATATCCCTAAAGACGATGAAAATTCAAGTTTTTTACCAGCCACCTGCTGCTCATATCTACTCGTGATACAAAACAAAGCACCCCAATTATTAGATTCTTCGTCTAATTTCTGGGGTGCAGATTGTCTGTTCATTCCGGTTTTTCTTTTTTAAGCAGCAGGCTCAATCAACCGATAAGGCCTGTAATATAGGCAAGAAAGAAGAGGGCAAATCCAGACAGATAAATGATTCCGGCAATTGACAGTCCGGACAGCCATGGTGATAACTTGTGTTCCTTGCCGTTAACTAAGGAGAAGTTTAAATAAGCATAAATCGGTGTTGTCAGGAAAGAAGCAATCATGGCAAAACGCATTAAGGTAGCAACATCACCTGCAAATAAGAGAACAATGAGAATTCCGACAACAGAAGTCGCTGTTATCCAAATGTTTAATGACTTTTGACTGGACTCTTTTTTATTGAAAAGAAGACGGAGACTTTCATTGTTGGCACGGGAGTAACCATCAATAACGGTAATAGTCGTACCAAAAATACACAAAAAGGCGATAAAGGCAATCAAAAGCCGTGACCAATTTCCGATAGCATAGGCATACATGCTGATAAATTGAGCAATGTAAGCTGCACTGGCACTTTTGACCGGCTCGCCGGAGCCAAACTGAATCAAAGCTCCCAAAGCCAGGAAGATAAAGGCAAGAGCAGCTGTTCCAATGTAACCTACATTAAAGTCGAGCAAACCGTCTTTATAGGTGACTTTAGTTGTCCGGCGTTTTTCAACAGACCACATCGAATTGATTGCCGATATTTCAATAGGTGCCGGCATCCAGCCCATCAAAGAAACAATAAATGGCAGAGCACTTAACCGCCATGGCGAAGGTGCATGAAAATTAGGCGCCAGCTCTCTGTGTTTGAAAACAGCAATAATAACTGCCAAAGTCGTTGCCAAAGTCAGCGAAATCATGACAAACTTAGACAGGCTGTCAAGAAACTTATAGCCGCCGATCAAAAGCATGGCCCAGGTAACAACAATCAAAATCGTTGTCAGCTGTGAAATGCTCAAACCAAATCCATGCGGAAAAATATTATACAAGATAGCAGCCGCTAAAATACCTACCGCAGCCGTATTGACCACAGCTGAAAAAATATTCATAATAAAGAATATCCAGAGGTAAAAAGTTCCCTTTTCCTTATATCCTTCAATCAGGCTTTTATTATTTTGCAGCGTATACTGTGACCCAAATCTAAAAAACGGGTACTTAAATAAATTAACCAAGAGGATAATAATGGCCAGCTGCCAGCCGTAAATAGCACCCGCCTGTGTTGAAGAGACGATGTGCGAGCCTCCGACCGCTGCTGCAGCCATGAGAACTCCGGGGCCAAAGGCTTGAAATTTTTCTTTCCAGGTTGTTGATTGTTCCTCAGTGTTTTCTGCCATAAACTTTTCTCCTTATTTGTTTATAATTGTCAGATTTTTCAGAATCTGTTATACAATTATTATATCATTGAATCTAAAGCTGTCAAGAGGATTTTCAGAAAATTTCAATCAATCTCCCTAATAATCAAGAAAGTCAAAAATCTGAGCCGGCAGACGGCTCAGCCAAGTTATTTTGGGCTGCTTTCAGAAAAGTTCAGCTATTCTTTATGAAAACAAACTGCTAAAGGTGTCTACAAGCCACTGCCAAATTCTGGCAAAAAATCCCTTACCGGATTCGATTGCCTTATTAGCATCAAAATTCAGATTAAATCCTTTAAACGTAGACTTAGCCTTAGCTACAATACTGTCCTTTAAGGAATTCAGTGATGATTTAAAGCCGTCATTGTGAATTACCTTGCTCTTTGATAAATTGAATGCAAAGTTAACAATCAAGGTGATTTGATTTTCTGTCATCGAGGACTTCAGCCCGTAATTATCCAAGGTATCTTCTACAATTTTTTGAACCTGATCTTTAGTCAGACTGTCACCTGCATCTGCTACTGCCGATTTAATATCGGTCAAAGCAACATTGAGTTTGTCTGCATCGTAGCCTTTCTTGCCTTGATTTTGCTCATTGATGTCCGAAAGGGCACCCAGCTCTTCCTGGGCTAAGTTCTTGCTTTCTTCAGAAACACTTGCCCCGTTTTCTTCAAGCGAATAATAAATACCGGCCAAAGCTGATTCTCCTGTCACCGCAATAGGTGCAGCAACCGTAATCTTGGCATGCTCAATGCCAAGTGTAACCGCAGCATTGCGGTACATGTCCTGAGTAACCTTAGTAATATTTTGGGGAGTTACGATTTTTACATCCAGGGTTTCTTTATCGCCTAATTTTTGGATTTTAACGGATGAATACAGCTGCAAGCTGGAATCATCTGCCACATTCATGATTTTAGCATAGCTGCTGGTATCAAGTGTTTTGACATTGGTATCTGTATCAGCATTGTAGCCCAGCAGATTCAAGGTCTGGCTGCGCTGCTCTTCACTCAAAGAATAACCCATGACATAGTCCGGCTGAACATAGGCTTCATCAATTACCTTTTGAACAGAACTCGAACTGTCGGCAGCAACCAAAGTCAAACTCATCAAGGAAATCAGAAAAAGTGCTCCGCAAGTCAATAATTTTCGCAATGTCATATAATACCTCTCTCGTTAATCGTTTCTTCTTTCAAATCTCAGAGCTTCATTATAGCATTTTCCGATCTTTTCGCAAAAGAAAAAGTCAACAGTACCTTACTCATGCAATTCTAAAGGCAAGCCATCAGGGTCAAAGAAAAAGGCCATCTTTTTCCCCGTATAATCATCATAGCGCAGTTCCTCAACTTCTATTCCCAGATCAAGCAGCTCTTGTCTGACAGCTTCCACATCGGCTACACGAAAGGCCAGATGGCGAAGACCGCAAGCTTCTCTTGGTCGGCTGACACGAGCAGGCGGTGCACTGTAAGAGGGATCGCTCAATTTGTTTCCGAAAATTTCCAGCTCTATATCGCCGCATTTCAAATCCAGTTTATAATCGTGGCGTTCAGGCCTGTGATTTTCTCGAATAACTTCGAAGCCCAATTTATGAACATAAAAATCATAGGATTTATCGTAGTCTGAGACGATGAAAGCGACGTGGTGAATAGCAGTTAATTTCATTAGTTGACCTTCCTTTAATTATTGCCTTATGCACATTATAACAGAAAAAAAGGACTGCCGGCAGTTCAGTTTTGCCCAGTCCTTTTCAAGGTACTTGTTTTTGCAAGCCGCAAAGCTTATTGACAGCTAGAGTGAGACTTGATTGTAAGACCGGCGAAAGGCTTTTTTGACTTCCTTAGGGGCTTTTTTAAAATCACTTTCTCCTTCGTAGCTGCCATGAACGATCGTTCTGGCTGTCGCTCCGGCATCCGTACAGGTCACCAGCGTAATCTCAGTCTGACCGGGTTTGTCATCTACCACCTCAACGTGCTCAGGACTGACCGTTTTTACCTCATCGATGACATAGGTGTAAATTTTATTTTTATCCGTGAGATAAATTTTCATGCCGTTTTCTGCATGTTCTAAGGGCGAAAACAGCATCTGAGAAGAGCCTGTCATGCCAAACACATGGTGGCTGGCCAGAGCATAATTATTTTGCCCCATGACCTGATTTTCCTTCATCGTCCCTGCACCATAAGTCAGTCCGACATTATCCAAGCCTTTAAAAATCGGCAGATTGATTTTCAAATCCGGAATTGCAATACCGCCGATAACAGGCAGTTTTTGCGCCGCCATTTGAGCTGCCAAAACTGACTCAGTGCTGATTGATTTAACTTTTTTAAAATCAAAGGAAGAATCAGCCTTTTTATTTTTTTTGATGTCTTCCTTGCTGACCTTGCTGACCTGATATCGATTGGTATTCCAAGCGATCAGGCTGTTTCTGATTGGTTTATTAAAGATTAAGGCCAGACCAATCAAAAGCAGGAGAACAAAGAAAAAGCTTCGAAGAAAATGTCGCTTTTTCTTGGGTTTACGCATGTTATTCATTGACTTTCTACTCATTTTCATCACCATTTGAAGCTGGCTCTTCTGCTGCTTCTGGTTTTACCAGTGCAAAAGTGACAATTTTTGCCTGCTTATCTAAGCGCATCACCTTGACACCCATAGCTGAACGGCCTGTTTGAGAAATATTGGCAACACTGGTCCGAATAATCACACCGGTGTCAGTAATAACCATGATATCCTCATCACCATTAACAGTTACCAAGCCTGCAAGAGGACCGTTTTTAGAAGTGATATTGGCTGTTTTAATTCCTTTACCGCCGCGGCCTTTAGTCGGGTACTGTTCAGCAGGTGTTTGCTTGCCATAGCCTTGTTCCGTAATGGTTAGCACATTTTGATTGTCAGTGATATGGGCAGCACCGATAACAAGGTCCTCTTTACGCAGATTAACACCTTTAACACCCGTTGCCGACCGTCCCATATCACGGACTGCCGTCTCATTGAAACGAACGGAATAACCTTGGCGTGTTCCGATAATAATATCGCTTGCTCCGTCTGTCAAAAGCACATTGATGAGTTCATCTCCATCACGCAGGTTGATAGCCTTGAGTCCGTTTTGGCGAATATTGCCAAATGCAGAAACACTGGTTCGCTTGACAAGTCCCTGTCTGGTTGTGAAAAAGAGGTATTTATCATGAAAATCATCAGCTCTGACATTGATAATCGTCTGAATCGTTTCTCCCTCATCCAGCTTCAGCAGATTAACGACCGGCAGTCCTTTAGCAGTGCGGCCGTATTCAGGGATTTCATAGCCTTTCAGACGGTAAACCCTGCCCTGATTAGTGAAAAAGAGCATGGAATCGTGGGTGCTGGTTGAAACCAGTTCACGGACAAAATCATCATCATTGACACCGGTTCCCTGGACCCCGCGGCCGCCGCGTTTTTGGGCACGGAACTCGTCTTGTCCTAAACGCTTGATGTAACCTTTATTAGACAGGGTAATGAGAACATCTTCTTCTTCAATCAGATCCTCATCTTCCAGCGACAGGACTTCTCCGACCATAAGTTCTGTTCGGCGGTCATCAGCAAACTTCCGTTTGATTTCATCCAATTCTTCTTTAATAATCGTGATAACGCGCTCTGGTTTAGCTAAGATATCTGCCAAATCAGCAATTAAAGCCAGTAATTCGTTGTATTCTGATTGGATTTTATCTCTTTCCAAACCGGTCAGGCGGCGCAGACGCATATCAAGAATAGCCTGACTCTGCCGTTCTGATAAGTCAAAGCGGCTCATCAATTCTGCCTGTGCAATGGTATCTGTCTCACTGCTGCGGATAATCTGAATCACTTCATCCAAGTGATCAAGCGCAATGAGCAAGCCTTCTAAAATATGTGCGCGGCTCTCAGCCTTAGCCTTGTCAAACTCTGTTCGTCTGACAATGACTTCTTTTTGGTGGGCAATATAATTATCCAGAATCTGCTTCAAAGACAGAATTTTTGGCACACCGTTTTCAATAGCCAGCATGTTAAAACTAAAGTTTGTCTGCAGGCTTGTCAGCTTAAACAGATTGTTCAAAATAACGCTGGCGCTGGCATCCCGGCGAACCTCAATGATAAAGCGCACTCCTTCGCGGCTCGATTCGTCGCGAACAGCCGTAATCCCTTCAACACGTTTCTCCTGTGCCAGACGGACGATATGCTCATGCACCTTGGTCTTATTGACCATATAAGGGAATTCCGTCACGACAATACGTTCCCGCCCGGACTTGGTCGTCTCAATTTCAGTGCGGGCCCGCAGGACAATCGTTCCTTTACCGGTATCATAAGCGCGGTGAATGCCCGATTTCCCCATGACAAGCGCTCCTGTCGGAAAATCCGGTCCGGGCAAAACGTCCATCAGCTCACGTGTCGTGACGTCAGGTTTGTCCATGGCTAATTTCACAGCATCAATAGTCTCACCCAAATTGTGAGGCGGAATATTGGTAGCCATACCTACCGCGATACCGGTCGCCCCATTGACCAGCAAATTAGGGAAACGAGACGGCAAAACCAAGGGCTCGCGCTCGCTGCCGTCATAGTTATCTGCAAAATCAACGGTATTTTTATTAATGTCACGCAGCATTTCAAGCGCAATCTTACTCATACGCGCTTCTGTATAACGCTGTGCGGCAGCTCCGTCTCCATCCATAGAACCGAAGTTTCCGTGACCGTCAACCAGCATGTGGCGATAAGACCACCACTGAGCCATACGAACCATAGCCTCATAAATAGAGGAGTCCCCGTGCGGGTGGTATTTACCCATGACATCACCGGTAATACGTGCTGATTTTTTATGCGGTTTGTCCGGTGTAACACCCAGTTCGTTCATTCCGTATAAAATGCGGCGGTGAACTGGTTTCAAACCGTCGCGGACATCAGGCAGAGCACGAGAAACAATAACACTCATAGCATAGTCAATAAAACTCGTTTTCATTTCACTGGTTAAATTGACATCTACTAAATTTCTATCTTGCATTAAAAAATGCCCCATTTCTAGTCTAAAACTCCCTTATATTATATCACAAAAAATGCTCATTTTCAGCTATTCTACTATAGTTTTCCTTAGGTCCGGGAAAATATTAGTGACTTTTTTAACTAAAAGTGATAGAATAAATTCGTATAAGATATACACTTAATAAATTATAAGGAGATGTTTAGAACATGACTGCAACTAAACAACATAAGAAAGTCATCCTTGTCGGTGACGGTGCTGTAGGTTCATCTTACGCCTTCGCTCTTGTTAACCAAGGAATCGCTCAAGAACTCGGAATTATTGAAATTCCTCAGCTGTTTGAAAAGGCTGTCGGAGACGCTCTTGACCTTAGCCATGCACTCGCCTTCACTTCACCAAAGAAAATTTACGCTGCTAAATACGAAGACTGTGCAGATGCTGACCTTGTTGTCATTACTGCAGGTGCCCCTCAAAAACCAGGTGAAACTCGCCTTGACCTTGTGGGTAAAAACCTTGCTATCAACAAATCTATCGTTACACAAGTAGTTGAATCAGGCTTTAAGGGAATCTTCTTGGTTGCTGCCAATCCGGTTGACATCTTGACTTACTCAACATGGAAATTCTCCGGCTTCCCTAAAGAACGTGTCATCGGTTCTGGTACATCTCTTGATACTGCTCGCTTCCGTCAAGCTCTTGCTGAAAGAATCGGCGTTGATGCTCGTTCCGTTCACGCCTATATCATGGGTGAACACGGTGACTCAGAATTCGCCGTTTGGTCTCATGCCAATGTAGCCGGTGTTAAATTGGAACAATGGCTGCAAGATAACCGCGATGTTGATGCTGAAGGTCTTGTCAAACTGTTCGTATCCGTTCGTGATGCTGCCTATTCTATCATCAATAAAAAAGGTGCTACTTTCTATGGTATCGCCGTAGCTCTTGCTCGTATTACCAAAGCAATCCTTGATGATGAAAATGCTGTGCTTCCGCTGTCAGTATTCCAATCCGGCCAATACGAAGGTGTTGAGGATGTCTTTATCGGACAGCCTGCAATCGTCGGCGCACACGGTATCGTTCGTCCGGTAAACATTCCGTTAAATGATGCTGAGCTTCAAAAAATGCAAGCTTCTGCTAAACAGCTTAAAGAAATCATTGACGAAGCCTTCTCAAATGAAGAATTCGCAGCTGCAGCCCGCAACTAAACAATCAACCTCCATACCTTATGATAAAAAGGCAGGCCTTAGGCCTGTCTTTTTTTGCAATGTTTGATTTCTAGTCAGTGTAATAGGTCCTGCTGACGACCGTCCAATTATCGGCACCGGATAATTTTTCCAGCTCCCCATTTGCATTGATACGGTAATGAGCAACAGCCGGATTAACATTGGGATCTGCTCCCGCTTCTTTCATGGCATCCCTAGCATGATTTTCCCTGACAATAGCATAAACCAGTCCGTCTGTCTGTGCTTTCCAGCTTTCAATAACAAAGTCTGCTTTTGTAAAACGCTGACCATCCTTACGATTATCCAGATAATGCGCAATAACCCAGTCTTCGACTTGCTCTGTCGTTAGATTTTTAGTGTCTACTTGGCTGTCCTTTTTTCTTGTCCTTTTAGATGAATTTTGCGAACCATTCCCCTTTGTTAAACGATAATCCGACTGATTATTTTCTAAAGGTTTAGAGTAGTCAAAGTCTGCATTCTCGCTTGCCTGCCAAACAAGAGGAACAATATGGTCTTCTCCTATATAGATACCATAAGCATATTTTATTCTGGCTCCCCCCAGCTGGACTCCCGGAACAAGAGCAGTCGGCTCTGAATTTAGGGAAAGATGATAGAGATAAGTGTCAGTACCGACCTTTTCCAGACTGTCAATGCGGCTTGTATAAGTATTTGCCCCTACGGTTGTTTTGACAGTATTGTCCTCCGTAAAGGTCATAGTCATGTCTTCTTGCATGTAGCTGAGATAGCCCGACCAGGTACCAAGCAAGGTTTTCGGAAAAGTCTCCAAATTCTTTTTGCTGTTGCTATCGCTTTTGCTGTCGGAAGATTCTGTCGCGGTTGTTTTTTCAGTTTCATTTTTTTGCACCGTGCTGGATATACGAGCCTGATTGCTCTGCGAAGATGATGTGCTGGATCTTGAACTGTCTCTTAAAAACATCAAGAATAAAACAACAACGATAACAGCTATAGCCGCAGCTGCAGACAGCAGATAGGTCAACAGATGTTTTTTCTGAATTAAAGCTTTGTAGGATGCCTCGTATTCCTGCAGCAAAAGAAGCATCTCTTTTCTCAGATTTGGATCATTTTCTTCTTCTAAAGCTGTCTTGAGCCGTGAGATTTTATTTTTGAGAATGTCTTCCTGCCTGTTTTCTTTTCCTTTTTGCGATCTTCTCTTCTCCTTTGGTTGCTGTCCGTCCATTCCAAAAACCTCCTTTATCCCTTTTATTATATACTATTCACTCCTAAGCGACAATGCCGACAGCAGAAAATCTTTTCCGGCAGGGAAGAAAGAAAACTTCTTATTTCCTATAAAACTCAATCAAAAAAGCTGAGATTATATCTCAGCTCAAGCTTATTTAGCATTAAGTGCTGCCTTTGTGATGTAATTGTATGGCTGATTGAAATGAGGCAGGAAGAAGAAATCTAAGAGCGCTAGCCGATCGATAGTAACCTTTTCCTGAATAGCCAGTGAAAACATGTGGATTCCCATTGACATATCCTCTTTAGATGCCATTTGTGCACCGAGGATCAGACGGCTGTCCTTATCATAGACAATCTTAAGAGTAACCGGATAGTTATCGTGTTCGATAAAGGTTGCTTTTTGACTATCAGTAAATTCTGTTACTTCTGGGTTGTAACCAAAGCGTTTGGCTTTTTCAGCCGTCAATCCGGTTGATACCATATTCAGTCCGAAGATAGAAATACCATTTGAACCTTGTACCCCCAGAGACTCTAATTCGTGGCCAGCCGCATTGTGACCCGCTACAATGCCTGAACGCAGGGCATTTGATGCCAAAGCAATATAGTTAGTATCATTGATAGCATTGTCGTAAACCGTAGCACAGTCGCCAACAGCGTAAACATCAGGCAGGCTGGTCTCTTGTTTTTTATTGACAAGGAAAGCACCGTTGCGGAAAGTTTCCAGCTTGCCATTGCCCAATGCAGTATTAGGACGGAATCCTACGGCTAAGATAACCATATCAACATCACGGCTAGCTTTATCGGTCACAATACGCTCTACCTTGCCGTCACCTTCAATCGCTTTAACGGTTTCACCGAAAGCCAATTCAATTCCGTGGTCTTCTAAGTTTTGACGCATCATATCTGAAAGGTCGCGGTCATAATAACCGGCTAAGCAGGTGTCAACAACATCAATCAGCGTAACGTCCTTACCGAGCCGTTTAAAAGCTTCAGCCAGTTCTACACCGATATAGCCTGCTCCCACAACAGCAACACGGTTAAGATTTTTACTCTTATCCTGCAGTTTATTGATGACATCTTCAGCATTTTGATAAAGTTTAACAAACTGCAGATTTTCAAGCGTCGCTTCAAATTCGCGGCTGCCTTCTTTAATCGCTGCTCCTTCAATAGGCGGTAAAATTGGTGTTGAACCTGTTGCTAAGATGAGTTTATCGTAGTTTTCGACGTGCTCCTTGCCATTAACCAAGGCAGTAACTGTTTTAGCATCGTAATCTATAGCTGTTACCGGTGACTCCATGTAAACTTTTGCACCCTTTGATTCCAGCATCTCTTTGTCTGCATAGAAAAGTCCCTGAGGTCCTGATATTTGTTTACCAATCCAAAGAGCCATTCCGCATCCTAAGAAAGAAATATTGGAATTTTGGTCGAAAACAACAACTTCGTTTTCACTGCCGTAATTATCCAAAATGGTATTAACACTAGATGTACCGGCATGGTTAGCACCAACAACAACGATTTTACTCATAAGCAAATCCTCTTTTCACTATAATCTAATTTAGTTACTTTATCAGTATACCATGATATTGAAACGCTTACAAAGAATATGCTCACTTTTTCACTAAAAAAAGAAACAGAAAAGGAATCCCCAAAATTTTAATTTTTGCTTCTTCCCACCTCCTAGTTTCTAGGCGGTGATCCGAAAGGGTCTCTTTCCCAGTTCGCTTGCTCGCTTTTTTATTTTAGGGCACGCACCTCAGACAGTCTATCCTCAGACTGTCTGAACACCTGCATAATGGTCTAAGCCTTCCGCATTGACCTTGTGGTAAAGAGGAAGCCAACCACTGTCTTAAGTGTTTATTCTAAAGCACGAAGGCCGGACGAGTTTTCGCCCAGCCTTTTAAAGGTTTTATTTTGACTTAATATAATTGACACCGTCTGCTTTAGGGGCAACTGCCTGTCCAAAGAAAGCTGCCAATACCAAAATGGTTAAGACATAAGGTGCGATTTGCAGATAAACAGTCGGAATGTTTGACAGGAAAGGCAGCTGATTGCCAATAACCGCCAAACTTTGTGACAGCCCGAAAAACAGGCTTGACAGCATTGCTCCTATCGGATTCCATTTGCCAAAAATCATAGCTGCCAAGGCGATAAAGCCCGGTCCTAAAATAGTTGTCCCTGCAAAGTTAACTGAAATTGACTGTGCATAAATCGCTCCGCCGATTCCTCCTAAAAAGCCTGAAATCATCACGCCCCAGTAGCGCATCAGGTAAACATTTATTCCCAAAGTATCAGCAGCCTGAGGATGTTCACCGACTGAACGCAGACGCAGTCCGAATCTTGTCTTAGTCAGGATAAACCAGGCAAAAACGGAAAAGAGGATGGCGATATAAGCAACTAGGCTGGTTCCTTCAAAGAAAATCGGTCCGATAAAAGGAATGTCAGACAAAATCGGAAAATCAAACTTACCAAAAGATTGACGGATATTATCTGTCTGTCCTTTATTATACATGGATTTAACAAAGAAAACCGCTAACGAAGGAGCTAAAAGATTGAGGACTGTACCAGAAACAATATGATCAGCCCGAAAATTGATGGTAGCCATGGCATGAATCAAGGAGAACAACAGACCGACCGCTCCGCCGATAAGAGCTGCTATCCATGGTGTTGCTCTGCCGAAAGACTCAGCAAATTCCAAATTGAAAACAATTCCGGCGAAAGCCCCCATGACCATGATACCTTCGAGTCCGACGTTAACAACACCGGATCTTTCAGAAAAAACACCGCCTATACTGGTAAAGATGAGAGGGGTCGCATAAACCAGCATTGATGATACTAAAAGAGCTAAAATACTTTCTAAACTCATTTTACTGACCGCCTTTCACTTGTTTTTTAGGTTTAATATAACGTTCAATAACATAGTGAGCACCGACAAAGAAGATAATCAGGGCGGTCACCACTTTGATCAACTCAGGCGGCGTTCCGACATGGGTTGCATCACTAATACTCATACCTGGTGCCCCAACGCTGAGCGCTCCAAATAAGAAGGCCGAAAGCAAAATACCAATTGGAGAATTAGAAGCCAGAAGACTGACCGCCATACCGTCAAAGCCGATTGCAAGAGAGGTGGTTTGTACATAGACATTGCCAAAAGTTCCGAGTCCCTCGACAACACCGCCAAGCCCTGCCAGAGCTCCTGAGATGATCATGGACAGAACAATGGTTCGTTTGGCTGACATACCTGCATACTCACTGGCATGAGGATTAAGACCGACTGACCGTATTTCAAAACCGAGTGTTGTTTTATTGAGCAAATACCAGACAACTAAGATGGCAATCAAGGCCAGGAAAAAGCCGATATTCATCCGTGAATTATCCGTCAGTGCCCGCAGCCAATCCGTTTGATAGCTGGCATTTTTACCAACATAGATACTGGAGTCAGAATTGCGCATAACACTCTTGGAAAAACCATCCTGAATAATGGCATTGCCGATATAAAGCACAATATAATTCATCATAATAGTGACGATAACTTCACTGGTACCCAGATAAGCTCGCAAAAATCCCGGGATAGCACCCACAACACCCCCTGCTGCTGCTCCGATAAGAACAGTCATTATGAGCATGACAGGGCGCGGCAAACCAGGATTGGCTAAAGCAAACCAACCAGCAGCTATCCAGCCGGCATAAGCCTGACCTGACAGACCGATATTGAAGAAGCCGGCGCGGCTGGCAACTGCAAAACCAAGTGCAATTAAAATCAGCGGGCTCATTGCACGGAATATTTCTCCAATATCTTTCAGACTGCCGAAAGCCTTTTGGAAGAGACCTTCATAGGCCCATACCGGATCGTAGCCAAAAATAAGCATGATAATGGCTCCGAGTACAATTCCCAAGACAACCGAAATCAGAGGAACGACAATTTGCTGTGTTTTCTTAGACATTTGCTTCCTCCTTTTCAATACTTCCGCCGGCCATTAAAATTCCCAGTTCTTGTTTGTTAGTGGTTTCCGGCCTTACAATGCCTTGAATTTGACCGTCATGAATAACGGCAATACGATCGGACAGATTAAGAATTTCGTCCAATTCGAAACTGACCAGCAGCACTGCTTTCCCTTTATCGCGTTCTTCCATTAAGCGTTTATGAATATATTCGATAGCTCCAACGTCCAACCCGCGTGTCGGCTGGCTGACAATCAGCAAATCCGGATCGCGGTCAACTTCACGGGCAATAATCGCCTTCTGCTGATTACCGCCTGACAGCCCCTTAGCCGGAACAAATTCGCTAGCGGCGCGGACATCAAATTCTTCCATCAGCTGGCGCCCGTGTTCATTTATTTTATTATAATTTAAAACGCCATTTTTACTCAGCGGCTGTTTGTAATAAGTCTGCAGAGCCATATTTTCTGCCAGTGTCAGCTCAAGAATCAAGCCGTCACGGTGCCTGTCCTCAGGAACGTGCCCCACACTCAATTCTGTAATCTTACGGGCTGACAGTTTAGTCACATCCTGTCCTTTAATGGTAATGGTTCCTGATTTAATCTTGCGCAAACCTGTAATCGCCTGGATCAATTCACTTTGACCGTTGCCGTCAATTCCGGCAATACCGACAATTTCGCCGGCTCTGACATCCAAGGAAAGTCCTTTGACAGCTGGAATCCCGCGGTTTTCATTGACTTCTAAATCCTTAATTGCCAGTGTGACTTCTTTAGGATCAGCAGCTGCTTTTTCCGTCGTAAAGGAAACTGAACGGCCGACCATCATTTCAGCTAAGTCCTGAGAGGTTGCTCCTGCCACATCCACAGTTTCAATGCTCTTACCGCGTCTGATAACAGTCACCCGGTCAGCAACCGAGCGAATCTCATCCAGTTTATGTGTAATCAAAATAATCGATTTGCCTTCTTTGACAAGGCTCTTCATAATGCTCATCAATTCCTGAATTTCAGAAGGCGTCAAAACAGCAGTCGGTTCATCAAAGATCAGAATATCAGCACCTCGGTAAAGCGTCTTTAAAATTTCAACCCGCTGCTGAGCTCCGACAGAAATATCAGCAATTTTGGCATTAGGATCAACAGCCAAACCGTATTTCTCAGACAAATCTTTAATTTCCTGACCGGCTTTTTTCAAGTCCAAAATACCGTTTTTAAGAATTTCATTTCCCAAAATAATATTTTCAGTCACTGTAAATGCCTCAACCAGCATAAAATGCTGGTGTACCATCCCAATACCTAACTGAGCCGATTTAGAGGGAGAATCAATCGTAACAGTCTTACCGTTAATGGCAATCTCGCCGCTGGTCGGCTCAAGCAGACCGGCAAGCATATTCATCAAGGTTGACTTTCCGGCTCCGTTTTCACCAAGCAGAGCATGGATCTCACCTTTTCTGAGATTGAGATTGATATGATCATTAGCCACAAAATCGCCAAATTTTTTGGTAATTTCTCTCATTTCAATGACATGTTGCGTCATAGTCTTTTCCTTTCAGAAATTTTATACTTCAGTAGAGAGCAGTACGAAAATCACTGACAATCACGTTCTGTTCTCTACTGAGATATAAAGATCTCAGTGTTAAAAAGGCGACCGGCTGAGGTCGCCCTTAAACCCTTATTTTTCTGGGACTTTGATGTCACCTGATACAATTTGTTTCTTAGCATCATCGACAGCTTTTTTAGCATCGTCAGACAAGTTTGTTGACGCAAGGTCAACCCCTTTATCTTTAAGTCCGTAAGTTGTTACTTTACCGCCTGGGAATTTCTTATCTACAGTGTTGTTGGAGATAAGCTGAACAGCCTTTCCGACTTCTTTTAATGAAGATGCGAGGACAAAGTTAGATTTTTTACCGTCTTTAGAAGTGTATTTTCCTTCAGCAGCTTGGTCACGGTCAACACCGATAACCCAAACTTTTTTAGCTTCAGCTTTCTTCTCATTCAAAGCTTTGGCTTCGCTGAAGACACCGGCACCTGTACCGCCTGCAGCTTGGTAAACGACATCAGCGCCGCCGGCATATTGAGCAGCCGCAATTGTTTTACCTTTGGCTGCATCGCCAAATGAGCCTGCGTAATCAACTTGAATTTGGATGGATTTATCTACTGATTTAACACCGGCTTCAAAACCTTTTTCAAAACGGGTGATAACTTCTGATTTAACACCGCCTACAAAACCGACTTTCTTGGTTTTTGTTGTCTTAGCAGCAGCAATTCCTGCAAGATAGGCTGCTTCATTATCAGCAAAGGTAACGCTGGCAACATTGTCTTTATTTTCAATAACGTCATCAATGATAACATAGTTGACATCTTCATTATCAGTTGCTGTTTTTTCAATAGCATCATGCAGAGCATAACCGATACCAAAAACTAATTTATAGCCGCTTGATGAAGCTGTATCCAGATTGGTAGCATAATCAGATTCATTGGCTGATTGGAAATAATCAAAACCATTTCCCTTACTGAGGCCTTTGTCCTTGCCCCATGCCTGTAAGCCTTCCCATGCTGATTGGTTAAATGACTTGTCATCAACACCACCAGTATCAGTTACAATAGCAACTTTTAAATCTGTTTTGGCCTTGCTATTGTTTTTAGCCGCACGGTTGCCGCAGGCTGCAAGCCCTAATACTGCTACAGCAGTTAACCCTAAACCAACAATTTTCTTGTTCATAAAGATGAACCCTCCTAAGTTTTATATACAACAAACGTTGCCACAAATTAATATTAAACCTAATGGCTTAACAGACCAATAAAACAGCTTTACCTCAACTCTGTAAAGGAATAAGGCAATAACTCATCGACCGTCATCACGACCGTCTTACCATCTTTGGCGATCAGCGTAACCTGGGCAGTCGGCTCAAAAAATTCAGCCATGACCTGACGGCAGGCACCGCACGGAGAAATCGGCTCCTCAGTTTCACCATAAATAGCTATTTCTTCAAAATCGCGGTGACCTTCAGAAACAGCTTTGAAAATAGCTGTCCGCTCACCGCAGTTAGTAAGTCCGAAACTGGCATTTTCAATATTGCAGCCTGAATAAACATCACCGGATTTAGTCCTGAGTGCAGCTCCGATAGGAAAATGCGAATAAGGCACATAGGCATTTTGGCTGGCTTTTATAGCAAGAGATACTAAATCAGTAGCCACCTTTTGCTTCTTTCCCTTCGACGATTGCAATCCCGGCAGATGTTCCAATGCGGGTCGCTCCTGCTTCGATGAAGGCTTGAGCGTCTTTTAAGGTACGCGCTCCGCCAGCCGCCTTAACACCGAATTCAGGTCCCACGGTCTGACGCATGAGACGAACATCTTCCACTGTAGCTCCTCCGGTTGAAAAGCCCGTTGAAGTCTTAACAAAATCTGCTCCAGCCGCCTTAGCCGCCTGACAGGCTTTAACCTTTTCGTCATCAGTCAAAAGACAGGCTTCGATGATAACCTTAACCAGCTTATCTCCGCTGGCTTCAACAACTGCTCGAATATCTTTTTCAACAAAATCAAAGTTTCCGGATTTTGCCTGCCCGATATTAATGACCATGTCAATTTCATCAGCACCGTTACTAATAGCATCCTTGGTTTCGAACGCTTTTACAGCACTGGTCGTTGCTCCCAAAGGAAAACCGATGACAGTGCAAACTTTGACATCACTTTCTTTAAGAGCTTCTGCTGCATGCGAAACCCAGGTAGGATTAACACAGACACTGGCAAAATGATATTGCTCAGCTTCTTGAATAAGCCGGTCTATCTGATCCTGAGTACTTTCTGGTTTTAATAAAGTGTGGTCAATATATTGATTGATTTCCATGTTACCCTTTCTTAACAATTAAGTAATGATTCTTAAAATCTCATTTACTCTCAATTCATCCTTATCTATTTTAACATTTTTTTTGAATTCTGTAAGCATGTTTTCAGATAATTTTTCATTAGAGTAAACCCTTGCAATCAGATCTCCTTTTTGAACAGGATCGCCTACCTTCTTCTCGAAAACAATTCCTGTTTCATAGTCCAGCTTATCTGTTTTAACCGCCCGGCCGGCGCCCAGACGCATGGCAAAAAGTCCAAAGGCTAAAGCTGGCAGTTCTTTGATATAGCCAGCCTCATCTGCAGCAATTTCAGTAACAACCGGTGCTGATGACGGTCGGTACAAATCTTTTAAATCACCGCCTTGGCAGACGACCATTTCTTCGAATTTCTTCAGTGCCTGACCGTTTGTCAAATGATCACGAATATCTGCCAGACTCTCTTGCTTTCCGGCTAATTCCAACATCAGCTGAGCCAGCTCACAGATAAAATCTGTCAGATCCTTTCGTCCTTTCCCCTGCATAATCTGCAAAGCTTCCAAAACCTCTAAGCGATTGCCGACAGCCTGACCCAAAGGCTGGCTCATGTCAGTGATGACTGCAATTGTTTGCCGACCCATTTCCTTGCCCAGAGCAACCATCGTATTGGATAGAATTTCTGCATCTTCCAAGGTTTTCATGAAAGCACCGTCGCCAACAGTCACATCCAGTAAAATACGGTCTGCTCCGGCAGCAATTTTTTTGCTCATGATAGAACTGGCAATCAAGGGAATGATATCAACTGTCGCTGTAACATCGCGCAGGGCATAAAGCATCTTGTCAGCCTTGACCAAATTGTCAGACTGACCGATAACTGCCAAGCCAATCTTTTGAACCTGTTGGATAAACTCTGCCTGAGACAGCTCAATCTGATAGCCCTTAATGGATTCCAGCTTATCAAGTGTTCCGCCGGTATGCCCGAGACCGCGGCCGCTCATTTTAGCGACAGGGACGCCAAAGCTCGCTACCAGCGGCACCAATATCAAGGTCACCTTGTCCCCAACACCGCCGGTTGAATGCTTATCTGCTTTTATCCCAGGAATGGCAGACAAATCAATCTCCTCACCCGAATGAACCATAGCCATGGTCAAATCATGTGTTTCTCTGGTCGTCATTCCTCTGAAATAGACGGCCATGGCAAAAGCTGACATCTGATAATCAGGCACTCGGCCGTCAGTGTAGGCTTCAATAAGCCAGTTTATTTCCTGTTTTGTCAGTTCATGACCGTCTCGTTTTTTCTGAATCAAATCAACTGCTCTTATCATCTAAATACCCAAAACGCTTAGAAAGTGGCTGAATCCAGAATATCTCCCGAAAATATTTGTTTTTGGGACAAATCCGCTGCATTCTGACAGCTCTCTTGCATGTATTACCTTTCTTTTGTGCTTCTGAGGACATAATAGCCCTTGTCTCTCTTTAAAATATCAGCATTGCCAAAAACCTGCTCCATCTTTGCTTTAGCACTGGGAGCTCCTTGTTTTTTCTGAATGACAATTGTCAGGCTGCCGCCTGTATTCAGATGCTCAATACTGCCTTCAATGATGGCATGAACAACCTCTTTGCCGGCTCTTATAGGAGGATTGCTGATAATAGCATCGAAAGGTTCTGAAACATTTTCATAAATATTTGACTGAAAAATATTGGCCCTAACCCCATTTCTTTCAGCATTTCTCTCAGCTAAATCCAATGCCCGCCTATTAACATCAACCATAGTGACATCAAGATTGTAGACTTTAGCCAGCGAAATGCCCAAGGGCCCGTAACCGCAGCCGACATCAAGCAGGCTCTTTTCTTTTTTAAAATCAAGGCTGTTTAAAAGAACCTGACTGCCGTAATCAACCATCTTTTTGCTAAAAACACCCGAATCCGTCAGAAAATGGAAAGTCTGCCCCAGCAAACTAACATCTATTTCTTTTAATGCGTGTCTGCTGTCAGGGTTTTCTGTATAGTACATGTTATTCATCGTATTGTTAACTCCTGTTTTACGCTAATCAATTTTAGCATACTTTGAAACGGTTTTCAATTCAATATGGTATAATGTTCTTTGAAGGAGGATTTCATGGCAAACGAGTTTATTAATTTTGAAAAAATTTCCCGCCATACCTGGCAGCACCTGCATCAAAAATCACAGCCGCCTTTAAATGAGACAGAATTAAACTCTATAAAAAGTCTCAACGACCAAATCAGCATTCAAGATGTCACAGACATCTATCTGCCCTTGGTCAGTCTGGTTAAAATCTATAAAAGAGCTCAGGAAAATCTCAGCTTTTCCAAAAGTATTTTTTTGCAGAAAGATCTCAATAACCGTCCCTTTATTATCGGAGTTTCGGGCTCTGTTGCCGTCGGTAAATCTACTACCAGCCGGCTCTTGCAGCTTTTGCTGGCCAGAACATTTAAAAATTCCCGTGTTGAAATGGTCACTACTGATGGTTTCTTATACCCCAATGCCGTTCTTTCTGCCAAAGACATGCTCAATCGCAAAGGCTTCCCTGAGAGCTATGATATGGAGCTTTTGCTCAACTTTTTAGACAGGATGAAAAACGGGGAGACTGCAGAGATTCCTGTTTACTCACATGAAATTTATGATATTGTTCCAGATAAAAGCCAGACGATAGAAGCACCTGATTTTCTGATTGTAGAAGGAATCAATGTTTTTCAAAATCCTGTAAACAATCGTCTTTATATGAGTGATTACTTTGATTTTTCAATCTATATCGACGCTGACAGCAGCCATATTGAAAATTGGTACCTTGAACGCTTCTCCGCCTTGCTGGATCTGGCTGAGAATGATGAAGAGAACTACTACCACCGCTTCTTAAAAATGGGCAAAGAAGGGGCTCTTGATTTTGCCAGAGAAATCTGGAAAAATATTAATCTCGTCAATCTGGAAAGGTATATTGAACCTACGCGAAATCGCGCTGAGTTGATTCTCCATAAGGCCAACGACCATAAAATAGATGAAATTTACCTGAAAAAGTGATAAAGGCTTGTCAAATGCTCAGAATTTCTATATAATAGTGTAGTTATCATAATTTGGAGGTAAAGACATTGGCAAATATTAAATCAGCGATTAAACGCGCTGAACTCAACGTTAAGCAAAACAGCCGCAATTCAGCTCAAAAATCAGCTATGCGCTCTGCTGTTAAGGCTTTTGAAGCAAACCCAACCGAAGAACTTTTCCGTGCTGCTTCTTCCAGCATTGACAAAGCTAAATCAAAAGGTTTGATTCATAAAAATAAAGCAAGCCGCGATAAAGCACGCCTTGCACGTCAATTAGCTAACTAAGAAGTCGGACTAGTCCGGCTTTTTTCTTTTTGAAAAATCCGACTGGAATGCATTTAGGGTAGATAAAAACACCTCCGAAGCCTTTTGGCAAAGTGAAATACTTCGGAGGTGTTTTTTTCGTCCTAATCGTTATAATTATGGGGGTACAGAATCTGCTTTTTACTTACCGGCTGACAAACGAACTTCAAAAATAGCGCCTTGCGGTTTTTTATCTTTGACAATGATACTGCCCTTTAAGCTGTCGGTGATTTGTTTTGCCAGAGACAAGCCCAGACCAAAACCGCCCTTTTGCCGGGTTCTCGCTTTATCAACACGGTAAAAACGATCAAAAATCCTCTTTTTGTCTGTATCTGAAATTCCTTGACCGTTATCAGCTACTGAGAAAATCAAGCTGCGATCTGTTGTTTTAACGTCTATCCAAATTTCTCCTGCTTGATCCGTGTATTTGACCGCATTGTCAAAAAGAATGGTCATCAATTGTTTGAGCAGGGTTTTATCTGTTTTAATCTGACGGCTGACTTTATTTGTAATATGCAGCCTTTTGCCGTTTTCCTGTGCAATCATCGCATAGTTTTTAAAGGTATCATCAAAAAAACTGGGGTTAACTTCTGTTATCTCAGGCTTAATACCATCATCACGGCGGGCCAGATTGAGGAGATTCGTTGTCAATATCCTCATATTTCTGACTTCTTCTAAACTGGAAGCGATGGATTCTGATGACTCTAAAATAGTAGCCTCAGGCTTTCTAAACAGACTTTCCAAACGATTTTGCAAAACAGCCAGCGGTGTGCGCAGCTCATGACTGGCGTTTTCCACAAAGGACTTCTGCTTTTCGTAATTCTCTAAAATGGGTTTGCGGCTCCATTTGGCTAAATAAACACTGGCAATCACTGAAATCAGCCAAAAAACAATCATAACGCTGATGATAATTGTCACATAACGTTTATTGGCTTCTTCCAGCTGAGTTGTGTTGATAACAATCGTTGCAAATTTTACCTGCGGATAAAAACTATTATCCACTTTAACCGTCACAGTCCTATATTTTTCCGTCTGACCATAGATATTCTTGGCCTTTTGTTCGGCAATGGCACCCAAGTTGTTCAGTTTTGGGTGGATGCGGTATAAGGGTGAAAAGACATTGATGTTATTGACAACACGATGCTTTTTATCATAAAGAATGGTATCAGTATTGGCAGCCATTTGGCCATCCGGCTTGATTTTAAAGGGAGATCCTTCGCTGTCTTCGTCCATCGTATCACTGATCATGGTATTTCTGACCATGGCCATATTGACATAATCATCGATATTTTTAGTCGCCTTTTTGAGACTGTCATCAACCGAAGAATAGATACCAAAGCGCATGATTTGTATGATAATGACAGTCATCACAAGGAATATTCCCGTAAATACGCCAAAGAAATGGCTGAAAAAGGAGGCATTCCCGCCATGCCTGTTTTTTTGTCTTAGTTTATTTAGCATCCTTTAAAATATATCCCACACTGCGCAACGTCTGCAAATTTTTTCCAAACTGTGTATCTTTAAGTTTTTTTCTGATTTTAGACACATAAACTTCAACGACAGAAATTGTCGTGTCGCTGTCAAAACCCCAGATTCGGTCAAAAATCTGTGATTTAGGCAAAATAACATTTTGATTCTGCAGGAAATAAACCAGCAAATCGAACTCCTTGCCAAGCAGCTCTACTTCTTTGCCGTTTACCTTAGTTGTATTGGTAGATGTATCTACCGTTAAATCACCATAAACAAGGCTTTTATCACTGAATTTTCCTGACCGCTTAAGAAGAGCCTGAATACGCATTTTCAGCTCTTCCAAATAAAACGGTTTTGTCAGATAGTCATCAGCACCCAGCTCAAAGCCGTGGCCCTTATCGTCTAAACCTTCTTTAGCTGTCATGATCAAAACAGGAGTTGTAATCCCTTTTTCACGCAGTTCTTTCAAAACTTGAAAACCGCTTTTTTCCGGCAGCATCAAATCCAATAAAATCAGATCATAAACGCCGCTTTCAGCTTCATAAAGCCCCTCTTCCCCATCAAAAACCTGCATAACGTCAGCAAAATCATCCAGAAAATCAAAGATAGAGTTTGACAGACTTAAATCATCTTCTACTAATAATATCTTTATCATGTTTCGGCTCCTTTTCTTCCTTTCTATTATAGCATGACTTAGAAGTTTTCGACTAATTATTTACAGAAAGGGGAAGCTCCTTTAAATCAGGCGTCGGCAAGAACTGCAATCAATGCAGTTAAGGCAGATTTTGCTGCCAATGAGAGAAAAATGGGGTTAGTAAATACTTTTTTCATCGATAAACCTCTTCTTTCTTTCAGAATAATCTCAGTTTAACCTACCATTCTTAAAAGAGGCTTAATGATGAATAGTATTGAAAAAATACGACTGTTTGGAAAAACTCAATGAAGATTTACGAATAGTTATATTGAGACAAGAAATATTTTTACCCAAAGACAAAATAAAAAGATTCCCGCATTGTAAAATGAAGTGCAACAGAAAAGACATGTTCGTCTGATATACTAGAATTCCCCAACTCAGTATAGAAAGCAGATGAACAT